>CAYLOJ010000007.1:0-61462 GCA_964385285.1 uncultured Gammaproteobacteria bacterium
GCGTGGAGGATTCAGAGTCCTCTGCCTTACCGCTTGGCTACTCCCCAAGGTACTATGTTTAAGCTGCCCTAATATATCGTGTCTGTTTGGCGTTGTAAAGTGATCTGCACTAGACCTCTTTGCCGCCAATACTTTGTAGTGCTAAATCCCAAACATTTCCAACATCATCTGGATTCACACCAGCGATGTTATCTGAAGGTAACGTATTCAATACCGAGACATCAATATCATATTGCTCACCCACCACGCACTCAACAACCACGGCCTGCCCTAAGATTTGATTCAATATTCCCGTAATGGCGTGCAGATAATCGATTTGGCAAACTTTAGCTTTATGAAAATCATAACGAAACCCTAACTGTATTCGATTCGGTGCAAACGCATTGGCGACATGGGCAACGGATAATGCCATGGCCAAAGCATGATTTACCTCTTTCGTTTTAGCGATGACCGTTGTCCAATGTTGCTTCACGATTGCCAATAATTCTGGGTCTGGCGTGCCTTGCCCGGCCGGCGCGAGCTGAACGGTTGCTGCTGCACTGGGTGTAGTAGATTTAGGCGCGGCACTAGCGATCGGTTTGAGAGATGGTTTAGCGGGCGCAGGAACGGTTGTTGCTGGAGTAGCCACCACCGGCGCAACCGGTGTACGCGTGCACCACTGCAACCCAGGCACCTCGATTAACAACTGAGTGATTGGACTTTTTTGGTAGAGTTCTCCCGCAGAGATAAACAGATCTAACAGCTGCAAATAATCCTGACTCGTCAGTAAAGACAAGGTTGCTAATAATTGTTCATGCGTATTAGCGTGAACGTCTAAATCTTCCAGGTGTGTTAAGGAATGATCCACGCTATATAATAAACCCCGCCGGAAGAGCTCCAAGAGCAATTGCCAGAGCTCTTTCATTTGTGCACCAGATTGCACAGCCTCGGAGACGGCTTTGGCATAGGCTTGCGGTTGTTGCTTAGCTAAGTGCGTGAATAGCTCAACCGCTACAGCCATATCTACCCGCGGTAATACGACGTCCGCCATGGCACTGGTAATCTCCTTCTCGCCTACTGCTAACACCTGACCTAATAGACTTTCGGCATCACGCGCAGCCCCTTGGGCTTTGCGGGCAATGCGTTCCAAAACAATGGGCTCGACTACCACGCCTTCCTGCACACACAGCCACTCCAAACGTTTGATGAGGTCAGGCAAACGAATCGCATGAAAATCAAACCGCTGGCAACGTGATACTACCGTAGCCGGTAACTTGTGTACTTCCGTTGTGGCCAGAATGAATACAACATGGGCGGGTGGCTCTTCCAGGATCTTCAACAAAGCATTGAAGGCCGATACCGATAACATATGTACTTCATCAATGATGAAGACCTTATACTGTACCTGCGACGGCGCAACGTAGGCATTCTGAATAATATTTTCACGAACATTATCCACTCCGGTATGACTAGCAGCATCAATCTCAATGATATCAATCAATGTTTCCGTACTAGCCGTTTTACCGTTGATCGCTTTTGCAAAAATACGAGCCAGTGTCGTTTTACCGACACCACGCGGACCAGCAAATAAATAAGCGTGTGCAATGCGACCAGAGCTAATTTGGTTCTGCAGGGTTAACTTAATATGCTCCTGATTAATCACCCCAGCAAAGTCTTGTGGACGATATTTTCGGTAGAGTGCAGTCGCTGAAGATGTGGACATAGGAGGCTTAGTATACGGAAAAAAAATCGGCTTGGCAAGCCGCGTATTTGAACGAAAAATCCTAGATTGTGAGTAGCCCGCCGCATCGAATCGCATCGACGCGGCAGGCACTCCTCCTACCATTGACGCCGAAGCGTCTTCCTACTCCAGCGGGCGCAGCGCCGCAAACAACTTCTGGAGCAACTGCTCCACGATGGTCGGGCGCTCCCGCGTCCAGAGCGACCAGATGGTCTTCGCGTCGCCCATCAGCATCTCCTCCGCTCCAGCCACGGTCAGGATGCCATTCAGGCGCGCGGCCTTGTAGGCATTCGCGACCAGCGTCTGAACGCAGTAGTCGTTCTGGCTCGGGTCGAGCAGGATCAGCGTCTGCAGCCAGATGGCTGAGTCGCCGAGCTGCTTGATCGGGACACGCTGGTGGCGGCTGAAGTCCGTCTCCGGGTAGTCGCCCTTGAGTTCGTCGTAGTCCGCCTCGGAGAAGCGGACCAGCGGCGACTGCAGGCCGTCATCGCCACCAACCGGGAAGATGATCATCAGTAACATCAGAACCTCTGTGTGGCACAGTGAGCATCAGGCTCAATGGCGCGATTTTTTTATCACAAAAAAACAGCTCTGTCAATGCAACAGGGCTGTTTTATGGATTTTTTTAACACTAGCTGAGCTGTGCCGCGTCTCCTGCAGATAACTGAGCGGCATCACCAGATGGTAATTCAGCGGCTTCACCGGAAGGCAACTCAGCTGACTCGCCACTGGGTAGCTCTGCAGCGTAACCCGATGGTAGCTCGGCAGTATCCCCTAGTGGCAATAATGACTCCTCACCATGTTTGATCAAATTTTCAACCGCTGCCCAGACAGACTCACCATCTTCAGGAGTTAAGATTACTACTTCATCTCCGGCGGCTCCTTTGAAATAGGTAATGGCTGCTAAAATCACCCGATAGGCTCGACCACTCACTAAGACAGTATAATCACCAGTGGTTTGATCGATCACCAACGTACCAACCATGCGCTTCCGTTCGACTGGTCCGATCTGTTTATAGATAAAGGTACCGTCTGGTTTAATCGTTAGTTTCAAGATATCGCCTTCCACTAATTTGGATTTGGAAGCGTAATTCGCCGGAACGGTATAGACCTTACCGTCGGCCCCGACCATATTCTGTCCATTAAAGACTCCTTCAATGATTTGGTTATTCCCTTGAAAGCTCGGTTCAGACAATACCGCAGCGCGTTGCTCCACAGCTGGTAAACTGGAACTATCCAGGCTATCCATGATTTGTTGCGCCAAATGCAATTGCGCCGAGGCATTTGCTAACGCCTGACGCAACTCTTGCAAAGTAGTATCGGTATCCATATTGTTTTTGTTTTAACGACTGAAGATGTTTGAGGGGCTTACTATAGCAAATTTTTTTTAGGCTGCCAATGAACCACCTTGGCCTAAGTGACTCTGATTGTTACTTTGTTGAGCGGCAAGTTGTGCCGTATCATCTTGGCTGGCATCCACCATTGCTTCATCCGGCTTAGCTTCTTCTAATTTCTTGGGGCTGCCATCAGCATTCAACCGTTCTTGATAGATAAACATGACTTTAAAACCCAGTTCAACATTCTCTACCACGAAGCCAAATTCATTTTTACGTACTAAGCGAAAATCAGCATCCTGTTTTTGTAAGGATTCGTAGAGTGCTTCGCCTTGGCCTGGTGCCACAATAAAATTGGCATCCCCTTTTTCCCGTAAACGACTAGTGGTGCGGCCACTGATCGTTTCTGGTTTAATTGCAGCAATGGATTCACGGCAATTCTCCAACGCATCATAAATATCCTCCGCCAACGCATGCATCAATTTTTTTAACTGAGAATCTTGATCGGCCGTATCTGTAACCTCTTCACTCACTGTGCTGGGAGACAACTCGCTACTCACCGTTACACCTAAAGATTTTTGTAGTTCACCTAAGGCAGCTTGGCGGCCAGCTTCATCTTTTTTAGCAAAGTTTTGTTCAATCACCTTATAGATACTGTAAACACTATTGAACCGAACCGGATCCACTTCAACTTGTTCTCCAGTTGATGTATCGGCTACATGCTCAATTTCTCCAGTAGGAACAGCGTCGCGACTTTCTGTTCGCATGTTTAAACGTTTTTCAAACTCTGCTTCTTGGCTAGGTAATTTGCCTTTCTGTGGAAATTGGACAACTTGAGACATAGGTTGAATTTTTATTTTAATAATTTTTTTTAGAAAAAGGAATCTGGAGCCGTGAGATCAGAACCACCGCCTAACTGATCTAACTTACCACGTTCAATAATTTCCGCTTCGACGATGGCGCGATCGCGGCCGTATTTGAGACGTGATAGTTGTTTCAACTGTTCAGCTAACGGCACATTGCCTGGTGGCGGCATGATCGTTTTCATATTGAATGGCCGACAGGTGGTGTTATCAATCAAGAGTTTAATATTCGCCGTATATTTTTCGACGTTGATTACATCGTTTTCGTTAAAGACCGGCGCAAATTCTTTGGCGATCATCTCGGCATCTTCCACGCCGATGCGGAACGCTACTTTGGTACCGACGTTACCAAACACAGCATCGCGTACTTGGGAATCATTATTCTTCACCAATTGTGAAACATACTGGTGAGCCAAGATCATATTCAAACGATATTTACGAGCCTCAGACAAGATGATCGCAATCGAATCGGTCGTATAGTTTTGGAACTCATCAATATAGCAGTAGAAATCTTTGCGTTGCTCCTTCGGCAAATTGGCACGTGACATCGCCGCCATCTGAATTTTCGAGACCATGATCAACCCTAACAAACTACTATTCACTTCTCCGATCTGCCCTTTCGACAAATTCACCAACAAAATTTTACGATTATCCATGATCTCGCGCACGTTGAAACCAGATTTATTTTGACCAACGATATTGCGCATCATATCGTTGGTTAAGAAACGACCAATCTTGGAAATGACATACGACAACATGTCAGCGGCTTGTTGGCCGGCTTGCGACTGTTCGTATTCTTGTTCCCAGAAGTTTTTGACAATCAAGTTCTTCACATGTTTCAGTTTTTCTTTGCGGAACTTGGCATCAGTGAACATGCGTGGAATTTCAATCAAACTCGCGCCGGCTTCTTTGTCGTCCATCATCGCCAACATCGCATTACGCATATAATGTTCAAACATTGGACCGATCATCTCCTGACCGAACAACTTGTAGAAGATAGCGACCATTTCCTGCACAGCAAAATCTTTCTGCTCATCGGTATCGTATTCCAACATGTTCAACCCGACTGGGCGATCCACATCCCCTGGTTGAAAGACGACCACATCATCAGCACGTTCTTTCGGAATATGCTCTAAAACGTCTTGGACTAAATCACCATGCGGATCAATCACGCACACGCCCTCGCCATTTTCAATATCCTGGATTGCCAAGTTGGATAACATCACCGATTTACCTGAACCCGTCTGACCAATGACATACATATGACGCTGACGATCTGGTCGTTTAATCCGCACAGGCGTGACAATACCGCGGTATTCAACACTGCCTAAAATCACACCTTCTTTAGGCATATTAAAGGGCGGTGCGGCTTTTTTCGATAACAACCAACGAATATTTGGGGTCTCGGTCGTTGGCAAAGGCATGTGATAGAGCGTGCAGATCTCCTTAGTATTTAAGACAAACGATTTGTGCTCATCAAATGTCCGGTAGATAAAATGTTCAATCTCCTTCTGATTGATACTAGGTTTGGAGCTCTTGAACTCATTGGCATACAACGTACCTGAATACTGCGCAAAGGCGCCAAGAATGGTGTGTGTTTTATATTCTGCAATTTCTTTGGTGGCGGCGGAAACGATAACACGAATGTTCACATCAAATCCAGGATTTCCCGCTTTCTCTTCAAAGCCCTTCACCATCTCTTCTTCCATCGGCGATAATTTATATTCACGCTCTGTGCGCAAGTCGATCCCCTGTTCACGTTTCGCATGATCTTTGAAGAAGATATATTTCAAAGCAATCCACTCACGATAAAAAAAGTTACCAGCGACTTCCGCGTGAGCTTGTTCATATTTTTTACCCTGGTGCATCGTGGCGGCAATATGTGCTGGGACCCTTGCCCAATGTTTGCGAGATGGACGAATCACAAACTGCACGGCTGCTCCTTCATGTTTCTCGAATTTTGACAGCACGTTTGTCAATGCACTCATCGGATCTACCTCCAACTTATTGTAGATCAAAATGGGAAACTCGTTGGCTTTTTTTAAGGTGACCCGTGATGCCACGACTACGCCGTTGGGTTCAAAGACATTGTAATCCTCTACTTCATCGATGACGGCTGCATCGTACTGGGCTTGAAACTGCTGTTCAAAATAGGTGCGCAAATTATGTGGTACGACGGCAAAATAGGTAATCAATTGATCTTTATCCGCGACAATCTCAAAACTAAAATGATCGTTACGACCAAACCAAAACTCCTCCCACCGAGAACCATGCGGAATTTGATGAATTGCAGTATAGAAAGCTTCCGCAATACTAATACGCTGCTCTTCCGATTGTTTACGATACGATGGATTATCGCCAGACTGCTTCTCTTGCATGTCCTCTTTGGGCACACGAATCATCAACACGGCTCGCTTCATGCTATCAGAACGATGCACTAACTTGCGCGTATAATTGCGTAACAACATGATGGTTAGATAAACCACCAGCAAAGCTACCAGGATATACAAGATGAACGGAACGATAGGATAAAGCAGGAAAAAGTCCAAGATCTGATCCATACTATTGTCCTAATCGACGCCTTAACATCTCCTCTTGCGCCACCTTAATAATCTCATCCGCTTTTAATTTTGCTTCTTGCTCCAAGAAAAATTTGTTCACTCCTGGAATCAATTTCAACCAAGCGCGGATTAAATGCAACACTTTGCGCGCAGTCAGTTTCAAATGAATCGTCAAATCTTCGATCGCTTTGGCGACTTCCTCCCCTTTCTTACGAAACTTCTCTTGCTGAGCTGGAGTCATGGTCACATAAGCTGTTTCTAAACCATCAGCCATCAACTCTTCATATTTCATCTGCAACGGTGTCTTCCCCGTATCGTCGGTCATGACGTTGTCTGTCTTCGGACGACTAGCCTGCCGAATCACATAGGGTGATTCATCTGGTTTCTCCTCATTCACCTGTTTGTACTGCTCAAAAGCCTGCTCCGTTACTGGAGCCTGCTCAACCGGCTTCGTCATTTCTACGACAGGAGCGACTTGTTCAATTTTGGTCGCAACCGACGGTTGCTCATGCTGATCGTGATGTTCAGCTAGGTGTTCAGGCTTAGGCATGGACTTACTATACCATAAATTAGGCTTTACAGCAAGGATTTTTTCTGGTAATCTATTGCCATGTCAGAAACCGTTTTAACTGCCCTACCGAACAATGTTGAAATCTTGGAACACAACGGGATTCGTTGGATTAATATTGAACAACCAACCAAAGAAGCGCTGCACTACTTAAAGAGCCACTTCCCGTTTCACGTCTTAGATTACGAAGACATTGTTAGCTCGACGCATCGCTCCAAGGTCGATAAATATCCAGACTACATCTTCTTAACACTATTCTTTCCATTGCTAGATCGTAAAAGCCGATCGATCAAAGCTGGTGAGATTGATTTCTTTTTAGGGAAAGATTATCTCGTGACCGTGCAACGCGCTGATATTCCCACCTTTGTAGATATGTATCAGCTCTGTGAAGCATCGGAACAAGCCCGCGCTAACTACATGGTGCAATCCCCTCAATATCTGCTCTATAAAATTTTGCAGCGCTTATTTCAATACTGCTATCCTATTTTGGATCATATTGATTCTGAAATTGATATTATTGAAGGTCGCGTCTTTGAAAGCGGTCAGCAAAACCTACTGCAGGAGATCTTGGAAGCCCGCCATAACATTGCCGATGTGCGCCGCATCATTCAACCCCATCGCCAAACCTTGTTACGCTTGAACAAACCGATTTTAACAAGTCATGAACCCGATTTTGAATTGGATAAGAAGTATGAAGATTATTTCGATGACCTGCTCGATTACACGCAAGAGATTTGGAATCAATTGGAATCGTTTAAAGAGTCAATGGAAGCGCTACATGAAACCAACCAATCGCTGATCTCCTACCGGATTAATGAGGCGACGAAAACGTTAACGATCTTCTCGGCATTAATGCTTCCCGCCGGCGTGATCGCTGGCCTATTCGGAATGAATGCGCACAACATCCCCTTTGCTGGTGATGCTAGCGACTTCTATATTTTCACGGCGTTAACGGTTTTAGGTATCTTGGCTACTTTGCTCTACGTGCGTCGTAAAAAAATCTTATAGTGTTATACTTCATGCATGTTGCAGTTCTATAACACATTGAGTCGAACCATCGAGCCATTCACTCCCCTGCATGCTGGGAAGGTAGGTTTGTATACCTGTGGGCCAACCGTATATAACTATGCGCACATTGGAAATTTGCGCACTTATATTTTCGAAGATATTTTGCGCCGAGTGTTACAAAACAATGGCTATGCTGTGAACCATGTCATGAACATCACTGATGTCGGCCATTTAACCGATGATGCCGACAGCGGTGAAGATAAGATGGAAAAAGGTGCCGCCCGTGAACAGAAATCCGTTTGGGATATTGCTGAATTCTATACTCAAGCGTTCAGACAAGATGCTAAAGATCTAAATTTATTGGATCCCAAAATCATCTGCAAAGCCACTGATCATATTCAAGAACAGATTGATCTTGTACTCAAACTCACTGAACGTGGTTTCACCTATCAAACTAGTGACGGCATTTATTTTGATACCAGTAAGTTATCGGATTACGGTAAATTAGCCCGTTTGGATATTGCTGGATTATCTGCCGGTAATCGTGTCGAGATGGGTGATAAAAAACATCCAACCGATTTTGCCTTATGGAAGTTCAGCCCAGCAGATAGTAAACGCCAGATGGAATGGAACTCGCCGTGGGGCGTGGGTTTCCCTGGCTGGCATATTGAATGCTCGGCCATGAGTTTAAAATATCTCGGCGATCACTTCGATATCCATTGTGGCGGGATTGATCATATTCCTGTGCATCACACCAATGAGATTGCGCAGAATGAAGGAGCGCTCGGCCACAGTACGGTGAACTATTGGTTACATGGCGAATTCTTGCTAACGAACGATGAACGGATGGGTAAATCCAAAGGGAATTTTTTGACGCTACAATTGTTAAAAGATAAAGGATACGATCCCCTCGCCTACCGCTATTTCTGTTTCTCGGCTCATTATCGTTCGAAATTGAATTTTAGTTTTGAAGCGTTAGATGGAGCGCAAACCACACTGCAGAATTTACGTCGCTTGATTCAAGGTTGGGATAAACCAACAGAGATCGATACCGTGATGATGGAACAATTTACCGCTGCGGTTAATACGGATTTAGATATGCCGAAAGCGTTGGCAGTACTCTGGACAATGGTCCGCTCCAACATGGCTAGTGCCATTAAACATGCCACCGTGTTAGAGATGGATCTGGTGTTAGGATTGCAGTTGAATCAAGCCCCGGCTGAAATTCCACCCGAGGTGATGGAACTAGTAATAGCGCGGGAAGGCGTCCGTCAGGCCAAACAATGGGCAGAATCGGATCGCTTACGTGATGAGATTAAACGTCAGGGATATATTGTCGAAGATAGTAAAACTGGTCCACGTGTGTATCCACTATGAGAGAGGTCCGAAAAATGCCTTACGAACCAAGTCGTACTAAACGGTTTGAGATTTCCGCAGACGCTATTTCACGTGAGCGACTTAAAACGCTACATGGAGCCTATCAAGATTGGAAGCAAAAATTACCAGAGGTTGGTATAGGATTTACGCTATACGGTTCACTCAGTAAAGGCAAAGTATTAGATGCCGAGTCTGCTAAACATAGTGATGTAGATGTGAGATTATTTATTGATCAGCAGGATATCGAACGATCACTTGCAACGTTACCCGAAGAGATTATGCAGCACTATTACGATATCGCCACTGCCGAAGCTAAAGTGCAGATGAATCCGGAAACAGCTTGGCGAGCAGTAGCCGACTTAATGCGTCGTGATATCACTCAGCGCTTTGCAGAACTTGCCACACCAACCGATTGCTCAGTGAGTGCTCAACCCATTGCGATGCATGGCGATCATTCCATTGCACAACATATGGAACACTACCTCTACCCTGCTATCGATCAAGATCCATCCGACCCCAGTAACTTTGCAGATGGTTATACCATTGCCTCGTATTGGCATTTAGATGTTGGTGGTGGGATGCGGCCTTATCGTAAAGCATTTTTGGAAGAGCTGAAGCGGCACGAAACGCCTGAGGAGCAAGAACGTATTTGGTCGACGATTCATGATGCCATCATCAGTGTTGAACGCGCCGCAAATATTCCAGAACAGATCGCCAAACAATTTCCAGCAACCTTTGCGGATGCGTGCCAATATTATGGTGTCACCCCATCTCTATGAAGAACCCTTGGTTAGATTTACCAAAACCGTTGATCTATTTAGCGCCAATGAGCGGGGTGACAAATTTGGCCTATCGCCAGATTGTAAAATCATTCGCCTCGGATATTTTGTTTCCGGAATTTGTATCGATTGATGCCATGCACTATGGTTCCGACAAATCTGATCTACTACTGAAATATGAGGAATCAGAACGCCCGATCATCGCTCAGTTGTTTGGTTCTGAACCCGAGCTGTTCCATGAAGCGGCTTTGAAAATTAAAGCCCAAGGCTTTGATGGTGTCGATATTAACTTTGGATGTCCGGCTCCTAAAGTTGCCAAGAATGGCGGCGGCTGTGCCCTCTTAGGAGATCTCGGTCGTTGTCGGGCCATTATTGAGGCCGTCATCGCTGCGGTGGGTAACGATTTACCGGTGTCGGTCAAAACCCGCATTAGTTATAAGCAAGTCCATGTGCGCGATTTTTGTAAAACGATTGCTGACCTTCCCCTCTCTAACTTAACGGTCCACGGCCGTCCATTTGAGCGCCCGTATGAAGGGGCGGCAGATTTAGATTGCGTGAAAGAAGCCAAACAATCTGTTCCATTCTTAGTCTGTGCCTCCGGACACGGACACACCCCGGAAGCGGCTAAAGAAACGTTGGATTATACGGGTTGTGATGGTGTGGCTGTTGCCCGCGGTACTTTTGGCAAGCCCTGGTTAATTAAACAGATCAAAGAGTATTTAACGACTGGTAGTTACTGGCAGCCAAGCCAAGCCGAAATTTTGGATATCATGTTGCAGCATGCCCGGTTAACGACCAAATTAAACTCGGAGCGACCATTTGTAGAGATCCGTAAAGTGATGGGTTGGTATGTGCGCGCTATCCCGTATGCGGCTCAATACCGTGCTCGTTTAGTGCGCGTCAACAGTTTGGAAGATATTGAAGTCATTGTACAAGAAATAAAACAAGGCCTGCCGGCCTAGTGTTGGAGTTCAATTGTGGTGCGTACAGGCCGGGCGGGAATGTGATTCCCCGCGCCGGCTGTACGTTCCCCCTACTGCTACGGACAGAGCACGTCGGCGTAAAGGACTCCGCCCTTGGAGATGTCCTTTGAATTGATGATGTGCATCATCCGGCGCCCCTGGTAGGTCGTCCGAGCCGGCGCGATGCCACGGTTTTCGATCCACGCGAGCAAATCACCGCTGAAGTGCTCCATCACGCTGTCGGCGAAGGAGATGCGCGGGTAGATCGTGTAGCCGTTCGGCAACGCGATGGGATTGAACCCAGTACGTGGGTCACGCGTCCGAAGGTCACCCTCGTACGCGTCGGTCTCCTCGTACCAGGTGATGGTGGCGAACTTCTCCGCCAGGTAGACACCCACCTCGTCCAGTCGTCTCAATTGCATCGAGAACTCCTATACATTAATGCTCTGCGAGACAGAGCCGGTGCATTTAATCACAAAAAACGGATTTGTCAATCCGTTCCATTCGATTTGATATATAATTTGCAGTGTTCGGAGATGTGCGTGGTGCGTACGGGCCGGGCGGGAATGTGATTTCCCGCGCCGACCTCGTACCTTCCTCCTCTGTCTGGTGCACTGGTACTACACCAGCTTCCAGAACAGCCAGCCAAAGAACTTCCAGAACAGCCAGCCTTCACCGGCCAGGATCGCAAGGGATACGATACAGAACACCACGACCGAGATCGGGGTGCGCTGCTCGCCACTTTGGTCGTCGCCGGCGAAGCCATCCACGTCATTCTGCATGTGCCCTCCGTGTAGTAGGCGCGAGCAGTAAACACAAAAAACTCGGATTGGTCAATCCGGTTGGTCATACGGGTGGTGATGGACTCTACGGGTCAGTGATGTGCGTTGCCGCGACAGCACTGACTCGTAGCTTCCCCCTAGCTCAGGTTGCGGGGTCTTCGAAGATCGTCATGATCTGCTTGCGGTTCCCGTCCAGCAGGGTGATGACGCGGCCGTCATTCACCTTGGTGGGGTGGGGCGTCAGGCCGATGGTGGCATGGACGAATCCAGCCAGCGTGTCGTGCCAGACCCGCTCCGACTCGATGACGAAGCGCCCAACCCGAACTGCCTTCGGGCCGAAGACGACCTGGGTGGGACTACGTGACGTCACGAAGACCTTCGAGAAGTCGACCATGTTGAACGCCAGCGCCAGCGCCAGCTCGAGATCCTTCAGAGACAAAGTACGCAAAATAGCTCCGTGAGCCCCAGCAGGCTAATGGAGATTACTGTTTATGTCAAACTAGACCCTATTCCCGATTGCGGCCGATCAAGATCATCGCCACAATGGGCGCAGCAATCCATCCAAAATTGGTCCACTCATTGGTGAACACATACTGTGTTAATGCGGAAAACTTATGAAGTACATTATCCGGCATGAAGGATAAAGTGACGGATACTAATAACCCAACATGCAACACACTAAACACCAAGGTTTGCCACCACTTCCCTTCTCCATTTGGAGCCAAGGCATTCAACACCGCTTGGCGTGACAATAAGAAAAATAAAATAATGAATACGGAGATAAAGGCAGTGATCTGTACAGTGTAACTATCGTTCACTTTGATGTTCAGCACAAACTCTGGCAATGCCGCTACCACCGCCAACGCCATATAGATACTGACCATGATGGCGATGATACGATCCTTCCCTAAGGACAAACCATAGAGCAGAGCACCGACAACAAAGAAGCCCACTAAAAACAGATCCCATGATGGATTGCCCATGTTCAGGCTTTTAAGAGTTTGGTCGATATTCAACTGGCTAGTACTACTATTGGTATTACTCGCAGCTTCTTCAACTGCGGTAACGACTCCGGTTGATTCTGTGCTCGCCGTTACGGTACCAGAATCTGCATTCGTATTGGTATCCGAATTCGTATTACTATTCTCTGTATCCGAGACTACCGTTTTATTTTTTTGCTCAGTATTTTTTGGCATGATGGGCAGAATTATAGCATAACTGTGAACGCAATGCTACATGCGATCAATTCATCTAATATTAGATCCAGGTAGTGAGTCCCCCAACTAAGATGTAACTAAACAAAATATAAACTACTAATATTGCCATTCCTGAAAATAATTTGCTCTCAATACCTATTAGACGTTTTTTTGAAAAACTCACTTGCTGCCCAATAAATACTCTACTACCCACCCATTCAGCTAATAATAATCCACCAATCACATAGATCATTAGTAATCCATAAATAACCACAGACGTTAAATGATTATCCATGCTGGCAATTTTGTAAAAGCCAGCAATACTAATGATGAATGCGACTAGGAACTGATACGAGCGCCGATAGGCTTGACTATACAACTCATATTCACGTTCGTCAGCTGGTTGATAACGCCTCCAATTTAGACGAGTATCGGATGATTTCATAATGCTATTAGACTTTAAATTTAAATAAATCTTCAATACTAACTTTAAATAATCTTGCACATTGCCAAGCGAGATAAAGAGTAGGTTGATACTTTCCTTGCTCAATAGCATTGATCGTTTGACGGGTGACACCCAGCTTATTGGCTAATTCTTCTTGAGTGTAGCCGGCTTTAGTGCGGTAATCTTTTAAATTACTATTAATAATAGGCATAACTTAGGAGCAAAATACGCCACAATCAAAAATAGTCCCCCAAACAAATAGGATCCCTCCCAACACAATAACGATCGACACTAACAATAGAGCCATGCTAATTAACTTAGTATAAAGATTGCGCTTAAAGGTGACTGGTTCACCTAAAAAGATAGTGGCACTGATCAGTGTAGAAACCACTCCCATTGTGAGAATGGCTAAAATAATTTTGCCTGTAGTCATAATTTCACTGGGTTGAGTAATGAACAGGAAGTAGACTACGATTAATAATTGGAAAGCTAGCCAACTACGCCGATAGGCTTGATAAAAAAGCTGTTGTTCCCGTTCATCGGCTGGTTGATAATGCCACCAAAGTAATTTTTTGATTTGCATAAGTGTTGAATAAATTGTAAAATACTTTTTACATAGACAATGTAAAAGATGTTTTACATTTAGTCAACCCCCAGGCGAAGCACTTGTGGATAAGTTTAAAAATGCTAGGATGTCTAGCACTTATGATAAACCAAGGATTCACTATTCAAGATCAAGGTGCCGGCGTGATTGCATTTAGTTTCACGCGCAGTTCAAGTAACGATGAGGATAGTACGCAGGTAGCGCACCAGGCCACTGAGCAACTCGACGCTGCACTCCGTAATTATGACGAACGTGAAGCGTTGGTGTTAGTTGAATTTAATGATGACGATGGCGTCGTCAGTAAAGAGGCCTTAGGAATCTATTCTGAACTGCTGAAGCATCCAAAAATCATGCGCATGGCAATTTATGGCGGCCTAGCAAAATACCGTCAGTTTGCAAAACTAGCACTCCCTTTCACTAATCTACATATGATTAAGATTTTTGATACGAAATCAGAAGCCATGCATTGGCTGATCAACTCGTAATCGGTTAGTTGGAGCGTTGCCGTCGTTTCAGCGCAATATGAAAAATGATCGCCAATAGCGTATTGGCCAAAGCAGCCAGAGCCAGGAGCATGGGTCCAAGCCATAAGGAAGCAAAACTATTCACTTTGGAATGCGCAGGACGCGCAGCATCAAAATAGACGCTCACTTGATCCCCAATCGCATAGGTCGTCGGGCTTTGTGTACTGTGTGGTTTAAAGCGAAATTGTTCACCAGCGGTATTATCAAAACGAATGAGTGGGCTATACCCCTTACCCTGCTGTATGACATCAATGACAGTACCCGTCACCGGAACGGCTGTTTGAATGAACAAGGCAGTGCGCCCATACCAAGTGGCAGCAGCTAACCATAATCCGAGACTCACGAGGAACAATACCAACACCGAGTGAGTCTTTAAGCGATAACGAGTGTGATGAGCGACAACAATCATAGAATAAGTATAACACAACTACGATAGGGGTTGGTGATGGTCCGCGGCGGCAATAGATATAGCCGCGGACCATCTCCTCCATCAGCCCTGAGGCTTGGTCTGCTCTCGCTCGTAGGCGTGAACACCGGCGTAATTGCTGGTACCCGGACCGTGGCTGAACGACACGATCCGACCACGCGCGGTACCGTCACTGCCGAGGTGAACGTACGGGGTCAGCGTCACCACCAGCGTCTGCAGCCACCCGACCACCACGTGGTTGCGCTGGGCCAATCCGGAGTAGTCGTAGTGATCATCGAACACGATGACGTACGGCCCGATCTCCAGGTAGGGCTGCAGGACACCGGACAGATCGACGCGGACATTGATGCCGCCGGTCGACTTCGGGAAGTCCACACGGGTGAACAGCTCGGTCAGGAACGTTTCGACGCCATCCATCTTCAACAATTTCACATCCAACATGTGTCACCAGGGTAAAGTCCGCTGTACAAGGCAGTTAGCAGACCGGTCAGATGTATACTAAAAATGCTGATTTGTCAAGCCCGAATACGCACTCTGTCTGTTGAAATTAGCCAAAAAAAATGATAGAATTAGAAAATTATGCATCCCTCAGAGCGTACACATCAGCCTGAACAGTTCGACCTAAAACGGGTTGATCCGCGCATCGCGGAGACCTTAGATGTGTCGTTAGCGCGGGAAGCGGCAACGATGCCGGATCAATGGATGTTGTCGTATCATCCGGAACGCGCCAGCAAGGAACAGCTAGCCGCCGCGGAATGGGATCCAAAATTAATCACCTACTCTGAAACATTGTTAGCGATGGCTGCGCAAGCTGAAGCGTTGCAAGCCACTGTACCACCGACAGCAGAAAATCGGGCGGCGATTTACAGTGCGCGGTCTGCTTTGCTAAGCGAGGCTAATGCTTACTACAACCCCGTTCGTCAACGGATGGGTGCAGGCTACGGTGCTACTCTACATTGGGAGACGCAAACCAAAAAAGCGCTCGAGGCGGCAACGGCTCGGGGATTTTCACCGGAAGATCAGCGCTTTATATTGGCCGGGCGTTTACAAGCGATCACCACGGAATTGGAAACGATCTTAACCATGGTACGTACTGGTGGCTGGAATAATCCACAAGAAAAAAATCGTTACTGTGGATTATTAGATGGAACCCGCAGTGCAGCCGTTCGGCAGAGTACGTTAGATCTATGGTCAGCCAGTGGTGGTGAAACGGCAGAGTTTGATACGTTGTGGTCTGAATTTGATACCGCCATCACTAATTACTTAGAGCAGTTTCAAGCAGAGCCAGCACCGGATGGCGCTACCATTCTGGGAGAGGCCCGCTTAGCACAGTATTTCCAAGAACTAGGTTTAACCGAATCCCCCGCTGAATTAGTTGCCCGCTGTGAAACGGAACGCCTTGCGGTCAGCGCCGAACTTGATCGTCTCGTCGCATTACATCCCGAGGTTACACAGGAGGATCAAAGTTATCCAGAGAGTGATCAAGCCATCATTCAAGCTGCGCAGGATACTACCCGCTGGTTTCAAGAGCACCTGATTGATCAGAGTGATCTCATTCCACGTGGCACGGATGTCACTGATATGCGCCCAGTCATTCGTACGAATAGTAAAGTTAGCGATATTAATTTTGCTGCACTGGATCCTGGGAATACCTCTGTCTATTATCAGCCAGCGGCAAACCAAGAAATTTGGAAACCAAATTGGAAAATGATGAGTGTGTTAACAACCCACGAATTGGCGCATATCGTGCAGCGCAAAGTAGATGTGGTGCCCACGGGTTGGAAAAGCATGACCGCCTCAGAAGGCGCAGCGGTTGCGATGGAATGGTTAAAATTGGGGTTAGAAAAGCCGACTCCACAGGCGATGTATCAATATTTACAATTGCAGTTACGCCGCAGCGTCCGCATGAAAACTGCTTTAGAATTTCATCAGGGTACCCTCCCGGCTACTGAGTTAAAACAGCGCGGTCAACAAGAAGCGCGTTTAACGACAGAACAGCAGAGCGAAGACTTTATTGAATCGACACAAGGCGCAATTGGTACAACCACGGCCTACTGGTTAGGACCACAGCTGATCTTAGCCTTAGCCAATGCTGAACATCATGGTGATTTTAAAGCCGCTTTACGCCAAGTGGCCCACAGCAGTGGATTGCGATTGCCAGGGCATGTGTTTATGCAGGGTGATCCGAATCATTTTAGTTTAACCACTCACGTAGACGCGGAACCACTACCAGTCAAAATGTCGAAGCAGTATTTTCCGGATCATCCTTAAGCATGCAGCTGTTTGGCACGTTGTTGTCGATACCAAATAATCGCAAAGATCAGACTCAATAATCCATTCACTCCCCCAGCCACAGCTAACATGAGCGGTCCAAACCACAAATTTAGGAACCAATCTAATTTGGCATGTTGCGGATGTTGCGGATCATAATAGACCGTCACTGCGTCACCAATTGCAAAGGGAGCAGGCCGAGCAGAGCTCAGCGGCTGATAGGTAATGTGTTCGCCGGCTAAGGTGGTGAACGCCACTTTGACATGGTATCCCCGAGTACCTCGCCCGACGGGAATCAGATCAACCACTGTGCCTGGCACCGTGGTTGCCTGACGAATAAAATTTGCATTGTAGCCACCCCAAATTGCTGCAGCTAACAACAAAGCTGCCGCGACCCCAACTAAAATAATGCTGGGAATTTTAAAGTTGTGTGAACGTCGTCTCATTCGGTGGGATACTAACTAAATAATCCGCCGCCGCTATCTACCGATTCATCATGCAAATTGGCGAGTTCTCTGTAGAGTTTCTTTTCCTGTTTGGATAATTTGGCCGGAGTTTTTACCACGACAGTCACTAACTGATCACCCCGTTCACTGCGGCCTAAGTGAGGAATACCACGTTCTTTCATGCGGAAGACTTTACCAGATTGCGTACCAGCTGGAATTTTAAGCTCCACTTTTCCATCTAAGGTTTCCACATCCAAATGTGTACCAAGCGCCGCTTGCGCGAATGAGATCTCTACATCCATAGCCACATCAAACTGTTGACGTTTAAAGATCTTACTGGGTTTGACGCGCACTCGCACATATAAGTCTCCAGCACTGCCGCCGTAGGGAGCTGTCTCCCCTTCACCATCTAAACGAATCATCTGGTTATCATCAATGCCAGCTGGGATTTTGATCTCAAATTTCTTGTTCTGTTTCTTCACGCCAGTGCCAGTGCATTCAGTACATTTCTTTTCTGGAATGGTACCAGCACCACGACACTCAGGGCAGACAGCGCGCGTGCGCATCGAACCCAAAATGGTGCGTTGAATTTGTTCAACCGCGCCTTGACCCTTACAGGTAGCACACTGTTTGGTGGCACTGCCCGGTTCTGCGCCTTCACCTGCACAGTGCGCGCAGGGAGAAGTTTTATAGACTTCAATGTCGCGCTCTACACCAAACACCGCTTCTTTAAATTCCAGATCCACTTTCACTTCAATATCCGCTCCGGTCTGACGACGCGGCCGACCCCGACCACCACCGCCGAACAGATCTGAAAACATATCACCAATATCACCGAAATCGAAATTGACTCCGCCAAAGCCACCTTGGCCTTGTTGTTGGCGAGCTTGGCGCATCATATCATCCCAATTCATGCCGCCACCGAAGCCACCTTGTTGGTCAAAATCGGAACCGTATTGATCAAACTGTTTTCGTTTCTCTTCGTTACCCAACACTTGGTATGCCTCATTGATCTCTTTAAACTTGGCTTCATTACCTGAAGACTTATCCGGATGGTGCTGGTGCGCTAATTTTCGGAACGCTTTTTTGATCTCATCCTGAGATGCGCCCTTCTCTACTCCTAGTACTTTGTAATAATCTTTGGACATGTTGGATTAGTATACATTATCTTCAATTTTTGTCTCCATTTACCTTAAGTTTGTTCTCAACGCTCAGTAACTGTTCAATCCTCATTTTACTTTCTGTGGAAAGCACAACGCTGACCTTTTCTAATAGTTCTTTCGCCTGAATTAATTGTAGATCAGCAAATTGCTTTAATGAATATAAAATATTTTTCTTTTTTTCTAAATTATGTAAAGAGTAAACTTTTGATGTGTCATTGCTAAAGGCAGAATAAAATCCACGAAATGAATAGTAGTCTGAGATATCAAGAATGAGCGATTTGTGCTTCATCTTCATTGCATCAGCATTTTGAAGAAAGGTACCGTATACCAGTAAAGATAAATTTTTCAGATCATTCAGAACACTGCTAAAGTAGAGATCTATATGTTCGGGTATAACTCTATCAGTTTCTTGATGAGTAAAATGCTCGAGTATATTCTTATGATTATATATTTCTAGGCACAATGCAAAAAGAATGTGATCAAAGTTATTATTTGCATCGCGCTTATAACTTTGATACTGAGAGATGGCATAGACTAATGCGATAACCCCAGCTAGTGCACCGACTATACCTGCGATTTGATTGGTTAATTCCATGAACATCTTACCCTCCCCGGGAATTACCCGGGGAGAGATTATTCAATTCAGTTAGGCTTTCTTCTCGTCAGCTGGTTTCTCTTTGAAGTCAGCGTCGACGACATCGCCGTCTTTCTTTTCGGCATCACCGGCTGGTTGAGCACCAGCAGCTCCGGCTTTGGCCTTCTCGGCTTCAGCAGCCGCTTTGTACGCTAACTCACCAATCTTCTGAGCAGCAGTGGCTAGCTCATCAGAAGCCTTCTTGATCTTCTCGATATCATCACCACCCAAACTGGCTTTGACATCTTCCATCTTATCCTGAATCGCTTTCAATTCTTCTGGAGGTAATTTATCACCATGTTCCTTCACAGCCTTCTCGGTGGTATAGACCATCGTCTCTGCTAAGTTCTTGGTTTCGATCACCTCTTTTTTCTTGCGATCTTGTTCAGCATACAGTTCAGCTTCCTTAGCCATCTTCTCAACCTCTTCTTTGGATAAACCAGTAGACGCAGTGATGCGAATCGATTGCTCTTTGTTAGTCGCTTTGTCTGTCGCTTTGACATTCAAGATACCATTGGCATCGATATCAAAAGTAACTTCTACTTGAGGCATACCGCGTGGGGCTGGTGGTAAACCCGTTAACACGAACTTACCGAGGGATTTATTATCGGCCGCCATTTCACGCTCCCCTTGCAACACGTGAATCTCTACTGAAGTTTGGTTGTCTGCAGCCGTACTGAAGATCTGGCTCTTCGAGGTAGGAATGGTGGTGTTGCGAGGAATTAATGGAGTGCGCACGCCGCCTAAGGTTTCTAAACCAAGGGTTAATGGAGTAACGTCGAGCAAGAGCACATCTTTCACCTCACCTTGTAACACACCAGCCTGAATCGCAGCACCGATGGCTACTACTTCATCTGGGTTCACACCAGCATGAGGTTCTTTACCAAAGAACTCCTTTACTTTCTTGATCACCAATGGCATACGTGTCATTCCACCCACTAACACGACTTCATGAATATCACCGACAGATAACTTAGCATCCTTTAAAGCCGCTTTCACTGGCTCCATGGATTTGTCGACTAATTCAGCAACGAGCTCTTCCAATTTGGCACGAGTCATGCGAATGACCAAATGCTTAGGACCAGAGTTCGGATCATTAGCAATGAACGGTTGATTGATCTCGGTTTCCTGAGCGGAAGACAATTCAATCTTGGCACGTTCTGCAGATTCTTTCAGACGTTGTAACGCAAGCTTATCTCCGGAAAGATCAATTCCTTCTTGTTTGCGGAACTCATCGATCAACCATTGAATAATACGTTGATCAAAGTCATCACCACCAAGATGCGTATCACCATTGGTTGATTTCACTTCCACGGTATCACTATTCACTTCCAAAATTGAGATATCGAAAGTACCACCACCAAGATCATACACCGCAATTTTCTCATCGGCTTTCTTATCAAAACCATAGGCCAAAGCAGCAGCGGTTGGTTCATTGATAATCCGTTTCACTTCGAGGCCAGCAATTTTACCAGCATCTTTAGTGGCCTGACGTTGGGCATCATCAAAGTAAGCTGGCACCGTAATCACTGCTTCGGTAACCGGTTCACCTAATTTAGCTTCCGCATCAGCCTTTAACTTGGCCAGCACCATCGCGGAAATTTCTTGAGGAGTAAATTCTTTACCTCCCATCGCAACGCCGACACCTTCACCTTGCGCTTTCACACCGTAAGGCAACATTTTAATATCGCGCTGAACTTGTGCATCCGTAAACCGACGGCCAATTAAACGTTTCACCGAGAAAATCGTGTTGTCTGGATTGGTCACCGCTTGGCGCTTAGCAACCTGGCCAATTAAACGATCTCCACTTTTGGATAACGCAATCACCGATGGCGTAGTGCGATGACCTTCTGCATTTTCTAAGACCTTAGGCTGGCCACCTTCAATGACTGCAACGCAGGAGTTGGTGGTGCCGAGATCAATTCCGATAATTCTTCCCATATATGTATTTGTACTTATTGTCTAGAGTTATTTAGTAGAAACCTTGATAGTTTTCTTGGTGGCGGCAGCGGCTTTGGGAATACTCACTGTGAGCAGACCATTCTGATATTGTGCATCGGCTTTATCACCATCCACAGCACAAGGCAATGGGACAGCGCGGTGAAAGGAGCCGTAGCGTACCTCTTTGCGGTAATAGTTCTTCTCATCGACTTCCGATGTTTTTTCACTGGAGCCTTCGATCGAGAGCACATCATTCTCGATGGCGATCTTCAGATTTTCTGGGTTAATCCCTGGTAAGGGAGTTTCGACCACCACTTGGTTGCCTTTTTCATAGACATCAACCGCTGGAGAAAAATTACCAGCCATTAATTTGTTACCCGCAAAGTCCTCAAACATATCATTAAAATCTTGGAACATTGGGGGCATCATTGGAGACCATTTTACTAGACGCATATGTGTATGGATTAATTAATATTATTGTTTAGGTTTAGAGACGATCACTTTGGCATGGCGGATCACTTTGCCATGAAGAGTGAAGCCGGCTTGAGATTCTTTCACCACCAGTTGTTCGGCACCTTCGGACTCTTCTTCCCCTACTGCTTCATGGAGATGTGGGTCAAACGGTTTCCCTACTACTTCCATCCGGTCAACATCATTCTGTTTCAGAATCTGCATGAGATAACTTTGAATATGCTTTACGCCTTGAATCCACGGCTGAGCTTGTTGCTCGGCAGGGATGGCTTTGAAGGCGCTATCGAAATAATCGACTAATGGACAAAGATCTTGCAGTAACTGTTCAGTGGCGTATTTGCGCATGTCGGAGATTCTTTGTTCTGACTCTTTCTGCAAGTTCCGATAGTCAGCCGTGGCACGCACAGCAAGATTCTTATACTCGACAATTTTTTCTAAAAGAGCGGTCTCGGTTTCTGGAGTTTCTGGATTTACGGCATCGTCTGATCCTTGTTCATCCGTAGCCATCTCATCCAGATTCGGGGGTTGTTTTGGTGGTTCGTCGTTATGCATATTATTGTTCATAGCTATTAAATAGAGATTTTGTATATTTGAGCAGCTCGTAGTTGTACTGATAGTTCATCCGCATCGGACCGAGTAGCGCGACCGTTCCGCCCACCTCTTTACCGATTCGGTATGGGGTGACGAGCGTACTACAGTAGCCGCTCACCGGATTATCACTCCCCACTAGGAAGGTGACATCATCATCGGGTTCAGCGCTGTGTAACTTCATCATCACCTCATCGAGTTGATCAAACAATTTCGAAAACCCGACTAGCTCATTAATATTCTGAAATTCCGGTTTGCTAAATAAATTAGAGACACCGGTATAAAAGAAACTATGGCTATTCAGGCTTAATAAAATTGCCTCGTTCGATTTTGCCGCTACACCTTTCATGACATTCTTCACAATTCCCTCAGCACCTTGATCGGTGACGATTTGAGTTAACTGGAAGAGATCATCTTGGCTAGTGGCGTCGAGCTCAGCTTTTGGGTTTAAAAAGTGCTCTAGAAAATAGCGATAGCCTAATTCCGTTGGAATACGTCCAGCCGAGGTATGGGGCTGGGCAATATAACCATCGTCTTCAAGCTCTTTCATCTCATTGCGAATGGTGGCAGACGAGAGGTCTAACCCCAACTGTTCTACCAAAAATTTCGATCCTACGGGCTTGGCCTGAGCCACGTATTCATCGATAATTCCCCGTAAAAGGGCTTGTTTTCGGTCAGACAGGTGTTCCATGCCTCCTTATCTTAGAAAATTAGCACTCTCGTGTCAAGAGTGCTAAATCCGGCAATCCTGAATCATGCTATACTGTAGCCCTATGATCAATAAAACCCTCTTCTCTACCCTGGCCGCTAGCTCTGCTGTGTGGCTAGCCTTAACCAGCAGTGCTTTAGCAGCACCCATTACCACCGATGCCGTTGTGGTTGGCAATGCCGCCCGCGAATTCGATGGTCGTAGCGTGAATCGCTACAGTAAAGGTACAGTCACCGTCTATTCCGATGATCGGGAAAATCCTGAAGTATTATTGAGCTTCGTGGCCTATGAAAAGAAGATCGGCGTACAAGTTGCGACCGGTGACGTGGATGGTGATGGCGAACTAGATATCGTTACTCTCCCCTTTAAATCTCAAGATGCTCCTAAAGTGAAGGTATTTGATCTAGAAGGTCAGTTAAAATATAGCTTCACTATCCCATCGGGTGCGAATCGATTATCGCGTTACACGTTAAGTGTCGGCGAAATGACCGGTGACGACCAAGATGAGATCGTGCTGGCTAATGCTTCCCGTCGCGGTATGTTAATGGATGTCTTAGCATTGGATGCTGAAGGTAACGTTTCTCGTTTAGCACATTACGATGATCCTGATTACAATGATTACAGTCGTGGTGTTTGGGTAGATGTTGCCAATGTGAACCGTTATGATGAACAGCAAGAAATTATCACCGCCCCAATTATTGGCCAACCGATCGTTGATCTATGGTCGTTAAATGATGGCGAGATTAGCCATGTAGTCCAATTTGATGAACTGGTGGATACTACATCAGATTATAATGGTGGTTTACATATCTCTGGCTATAAAGGCTATGTGGCAGCCGCAGAACATTCAGATACTGGCACAGGTTACTTATTGAAGTGGGTGGAAGCAAAAGGCAATTTGAATGAAGTCTCGAATGTGAATTGGGAGTTAGGTAAAATTGGTGATATTGCTTACAATGGCCAAGGCTACGTAGCTTCTGATTTCACAAGTGATACTGTACGTCACTATAATGGACAGTACGAAGAAAACTACACCATTACTGGTAATCGTCCTGGAACGTTCGTTGACTTCCTCTACTTCCCTACGGAGGAGACTGATGAAGATAACGGTTATGTCGGTTCAAATTACTAAATAACAACAAGACAAAAAAATCCCCGCACGTGCGGGGATTTTTTAAATACAAACACTTGTTAATCTGCCGCCGCAACCACAGTCACCTTAATCGGAGTGGATTTTACCGGTGTGGCCAGATCAGAGTGATCATTATTTTGCAACGATACCATCACTTCATGTTCGCCGACTGCTAAATCGGTAACACGTACATTGTCTTCTGTACCGGCGGCATAGTACTCTCCATCAATCCAGAGATGGTAATGACCGTGTCCTGCGACGTTGGCTCCTTCCACTTCATCTGGAGCTAATTCTAATCCAGCAATTTCTACCGCTACATCAAATTGTGGCTCAACCGTTTCCCCATCATCAGGTGAGACGATCGTAATACTAGCAGCCGTGTTGGTAGCGACCGCATTCGTATTCGTCACCGTATTACTATTATCGACAGGAACTGTAGTGGTATTCAGATTGGCGGTCGCAGTATCGGCATTTGTAGACATGCAACCAGCGCCAGTGACTAATAAAGTCGTCACTGCCAAGCTGGCTAAGCCCATCCATGGTTTACTGAAATAATGATGCATAATTGATGTACGTTAATGTTGAACATCCATCAGTATAGCAAGCTTTCGCACTTCTAGGGACTAACAATCGGTTAATCCGTACAAGGACGTGGGAGAGGATGCAGCCGAAGCTACTTCCTCATCCCTGGTTCCTCCAGCTCTACTGGTTTGTCTGGTTCATCATCAGCGGGTCAGGATCTTGGCCTGAACATCGCGATCAACGACGAACCCACGTTCGTCACCGTCGCAACCGATGCCACCCCAACAGGCATACACCTGCTCGCGGAGCACCGCCAGACGGAACTCTTCGATCTTCTCGAAGTCCCACTCGATGTGGTAATCGTTGCCGACCTTGATCACCCGACCGAGCGGCGGATCCCATCGATCGACGCAGCCGACGATCCGCAACTCCTCCCCCACCTTGATGAGGGCGAATAGACGAAAGCCGGCCCGACACCACTGCGTGCGGTTCGGCACGTGCCACTCCGGAGAGAGCCACGGGAGGACCTGTTCGATCCCCGCGTCCCCGACATCCTCGGACATTCCGAAATACAGCGGGGTATGCTGGAAGCTCGCACAGAGCTCCGCGAGGTAGCCGTAGAAGCGGACGATGTCGTCACGCTCCAGCTCGTAGCTGGTCAGCTTCGGATCGCGCCGGAAATTGGCCAACGCGTTGAAGCGGCACACATCTACACCGTTGTTGAGGCAAAACTCAGCCATCTTCTGCAGGTTTTCACGCGTCAGGTTCCGCTTGTGGAACGTGAAGGTGAGAATGATCTGCAGTTGATGTCCGGTCCGTGCCCGCCAGGCGCAGATGTTCTCAACGGCCGTGCGAATGACACGACCCGGGGTGACGCCACGGAACACGATCGGCGTGTCCGCGGCGTCGTGCGCCGTGATCGTGATCGCACGGTAGCCGAGCTGCCAGCCACGATCGAGACGATCCTCCCAGCCGGGCTGAGTGAGGATGCGACCCGCGGACCAGGCCGCAAAGCCGTTCTCCTCCACCCGGAAGGCGGAGCCACCCTCATCCGCCAGCAACGCTTCATCGGCGAAGCTATCGGCGAGGATGTACGAGATGTCGTACCCCTGCCGGTGCAGCGAGTGAACAATCTGCATCGCCTCTTTCCGCGGCACCTCGTACGGCGCCTCGTTGAAGAAGTAACAGTGCTCACAAGCGGCCTGACAGGTCTTCTTCCCCACCGTGTTCGCGGCGTGGAAGTAGATGGTGATGTCCTGCGGGCGCAACTGCCCGAACGGGACGTTAAAGTCGACCGGCGGGAAGCAGCGCAGAGTCTTTAGAGCCATCATGTGGCCTCCAGATCTAGAGTTTCGAGATGAAAAGAGCTGACAGTAGAGACCTCCGGTGAAGCGAACTTCACCAGAGATTACTACTAACGTATTAGCACGTTAATACTCCGAAGAACGCACAATAAACCATTCTTGTTCGATGTTGTCAATAGTTGGAGATTTGGACATAAGAGTTGGAAGATAGATTTGAAATTAAGCTGCAAAAAATCCGCCAAGCGGCGGACGAAACGGGTAATGCTATTTGAGCTCGACTCAAACACCATCACCCACCCTATGGTGGTGACTATTCATATAGTTAGTGGAGAGATAGCGGGAATTCATATTCAAGTGTTTTAACGTATTAAAACAAAGATACATCGGTTCCACTCCCCTGTCAATCTAGTTTTCCACAAGAACTGCTGGAAATAGAAGTGCCCCGATACAATGCGTCGGGGCAGCGCTGCATCAGCAGGGATCGCGGAACTGCGTCCGTTCCACCGCGGGATAAGCCGCGATGTCCTGGTCGTAGTTCTGCATGAGGCGGAGAGCCAGGCCGCGAGCGTTCTGCTCGAGCCTGGCCAACCGCTTCGCCTTGCTGGTAGCCTTGATCTGCCGAAGCAGCTCAAGGTATTCACGCCACAGATCCGCAGGCGGCGGGGGCGGGGGCGGGGGCTTCCAACTCGCTACTGGACCGGTGCTAGGCATCGGTTCCTCCTAAGAAAACGGGTGAAATCGCGACACCACGCTAGCGCTACTTGACGCTTTTGTCAAGGCATATTAGAGTGTTCGCATGATTTTTGCAGGACTACTCTTAACCACTACCATTACCACAACACGGACATAACGTGGGTAGTTTGTTTATAAAAAAACGATCGCCCACACAGGGCGATATTTTTTTGCAGACTTCGTATCACCTACTAAAGACTCACATCAACTGCGCTGATTGTCCTGCGGGAGGGATTCCACTCTCCCCCAGAACCTGTCACGCGTAGTGACTGGAGGACGAGACAATGTCTACGTATTACGGACAACTGATGGAAGCAGAGTTGGCGGTGCGTGGCCTGGGCCCTGATGGCAAGCCACTGCAGGGTGACCCAGACATGCATGGCGGCCACCCGGACGCAAGCCCGGACCCCGTGAAGCCGGCGGAAGGCTCGCCTCTGCCGGCGACGAACGAAGAAGAGGGCTACCACATGCCGTAGTGAAGGACGCGGCGAGGAGCAGGAGGAATTGAGCGCCGCTAGATTTCAGATCTGGCCGCGCTCTTTCCATTTCTGAACAGTGTTCAGGATGCGTAACTTTGTCTTGACAATGGAGCTTTCTTTCAATAGTCTGGAGATGTTACTTTTTCATTCCCGTGTGTTTAAAAAGGTACGCACCTTCAAGCAACGACTCGAGATCAGCCCTCTAGCGGGTTTGGCCACATTCCCCATGGAAATGCGGCACTGCACGTGTAGTCGTGCCTGACAGCTGTCAGATTATTTTACGATTTTATTTAGTTTTAATGCGACAGGTCACCAGCCTGTTTTTTGTTTGTAGTATCACAAGTCCTAACGATGCGACTTATGCGTTGGACCATAATCTGATTAACGATTAAACTGAATTATATGTATAAAAAAATCCTCTTAACAGTTAGCGTTGCCCTACTAACGGGCTTAGCAATTCCTCACCAGGGTAAGGCAACCAGTGCCTATGACCTACCAGAAATTTCAGGTGCCATCAACTCTGATGCTGCCGGTGATACTGTCGCCAGTGGAGATATCAATGGAGATGGCTATGATGATTTGCTCATTGGAGCCAGTGGTTACCATGAATTTGGGGGTGCCGTTTATCTGTTTTATGGCAGTGAGACTTTGATCACCGATACTAGTGTGACAACAGCGGACGCGACCTTCGATGCCACTGATGCCCAATATGCTGGTTCAAATTTAACGACTGGGGATTTTAATGATGATGGTTATGATGATATTGTCATTAACGCTAGAAATTATGCTGTCGACGGAAGTACGGTAGGGGCTGTATATATCATCTATGGTCAAGCCGATGCACTCACCTCTTTTCAGCTGAGCACAAAAAATACCACCCGTATTCGCGGTGATCAAGCCAATGACGCCTTAGATGCTGTTGGAGCAGCTGATTTAAACGGTGACGGTGTGGATGATTTAATCATTGGCTGCCCCCAGTATGGCAGCACGAATTACGGTGCCATTTATGTAATCTATGGCACAACTGGAGCTGAATTAGATGATGCTACATTATCCAGCAGCAACATTATTTTAGTAGGACAAAATACATCCGATTACTTTGGTGCTCAGGTCAGTAATGCTGGCGATGTCAATGGAGATGGTTTTGAAGATGTGGTCATTGCCGCTCCACGTGATGAAGAAGGATTAAGTCGGATTTGGTTGTTGTATGGGCAATCGGCTGAGTTCTCTGCTGGTACCACCAATATCAGTACGATTGGCGTGCGCTTTAACAATGAGCACGACGATGATCAGTTGGGAACCGTTGCTTATGGTGGTGATATAAATAATGATGGTTACGATGATCTGTTGGCTGCGGCTACACAGTACTCCGACACGCTCGCTACCAATGGTGCTGTCTACACTTTACTCGGAAAATCCAGCCACTATACCAACCAATCCATTGCTACTGGTCAGCAGTATCTTGGTATCGCAGCTCACGATCAAGTGGGCACCGCCCTCACTAGCGGCCAGACTAACGATGATCGCTATAGCGACATAGTGATGTCAGCACAAGTTAGCAACACAGCTCAACCCGGAATCATCTACCTGATCTATGGAGAGGCTAACCCAATTTCGCAAGCTCTGAGTTTACAGCTGAGTATTGAAGGTAGGTCAGATTACGATGAGTTTGGGAATAGTTTGGCGAGTGGTGATTTAAACCATGATGGCTATGACGAAATCATCATCGGCGCTCCAGGTCGCAATTCCTTTTCTGGTAGTGTCTATATCCTCTACAGCACGGTCGATACGGATGGTGATGGCATTGCCGGAACTGATGGTGTCATCTTCGATGGCGTAGATACCAATGATAATGACTTTGACAATGACGGCATTACCGATGACTTAGATACCGGAGTTGATACTACCTACGAAATTGCTGATGATGGTTATGACAATGATGGCGATGGCGTTGTGGATGAAACTACCAATACTGTAGAGGAAAATGGTACCCACACCGGTTATGACAGCCTGGATCCAAACGATTCGGATACAGCCGCTGCTAATCTCTCGACGGTACATGGTCGTAAGAACGGTAAAATTAAAGTTACCTATTCTGACGATTCCTCATATGTCTATACGATCTTCAACCACACTATTTCTCGAAAAACTAAGGTGAAACAATATAGCGACTTAGGTTACTACGTTGTTTACCAAGCCAATGGTAAAAAAGTGGCTCTAGTTAATGCCTACACGGGCGAGGTCTACAATCGTAAGACAGTCAATCGCAAAGCTCGCCGCTATGTGGGATTGCTAGTCACTGATGTTCGTGGCGATGGTCATACTGAAGCGGTGGTTACGAATCGCAAAGGGACGGCGGTGCAGGTGGCGATCTTCAAAGTGAATACCAGTCGCCAAACCTTAAAAAAACGCTCCAGTCTCAAGCTGACTGATGCCAACATTGCCGTAACTAAGACAAAGAAAAAAGGCAAAAAAGTATTACTGCGTAATCGAAGCAGTCGGATCCTTTATCGATTAAATACCAACTCACATTACGTATTAAGCTCGGCGGAATAATCCGCTACGTTTTACCTTGCGATACTTCGCCCATGACGGTTCTTACCTTCACACGCACCCTAGGCTTGGCTGGCCTTTTAGTTACCTGCATTGGTTGCAAAACCACCGAGCCAGAAAAGCCAATCAGCGCTTCTTCTACTGCTGAAACCGCATTGTGTCAATCTGCAATTACCAGCCCTCGCCTACCCCCGGGAGATGTCTTAGCATTAGCAAAACAAGCTGATCCTATCTCCTATCAATTCACTCAAGATCACAGCGCGGAAATCATTCCTGTTGATGACAACAAAAGTTTTGCAGTGTGGTGGCAACCCGAGGGGTTTGATCCGGCCACAGATACTGTCTTAGTGAATTTACATGGCCATGGTGAGTGGGCCACCAGGGGTTTTACGGTTTGGCATGATCAACTCATGGAACACTCCTATGCTCACCTCGGTCTACAATGGTGGTTTGGACGCAGTTTAGAATCGAATGGCTATTATGATCCAGACCAAATTTATCGTTTGATCACAGAACAACTGGCGGCACATCACATTCCTCCAGGGCATGTGATCTTTGAAGGCTTTAGCATGGGCAGCGCACGATCGTATGCAGTTACCTTACGTGATGCATTGTGTGGGGAACATTACTTTGGTGTCACTATCGCCAATGCTGGACCGTGGGAAGATGACTATGACACAAATGCTGAAGTGCTAGCTGGTAATTATGGCGCCACCCCGTACGCAGGCACAGACTGGATTTTGTTTTGTGGCGAACAAGATGAGAATGCCTATGCACATAGTACATATCCACATGTCTGCGATGGAATGGATCATACCAAAACTGTGTTGGAAGCGTACGGTGCCACAGTAGATCTTTTGTTAAAGGATCCAACCGGTAACCATGGCAGTATGATGCTACACCCCGAAAATACCAATACTGTACTGTATGCGGCCGAAAAAATTTTGGTTGGCCAGAACTAGTGACGTGTAGATCGCTTCTGTAGAATGCCCCGTACTGATGGGCTAATCGCTTTGTCTTTACGATGAATGCAACCGATCCAACAGCATGGACGGCGCATCCCCTCTTTCAATTCACTGACGACACGTTTTACATGCTCGGCTCGAGTGTCGGCTTTTTTTGGAAAGGTTGTCCAACAGATCCATTCATTACGCGCTAACGGTGTTAAACTCTCCCACAACTTGAGAGCGGTTTTATCTTTAGTCAGTGCAGTTCCTAAATCGGTTGGTAGTTGGTGAACGGTACCACTAGCAATGTGTTGGGTGGTTGTCATAGACTTTATCAACAATGGATTAGTAAACTATTGCCCTGAAAACAGACGTCCGTAGACATTTAGTTCCGTATACAAATCATCGGCATTTTTCATGGCATCGGAAAATGTCTCCTCTTTAATATCCACCCTACCTTGATCGTGCAGATCTTCGATGATATCGGGTATATAATCTGCCACGGGATGAGACGCGTTCATAAAGACTAAAATATCTTCTGCGTCCGTAGCCTGATCTTTAGTCAGTACTTGCTCAAAATAATCCAAGATTCCTGGATCATCATAGTAAATCGTGGATAGAAAACCATTCATCGGACCAGACGGAGTATCCAGTAAACCCGATGCTGAAACGCTGATCCCATCCGTCCCGGTTACTTTATAAGTGTACAGATCAAAAAAATCGCCAACTAATTTTTTTTCTGCCTCTACTCGCTCTGTGGCAGGCAAATTACCAATGGTTTGACTAAGACGAACATAGTCCTGTTGCATGCGCTTTTGCAGGGCACTTAATTGATCGCGATCGTACTGCAATTGATCCAGGTAAGACTTAAGAGCGTTACTGGTGGTATCAAAATCACGTTTTGCCTGCTCGTATGCGGCTACCGGCGATTGTTCTGCACGGTGTTCAGCCTCTGGCATAGTACGTCGCGGAAGATCTGCCTCTACTTCGGCAGGAGCGTGTTGCACAACAGGCTCGAGTGGATGCGGCGCCTGATCCAAATGCGCATCTGATGATAATCCAGCAAATACTAATGGGATCAAACGTTTAAGCCTGTCTGGTCCTTGTCGCTTCGGCATTCCACCTTCACGCATATAATATGTATTTAAGTACTCAATCGATGATGAAATACTATCCTTAGATAGTCATGAACGTCAACTGAAATTTACTTTACACCTCCTGTATGAATCATACATGACCCTTACGGGAGGTGGGGCGACGGCTTGAAAGCAGTCACCCCGACAACACGATGGCAGCGACTGCTACTTGAACCCTACTGAGCGCTCATCATCCGGATGTACGCCACCTGCGCACCTTCGGCCGTCGGGTCAAAGGAGTAGGTGGCGGCGGTCGGAGCAACACTGCGCGTGGCAGAGATGCTCTTGGTTCGCATCGTGGACGAAGAAGCCGAGACGAGCTGGACGTGGTTGCGTCCCAACTGCTGCGACTCCCGCGCGACGATGTAGTTGAGCGCGAGGGTGTCGAGCGGAGTCCGGGAGTAGACCAGGTAGAGGTCCTCCTGGCCAAAGGGCGGGTTGATCTGCAGCGGGGAAGCTTCGGTACCGAACGGCACGGTACCTCCAGCGATAACGTAGTTGGACTCTCCGTCGTATGGAAAGACCAGTGCCACGTTTGAAGCAGAGTCAACGTTGACGAGGTACACGTACCCCGTCTGCTGGATGGTCGCCACCATCCAGAGCTTCTCACCGTTGTGGAAGATCCGCTCCGGATCCACAGCGCCGGACATCGTCTGGTAAGTGACAGTGGCAAGGTTGGTGGGTGCCTGGATCACACCGAGGCACTTCGCGCCGGGCGGACACGCGTAAGCGGGCGTGACTGTGACAAGGGCGAGGAAGAAGACGACAAGGAGCAACCACTGGGGCAGTGTCTTGAAGTCATTGAAGGTAGACATGGAATCTCGATTTGCCAACGCGCGTTGATGGCATCTAGGGTAGGGGTAAAAAAGGAATGGTCGCGCGCCAACAGTTAAGCATTGCTATGCCAGTCTGATGCAGCGCGGCCATTCATTTAGTAGCAGTCAGTTGTTAATGATCGTGTCTAAGCGTCGTTTCGGGAATTACTGTCTTCTGGAAGAAGATAAAATCACCAGCAAAAACGACGTCAGATGGTACCATGATTTTTCCACTTTGTCAATGGCTAAGATAAACTAGTTTGTAGACTACTGTCTTCAGAATTTGAACCCTATTGTGCAGGCGTTGCGGCAGTGGCAACAAGTTTTAACTTCTTTAAGCTTACCCTTTAGTACTTTTCGTTATATGAATATTCAGTATGTTAGGGCTTCAACAAGGGCCTTGCAAAAACGCTCTTGCCGCAACACAACACCCTTAGTATTGTGCCATGAACCGTCTCCAGGAATATATAACACGTGTTGACCATGCGCATCCCGATAGATCAGCTTTACTGCAACAGCGCTGCCATACGCAGTGATGATATGTTGAACGCTAGCAGAGACCACATCTGATTTATTGATACTAATGTTATCCATCGGCTGAAGAGCTGTGAACGTATAAACGCCCTTCATACAGGTAATACGTATATACCAGGGTGCAATAATTTTACGTCTAGTCGCGTACACAAAAAAAATGCCTAGCACAAACATAACACCAACCCCTAACACACTGAGGGGCTCATCGCTACTAACAGGAATTTCTCCCTGAGCCCACAGCCAAATAAAACTACCAAATAATAGACTCATGATAACAGGAAAAAATAAAATAATGCCTAGCCGGTCACGAGTTGAATGTCTCCTTTCAAATTGCATATAGTAATGTAGATTCCTGTCTTCAGAATTTAAACCCTATTGTACAGGCATTGCGGCAGTGGCAGCAAGTTTTAGCCGGTTCAATTATCCCCTTTCGTCCTTAATCTTGCGATCTAGACTCGTCAGTTTAGGCATTACCTAAAGAGGGTGATGAGTGGGGCCTTGGGTTGCAGGAGACGTTGGAACGTTCGCCGCAACACACGTAGGTCCCACCCGCCCTCATACACCATCTGTCCTCTTACTGGCAGCTCACCTCCCAGCCACCGAACGGCTCAGCGGCTCCGATGATGAATGACGGTTCGGCCTCTGGTGCCTGCGGGCATTGCACCCGCCACTCGTCCGCGAGCGCCTTGGCCCGCTTGATACTGAGCGGCGGGTCCTGGAACGCCTCTTCACTCATCTGGGTGCCGAGTGAAGTGACATGACAGCGCTTGTCACTGTGCTGCTTCCAGAACGCGCAGGCAGACCCCAGGTCGTACTTGACGGCCTTTCCATCAGGGCCGAGAGTCGACGAATTCTTCTGATAGAGTACGAATCCGCGGACTGCGTTATCGGCAGGCATAGCAGCCATGATGCTGAGAACGATGAGAAGAGTGAAGGCAGTCTTGAAAGTTCGCATGGGCGCCTTATCCAGGTGGTGAGAGATACCGTTCCACCTGCTTACAGCTGACTTCTAAAAAATCAGATCTAAGCAAGTGGAACGAGTAATGTATGAGGGTTGTAAAGAACAAAAAACAGGCGGTTAGCCTGCGTTGTGGAATAGAGAATGAATGGTTGTTTGGCTCGTACGATTACCTCGTACAGTGTCACATTACCATAGGGAACGTGACCAAACCCACTTCATAACTTTTCCATTCAGTTATGCTAGTAGTTACTTGAAGGTGCATGTTTTGAGGCATGTCCTCAAAAACAGTGGCACTATACTCATGCATATGAGTTATGTCAAGAATTGCTGTAAACCACTGTATTCAGAATTTGAACCCCATTGTACAGGCGTTGCGGCAGTGGCAACAGGTTTTACGGCCTGTATTGGCTTGATTTAATAGCCACAGCATTTTTGGAGAATTATGTAGACTCTATGACTGCATTGGATACTTAGCCATGAACGCTTCTAACTCGGCAGATAATTTAGCTTGTTCGGCCTGTAAACGTGTGTGTTCAGCCTGAGCTTGATCTAGCTCGTCGCCATATTGGTTTAAGTGGGGATCAATTGCTTTTTGAAAATCTGCATGTCTAGCCGCTTGATCGTGTGCCTGGTACTGGCCACGTGGCAAGTTATGTTGCCAAATGTTTTTCTCTACCCGCGATACTTGAAACCAACCAATGGCAGCACCTGCCGCTGCCCCTAACGCAGCCATTGGAATGTTTGGTTCACCAGTCTGCCCCACGTTGTACATGACACCCGCCATGCCCATAATGCCAGCAGTACCTAAAGTGATATGCGCTACCTTTAACATTTCCCAAATTTGATGAGCAGTTACCCGTAATTGAATAGAGGCATCTCTTGCATCATAGGCATGTTGGCGAGCTGCTAAATACTGCTCAGCATCTTCTGCATCTACCGCTAATTCAAAATATTGTGCCAGCAATTCATTCAAGCGTTGGCCAGCCGTACGTATCTGTTCAATTAAGTTGGTCACTGCTGGTTCGGGTTCGTTGACTGCAGGTTGGCGCGGATCTTTGAATTTCACGTTACCATCACTCCCCAACCGATCAATTTCTAACTCTATCTCATGAATTTCTTCTCGCAAAGATCGTAACTCTTCAGTCAGAGTAGTAATTTGTAGATTGCGATTTTCTGGAGTACCAGCGCGTTGTTCCGCCCGGCGTTGTTTGGCAGCTCGATAGCGTTCTAATTCTGGGTACTGAGCAAACCAACGCTCAGAATAATCGTGAGATTCCTCCATACGCGACAAACCAAATTCCACCGCTGAACCAGCCATGGCCCCACCAGCTGTGGCCAACGCTGTCATGGCAGGATCCTTAGTGAGCATATACGCTCCAGCACCAACACCAGTGCCTATAATTGAACTAGAAGTAACGTAACGTGTTACTGCCCAAGCCAGTTTAGCTGCTTTAGCTTTTATCTCGGCAAAACGTTGAGAATTTTGATTAAGTTGTTCAAGTGCTTGAATACTGCGTTCTGCTCCTTCCTGAGCTTGCAACAATTTATAGTAGTGACTTAAGGCACTATCAAATTTTCGACCTGATTCTGCTAAATAGTCCAAATAGGCCTTTAAGGTTTCTGGAGTGGCTTCACCTTGGAATTCTAAAAGATTTTTAGCATGCTCTTCAGGTTGATGGTTAGGCAACGCAACCTTTGGTTCCAAATGGACTATCGGTTCCGGTGGACGACGAAAGGGTTGACGAGTACGTTCAATACTCATATTAGGATTGTGTGGATCTTAGTTGAGCTTGGATATCATCAGAAAAAGATTCGATGTCCTGGTTCAGTTGTTGAAAGGCTAATTTCACTTCTGCAGGAGAAGCTTTACCCTGAGCGATTTTCTCGCACAAGTCATCAAAGTTTAATGGAGTATTATCATTCGCCATAAATAGATATAGACAATTTTAGCAGATTTTAGGAAAAAATCAAGCGCAAATGATTCCCTTTCGTCCTTGATCTTGCGATCTAGACTCGTCAGTTTAGGCATTACCTAAAGAGGGTGATTGAGTGAAACCTTGGGTTGAAGCTGACGTTGGAACGTCACCAGCAACACACTTAGGTTCCACTCGCCCCTCATACACTAGTACCGCATGCACACCTGCGCCGTCAGCTCTTCACAGTTCGCAACGTGTGAATCTGGAGTACTCGCGAGACACTGTTCGTACAGGTATCGAGTAGCGACGGGGGTGCACAGAGTGGTTGGATCGAACTGTTCGTAGTCCGACCACGGAGCCATGATCGGCCACTCATCCCACTTCGTTGGCATTCGACCCAACTGCAGCGCGCGCCAGTTGCAGTTCGACTCGAGTGCGAGAAGTTTGATACTGGCACCCTGGGTATTCATCAGAATGACCTGCATCTGCTCCTCGTCACACAAAGGCGGCGGGTGCAATGTAGCGTCCATTTCCGTGAGCATGTACCGGAAGAGATCGGACATCGCCCGCTCTCTATCAAGTGACAACTCGAGCTTGTGAATCTTCTTGGCCTGCTCGATGAGCGCGTCCTGCTTTCGATGAGCGCACCCGCTGCTCAGGAGGATGATGAGGAGGACGACGATGGTCTTCAGCTGTGTGTACATTTGTCTCTCCCAGGTGGTGAGATTAGGGTTCCACCTGCTTACAACTGACTTCGTAAAATCAGCTCAAAGCAGATGGAACAGATAGTGTATGAAGGTTGTAAAGAACAAAACAGCAGGTGTTTCACCTGCTTTCACATTACGATTGATTGTACTCATCTAGACCTCTTTACAGGCAACGCGATTAACTCGCGCGGTACTACGCCACCATAGGGGGTGTAGTCGAACCCACTTGAACCTGTGTTCAAGTTGTTTCTAGAAAGTGCATGTTTTTACAGATGTGTATTCTGTAAAAACGCGCCATGGTACACCAAAATACATGTTTTGTCAAGACCTAATAGACACTGCTTTGTATGTAGACTCTGTCTTCAGAATTTGAACCCTATGGTACAGACGTTGAGGAAATGGCGGCAGGTATTAGTATTCACTAGCTCTATTCACCTCTATTGAGATGAACACAGTATGCGTGAGAAGGGGGTAGCTCTTCTCGTCCTCCAATGTGATTTGCGCACATCTACCCCTGGATCATGGAATGATCAATGTGCGACTAGATCTCTACTTCCGCCGGCGGAATCCAAACAGCGGGAAGAGCAGCGTTGCTGCGAAAGTAATACCTTGATTACATCCTCCGCACTCGACAGAATCCTTGTCGTCTCCCGTATCGCTCTCCCCAGAATCGATCTCGACCGACTGGGTGTAGAGGTTCACGCTGGTGCCGTCGACGAAAACCGCGAGGGTCGAATCCCGGTTTCCCTCCAACCAGGCCTCGTAGAGGCTCTCGGGGATGTACGCCGTGAACTCGTCACCGGTCAGGTCATAGTCGAAGTCCTCCCGCCCGTTGGGGAAGAGATCCGACTCACTGGCCCACGTGGACAGCCATTCGTAGTTGCAGACCTCATCGCCGTCGTCGAGCAGGAAGTTGTACACGACCTGGATTGAGTCGTAGCCGCTTGGGCTCTCGACGCCCGGGGTGAACGAGTTGGCATCGACCACGATGGCGGTCGCCGACTCGCAGAATGCGTCGTTTGAGCCGTCGGCTCCCATGGTGTAGTCAGCGTCATCGGCGAGTGCTGCCGACAGGAACAATGAAAACAACATCACTACTCTCCTACTACTTCTGCTGGAACATTCCAGCAGCCAAGCAACTTTTCGAGTTACGAGGACTAAATAGACTATCGCGTAATCTATTCCATCCCAGTAATTCGACAAACAAAAAAGACCCTTACTGGGTCATTTCCTAAAAACCTCTTCATCAGAGGGAACAACGACCGGATGGTCTTTTGTTTTGAGTGTTGTTAACGGAGTGCAGCCTAGCTCCGTCTCGTTACGTAACGAGATTAAATTTTCAATGAGGCCAACAGGTTAAGGCAAAATGTGATTTTTGTCAATAGGTAACGTAAACTAGTTTGTAGACTACTGTATTCAGAATTTGAACCCTATTGTGCAGGCATTAAGGCAGTGGCAGCAAGTTTTACAGTTCGTAAACTGAATATAAAAACAAAAAACACCAGCGAATGACTGATGTTTTTTGGGGTGGGTATCTTCTTTCTGCTCGATATGAATCGGCAGTGGTGAGATACCAGCGACCCTTACGGATCTAACCTATCCTCCGAATCCTAACATGAAGCTATGGGCAGGTATGTCCATCATCGACGTTACCGTCGCAGTCATCATCGATGCCGTCGCAGTTCTCGTCGGGGGCACCAGGGTGAATTGCTGCGTTGGTGTCATCGCAGTCACTGGAACCAAGCGCGTAGCCCTCGGGGGGCTCGGCCGCACAAAAGTAGTCCCCTGTCCCTGCTCCGTAACCATCTTCATCCAGGTCCGGATAATAGATGGTCTGGCCGGTCAGCGTTCCCGGCCCCTCGTCTTCGTCGATGGCCCCGTCACAATCGTTGTCGATGCCATCGCAGGCCTCGGAATCTTCGGGACTCCTTCCACCATAGACGTCATCACGATCATCATCGCAGTCATCGTCATTGGTGACGTATCCTGCCGGGACGGGGTCACCACCACAGGCCTCCCAGATTTCCCGGGGATCACCACGACCATCGCCATCGAGATCGGCATACCAGGTTTTTGTAGGGTCGCCGCAACCCGTATCGTTTTTTACAACGTTGACTGTGCATGCAAGAAGACCGAGGAGTAGAACGAGCAACATGTACTTCTCACAAAGACGTCCTAAACCGTCCCCTATTTTTCAAGCGTTGTGGACTAGCTGTTCAGGCAGCTATTTTTAGCACTACTGGTTGCTACTAAAACTAAAGTCCTGACTGTATCCCTAAACATACAGAGATAAAGTTAGAACGTTACTTTAAGAAACTAGGCAATAAAAAAAGACCCTTACTGGGTCATTTCCTAAAAACCTCTTCATCAGAGGGAACAACGACCGGATGGTCTTTTGTTTTGAGTGTTGTTAACGGAGTGCAGCCTAGCTCCGTCTCGTTACGTAACGAGATTAAATTTTCAATGAGGCCAACAGGTTAATCCAAAATGTGGTTTTTGTCAATAGGTAACGTAAACTAGTTTGTAGCCCCACAGGGAATCGACCACTCCGCCCAATTCAGAAATTGGGCTCCGGGCCGGGGCTTGTGCTCGTCTGTCACTGACAGCCGTGCTCGCCCGTTCGATTCCTCCACGAACCACAAAAAAATAAAAACCCCACGGATGTGGGATTTTTATTTTTCGTAGCCCCACAGGGAATCGAACCCTGGTTTGAGCGCTGAGAACGCTCCGTCCTAACCGTTAGACGATGAGGCCAAAAAATGCTTCGCTATTGTATCCGACTTTACAATACAATTCAAGATCAACTGTTCCATCGCAATGACAAATGGCAAAAAATGTGAGATAATTCTGCATATGAATATACATGAACGCCCAGCTACACGTCATCATAACGATAGCGAAGAAGTCAAAGTGCTTAATCAGGTGGAAGGCCAACCCTCTGATGATACCGGAGAAGTTGCCCCTGATCTGAACGATACAGAAACAGCTCCGGACCATGCCGAAACACTGGCTCAAATCGAACAAATCCAATCCTTGCTGGAACGACAAAAACAACAAGTCAGTAAAGAACGTGGCGCGTTTGGTCGTCTAGTTTCGCTATTTAAAGAGAAGATCATGCGGACGGATTCTGAAGAAAAGAAACTGTCTAGCAAGATCTCTGCCTTAGAGCAATGGCGTAATAAGTTACTCGCCGATCCATCCGACACTGGTTCTGCTCGTGAATTCCTCAAACTCAATCATAGTAATGAACTGCTTGCTACAAGTGATCATGATCGCCGGTCAGATCGTCTGGCTACTACTCTATTAGAACGAGCAGCTACCGCTGGCAATGTGCTCGATGAAGGTGAGGCAAACCGTGCTGCCGAACTCATAGCCAAAGAAGAAGATGAAATTGCTGCCCGTTTTTTTGATGAAGGTGATGAGCTGAATAAACAGGCTGAATTGGAACAGACTCTACAAGAACGTACAACGAGTGCCTATAAAGAAAAATTAGCCTCTATCCAACCATCCGTTGAGGCCAAGATTGCCGCACTACAACAAGCTGCTGAAGATGACCGTGAGATTAATTCTGAATTAGCTGAATTGTCACGCTCTAAAGATGGTAGGCTGATCCATAGAGATCGTGTGGTTGAGACATGGTTTAACCTAGGCACCGCGATGAATTTAGACAGTGAAATTGAACAAGCCAAAAAACCACTGACCAAGTTATACCAAGAACAACTGCACAAAGGTGCTAAATCTATGCGTGCTCAAATGAAAGCCTTTGAAGGCTTATTAAGCGGACGCTTTAGTATCAGCAAGTTTTCTGGAATTATCGAACAGGTGCGACGCGAATTAGGACCAGGTTTAGTCATCGATAAATCGATGCGTGATAGTGCCGATGCTGATCTGGCTGGTATGCGCATTAAAGATCGCTTAGAACGCATGCAAAAAACCTTACCGACAGAGATTAAAAGTTTGCTACAACATAAAGATACCGTTGAATTATACAGCCTAGGTGGTGGAGATATTGGCGCGATCGACGGACAGACGGTCGTAACCATTCCAAGTGAACTACTAGCAAAATGCGCTATTGATGCCGGTGAAGTAGATCGACTACTCCCCTCTTCATTGGAAGATTTACAAAACTACGCTCGTCAGCCAGACAAGGATGTGCTTGCTGAACTAGCAGCTGCAAATCAGCAGGATCTATCCGGCTATCAAGATAAAGAAGTGGCATAGCTTGAAGACTTATTAACCATAAAAAAATAGCCCCTTCCGGGGCTATTTTTTGGCTTGAAATATTACTGAACTCTTTATTTGGCTAGCTTCTTGCCGGCTTGCACAGCCATATCAATCAAGCGATTGGCATAGCCGAATTCGTTATCGTACCAACTGACGACTTTGACTAAATTACCACCTACAACCATCGTTAACTCTAAATCCACAATGGATGATTCAGGACGACCAACAATATCACGCGATACTACTGGCTCATTGGTCACAGCTAAGATTCCTTTATAATTGGCAGAGTTAGCTGCATCAGTTAAGGCTTGGTTCACCTCTTCAACGGTGACATCCTTTTTCAAAATCATGGTCATATCAGAAACTGATCCAGCTGGAGTAGGCACGCGTAAAGCAAAACCATCAAAGATACCTTGATAACTAGGCATCGTTTTACCAAATGCTTTGGCCGCGCCAGTCGAGGTAGGAATGATATTGAGGGCAGCTCCACGTGCACGTCGGAGGTCTCCCCCGCGATGTGTGCCATCGACTAGATTTTGATCAGCTGTATAGGAGTGGATGGTAGTCATCATGGCCTTCTCTACTCCGAAGGAATCCATCATCACTTTCATGACTGGACCGATGCAGTTCGTGGTGCAAGAAGCATTGGAGGAGATGGTATCGTTACCGATCTCTTCCTGATTCACCGACATCACGTAAGTACCAATATCTTTATCTTTCGCAGGCGCAGAGATAATCACATGTTTAGCACCGGCCTTCAAATGTTGACTCGCTAATTCACGAGTTAAGAACATGCCAGTGCATTCGAGTACGATATCGGCCCCAACTTCACCCCATGGAATTTTGGTCGGATCCTTTTCAGAAAAACGACGATATTTTTTTCCGTCTACCACTAAGTAATCTTCCCCTTCTGTAGTGACGACGTGAGGATATTTTCCGTAGACACTATCGTATTGTAAAAGATGAGCAGCCATGGCTAAACTTCCCAAACCATTGATGGCCACAACTTCTAATTCAGGGTTGGCTAAAGCGATACGGAAAGCGGCAGCCCCGATGCGACCGAAACCATTAATAGCAATACGTGTAGGCATACGAACTAAGCAATAATTAATGCTAAAAGACCCGATCAGGTTAGCATAGAAACCGGGAAGCGTAAATAACCCTGATGGGTTGTTGTGTCTAGTAAACGGGTGTCACCCAATGTTTATACTGCGGAATTTTCCCGTAGACAATCTGCCCATAGAGCTGCTGTAGCTGTGTAGCGATTGGACCAACTTTGCCATCACCAATCGTAAACTGGTCCACCTGGGTGACCGGGCTGACTCGCGCGCCGGTACCTGTTAATATTACCTCATCTGCAAAGACTAATTCAGAGCGATCAATTGAGCGCTCCAACGTTGGAATGCCTTGATCTCGCGCTACTTCTAACAACGTTTTGCGCGTCACTCCTTCCAGAATGTTATCCGTCACTGGCGGAGTAATTAGTACACCATCACGCACCATAAAAAAGTTTTCCGCACTCCCCTCTACCACGTGCCCATTATGATCCATCACCAAAGCCTCATCATAACCGGCCAATAACGCTTCGGTTTTCGCAAATGCCGTATTCACATACGCTCCGTTTAATTTTCCACGCGCTGGAATCGCATTGTCATCCACCCGTCGCCAACTACTAATTTTACATTTCATTCCGGTGGTGGGAATGTAATCGCCCAATGGGAAAGCAAAGATGGCTAATGCATCGGTGTACCCATTCCATTGCACACCAATACTCTCCGCATCGACAAATGCTGAAACGCGTAAGTAAGCATCTTGTTTGATCTGATTCACTTTGAGTAGATCTACTAAGATCTGTGTAAACTTGTCGGCTGTATAGTTTTGGACAAAATGATTAAACATGCATAATTGGCAAGCATGGCGAAAACGATGGTAGTGTTCCTGTGGTCTGAATAGATACAACTGCTGCTCATCAGCATTATAATGAGCGCGAATGCCAGTAAAGGCGCCCATGCCATACAAAAAACTGACGTTGGCGATACTAACATTCGCCTGGTTAAAATCGACGAACTGGTCGCGGAAATAGACTTTGCATGCTTTGAAATCGAACATAGGATTATAATTTAGCGTGAATGATAATTTAAGATTTGTTCCGTAAACTGCTCCGTGGATACTAACTTCACCCCTGAGTTTTCTCGATAGAGATCAGCCGTACGATACCCATTAGCGAGAGTTGCTTGAATGGCTTCGCGAATCCAGCTGGCCTCCGCCGTTAATCCAAACTGCTCACAGAGCAAAGCAGCAGATAAAATAGCAGCGATCGGGTTTGCTAGATGCTTACCAGCAATATCGGGTGCCGAACCATGGATTGGTTCAAAGATGCCAATGCCATCCCCTACACTGGCCGAGGCTAACAACCCTAAACTACCACTCAACTGAGCGGCCTCATCGGTGAGGATGTCACCAAACATATTTTCTGTCACCACCACATCAAACTGTTTGGGTTGGCGAATGAGTTGCATGGCGGCATTATCGACAAACATATGCGTTACTGTGACATCGGGAAACTGCGCAGCTTCGGCCTGTACCACTTCGCGCCATAAGCGCGAACATTCCAACACATTGGCCTTATCAACTGAACACAGTTGTTTACGTCGCCGCTGAGCTGCTTGGAATGCCATACGCACAATGCGCCGCACTTGAAATTTTGAATAGCGCATTGTATCGATCGCTTCTTCTCCATCTTCGCTCCGGTGGCGAGGTTCACCAAAATAGATACCACTGATTAATTCACGAAAAAATAAGATATCGACCCCCATTAGTAACTCTGGTTTCAAAGAAGACGCAGCCACTAACTCGGGGTAAATACTCACTGGACGGACATTTGCATAGACATCCAACAGTTTGCGTAACTGTAATAATCCTTGCTCCGGGCGGACCTTAGCACTGGGATTTTGATCATATTCTGGTAAGCCCACTGCACCTAACAATACCGCATCCACCTCGCGGAGTTGCTGCTGAGTGCGTTCTGGTAAGGCGCTGCCAGTGGCTTGAATTGCAGCCGCACCGATTAAGCCCTGACTAAACTCAAAGGTATGTTGAAATTGTTGGGCGATCAACTCTAACACACGCACTGCTTGTGCGGTCACCTCTGGCCCGATGCCGTCACCGGGCAGAACGAGGATGCGCTTGTTCATACTGTGTAATGAAATCATTAAATTGCATCGTATAGCCCAGATCGTCTAAACCTGTAACTAACCGCAGTTTATTAAATGGGTCGATGTCGAAATGTATTTGTTGATCCGCCCACTGAATGGTTTGTGCAACCAAATCAACGGTAACTGTAGCATCGGCTAGTTGTTCTAGAATAGCGGGTGGTAATGCGATCGGCAAGAGATCGTTTTTCATCGCATTATTTTTGAAAATATCGGCAAATGATTCGGCAATAATCACGCGAAACCCGTAATCGTGCAAGGCCCAAGGCGCATGTTCACGTGAAGATCCACAGCCGAAATTGACTCCGGCTAATAAGATTTGCGCCCCTTGATAGCGCGGTTGATTCAACACAAAATCTGGTTCTTGTCTCCAATTACTAAAGACGTGCGCACCTAAACCACTTTTGGTTGTCACCTTTAAATATTCCGCAGGAATGATCTGATCCGTATCGACATGATCACGCCGTAACGGAACTACGAGTGAAGTAATAGGTTGGTAGGTATTCATAGATAGTTACGTACATCAACGATCGTACCGGTAATCGCTGCCGCCGCTGCCATAGCAGGAGACATTAACAGGGTACGGGAACCCTTCCCTTGTCGACCAATAAAATTGCGATTAGAGGTGGAAGCACAGTACTGTCCGGCGGAGACTTGGTCGCCATTCATGGCAATGCACATACTACAACCCGGCTCACGCCACTCACAACCCGCATCCTCAAATAGGTCTCTTAGCCCTTCAGCTTCTGCCTGATCTTTTACTTGGTACGATCCAGGCACAACTAGAGTTCTAACTGCTACCGTACGCCCTTTCAGGATCTGAGCTGCCACGCGTAAATCCTCGATACGTGAATTTGTGCAACTACCAATAAATACTACCTGAATCGGTTGCCCTTGTAGTGATTGACCGGGTTGCAAACCCATGTAGTCATAGGCGGCGGTCTCATCAGCATCTTGCGGTACAGGTAACACCTCATCAATAGCAATAGACATCGCTGGATTCGTGCCCCACGTCACCATCGGTTTCATACTAGCTCCATCGAGGATCACCTCGGCATCAAATACGGCATCGGCATCGCTCTGCCATCGAGTCCAATCCTGCACCACTCCCCGTTCAGCGAGGTAAGCTGCCGTTGTAGCATCGGCCGCAACCAAACCGGCCCGCGCACCAGCCTCAATGCTCATATTGCAAATACTCATGCGCCCTTCCATCGACAACGCCTGAATCGCTTCGCCACGATACTCTAAGGTATAACCGGTTCCACCACTGACTCCAATCCGGCGAATAATCGCTAAGATTAAATCTTTGGCATAAACGCCCGCTGGGATGCGATGGTTCACGGTAATGGCCATCGTTTTTGTTTTAGTCTGCAAGAGACACTGTGTGGCTAGCACATGCTCCACCTCGGAAGTTCCAATACCAAATGCCAGAGCACCAAATGCACCATGCGTAGAAGTGTGGCTATCCCCACAGACAATTGTCTTGCCGGGTTGCGTGTAACCCAGCTCTGGGCCAATCACATGCACAATGCCACGCTGCCGACTCTCTAAGCCATACAATTGAATGTGGTGTTGCTGACAATTGGCAATGAGTGTATCAACTTGTTTACGAGCTAAGGCATCTTTCCACGGCTGCTGAATGGATTGCGTGGGTACAGAGTGATCAATCGTACCGATGGTCAGATCTGGACGTCGCACCGCTAATCCCCGCTTTGCCAATCCGGCAAAGGCTTGGGGCGAAGTAACTTCATGAATGAGATGTAAATCAATATACAGTAAAGTTGGAGCGGCTTCAGCTGCATGTACGACATGACTATCCCACAATTTTTCGTACAGTGTTTGTTTCATGCTATGGTTTGACGATGTTTAATAGATCGGCGTCGTATACCTCTTTCTGTTGATCAGCTACTTGCAAGAATTTCTGATAGATCTGATCAATCTGTTCCGCCGATGTGACTGTTACACCTAGCTCTTTCAGACGATGACGTAAGGCGGCGCGTCCGGACCGGGCCGTCAGCACAATTTTGGAAGCATCTGCACCAACATCAGCCGGATCAATGATCTCATAATTTTCTCTAAACTTCAAAACGCCATCTTGATGAATACCCGAGGAATGCGCAAAGGCATTAGCTCCAACAATGGCCTTATTGGCTTGAATGGGTAGCCCCATCGTTTCCGAGACGATCCGACTCACCGGAACTAATTCTTTCGTCTGAATGCCCATTGTATATGGATGATCACGGCGCGTCATCAACGCCATCACCACCTCTTCCAGAGCTGCGTTACCAGCACGTTCCCCAATGCCATTAATGGTCACTTGGGCCTGGCGAGCACCGGCCCGAATACCAGCTAAGGTATTCGCGGTCGCTAAACCTAAATCGTTATGACAGTGCACGCTAATAATTACATTTTCAATCCCCCGGACATGATCGACCAAGTACTTAATTTTGTCATAAAATTCTTCAGGAAAGCAGTATCCGGTAGTGTCGGGAATATTCACATGAGTGGCACCAGCCGCGATCACTGCTTCAATCATTTGCGCTAGGAATGCATTGTCGGCACGCCCCGCATCTTCCGCATAGAATTCAATCTCCTCAATCGATCGTTTGGCATAAGTGACGGCAGCCACACCACGTGCCAAGACCTCTTCACGGGTAGACTTAAACTTGTATTGAATATGCATATCCGATGCACCAATGCCTGTATGAATACGTGGTCGTTTGGCAAAGCGCAATGCTTGTACAGCGGCATCAATATCTTTATTCACAGCTCGCGTCAGCGCGCAGACACCGACATCCCCCACTACTTTTGATACCTCTTCGACTGCTGCAAAATCACCCGGACTTGAGATCGGAAAACCCGCTTCAATCACATCAACACCTAAGCGAGCAAGGTGCTGTGCTAACATCACCTTTTGTTGTGTCTGCAAGCTAGCGCCAGGCACCTGTTCGCCATCGCGCATGGTAGTATCGAAGATATATAATTTGTTCGGCACTGAGGACATAAATCATTAATGATACAAAAACGCTCCCGAGCGGGAGCGTAGTTCTTGTTGTTTAACAATAACCTACACTACCCGCGGTTGAGCGTAAGGAGGTTAAGGCCTAATTGGATTCGAATCGGCTGAATCATTGGCCTACTGTATACCTACCCTACTAGACTGTCAAGCTAGTTCTTCGAGTTGAATGACGGGAACGAGCCGTTCTAATTTGCGCATAGCCACTGCCAAATTGTCGCGTTGATTACGCACATGCAATGTCATCTGCTCGGTTCCATCCGTCTGATAACTCCGTTGTACCTGGTCAATTTCGATATCGTATTTTCGTAACAAGACGGTTACTCGCGCGAGTAAGACGGGCTCTGTCACTGCAGTGATTTGTAACGTGTGTGCTTGCATAAGGACTAAAGTTAGTTCTGTAAATCGGCAGCGGATAAGGCCTGATCTTTGAGTGCTGTATTGGGTGGCACCATTGGAAAGATATTCTGATGTGGGTCAACCTGGAATGCGATCAAGGTTGGTCCGTTCACAGCCCGCGCTGCAGCAATCGCCTCTTCCATTTCTGCAGGCGTATGGGCTCGCCATGCTGGAATACCAAAGGCGGCTGCTAATGCTACAAAATCCGGATTCTTCAAGTGCACACTCGAATAGTTTTGGTCATAGAGTAAAGCTTGCCATTGATGGACCATGCCTAAGACACCATCCTCCATAATAGCCATATGCACCGGCACATGGTGCTCTGCCAGGGTTGCTAACTCTTGCACGTTCATCATAAAACCACCATCGCCTGAAATGGACCATACCTCACGCTTCGGATTACCAAATGCGGCGCCCATTGCAGCGGGCACACCATAACCCATCGAACCTAACCCGCCCGAGGATAAATGGCTATGCGATTGCGCAAAACGATAATACCGAGCTATCCACATCTGATGACGACCCACATCACTGCCAATAATTGCTTGCCCCTGCGTTGCGCGTGAGATTGCATCTACCACCTGTGCCTGACTTAAGAACGATCCTGTATATTCTGGTAGCTGCAGAAAATGATATTGCTCTTTCAAAGCGGTTAGGCGTTCCCACCAGGCAGCATAGTGATGTTCTCCTAAGATGCGGTTGGCCTGCATTAAGCTGACCTTGAGATCCCCTACAACTGGTACCGCTGTCGGCACAATTTTGCCAACTTCTGACGGATCAATCTCAAAATGTACAAAGGTAGTGTCTTGGATAAATTCTGCAACCCGCCCAGTGATACGATCATCAAACCGAGAACCGATACTAATGACCACATTGGCTTCCGCTACTGCATAGTTGGTCGCTGCCTCACCGTGCATACCTAGCATCCCCATCCACAAGGGATGTGCTTGAGGAAAACAACCCATTCCCAAAATGGTATTCACCACCGGGATCTGATGACGCTCTGCAAAGGCTAATAATTCTGCCTCAGCACCGGCTAATTCTACTCCGTGCCCAGCAATGATAATTGGTTTGGCATCAGGTTGATCAAGCACTGACTGTATTTTTTCAATGGCGGCATCACTAGCGGCCACACTGACACGTTCTGAATAGCCAGGTAACTGCGGCACCGCCGGTAATGTGATCTCTGGCGCCGTCTGCATCCAGACATCTTTTGCAAAATCAATATGCACGGGACCAGGCCGACCAGTCCGGGCAATGTAAAAGGCAGCCTGCATGACCACCTGCACATCACTAGCTCGATTGACGAAATAGCTATGTTTAACAGCCGGCAGTGTCATACCAATCACATCGGTTTCTTGAAATGCATCCGTTCCAATTAAGGCGTCGGTTACTTGGCCAGTAATATAGACAACCGGGACAGAATCCATCATGGAATTCTCCATGGCTGTCAATAAATTCGTCGCACCAGGACCAGAGGTACCCAGGGCTACTCCGACTTTACCGGTAGAGCGTGCATAACCGTCTGCAGCGAATCCACCACCTTGTTCCTGCTTCGGTAAAATGTGTTTAAAGTGTTTAGCATATTCCGGGCGATTAATATAATCGTAGAGTGGCAATACTACACCACCCGGGATACCAAACATGACGTCGACCCCTTCCCGAATTAGAGCTTCACAAAATAGTTCAGCACCAGTTTTCATAGGGTTGCAATGCATTCAATTTCTACTAAGGCACCTTTGGGCAGTGCAGCCACCTGAATGGTAGAGCGGGCCGGAAACGGTGCTGGCATCATGGTACTATACACCGCATTCATCGCTGCAAATTGACTAAGATCAACCATAAAGACGGTCGTCTTCACTACTTGTTCTAAACTACTACCGGCTGCCTGCAATACCGCTTGCAGCTGCGTGAGTGCTTGCTGCGTTTGTGCCACTACATCACTAGCTTCTGGCGCAATTTGGCCAGAACAATATACGGTGCGATCAACGGTGATGGCTTGGTTGTATGGCCCGGCAGCTTCTGGAGCCTCTTTGGTTGAAATCACTTGTTTCATAATCGATCAATCAGTCATTTAGAGATTAGGGCGTAATGAACGTACTACTTTTCCCGCTTGCCACAATTCTGTGTTGGCCATGTCATCTAATTCTTTCTTCAAATTTGCTTTGTAGTTTGGATCACGATGTGCATCGATGACTCGTTTTACCTCGGTACCATCTAGGACACTCTGGTACAATCGTTCAAACACTGGCGCAACAGCCTCGCGGAACGCATGACGCCAATCGAGCGCACCACGCTGTGCGGTCATGGAACAATTAGCATACATGTAATCCATCCCTTTTTCATCCACCAGCGGAACCAAGCTCTGTGTCAGTTCTTCAACGGTTTCATTAAACGCCTCACTTGGACTGTGTCCTTTAGCACGCAACAGTTGATATTGCGCTTCAATAATACCCGCCAACGCACCCATCAACACTCCCCGCTCGCCGACGTGATCACTATGTACCTCTTTGGCAAAAGTGGTCTCAAATAAGTAACCGGAGCCGATCCCAATACCAAGTGCTAAGGCACGTTGTCGTGCATTGCCGGTAGCATCTTGATGTACCGCATAACTACTGTTAACGCCTGCTCCCTTTAAAAACAAGTCACGCACTTTTTTTCCTGGCCCCTTTGGTGCCACGAGAATGACATCAATATCTGTGGGCGGTACAACACCGGTTTGCTCGCTATAAATTACGGAGAAGCCATGTGAAAAATAGAGTGCTTTACCGGCAGTTAATTGTGGTTTAATCTCCGGCCATAAATCCATCTGACCCACATCTGTCAACAAATACATAATCACCGTCGCCCGTTTTGCTGCTTCCACAGGGTCCAATAATGTCTCACCTTCTTTCCAGCCATCTTGCTGAGCGCGCTGATACGACGCTCCACCAACACGCTGCCCAACAATCACCCGCATGCCTTGATCACGTAGATTCATGGCCTGTGCTGCACCTTGAATGCCGTAACCAAGCACCGCGATCGTTTCATTAGCTAATACTGTCCGAGCTTGTTCCGGAGTAAATTCTTGCCGTGTCACGACTGCTTCCTCAATGTTGCCGAATCGATATGTTGCCATAGTAAAGTAGAATTAATTATCAAATTGATCGGTGACCGCACCTACCCCTGCCGAGCTTACGGTTTGAATATATTTGCGTAAGACTCCAGCAGGATATTTCGGTTGAGGTTGTTTCCAGGCTGCGCGACGCGCTGCGAGTTCTGCAGCAGTCAGCTCCACAGATAACGTTTTGGTATCCGCATTAATCACGATCATATCACCATCCTTCAACAAACCAATTGGCCCACCTACATACGCTTCCGGAGCGACATGTCCAACAACTAATCCATGTGTACCGCCTGAAAAACGACCATCAGTAATTAGAGCGACGGTTTTGCCTAACCCCTTCCCTACTAAGGCTGAGGTAACGGCTAACATTTCACGCATTCCCGGGCCACCTTTCGGACCCTCGTTGCGAATCACGATGGTATCACCAGCCACAATTTGATCCTGTTCGAGTGCTGCAAATACATCTTCTTCACATTCAAAAACTTTTGCCGGACCACGATGGGAAAAATTGGCGATCCCTTTAATTTTAGCAACGGCTCCTTCTGGGGCTAAATTACCATGTAAGATCACAATCGGACCTGCCTTTGTTAAAGGACGATCTAATGGACGCACTACGTCTTGATTCGTCGGAAGTTCACCAACGGACTGCAGGTTCTCAGCCACTGTTTTACCGGTCACCGTCAGACAATCTCCATGCAGCAAGCCCGCCTGTAACAGATGCTTCATCACCATAGGCACGCCACCCACACGGTGCAAATCTACTGTGACATAGGTTCCACCTGGTTTCATATCCGCTAATTGCGGTACACGATCAGAGATACGATCAATATCCTCCATCGTAAAATCTACGCCAGCCGATTTGGCCATGGCTAACAGATGGAGTACCGCATTGGTTGAACCGCCCAGCGCCATCGCTACGGTCATCGCATTTTCAAAAGCGGGTTTCGTCATGATATCGCGTGGCCGAATCTGGCGTTCAATCAGATCTAATACCTGTTTACCCGCCGCCTCGCATTCCGCCTGTTTTTCAGCACTATCGGCCGGCATCGTGGATCCGTACGGTAGGGCCATTCCCATTGCTTCAATCGCTGCAGACATGGTATTGGCAGTATACATTCCACCACACGATCCTGGACCAGGACACGCATTGCATTCGACAGCTTTCAGTTGATCATCATTAATTGCATTGGCTTGACGCTGGCCAACGGCTTCAAAAATACTGACAATATCCACATCCTTGCCGGCAACTGTCCCTGGGCGAATCGTGCCTCCATAGACAAAAATACTCGGTACATTGGTTCGTGCCAGTGCCATTAAACAACCTGGCATGTTTTTGTCACAGCCACCAATCGTGACCAAGCCATCAAAACGAATCGCACCCGCTACGGTTTCAATGGAATCTGCGATCACCTCGCGACTGACTAAAGAATATTTCATTCCTTCATGCCCCATGGCAATGCCATCACTCACGGTAATTGTTCCAAAAATTTTGCTTACCCCATGAGCAGCTTGCACTCCTGTGGCCACTTGCCTAGCTTCGACATCAATATGCATATTGCATGGAGTAAACTCACTCCATGTACTAGCAATTCCAACCATTGGTTTGGAAAAATCTGCATCTGTCATTCCGGTAGCGCGCAGCATCGCACGGTTTGGGGCGCGTTTGTTGCCCTGCGTCATCTGGCTACTCCGCTCATTACAACATGCCATAAATTTAATAATGTTTGTTAATATACTGTTTAAAGCGTTCCATTCCTTTGTGAATATCAGCCTCTGTGCTGCCAAAGCAGAAACGTAAATGCGATCGCCCGTGCGGACCAAAGGCACTTCCCGGTACAACAGTTACCTTGGCTTCGCGTAGGAGATCAACTGCAAAGGCCACGTCGTCTACCGGCTTCAGGAATTTTACAAATACATAATAACTACCCGCTGGCTGCACATAGCTCACGACATCCTTCAGTTCATCTAGGTGCTGACACATCAGATTACGTCGATGCTCTAACGTATCGCGTAGTTCAACGACACAGGATTGATCACCCGTGAGCGCAGTCAGAGCCGCTAACTGCGACGGGCGTGGAGCCGATACAATCGTATTGTCATGCATCTTTAATAGTTGTCGAATCATGCCAGGCTCCGCCACGGTATAGCCGACACGATAACCGGTCATAACATATTCCTTCGAGAAGCTGAAACAAGCTACCCGTTGATAGCGCAGTCGCTCATCCGTAAATAGCGTCGGACAAGGTGCGCCGCCATAGGTAAGAAAATGATACGGCTCATCGGTGATTAATAGCAGATTATGCTGTAACACAATCTCTGCAACAGCATCTAACTCGGCTTGGGTGAAAATCGTGCCTGTTGGATTATTTGGTGAACAGATGATAACAGCTTTCGTTTTTGCCGTCACTAATTTTGGAAGATCTGCGACGTTAAAATGCCAACCGTTCTCTTCCTGAAGTGGTAAAAACACGGGCACACCACCAGCCAAGCGGATTTGTTCAATGTACGAAGCAAACCCCGGATCGGTAATGATTACCTCATCACCTGGGTTCACGACGGTTTGAATGGTCACCATCAACATCTCCATCGCACCCGCAGAGATTACAATTTCATTCGCAGGGTCAACGGTGACCTGAAAATCACGCTGCAACTTTTCAGCGACAGCTTGGCGTAAAGATAACAAACCCAGCGAAGGTGCGTACTGACCAGAGGCGGGATCATGATCTAATGCCTCTTTTAAGCCTGCCCGAATATGTTCAGGTGTTGGGACATGTGGTATCCCCCAAGCAAACGAGACCACATCGTCCATCGTGGAAGCTAAATACGCCATCTCTTTAATCGGTGAGATAATCATCTGTCGCACACGATCGCTGATGTGATCTGTACGCTGGGCTAAACCGGCTTGCTCTAATGCAGAACGACTCATAAGGATTTCAAGCTAGCTTTATAGCAAAGAATATTATAAGCCGATTGGAAGGCTTGAATCGAAGCCACAATCACATCGGGTGAGGTGGAAGTACCGGTTACTTCCGTGCCATTAGCGTCTTTCAAGCTAAGCGCCACTCGCACTACGGCATCAGTTCCCCCAGTATCGATCTCCACTTTATAGTTGGAGAGCTCAGCCTGGAGTTGAGCATGTTGTTTCAATAATTTTTGTAGTGCTTGAATGATAGCATCCACTGGACCAACGCCTACCGCATGCTCTTCCATGATCTGTCCGGCAAAATTTAATTTCACCCACGCCAACGGTTTTTTATGTTGCTGCGTATGGACTTCAAAATCCACTACTTCCAATATCGGTTTTTCGCCGTAATAGTCGTGTAGAACTGTCTCGATAATGCCTTGCAAATCCGCGACGTGCATCTTATCGGTTTTCTCGTGGAACAGTTGGATCTGTCGCATGACTTCATCTAAATAGCCCGCTTGCAGAGAGATATTAAATTGTTTTTGTACCATCTGCAGTACATCAGTAGCAGCCGGTACTGCGGTCCATAGGAGATCCGATTTCGCTTCCGTACTTGAGCGCACATTATACATCTGCAGATCAAAATAACGACTCACTTCCAAGGCACTAGGTTCGAGTACTTGTGGTTTGGGCATGATGCTGATGATGCTGTTTGGATCTTTTAATCCGGCGCCGGTTAACACCACCACAACAGTGTCAGCACTGCTTATTAAGCCATCAGTCAACATCTGTGGTAATGCCGCTATCCCAAGAGCAGCTGAAGGCTCTACAAAGACACCTTCAGTATGGGATAGCAGGTATTGGTTTGGGATAATCGCTTGCTCAGAGACCGACACCCCAGCGCCCTGTGATTCATATAGGGCTGGCAAAGCTTTGGTATCATCCAATGGGCTACCAATGCCAACTGCAGAGGCAACGGATTTTACCTGATCCATGCGGTTGGCGGTTGTCTTCTTCTGCTCCCAAGCAGAGACGATGGTAGGTGCGGTATCGGGTTGGACACCAATCATGCGGGGCACTTTGTTCACGACGCCCAAGCGCAATAGATCTTTCCATCCTTTGTAGATGGCAGCGATATTGGTTCCACAACCCATCGGCACCACCATCACATCGGGAACATCTCCGCCCAGCTGTTGATAAACTTCGTAGGCTAATGTTTTTTGACCCTCACCTCGAAATACGTAATCTCCAGCTACATAGAAACCTTGGCTTTTAGCAGCCGTATCACACATGACGACACAATCGGCATACGAACCACGCAACGTTACCACATGCGCTCCATAGGCTAGCGATTGCGATAACTTCCCAATCGGCGTGCCTTCTGGTACAAACACAAAGCACGGTAAATTAGCGACGGCAGCATAAGCAGAAACCGAAGCGGCCATATTTCCGGTTGAAGCACAACAGATTGCCTTAGCTCCTAGTTCTTTTGCTTTGGTCACCTCTAAGAGTGAACCACGATCTTTAAATACACCCGTGGGGTTGGCACTTTCATTCTTAACATACAATTTGGGTAAGCCCAGTTGTTGACCCAATTTATGTAATTGTTGCAGTGGAGTGTGGCCTTCATTCAAACTAACGTAATCGATCTTTGTATCGCTGAATGGGTATAACGCTTGGTACTGCAATAAGGAAGTTAACGGTTGGTCAAAAATCTTTACATCAACACGTGCACGCAAAGCCTCATCTGTGTACGTCACATCCAATGCTCCATCGCAGGCTAAACAGCGCGTTGCCGTCTCTGTTTCTAAATACGTTGCTTGGCAACTAACACATTCTAATCGGTACCAGGGTTGAGTCGTTGTCATAGCATTATGCGTTTATTGGTAAAACTCGTCCGCTCCACACGACAAGCAAATCGACACCATCCGGGCCACTATGAGCAGTATGGACAGATTGCGCATCATTTTTGATGAAGTGTCCTGTGGCAAAGGTGCCGCGTTCATCAGTCATCTCCCCACGCAGTACATAGGCCCATTCAAATTTGGGATGTAGATGCCGTTCCAGTTGAGTGTTGGGTTCAATCTGCATCAAATCACATTGCAAATCGAGATCCTCAATGCGATCTAAACGCTTATGTGTGACGTTGGCACGGAGCGGCTGCCAAGGGAGTTGCGTGGTGTCCATAGAGTGTTGGGTTGGAAAGTTATTGTATTAATCAAAACGGCTGCTTAGTGAGCAGCCGGTGGGATTCAATGGAGTTGTGTGAAGTTTACGCCAATGCCGACTGCCTAATAGAGGAGCTAATAATGCCGATAATACTAATGTTGAGGCGTGCAGTAAACATTGATCCGAATGGTACAGGGCTAATAAAAAAATGTCAATTTCGCTTGTGAATAATCGTTACCACTGGTAATGGTCAAAAGCCCAATGCACTAACTCTGCGCTATCTTCAAAGCGACTATCTTCATCTGGAGCACCTAATAACACCACAAAAATTTGATTTCCAGCCTCATCTTCAGCAATCGTGGCCAAGCAATTCCCTGCCTCATAGGTAAAGCCGGTTTTTCCAGCAATCACATATTGCTCATGATTCTTAATCAGACGATTGGTTGTTTTTACTAACACTTCATTCTGTGGATCGTTCTGTCTAGCCATGCGATGCTCCGTCGCACCCATCGGTTCCAACAAAAAATCGTCCGCGCTGATTGTCCGTAATAGTAGTGCTAATTCACGACTCGTGGAAACATTTTCTGCTGACAAACCGGTGGGCTCTGCATAGTGAGTATGCGTCATTCCCAGCAACTGCGCCTTGGCATTCATCGCTGCGACAAACTCTGCTTCGGGCAAGCCTGTGCTATGTGCGACCGCAGCCGCCGCCGCATTGATTGAGCCGACTAAGGTAGTTTTTAAGAGATCATGTTTAGTAAACGTATCCCCCACGCCACCAGCAAAGGCAGATCCACCCAAACTTATCTCTCCCCAGGTTAAGGTATATGGATCATCCCAGTTGGTAATATAATCTTCCGCAACGTATGCGGTCATCAATTTGGTAATACTCGCAATCGGTAACACGGTATCAGGTTCTTTTTCCCACAATACTACTCCAGAATCTGCGTCCATAATAATCGCGGAAATAGCTGTAATACTGGGACCGGTATCTGCATCTATTTTTTCTGGAATGGTGCGAAATACTGGAGCAGGCAACACTTTGACATCCACCGGCTCAGCCAAATGATGGCTAGGAAAGACAATCCAATTTGGCTGTGATAACGCCTGTGGCAAACTCATTCCAGATAACGTACCAAAGACTGCAATAATCAGAAGGAGGTTGTCGAACATATGAGCTAATCAACGATATCTTCACGCTTAATAATCTGCCACTTGCCTTCGGGTAAATTACCAAGCGTTAAATGGCCAACGCGCGTACGCAGTAACGCACGTACCCGATTATTGCGCAGTTCCACCATGCGGCGGATCTGGCGGTTCCAACCTTGCTTTAACACAATCTTAAATTGAAATTCATCAATCTGGTCCAAAGAATCATTACGCCCAGTGTTTCCCTCTTCTAGTTTTACCCCTTTACTCCAAGCAGTAAAATCCGATTGGCGTAATGGATATTTTACTCCCACCCAATATTCTTTTTCATGCTGGTAACTGGGATGTGTCAGCTGCTGAATCAGCTCACCATCGTCCGTAAATAACACTAGCCCTTCACTGTTTTTATCTAGGCGACCAACCGGACGCACATGCTGTAAACTTTCTGGCAACAATTCCATCACCGATTGTTCATTCTCAAATTGGGCACGTGTGACTACGTATCCTTTTGGTTTATTCAGCATCACATAGGTGTAGTTGGCCGGCTTAGCATCAATCCGTTTTCCATTGACAATCACATCTGGGTTGCTATCCGGATCAACCTTATCCCCTAACTGAGCTAATTTACCATTCACCACCACATGACCACGACTAATCAGATCATCCGCCTGACGACGCGCAAACTTCGTTTGACTAGCAATGTATTTATTGAGACGGACTAAATTCTTATTGGACTGACCCATCGACATGTGTGTTATCCTCGGTTGGATTTTGGTTGAAGAAATCTCCGGGTTTCTCTAATAAAGCGAGGCGTTCACCAATTTGAATATCACGATGCAACCGTTCGTAATCTGGTAATTCAGCCACAGTCTGAACTCCTAACAATTGTAAATATTCAGGTGTAATATCGTAGACTTCAACGGCCTTTAATTTATCCATGGTTTCCGTAATTAAACCACGAATCAACAGGTTGCGCAGAATGAGCGTGCAATTCACACCTCGGATCGCTTCCAATTCAGCTTTAGTAATTGGACTACGGTAAGCAATAATCGATAACGTTTCTAGCGAAGGTTTAGTGAGTTCACCAGAGCGCTCATCTTTAATAATTTGTGCAATCAAATCATGAACAACCGGGGCGGTGGTTAATTGTGCCTCACTACCGGTCATGCTCAAATATATCCCCCGGTCCGCGGTGGTTTGCGCATAGGCTTGGAGGGCGGCTTGCACAGCTTCACTGGAACTATTCGTCCATTTAGCCAACTTAGTGAAGCTGACTGGTTTAGCCATCACAAACAGAATGGCTTCAATTTGCTGGATTAACGTGGGTTCCATAGGTGTTTGATCTACTTGCATACGATGAGTATATCACTAAAACGCTGGGTCTGCTCTACAGAGACACTGTCTTGCTTCACCAGTTCTAAAATGGCTAAAAAAGTAAGCACAACGTTCATTTTATCTTGCGCATCAGGAATCAAATCAGAAAATTGTAGTTGCTTATGTTGTTGTAAGACAGAATATAACGAGGTGATTTTCTCTTTGAGCGTAGCGGCTTTACGAATAGCCGCCTGCGGAATTTTAATCACTGTATCCAGCCGCGCAATCACTCCTTCATACCACTCTTGCAGATGATGTGCTTCCACGCCTTTGGGTGGATTAAATTCAACCGTTTCTAACCGCGCAGTAGTCACGGGACGAACCATGGCGTACTGCCCAGCAGTGATGCGTTCTTCTAACACAGTGGAAGCATCTCGAAACTCCTTGTACATTTTCAAATGCTCTGCCAAATTGGTTGCGGGCTCCTCCTCTTCGGTAATCAAGTATGGCAATAATTCGCGCGACTTCATGTAGAGCAACCGAGTGGCTACCACCAAAAAATCTGCCAGCTCTTCTGGATACATCTCTTCTACCTTATCTAAATACTGCAAAAAGGATTCCGCAATTTGTGCTAACGAAATGTCAGTAATCGATAACTGCTCCTGCTCGATGAGTTGCAACAGAACATCGAGCGGCCCTTGATATTGTTCTAATTTAATCTCGTAAGCCATTAGAGAGTTTCAGTTCAGCTAATTGCGCGGCAGTAGCTGGGGACGGAGAATCCATCATCGGATCACGCCCTTCTAAGGTTTTTGGGAAAGCGATCACATCTCGAATTCCTGTCTCCCCTGCTAATATCGCCACTAAACGATCTAAGCCAAAGGCGATACCACCGTGGGGTGGCGCACCAAAACTAAATGCCTCCATCATGTGACCAAAGTTCTGCATGATACTGGCTTCATCATAACCAAGAATTTCCAAGACACGTTTCAATAACTCTGGTTGATGATTGCGAATACTACCACCGCCGATCTCAAAGCCATTCAATACTAAGTCGTACTGTGTGGTAAGAATCTCACCCAAGTGTTCTTTGTTATTCAACCAAGCCTCGTGTTCAGGAATAGCGGCAGAGAATGGATTATGGGTAAAGGTCCAACCCCCTTGGTCAGTCTTTTCGAAGAATGGGAAGTTGATTACCCAGGCTAAGGCTAATTCATTTTTATCGGTTTTATCTTTGCGTAAATCTGGACGATCAATGCCGTATTCTTTCATGACCGCAGCATAATCTAACCGAGGAATTTCAGTGAAGGTCAATGTCTTCTCTGGAGCCACAGTTTGAATAATCTTCATCACTAATTTCTCGATCAATTCCATCACCATTTCCCGATTTACAAAACTCATTTCAGCATCAATTTGTGTAAACTCAACTTGACGATCACCACGAGCATCTTCATCGCGGAAACATTTAGCGATTTGGAAATAACGTTCCATACCCGCCAACATCAACAATTGTTTATATTGTTGTGGTGATTGTGGTAAGGCATAAAAATTGCCAGGATAATTGCGTGATGGCACCAAGAAATCGCGCGCTCCTTCCGGAGTAGATTTGGTTAACACGGGAGTTTCGATTTCTGTGAAATCGTGTTCGTAAAAAAACTCACGCGTAGTTTTAGCAATGGTATGGCGCAGTTTCAGATTCTTCGCCATCCGTTCACTGCGTAGATCTAAGTAGCGATATTTCAACCGGAGTTCTTCCCCTACTTCGGAAGTATCTTTGTTCACTTCAAACGGAGTGACCGCGGATTTATTGATGATCGTTAATTCTAACGCTTCAATTTCAATACTGCCACACACCTGATCAGCTTTAACTTGTTTTGGCGGACGCGCATTCACTTTACCTTTTAGGGTAATGACATCTTCATGGCCGAGATCACTAGCGACAGTTAACGCTTCCACATGATTAGGTAAAAAGACGACCTGACAGATACCGGTGGCATCCCGTAGATCAATAAACACCATTTTGCCCATGTTGCGGCGACGATGCACCCAACCCTGTAATAAGACCTCTTCCCCTACCTGATTGACGCTATCTTTAATAATAGTACGTTTCATCCCAGTACTATAGCGTTTTCACTAGATAAAGCAATGTTTATGGATAGATGCGATTGATCATGCGTGGGAACGGAATCGTCTCACGAATGTGTTTAGTACCAGATAACCATCCGGTAATACGTTCTAAACCATAGCCGAAGCCAGAATGCGGCACAGAACCATAGCGGCGCAGATCCAAATACCATTCGTATTCGGCGCGTGGCAAGTTATATTCTTCCAGTTTTTTGACTAACAAATCATAGTCATGAATACGTTCTGAACCACCGATAATTTCACCGTAACCTTCTGGGGCCAATAGATCAGAGCACAATACATGAGCAGGATCTGTAGGATCAGGTTGCATATAGAAGGCTTTCACCTTGGCTGGATATTTCATCACAAACACTGGCACATCATGTTGGCTAGTAATGAGCGTCTCATCATCAGCACCTAAATCATCATCTTCTTTAATATCACTACCTAACTTGTGCAACTCTTTGACCGCATCCATGTGCGTCATGCGAATGAATGGTTTATCTAACACGGCTTGCAATGGTTTAAGATCACGTTCTAAGATCGCTAATTCCGCTTGATTGTGCTCAAGTACATATTTCACAATCGCTTTGATCAACGCCTCTTGTACATCCATGTTACCAACATAATCCACAAAGGCCATTTCAGCATCCATCATCCAGAATTCAGTTAAATGACGACGAGTTTTGGATTTCTCAGCCCGGAAGACAGGACCAAAGTCAAACACCCGACC
>CAYLOJ010000008.1:0-10111 GCA_964385285.1 uncultured Gammaproteobacteria bacterium
TTGAAAACTGCAGTACCTTCACGGGTACCGAGGGTTCGAATCCCTCCCTCTCCGCCAACAGTGGAAATCAATACAATAACCGACAAAAAACTTGGTATGTGTTGCTATAATACCAAGATCATGATGGAATCAAAGATGATATGAAAAAACTATTAAGTACCGGAAATTTACTAGTGATTGGATTAACCATCGTATTGTTTGTGGCTGCTCTGTTTGTGAAGGGAATTACTAAAGACCTGCTATTAGAAGCAGGTGTTCTTCTAGTTTCGATCAAACTCATCTTGTTCAACTACAAACAATCTCTCTTTGATAAAGAAGTTCTACAACGGCTAGAAGAGATCCAAAAGAGTCTCTCCAACCCAAAGAAATAACAGGAATAGATAGTTACACATGGTATCAAACATTGCTAAAACCCTCGTGGGGCCCCTCCTAGCTGGCTGTTTGGACCGGCATGGAGAGCTTTGGACACTCATTGCCTTGTACTTTTTTGGACTAAAACTTCATATTGAAACTGGCGCCCCCACATACACGTGGATAATTTACGCCAACATACCATATCTCTTATGGGCCACATTTGCTACTGGTTTGCAAATTACGATTACATATTTAAATAAACTGGCGGATTCTCCTTGAAAAAGGAAGGTATAGTGGATACTGGAAAAAATACCTAAAAATGGTATAATTTTTGCAATGGAAAACTGGCAATACCAGCTGGCGGAAGCCAAACATAAAGGCGAAGATGAGATTCCGGTCAATGAGCCACTTTGGGCTACACAATTGCCTTTGGTGGATCGTATTCGCAGTCAAACAGATCATCTACTCCAGCAGCTTCCACTGATGCGCACAGTCAGCAACACTTATGCGCGCGAAAAGTATCGGGATGAGGTTGCCAAATCGCTGATTCAGTTAACCTACATGCAAGCCCGAGTTTTACAACTCACACCCAACCTCTCCACGCGCGATCGTCAGACACAGATGGACACCCTGTTTCAGAACTGCTCCGAACGCATTGTGACAATTACTAATTGGTTGAACCTCTAACATGCCGCTGTCTTCCGGAAATATTAATATACTAACCCAGCAAGCGTTGAGCCAGGCTGGTTTAGCTATTATTCCGCAGCTGCAAACCGCTTTGCGTACCACCTTAGTAAACACTGTAGAGTCTGCTCAAAGCAACACACGGACGAAAGACGCATTTTCTGATCAAGCCCTGAAGCTGATGAAGGCAGCGTTAATGGCAGAATTAGCTAGTAGCTTTAGCAAAGCTCCCCTCGCAGCCGTTTCTGAATTAGCCGCTTCCAATATCAATCGCCAAGCCAGTCAAACTAATCAGATTGCGGATCAAAGTTTTTTTCAAGGATTGTCAGAATCAGGTGATGAATCCAGTACTTCAGAAACTGACCGTGCCCTCACGCCAGCCACGCCAGGAGCTGAAGCTGTCGAAGGTGCTCCAGGTGGCAGTGTGCTCCCCCCCACAGAAGGTGGCATGCCCGTAGCGCGACCCGGACAACCAACTGCACCAGTCAGTCCTTATGATCTCCGCAAACAACAACGTCAGGAGCAAAATGCCGAATCAACTAGCTCGAATCAACCCGCTGAGACTGCCGAAGCAGAACAAGACAATGATTCGCCATACCAATATGCTGGCACACCTGAACAACAATTGCAGCACCAACTACAACGTAGTGAACAGTTAGAAACAGAAGCTCAGGCAGAAGAAGAAGTGCGTAACGAAGTGAATGCTATAAAAGAAAAAAATAAACCCGGTTCTACACGTGGATATGCCTCTCGGAAAGATGTGAATGGTGCGCAAAATAATAGCCCTACTCCTGACGCCGGTAGCTTAAAGCAGAGCATGATTGCTAAAGCGGCCAACGCTTTAGGCTCTAAGCTGGCCGATAACATCAAAAATGGTGTTATGGAGAACTACCAGCTGATTATTGGCTTAGCTGTGTTAAAAGATGCAATCGATTACGCAGAAATTGCCTATGGCGACCCTGGAATCACTGGCACAATTATTGATATTATAGCCAAGATTGTTTTTGCAGCACTGCTATCCGCTCAGAAAAATACTTTCCGGAAACGTCTGATCAAAAAATATGTAGGCCGCATATTAGTAGCGCTAGTGATTGAATTAATCCCGGTCGCCAATGAGTTCATCCCCGCTTATACCATTGATGCCGTCACCATCTACGTTGATAACGAATTAACACGTCGTCGTGAAAAGGGCCAATTGCAGCAAGTACAAAGCATGATGAAGCGCTTAAAAGGCAAACGCCGCAAACCTAATCAAGCCACCTTACGTAATTATCAACGCTCAATTAATGACATCAGTAAGCAAGCCGACACCTAACACCACCCTTGCACTGAAGGGAGTGGGGCCAAGCACGCTGCAACGCCTGCATAGTTTGGGTATCTACTCGGTAACGGACTTACTACACCATTATCCTAGCCGCTATCAAGATTTCTCTAACCTCCTACCCATTGCAGAGGCACCGCTAGATACGGATATTACGATACGCGCCACCGTTGAAAAAATAGCAGCACGTAAAAGTTGGCAGCGAAAACGGTTTTCATTAGTAAATGCAACTGTAGCGGATGAGTCAGGTAGTTTAAAAGTTGTTTGGTTTAACCAGAATTATATTGCAGAACAGCTGGCCATTGGCACAGTTGTTATGCTGTCTGGAAAAATCAAACAGGGTAAGTATGGCAAACAGTTGGTGAATCCGATCTTTGAGAAGGCGAAGAGCCCTAGTGAACACACCGGAATGCATACCGCTCGCTTGGTGCCACACTACCCAACTACCTATCGTCTAACACAGAAACAGCTACGTTTTTTTATTAGCCAAGCACTAGAAACTGAACCGACAGATTGGTTGCCAGACACCGTATTAGAAACCTATGATCTACTGCCTTATGCGCAAGCCCTGCAGAGCCTTCACTTTCCCGATAGTCTTGAGGCGATTGGTCCGGCAAAGCGTCGTTTAGCGTTTGATGAACTCTTAACAATGCAGCTGGTTTCTTTGCAATTACGCACCAGTTTACAACAAGAGCATGCCCAGTCCATTGCATTACCCACCACGTTACTCAAAGCGTTTACTCAACAACTCCCCTTTCAATTGACGGACGGTCAACGTAAAACTGCCTGGGAAATTATCCAAGATCTTGGTCTTACACAGCCGATGAATCGCTTATTAGAGGGTGATGTCGGTGCCGGTAAAACAGTGGTAGCGGCGATGGCACTCTATGCGGTAGCACAAGCCGGCTACCAAGGTGTTTGTATGGCTCCAACTGAAGTATTGGCACTACAACACTATGAAAAACTCTGTGCCCTACTGCGGCCATATCACCTGCGTGTTGGTTTGGTCACGGCTCACCATTTGCAATCAGATCAACAAACGGTCTCTAGTAAGCGCATTGTTTGCTCAACCGCTGATGTGATTGTGGGCACGCATGCATTACTGACCGATACGGTAGAGATTCCCAAACTTGCGTTAGCCGTGATTGATGAACAACATCGTTTTGGCGTGGCACAACGGCAAGCCCTTAAAGCCAAAACGGGCTTAGGATTAACGCCGCACTTACTTTCAATGACGGCCACTCCTATCCCCCGCACACTAGCCTTAACTGCCTATGGAGATTTAGCCTTAAGTATTATTGATGAACTGCCGCGCAATCGTATTCCTATTCACACAGAACTAGTAACAGCCGAGCAGCGCAGTAAGATGTATCAGTACATCAACCAGCGCGTAACTGCAGGTGAACAAGTGTATGTAGTCGCACCCCGTATTGAAGAAGATACGGAGTCTGAAAAAACCTCTGTAGAGCAAGAGGCTAAACGGATCGCTGAGCATTGCCCAACTGCCCGCCAAGCCGTGCTGCATGGCCAATTGAAGGCCAAAGAGAAGCAAGCCATCATGGAACAGTTCCGCCGCGGTGAACTAGATATTCTCATCAGTACCACAGTGATTGAAGTGGGCGTTGATGTGCCAAATGCGACTGTGATCGTCATCGAAAATGCCGAACTATTTGGTTTGGCTCAACTCCATCAATTACGGGGGCGGGTTGGCCGGGCTGATAAGCCTTCAACCTGTTTTATTTGTCCTGGTAATCACACCACCATGACCATGGCCCAGCTAGAACGCTTGAACTTTTTTACGCAGACACGTAGCGGGTTTGCCTTGGCAGAGTATGATTTGGATCGACGTGGTCCAGGCGATGTCTACGGACGCGAACAATCGGGTTTCTTGAGTTCATTTAAACTGGCCAAATTATCGGATCACGCGTTAATTCAACAGACGCAAGCAGCCGCTCAAGAGATCTTCCCTCAGTTAGCGGCTTATCCTGCGATTCAATCAACCGTTGCCAAGGCATTACAGCGAGTGCACTTGGAATAAGAGTAGAGCATTAGATGCCTCCAAAATCCAAAGTCATCGTATTACAGCGTGGCACTGCAGAATAGACACCTAATTCTTCATCTTCAGCGGCATCATCTTCATCAAACTCATAGTAAGAAATTGTTGTGGTGTCACTTGTGCAATCTCCAGATGAGATATAGAACCAGCTTAAACCACTCCAGGCGCCACAACTAGCACCGGTATCTGCACAAACAGCATAGTGATAATATTTTGTACTGCCGTCATAGGCGTAACAATACCCTTCTGCTGCCGTCTTACTACCATCTGCAGCTGTTGTACCCGCTGTGCAGGCCGATGCAGCTGAACCATCAGCACTCGTCGCATCGCCGCAACTACCGGTAAAGTTGAAGTGCCACCATTCACTACTAACACCTTTAAACTCTCCAGTAGCGGTCATGATCTGATTCAAGAGCTTTTGGTTCTCACATAGTTCAGGGTTAGGAACGCCAGTGCACGTCAAAGTGACTGTCCCACCTTTACCTCCATTGTTTTGGCTAGTTTTGCGATAACCATCACTGCTACTCAAGTAACCGCTCTTCGTCACGCCTGTTAAGGCAACATCTACAGCTTTAGCGTGCTCATGTTCACTGCAGCATACCTTTTCTGCTAAATTACAACTTGAACAGCCTGATGGGCATACATCAGGATTTCCGGAAGCGACTGCGCGATCATAGCAAGATCTTAATGCTGCCTGCTTTTCGTGAGTACGTACCCCTGAAGAGATATCTAATGTGCAACCTGGGCACACTCCCGGCTCACCACCAGGGCCATCCGTACCATTCAACATCACCTCCACCACATTTTCCAAAGCAATAACAGCACCACTACACAACGAATGCCCGTTTGGATTTAAGCCAGGTGTAATGGTTGGAATTGGTGCGGTCACAGGATCTTCATAACTGCAGCGTATCGGGATCGGAATTTTAAAGACCGTGACATCCGTACTCAAGGTTTGTGGATTAATAAACGCCAAAATGCTGTACGATAATAATGCTATTACTAAACCAGTGACCGCTGAGATAATGATCTCTTTGGCCTCTCCAATCACAGATTCATTGCCAGCAGCGGCCACCCATCGCAAGCCACCGAACATGATTAATACCACCGCAAAGATGCCAACAATTCCGAGAGCAAATTGGTAAACTGTTTGTATATACTCCCCGATGTTGGCAACAGTTGCCTTGCCGCCAAAGGGTTGTTCAAGTGTATAACTTTCTGTTGGTCCGGCGACATACTCTGGAGCATTATCAATACCCTCACCCAGATCTCCACAATCATCAGCTGCCAGTACGGGATGATGTATGCTCAACACTAAACTACTCACTACCACCAACCCTAAGCTAGCCAGTTTAAAACGATGCCAAGGTTTCATCGATGGTTTGTTTTAGTTGATCAATGGTGATGCTATCTGTAAACAATCGATCGTTCACGAATACGGTATGCGTTGTAGTGACTCCTAATGGATCAGCTAAGCCGGTGGATTGGGTTACCTGAGCACTAGCACCACTGGTAGCCAAACAATCTTCTAGTTCGACAGTATTCACTCCTTGATCTAGTGCGAGTTGTTTATAGCCGTCTTCATCTGTTGGCACATTATCTACTAATGCACCAGCGTAATCCCAAAATCTACCCACACTGTCCGCGCAGTGACCAATCACAGCGGATTGAAGTTCGAGATCACCGACAGCATTATCTTTCCAAACAACTGCTACATCATCCCCATAGCTGGCTTGTAAATCCACCATCTCCGCTAAGTATTGCTGCATCTCTGTATCGACCAGGGTGCCGTATAACACTACATAGACCTTCGCTTGATTTGTGCCCAGCATAGGATCAGCGCTAGAAACAAATACCTTGGTTTTTTGATCAACACTTCTATCCCCTGCTGGAACATAGGTAATTAATGGATCGTCATACAAAATTGTTCCCGAGCTATTGGCATTCTGCTGAGTAGTATCAACACCCGCGAAGATGGTCTGGATTCTGGCGCTATTTAAAGCTAAATACGCTACCACTAAGAATGTTAGACCAACCAAGGCAGCTGCTGTGACTAAATAAGGAAGTTTACGCATAGGCCTTATTGTAAAAGAATTCTGCGTAATCGACCAGTGGTAGCTTCACGATAGAATAAAACATCCTCATTGGCACTGACAACAATATCACTTGGAGCCGCCAGATTAGTGCCAGCAATTGGGTCGGCAGGTGTGGCAATACGTTGTTTTTGTCCAGTAACTAGATTAATTTCATAGATATCATGTTGAACGGTCTCTAGCTTGCTTGGAGCAATCCCTCCGCCAGTTGGAGGATCAACGGGAACCGCACAATACAGGTGATCGCCCGTGCTATTGAAACTGCATTTATCTACTGAGGTATTGAGTTCTAAACTGGAGTTATTCTGACCAATCTGATCACCATAGGAATCCACGATGTGTAGTGTGGAATTATAATTACTATCGGCAGAATAGGTACTATAGATCATCTTTTGACCATCGGGAGTCCAGCGATAATCGAAACCTCGCCCAGAAACAATAAACTCCTTAAAGTTTTCATCGTTCAACCCCAATGGTACTACCCGTTTACGATCAGCATCAATATATTCATTCAATACACCAATCGATTGCCCGGAGGGTGACCATTGCGCATTCACCAAATCTCCATTGTCCCCTAGTGGCTCAATGCCACGCGCTCCCGTACCATCCGTATTTGCGATGCCTAGCCAGCGATCTTCTTTATTATCTGGAGAAAATTTGAAACTAATTTGCTCATCCGTCGGAGAGAAATCAAATTCCTCCATATCTTTATTCAATGTGTACTGCTTGTCTTGTGTAAAGTCGTACAACACTTTATAACCATCTTCTAGAGTTAATACCGCTTTATCAGAATCATTGGACCATGCGACATCGGTAACCCCTTTAAACACATGATCATCTAATAGAGTAATCTGACCATTAGCATCGATCGTATAAAACTTCCCTGTAATAGGATCATAATACTGAACTGATTTCCCATTGGCGCCAATTGTGACATTTTGGGCATCCCCATCATAGATCAGTTGTGATAATGTGTTCCCACCATTAGCGACGGTATCCAGAGTTGGCAAAGTCCCATTTGTATTACCGTTCACCTCCTGATCATTACGATTTTCGTTAAAAATGACACCTGGTAGATTATTTACGTTCGCGCCATTTGTGTTATTGCCGTTGGTCGTGTTACTTGTGAGCAAACTGCGGAAAAACACCCAATAAATCACGAAGCCAAGAATTAGGGCCGCCAATAATAACGATCCTGCTAACAGCAGGCGACGTTGCAGTTCAGTGAGACTTTCTAGCCAAATTTGAAAACGTTGGATTAATTCGCTCATATACGTTAGATAGCACTTGGTGCACAATTTAGAACAGTTTTGCCATAGTGCATGGTAATGCTTGCATCGCAACCAAAACCACAATTCCAACCCTCCATGGTTGGATCACTACCATGAAACCCATAACTAGCAGGATCAGCTGAGATGCCCCCACCGATCGTCTCCTGTGGTAACGTTTCCTCACAGAGTGTGTTGAAAAGGCCTTCTTGGGTACTTGTCATCTCATCTTGAGCTAAGCTACTCGGCCAACTTAACATTGGTGGTATCTGTGTTTCATAATATGGACAAGTACATTCATTAAAAGCGCTGTCATAGCTTGTTAAAGCAGATGGACTATCTGTATAACCCGTTTCAGCGCATTTTTGTGCATAGCGTCCGCAATACGTATTCTGACACGAATAAGCTTCTGGATCTGTTGGACCACGATAACAACCGCCGCCCTCTGTACAAGCTACACCACGACAATATTGCTGATTGTAAAACCCGATCTCATTACATGTCACTTCGGCACAATTTTTACTACCAGTTCCAGTGACCTGACACACTTGCCCAGAAAATGTTGAGTTATCACAAGGGGGGAGATCAATAATTTTAGTGTCTGTAAATGTGTTAGGAATACGAAAGACACTGAGTGATAAATCGGTTGTTTGTGGGTTAATAAATGCCAAGATAGTGTACGATAATAATGCTATTACTAAACCAGTGACCGCTGAGATAATGATCTCTTTGGCCTCTCCAATCACAGATTCATTGCCAGCAGCGGCCACCCATCGCAAGCCACCGAACATGATTAATACCACCGCAAAGATGCCAACAATTCCGAGAGCAAATTGGTAAACTGTTTGTATATACTGCGCCAGATTACTAATCACACTTTCACCACCAAAAGGCTGCTCCAGTGTATAATCAATGTTCTGTACGTAGGAAGGCACGTCCCCTGTATCAGCCGCCAAAGCACTGAGTGGCAATATCGAAATCACAAACACTAATAGTATCCAACGCATGTGGATACTATACCATTTTTTTATGGTTTTTACAACCAGCGGAATGAATCCACTAACCAACGACTATTCTCTTTCTTTAGAGTCAGTCGAGCTTTAGCATTGACATGGCTAACCGTACCCTCGCCTACCCGCTTTGTCTGGCGTACTGATACTTCAACCGTCGCCCCAGTAGCCCCGTCTTCATAGTCCGTAATGGTGACACCAGCCGCAACACTATCGACACTGCTAAACCCATCATCCTGACTTTGTCCTGCTTGAATAATCCGATCACCTTGATTCGACATGGCATCAGTCATTAAATAGCGAGAACGTTCAATATTTTCAAAATTCGTATCCGAGGAATAGGAACCAAACCGCTCTGTAAAGCTACTAGCCACACTCGAAATGGCCTGCCGTTCGCTACGATCAATGGTGGTATTTGCTATTGGGTCTGTCGTGGTATTAGTTGAACTGTTCGTATTAGTTACCGTCGTCGCATTTGTATTGACTACAGCATTAGTATTGGTATTAGTGACTGTCACAACATCTGGATTACGCAGCCACAGCCAAAGCGCAATTCCAATACCAATGAGTACTAGTAGGATAATGGCGGCAATGATTAGCAGACGGCGTCTATTCATACAGATAGTTTACTGCTGTTCCATCTGATCGGCAAATTCCTTCTTTGACGACTCGATTTCCAGCAATTGTTTAGGATCAGAGGTAATAATTTGATCTTCCGTATAGGATGCTACCACTTTAATAGCCACATGGCGCGGACCAGCGAAGAAAATCCCCTCTCCAACGTTACCTTCCAACAAAAGATATTTTTCTCCATCGGTCAGCATGAAGGTTTTTTGAATATTATCGATGGCGGCCGGAGATTGCTTTAACAAAATTTGCAAAGATGAGTTGGTCACAATGGCGCGGCCATACGGCGACAATAAGAAATCATTCACATCCTGAGTAATCGTGGTGACTCCTAAATAATATTTACGGCAGCGTTTAACTAAGGCGAAGATAAACTTGGCAGAGTCTTCATTTTGCATCAACCACCAGGCTTCATCAATCACTAAGATACGGCGTTTCATCTTGGAACGCACAATGTTCCAGATATAATTCACAATGGTGTAGACACCAATTGGACGCAGTTCATCTTCTAAATCACGCACAGAGAAGACCACCAACTGATTATTCATATCAATATTGGTTGGACTTTCAAACATGCCAGCAAATGTGCCCTCTGTGAATTTCTGCAAACGTAAGACTAAATCGTGACTACCTTCAAACCCTTCTAAAATGGATTGGAAATCCTTTAGCACTGGTGGCTCAATTTTGGTCAGGTCTGC
>CAYLOJ010000008.1:10121-51854 GCA_964385285.1 uncultured Gammaproteobacteria bacterium
CATCTGGAGTAATCTCCTTTTTGGCATAGGTCTCAATCAGCGCCCGATCAAGAATGGAATCTTCAGCCGGTGTAATGCGTCCTAACATAATCCGTAACAGACCTTTGATCGTAATGACCGCGGAACGGATGATATCAGCCGGACGATCCGCTCCCCCGACTGGGCGAGGCAGATCAAACGGGTTAATTTTCGCCTCTGAGTTTAGTGAGATATTGATAAAGGTACCACCTACCGCATCAGACAAAAATTTATATTCATTTTCCGGATCGATAATAATGACGTCAGTACCCATCATCAAACTACGGAGCACTTCTAATTTCACGGTATAACTTTTACCAGCACCGGAACTCGCAAACACAACGGCATTAGCATTCTGTAACTTAAAGCGATCAAACAGAATTAAACTGTTATTATGTCGATTAATGCCATATAAAATGCCATTATCTGTACTCAGATCAGCTGAAATAAATGGGAAAGAAGAGGCACAGGGTGAGGAGTTCATGTTGAAATAGACCTGTACTTCATCATTGGCAATCGGCATAGTAGAACCAAAACCCTGTTCAGCTTGGTAGAACACCCGCTTGGCAACCACTAATTTTGTGGCAAATTCAGAATCCAGCTTCTCCATCAGATCCTCTAGCTCCTTTTCGCTATCTGCATACACACTCACATATAATGCGAATTGAAAAAACTTTTCTGTCCCCTGTGTTAAGCTATCGCGCAACTGTTCAATATCTTTTAAGGCAGTTTCTTTCACTGGGTCACGAGGAGCGCCTTTTTCAGCATCTGAAATCAATTCCGCCTCTAAGGAACCCACTTTCTTTTTGAGTTGTTTTAGAATTACCGGTGACTTTACAGGATAAAAGAACATGGCAATATCTAGCGGCACATTCATGGTCACAATCGGTGCGAACCAACCCACCGCGATGTAACGTGGATAGGTCACCACAAACATGGTTGAAACAAAACGATTGCCTAGATCCACAAAGCGGGGTTTAACTTGTAACGCAGCCGGGGCAATCAGATCTAAAATGGAACGTACACCTTCTTCATAGGCACGAGCCGCTTCTAGCAATTCGCGGGCTGCCATGGTCTCCTCTTGCTTGCGCTGTCGTTCCAATTCTAACTCTGCTTTGTTTTTTGGTTTCAAAGCAGAAACATTCGGTTTGGTTTGATTTGCGCCCGCGGCTTGTTTTAAGTCAATCATAGATCAATTTTTCAAATCCGGTTGCAGACGGATCTTTTCGAGTGGTGGCATCGGCCGATTAGTACCGCGGGTCGGGTTATAGAGTTGGTAGTAAAGCTCAATCAGACGTTGCGTATCTAATTGCGTCACTTGTAAGCCAATTGAAGTCAGCCCGCCAGCAGCAATGGAGATGCGACGATCTAACTCTTTAAGATATTTCGTAAACTTGGCATCAGCCAGCTTAATCACGCGCGTTGGAAAGAGCACCTCTTGAGCACGTGAAAACCAGCTCTTACGTTTTTTGCTGAATGGAGAATACGGTACCACCACTAAAAAGCGCTTTTCCATGATTTCCGACAATGTCACCAATTCATCAATGTACTGACGATACTCCACTGTTTGCATGCGCAACAATTCATTGGTTTGCTGTTTAGCCATCTCATCTAACGAGGCCAGATATTTGCGAATATCTAACTTACGCGATTGAATCACAATCTGAATTTCGAAATCTAACGTATTCAAGAATGACACATAGCCCTGAATAATGGCTTGCTGTTCATCCTCACTCTTTAATGCAAAGTTAATTGACGACACCTCTAACACCCCACGCAACGTACCATCTTTTAAGATCACAACATCTTGTTTGATTTCAGCAATATACAAACGATTTTGTGTCGAAGGATACGTTTTTTTTCGTGTACGTGGAGCCGTTCCAGTGGTTTGTGCCATACGTTAGGATTTTGGACGATTCTTATCTAAAGCTGTCTGATCTTCAAGAGGTTGCCGTGATGCCTGCTCCGCGCGGAGACGTTCTAAATCTTGCGGTTGATATTGCCCACTCGTATCCACAATTAATGACAGTTCTTCAATATGTGCGTTGGAAACTTCAGGCTTTGGTACAAATGGTTTTTTCTTTGTATTATCACGTTTGTCTTTGCGTGCCATCTTCACCACAACTTGCTGATTAATTTCACGACGCCAAGCGGATAATTTTGGACGTTGCAATGTTTGAAACAAGCTCAGCGCAAACTGATGAAAGGGTTGACTATTGACGCGAGCAAAAGCGAATGTGCCTCCAATTGCAAAAGTAATCACGGATAGGACAATAAATGGAATATTACTGAGCAGTGAATACCAGATAAACATAATACCGGCCGTACCGAGTAAAATGATAAACTGGCGCACCGAAATCGGTCCAATGATTTTTGATTCCACCTCAATAAATTGGGGAACAACAAACTGCATGATCAGTGATTACTAAAATCTTAACTGTTTATTTAGATCACTAATGGCATCAAATTCTGCCTCGGATAGTGTTGGTGTGCCTGTAGCTTGCCGCTCAGCAATGACTGTACTGACCGGTTTCCCAGAGGCAATCGATTCATTACCGAGCTCTAAATACAACATATTTATCGGTGATTGTTTAAAGGCATCAATCCCCTCGGCTTGTTTAGTAATGGATTCCTCTGCCAACAACTCGATTTTATCTTTCATACGGCGCGCTGCCTGAGCAGGATCAGGCGATAAGCGACGAAATTCTAATGCGTCCATTGCTCGCAATTCATCAATTGGTCCCATCACCATAGAGGGCTGTAAACGCACATCATCGACTAATGGTCGTTTTACAGCACGTGAACGACGCAGCTTTGGCAAAAATGCTTTGCGACCACGTTCTACCGAGGCAGTGGCCGGTGGTTCTACCTGCATGCCAAACTGAGGTTGTGTCATGGCTGTTGCGGCAGTGGGCTGTTCTAATTTTTTCTGTAATTGTTGCAAAGTTGGTTTGGTGGCCAGGTTATCCTTCACTGGTGTTGCTCGCTTCTGTTTAGGACGATTCCCCAGATGTTGTTCAAGCGTGGCTACTACAGCATCACACTCGGCAGTTGGAAAAGACAGATCTAACAGATACTGTTTTAATTCCATGGTATCACGCAAACCGCGTAATACTGACACCACGAGATCTACAAAACGCTTATCATCCTCTGGTGAGTCAAAGGATAAGGCGACTTCCGATTTAATATCATTAGCAATCTTTTGGTAATCCGCTTTGGATTGGGTTCCTAATTCAGAAACTTGGGCAGAGTGCTGAGCAATTTCCAGTGAATCTTCATCCGTAAAGTGATCTGGGCCTGCAGTCGCAGTTACGTCCGGACCAGTCACCTCAAAATTCGGATCAAACTTAGCAGAAACTGTCGTTACCGGAGGACGCGAAGCGACTGTATCAGTTGGCGTACCCACTAATTCACGGATTGTTTTCACAGTATCTTTATCATGAGGGAATTGTTCACCATACAAAAATATACCACTTTCATCCGGTGTTGTATAGGTAATTTCCTCTTCCATTCCTAACTGCGTGAATGATGATAAATTTAAACGATAGTACAATTGGAAAACCAATCCTAAGCATTTACGTTCCTCAATGGTTAGGCGCGCCCCATTTTCACTAATGTTTAAAAATTTCCGACGACGATCCTCTGATTCAATCGCTGACCCCATGTAGGTCTTATATACTTGAAACCAGTTACTCAAGGTCGGCGTCGTCTCTTTAATATCCAAGAAAAATTGTGCAGAGGTAAGTACGGTTTCACTCTTTTCTAAGGCAACACACAGATGGGCTTTAATCTGATCGCGTTCCTCAAATAACATATAGTTGAGTAGATATCCACGGGTGCCCTCCAAAAGCAGATCAGTTACCAATTGATCGGTAGGAAAATCAAAGGTGTAACGTTGAGTAATGGTAAATAGCTCTAATAAGTGATTACGGAAAAGATCAATCGCTACAGCTTCTTGTCGATTCATCCGTAGGGCCACCCAAGCATTATCCACCATGGCTGTTCTTAGCTGATCGTATAGCGGAGTGGTATCTAAGTTGTATTCAGGATGAGCCGTGAACCAACGACGGACGAATTCACTCGATAACAAAGCTTCGTAGTAACGTTGCGTGACCACCGACTCTTCCATGTACACCAAATGCGAACCAACTATGGCGGCTACAGAGAGGTCTTGCAATTTGGGATTACGAATTGGGTTATGCGGATCAAACATAGTCTTGATAAGAGTCAGAATCTATAACATTTAATAAACTTTTACATTTTCGTCCAAAATCCTATCTTCATCTGCGACGGCAGATAAACTAATATTTGCTTTACGCACAGCTTCATTTAATGCTTTCAGTGATTCTTTTCTTAATTTTGCGTCTTTCACCGATCGCAGTAAAGCATTGCGCATAACAACATAGCGTGTTGAATCACTTTCAATATGTCGGAATACGTCGGCGTTAATGGTAACTGATTTATCAGTATTTAAACCTTGAGGAATTAAAGTACCATAATTTTCTACAGTCCAACGCTGCCCCTCATAGAAATCAGTTCCATCACCCATTTGTAAACGTGTAGCGCTGGCTAATTGCTGTTTTACGGAACGTTTGCGACTCTCGATTAACGCCACGTTCTTCCATTCTTGTGGTGCACGCCAAGTGTATTGCCCATTTTTTACTTCTGTCATTTCAGACATAAAGGTATTGCCGGAGCGTTTCATGTGTTGGAAACCGCGATGCAAACTCGACATCACGGCCTGTTCAGGTAAACCAAATTCATTAATCATCAGTTTTTCTAAGGCCTTCATGCCTTCCATGCTATAGCCATTTTTGACACTGGGGTCAATTTTTTGTAGCTCATGTAAAATGTGCGGATCACTCAATAAGTCATTCACATTATTGGTAGCGGCAATACGATCAAAGTATGCCAAAGCTTCAGGGCCAAAGCCCTTCCCTTTGTGTAACGCATCAATAAAACCATCACACAACTCGGTGGTATCTTCAGAGGTAATGCCACTGGCCGCCTCACTAACCAATTTGCGCAATTTTAACTCACCACCAGAACCCATTTGGGATCCAAACTTTCCTCTAATAGCCTTGGCTGCGGCAAGTGTTCCTCCCGAGCGTTTACCTGTTTTGGCATCCGGTTTGCCCAAGATCACATCCTGTCGATCGGCTCTGGCTTTGTAGACACCATCCTTCATTAATTCATTCTCAATATCAGCTGCGTCTTTTATGGTGCCACCAGCAGTACGCGCTGCGCGTGTAGCGGCATGATCAGTAGCTTCCTTAAGGGCTTCCTTTTTCTTTGCAGCTACAAGAGCGGAAAAACCAGCAATGCCTGAAGCGACCGGACCTGTAGTATCGAATGTTCCTTTTTTTGTCTTAATTCTTTCATTTACCTCTTCTACTGCCTCGGCTGCTTTGGAGCGTTCAGTATCTGTTAGATTTTCATCATTGGCAATATTTTGCAGTGCCGCGCGATAATCCTCTAAAATAGAACGGTCCGTACCATCCGAAGCATCCAAAACAGTCTTGGCGGATGATGTCGCACGAGCGTTTAAATTAGCTTGCTGCTTATCAAATGCGGATACTGTCGTATAATCCTTATTCTTTCGAATACGCTTCATGTCTTCTTCGATCGAAGCTGACTCGGCTTGCAACTTATTTTCTTCATTTAAGGCATTCTCAAATTTACCTTGTCTACCACCTAATACCCATGGTGCGCGACGACCACGATCCCAATTACGAAGTAGCGGAATATTACCCACAATACCACCACGTAATTGCTCTCTCCTCAAGCCCAACTCAGCAACTTGATCTCCAGCGCCAGTGGTGCCTGCTAACAGGAAGCCTTCACGATATTTCTGAGCCGCTACCGATTCTCCTTCTGTTACCCGCGCCTTCTTGTTGGCAGCTAAACCATGCGCCCAGCGATCTTTAATGCGCGAAGCATTGAGGTCGACACCAGTACGCGCAAACTGAACATCGTTGAGGTAGCCGGCTGGATACGAAGCTAGTTTAGCAACGCCAACACCAGTAAAGAAGGCACCAACTTTGCCCATCGAGCTACCTAATTCTGAAGCATTTTCCTGGGTCAGTTTCATGCCTAACATCAGCATCATCGTGGCAATGATAAACCCAGAGATTAGAGTAGTATCCAACGCACCCGATGTTGCCAATACATTGTCTTTTGAATCTTCTAATTGAGCTTTCTTTACCGCTTCGGAAGCAGCGATACTGCCAAGACCACCAGAATCGATCGCTTTGGCAGCCACATACATAGAAAACCAGAGTGAACCTACTGCCATGATACCTACCACCAAATAACGAATGAACGTTTCATCAAATTGACTAGCATAACGTTCTGTTTGTGGTAAAACCATAGCACCAGCACGGAATGGTGACAGTGCTGTTAAGAACCAGATCATCACTAAACGGCCAACCAATACCACAATATAGACACACTGCACAGTAAACATGGTAGACAACATAAAGCCAGCGGCGATAATGGCCACCAAACGCTGTTGGGATGAGGTTACAGCTCCAACCTCACCAGGATTCAAGGCGCTATTGGTTTGGCCAAATTGTAGTAACTTGTCGAGCTGAAAGGCAGAGGTCAAACCGACTGCTGCGGCATCCTTAATGGCAGCCACGAATGTTAACATGACGACTTGCGAAGCATCTACCAGAAAACCACAGATCGCCCGAGAATAGTTCACTAAAATTGCGGCAATGATCATCTTTGGTAACAATTTCTTCCAGGAATAGGCTTCTAAACGGAAGAGCGTTCCAAAGGCAATCACCAATAACATCACGATAAAACCCATGTTGGTAAGATCGCGTGAGACTTGCCAGATCTCAATAATCACTGGGAGATCCGTAAAATTATTGAGCTGGGCAACATACACCAACAAATTTGTAGCCAGCGTTGCAAAGAATCCCATGACACCAACCAACAGGTAATATAATAGCCAAGAGATGATGTACAAGATAGTATCTTTACCAAATGCTACCAGGTCACCAAAAACTGCCTGTGCAGAAGCAAACGGAATCACGATGAGTACAACCGCTGTAAGAACTCGCGTCCATTTAGATTGTAGGAAGGCTTTAATTCGTTGCATCGACGCGTAAAGTTAAGCTTGGTTCATCGTAAGATTGGCAACTGGTCATAATATTAGTGCTATTCTCTGGTTCATAGCGATGATCACCAGTAGACACCCAGGTCTCACTATGATCTGTACAGGCCTCTTCATTAGAGTATGCACTATTTGTGGAACAATAGCCAACCTCTTGGCCAGAACACCAATACCAGTTATCGGTAACAGTAATTTTTGGCGTAAATTCACAGTAGCTTTCATCAATAAAGCGATCGCCATTATCTGGACCACAATTATAGGCATGCGTAAAGATATGTGTAGTTGGCTCAGCATCCCACTCAGTAGTAGTAGGCGTACTACCATCACCCCAATCAATATAGATATCGGCTAATGGCTTTTGCTCTCCATCTACATTCGATGTGAATTTTAAGGTCACGGTTTGTCCATTACTAATATCCAAGTATTCACCAGCTTCACCCAACTCATCGTTCATAGTAATACTGGTTACAGTCGGATAGACTCCACAATATTCGGATTCTCCACCCCAATCATCCGGTCGGGCACTGCCATCCCCGTTGCAAGGATCCATCTCATCAAACATATTGTTGCTGCTACTTACTGGATCGTTCCAATAACCTGAACTATCATTCAACAGTTCATAAACTACTGTGGGGTCAGTAGTGAAATCTAACTGGTAGAAGGTATTGATATTTGCAAAGACATGCTTCAAACGATCAGCTGCTGTATTCACAACATCATCAATCTGCCCCTGCAAATTCGAATTGCCAGTGACCTGACCTTCATTACTAATGGTAGTATCCCCAACCCCCATACAGATGCCACCAGAATCACCACAACCATCCGTACTGCAGGCTTCACCTAAACGACTAGGGTCACCCACGCAGACAGTGTTATCACATTCACCAATACAGGTGAGCGGATGTCCAGCGTCAACAAACTCATCGGTTTGTATGGCAATCGCAGGTTGAGATTCCATGGCGCTCCACTTTAATTCATCTGCATTGGATACCACAGTATCCCACTGTACGGGAGTACCATCTTGAGCACTGATCGCACCAAATGGTTCTGATGGCGTATCAAAGGCAATATGACTATTATCATCAGAAGCATCGTAATTAATTTCATATCCTTCGGTCGTAGAGCGATTAGCCCAAGCTTGTTGATCGCCAGTGCTACTGACCGATTCACCAACCAACAAACAACTTTCACGGGTTTGAACATCTAAGTGCATCATGTTTTGCAACGTAGTTTCCACAATAGCGTCCGGCCCAAAGAATGGCGTATCTTCTGTACCCTGGGCATCGAAGTATTCGAGTACATAAACTGCCTGGATATAACCCTCAGCATTAAAGTCGACGTACAGGCTCAAAATATTACCACCACTGTGGGTGCCAACAATGCTACCAACTGAGGTATTGTTTGGCCAAATATCTCCACTCACATCGCCTTCATCAAAGTGAATAATATCAGGTGCTTCTGTAGTAACGTCATCTACATAGAATTGATTCCAGAGATCGGTATTATTATCTTCTAGATCTTTCCAGACATTGCGACTATCACTACTCTGATTATTACCATAATCGCCGGCAATCACCTTAAACGCTTTATTCACACAATCGGTATCAGACCAATCATTAATATTTTTACCACTAGCTGATAATTTATCAAAGATGCGATCATCATCCTCATCACCGCCGCCACTAATATTGCATTCATCATCATCATTTTCGTTGCCCCAATCAAAGTTACCCCATGTCCAGGTGTAGACCAAATCTAAACCATGATTATAGGTACCAGAGAAACTCGGCAAATTGCGACTAGTATAGTTATCTAATTCAAAGTCACTATCATAGAGGCCCCACTGCCGACATCCAAAGCCCACTTGATCACCATCTTCATAGGCAATACAGTTACCTTTATCTTTAATCTTACCGTCGTCATCGTATTCAATTGCGCCTTGTAATAAATCGGTTAACCAAATATTACCAGTGTCTGCTAAACCATCACCTGTATCGTAAATGCCGAAATCACTTTCCGCATCCGCATTTAATTGCCCCCAGAACGGATACTCATTACCTGCTCCACCACCATTACCAGCTGAACCTGGATTAAATTCTATGACCTCCATTTCGCTAGCATGAATATTGCGTAGAATTTCATTTGCGGGTAAGCGGACAATTACACCTTGGCCGTATAATGCATTCAAGTAGGCTTGCATTTTTGCATCACTAGAACCTGATGCTGCGCTATACGCATCGTCTGCTGCCTGCTCAGCTGGATCTGGCATCTGCCAACGCAATGGTCGAGTTTCATACGAGACATCATCATGAACTGCGGAAGTGCTTTGACACTGACTATTATCCTCATCATCGTGATAGCCACAAGTTGTATTATTCGTACTGCCATTGCAACCCAAAATGGCACAACTATACGATGATCCGGTATCTGTAGACCGACAATCTGAATCAGTGCTGCAGCTGCGCGTTGAGCGGACCTCATTACCATCAGCACCGTCAACATCATAGAAACAATAACTATCATCAGCAGTCATGCCTTGAGGATCTGAATAATCGTTGTAGTGGTTTCCTTCAAAGCCCACGCCGTTTCCAATATCTACACAATTACCTGTGGATAAGATGTCACTTTCTTGCATGATATCGAACACCTCGCTCCAGGTTTCGCCTTGATCTGTACAATCTGTTTCATTATCGTAAGTCGTATCACTGCAAATACCACTGGTTGACCATTGATCACAGGTGACATCGGTATCATCTACCACCTCGCATTGACCACCCTCGGTAGTAGTAGCTTCTGTAAACTGGTCTGTAAGGTCGTCATGCTCATTAATGCCAGCTGAGGTAGAATCATCCAAAGTATAGTTTGCACCTTGGAAGCAGGTTGAGCCGCTAAACGCACTGCAGGTAGCATCACTCGTACAAATGACACCCTGTCCAAAACCATCATTGGCCGTATCGTAACTATCACTACCGCTCGTGTAGGTATCTTCGTTACAGAAGCCTGGGTGCTCTAAACCTTTGGAGATCAAACAACTATAGACACTGGAACGTCCGGAATAGCCTGAGGGTTCACGATTTACAATTGAGGTTTCCCCTTCTAAGACGTCAATTGGCCACCACGTAATACAGCGACTTGGGTTTAACGGATCCGCTTCTACACAATAGCCTTTCCAACCTAGATAACTAGTACCATTGGTTTCACTATAGGCACATTGCAAACTATCAGATTCAGGGTAGGCTCGACAGGAACGTGCGATTGGATCAAGATCTTTACTGACCTCTAACACAGGTAGCAAGGAGACATTATCAATCTGGAAGCTGGCACCATCTGATCCTAAAAATTCTAATTGAGTTTTGATACCGTCGTTAATAATCTGTTCGCCAGCATCTTCATCCACACTCTTTTCCGTAATCGTAATTGGTCCTAATGCATACGTCTGCATCTCGGTAGTGAACTGGAAGATGTCGATGATCTCCAATACATTGCTAAACACATCATCAATAATGGTTGTATTTGCAGACCAATCGGTATATGTCGTGCCAGCACTATCATCATAGGCATAGGCGTCTCCACCTGTGGCTTCAGCCAATGTATCGTAGTAGGCGACACAGTTCGCCGAACTACCACCACCACTATCACAAACATCAGCGGCTGCAGAAGTCACGAAAACAGGGAGGTTAGCGGCAATGGCTGCATCTTGAGCATCACTGTAGTTAATGTCGTTGGAACTAATTTCATCACCCGTATCTGTAACTACAATCAAGAATTTATATGCTTCGCTACGATAGGTTAATGATCCTTCGTGATCACAATCTGCATCAGTGCTCACTACTGAAGTAAATGCATTATTTGCTACCTCATAGATGGCATTTAAAGGATCTACACTGGCACCATTGGCTTCCATACGATTGACAGCATCAGTAAAGGTATCAATATCATTAGTGAAATCAAGATCGACATAGTTAGCAGCTCCTCCAGAGGCAGAACAGGTACTATCATCATTATCGTCCATATCGACCAGAGCAAATTTAGCGTCAATACCCGCATTGGCTAACTGTTCAGCTAAATCAGGGACTGCTTCAGCGACCGCTGTGATCTCTTCAGTCATTGAACCAGAGGTGTCGATCGCGAAGACAATGTCGGCCATTCCAAACCCATTGATGAAACAATCTTTCTTATCCATTTCCTCACCCGAGGAATCACCGATGTTGTAGTGCTGTAAACAGACTCTCACCGTGGATGGGATCGATCCCTCGCCATCTTCCACAAAATCGGTATTCACATAACGCGCATCAAAACTCAAACTGTAGGTGCCACCATTGTTGATATTATCCTGTAAGTCATAAGATGCACCGCCAGCAAAGGCATCACTGCCATCAGTAGAGGATGCCCCAATTTGCAGTACGTTATTCAAATCAATTTCGTTGCAGGGAGCTTCACAATTATCAAAATCTTGATACTGCGTAATATAAATATTGGAATCAGAATCATCCGGAAGTGGGCGCCAACCTTCAGCTGTATATTGATAACTACCAGTAGAACCACCATAGGCCCAATACTGCCCAAAGTTCGGACTATTCGGACAAAATGCTAATTCAGCATTATTTGGACTATCTGTGAACCCAACACCCTCTGCCCCGAAGAACACAGCCTGCTCAATTGTCATATCTCCTGCTTCTACTTGCTGCTGTAAATCGGCAGAATAGCAATTGCCATTCGAACTTTCGCTCGCATTGGTAATACAAGAAATAGTGGCATCACCTTTTGTGCCTGCGCAATATAAATCTTCAAAGCTATTCAATTCGATCAGGTCTTCACCAGATTGAGCACCAGATTCACCAACTTCTGTCATCCAGCCATACGGATAATAGCCTTCCGTGCTGAATGGCACTGAACAGGTACCACTTGTATCTGTATCTGTCTGACAATCCGCATCTGTATTACAGCGCACGCCAGCATTCGGGCCAGCATCACAATACAACACATCGTTCCATGTCAAACCAACTTTACTGAACCCCGTTAAATTTCGAATTGCACTCAGCTCGCTGGCGTCGCCATTAGCTGTTGTGTAGTGCACATCACTGTTGCCGGACAGTTCATCATAAGCTGGATCAGGCACTAAATCTGAACAGTTGCCATTTTCATCTAATTCACGACACCGATTAATGGTGAAACACTGACTACTGACATTACCGTTATCGTCCTCAACTAACTGTGCAGTTTCGCATGATAACCATTCTCCACAGACACGATCCTTTTTCACCTTCAAAACAGCGTTGGTGTCACAAGCATCGGCAATATAACGACAGGCATCCGAATTGGGTGTTAATAAACAGGTGGAACAATCTAGACCATCCTGAGAATAGTTCTGCGTATCAGAGGTCATATCGCGGAAGGCCACGCAGCCACCATCGGATGTGATTTCCCCTTCTTCAGTATCTTGGTTAACACAAGTGTTGGTACCATCTTGCTGCTCACGTTCCGTAGTTCCGTCTACCGTGTAATCTAAGTAGTAATACTTATCGGCTTCATTAAAGCTGACTGCATCAAAATAGATCGTGTCCGTAGAATGATTTACGATAAAGATGCGGGCATATTGAGCATCAGTAGGAATTGGTACCGTTGTGCCTAAGCCAATCGCACCTTGGAATCGATACCAGTTACTAAAACCATCGGTATCACTGCTATCTTCAAACTCTAACGTGGCATGATCCGCTACTGGATACAAGGTCATATCATCTACAACCACTTGATCCAACAAACCATTATCATCATTGTCTGCCGTATAGAAATGTACACCAACACTAAATTCTGAAGGCGTCCCCGTACCATCACCGTCATCCATTTGATCTTTCGGCATCTTTATCTGTGCTTGGATTGTGTAAGTTGCATTCGGCTGCAAGTCAGTGAAGGTCGTATATTGTTCTAATGCACAAGGACCAGTCAACTCTAATACAGAGCTACCATCAGCTGGATTAATCGTGGCACCGGTGAATGCAGAAATCACCGCATCCGTAGTATCACAAGTCGAATCAATATCTACAGTGCCATCAGCATCCAAGTCAATTTCGGTATAGTCACTACCTATCAACGTGGCGTTATATGGAATTTTCCAATAATCTGGGAATCCTGTTGGGGTATCTCCATCGGCATAATAGACATTCGAATCATCACGTGCGTCATCTTCAAAACTCCAATCATTATTAATTTCCGTGATATTTGGACTATAGGGATCTACATATTCCGAACAACCAGCTTGATCACCAGGGCACAATCCAGCCCAACCAAAATCTGTGACGTAATTAGCAAGTGTAACGCCATCATCTTCCGTACGGACATATTGATGTACGCCACCATCGTTCACGTCTATGTCGTCTTCGGCATTAGAGATACAACGCGGCCGAGGATCGCCAGAGGCCCAACCTGTAGGATAACAATCTGCATCGGCATTACATAAAGCGCCAACGCGATTATCTACATAACTACTATCCCAGGTGTAACCATCAGCTTCACAATCCGTCTGATTAATAATCAACTGCGTATTGCCACTACTATCAACACAAGCACCTTCACGCACTGTAATACTATTACTGTTACAGACGCCGCCCAATGGCTGTGATGCGTAATGGACATCCGTATCTGAATAATCGTTTTGCAATGGACAATCTGGCTCGGTAGCAAGACTATCGACTTTAAACCAACCATTAAAGGTATTGCCATCTACTGAGTATTCCTTCAGTTCACATAGGCGTTGACCCGGATCTTTAAAGTAGACTGTTCCGTCATACTCTGAAGTATATTCTGAGCAAGCTAACTGCGGTTGTTCACACAGGGTTGTGCTGTAATCGTCCGGGGTATTCAGCAAGTAGGCGTCTTCATAGTCGGTAATTTGACCAGTACGCTCATCTACAGCTGGCAACCCCACTTCTGTGCAACCCATCACGGTAGCCGAGCAGAGGTTGTCCTCACTGTATACCAAAGTCACCGGCTGATCATATTGCACAATGACATCATCTTGATCATACTCATTATCCATGTTGTACGCTTCCGTAAATGGATTGCTGGAATTCTGTGTAGCGATCATCGCTTCACAACCCACCACATCATCACCACATAGGCGTAAGAATGATTTTAGATAATGTGTGTCACCGTTACGATCTTTATATTCGCGGCAACCTTCAAAATTGTTACAACTATGCGCCGTATCTTGGATCAAATACTGACTATTCGATTCACTTAAGACTATCGTATCAATGTAGGCTTCACTCGTAGCCGTTGTACCAGAGAAATCTAAGTTAAAATATTCATCACCATCATCAAGGTTAGTTCCGGCCGGTAGAATCACTGGCCCTAATTTATATTGATGCCAATCACTATCACCGGTCAGCGCTAGACTTTCAGCAGTTGTACTGGAACCATCCGCAGTGAAGTAATAATCATTACTGGTTGTACCTGAGAAACCAAAGCTCGATAGCAGTGTTCCACCATCTGTAGATTTTGCCCAGAAGGTCAACACATATGAACGCTCGTCTTCCAGCATGCCATATGTTTCGGTAGTTCCATCACCATCGGCATCTTCTTCAGTAAATAAGGCGTAACTAATAGTGGCATTATCTGTATTACTTGTATCCGCATCTTGCAATTGTAAGGAGTAACCACTTTGCAAGATTGATTCATTGCTGGTGGACGTTGCTCCAGACCAGTCAGTTGTGTCGTTGGCACTAAAATCCTCATCAATGATCGTTTGCTCACTACCGGAATCTGTACCTTTGTATTCGCGGCAGCTAACATCGGCCGACGAACAAGAGTTACTTTCATTTGGCAAGGCAAAGTAAACCCGCACATCTTGGGTATTGCGTAATGGTGTGCATTCATCGGAAGCCACAATGACATCTGAAGCATAGCGATAGAAGATCGTTCCATCTGCTTGTGCGTATTGTCGGCAGTCGGCATTCGTACCATACTCATCATCGTCTGTAGTCGAATCAGCACTGTTCAAACTACCATCACTATCCAAGTCGCCATCCGGGCCACAATCCCAAGCTAATTGCTCTGTCGCCGTATAACTTGAATCTACACAATCCGCATTGTAGTTTTCACTTTCCAAATCTAAGTTCACACAAGGACCTTCTGCGGAACTGTCTTGATCAATCTTCAGGACATGGTCTTGTACCTGAACGCCAGCACTATCACTACCTTCAAAGGTATAAAATACAGCTGTTGCTTGATCATCAGTGCGCACGCATTGTTGCAACTCAGAATAGTATTCCAATCCTTCACCACCGGCTTCGACGGTCGCTAAATTCGTATATTCTTCACAACCTACCGCGGCGGCTGAACAACTTTCACCAGACTCTGGAACTATGGACACTTCTTCAATACAAGCGCTGCCAGAGGGACAATCACTATCAATGAAACAATGTAGTGTAGAATCCCCTTCACAATATTTTCCTGAACGTAACATGGCACCAGCGCGCTGTTCTGTCGTCAACCAACTTTCATCAGTAGTAATCGGTGCAGTATGATCTAAACCAACTTCTTGATAGAAATCACAACCGGCAAAGTAGTCGTCAGCCTGATCTTGCTCTGGATCACCATTACACTGACTGCAAGAGGGATTGCCGTAGTTATAACTACCGTCGGCATTTACACAATCTGCAGAATCCGGATTCGTAATAATACCTGGAATCCCTTCCGCATCACTGTGACCATCTTCTACGTATAACTCACAACCTACATCGGAGGGATCACAACTAATGGTATCTCCATTCAAATAAGTGACATTGTTAATTGCGTAGTTAGTGTAACTATCACTAAACTCATTATCTTCAACCAGGGATGCAGCACCGATGGCTAAATCACAACTGGATGAAGCGGCAATCGCGACCGTCACGCTAGTATCTGAGATGCCATCAGCAAATGTATAGGTAGTAGTATAATCTTGCCAGCTACCTGTATATTCATAATCTACACCGTCTGGATCGGCTGATACTGGACTAGAGACAGCAGTGCCATCGCTGGAACCGATTGTAAAGGAAACATCGGAACAGGTTGCATCAGTTGTCATCGCTCGATACGCGAAAGTGAAGGTACGATTCTCTAAGGCTTGACCAGTGTTCACTGTAGTTTCCAGTGTGTTGCTGGCAGCAGCGGCATCTAATTTAATATAGTTCGTGCCAACATCAGGAGTGATCAAAGTATCAAAGCTGGTGTCTAAGACATAGGCGGTAACGCCGTTTTGAATCCAACCAATGCACTGTCCTTCGGTCTCATCAGCATCTTCGCCATCACCATCTCCGTTCAAATCTTCAATACAATTTGCATCGGTAGAACACCCTACACCATCGTGACTGCAAAATGCCAAGGAATCCCCATCAATAGCTGCATTTAAGAGTCCATCACCATCCGTATCATTGATCGTATCATTCGTCGTATCGTAATAATCAAACAATGCATTCGGGATTAAGTTTGTATCTGGTTTAATGCGAATGTACTGCGTGCAATCGGCATCTGAACTGGAACATTCTTCAACATTTTGATCAAAGTAGATCGTATCATCGGCAATTTGAGGGTCTTCATCAATGGTTCCTAAAATACAGGTATTGCCAGCTGTACTCGTACAACTATAACTTCCAGTAGCAATCGAACAACTATCGGATAATAGACATTCTCCATCCGTAGTATTGCTATCCGTATCGGATCCATCCGTACAGGTATTCCCTAAACTATTCGTACAAGTGCCGCCAGTTGTGGTCGTGCAGAGATCACCACAATTTAAGATACCTGCAGAGGCCACTTCACACACAGGGGCATTACTATAAGTTGAATAGTCGGATGAACAACTATCCGCTGCCCCAGAACTATCTTCATCGTCTAATGTACATGTTTGAGTGGCATCGCTACCATCATCAGCTTCCACCGTGATATCTACACTCGTGTTGCCTGCATCTACAGAAGCAGTATTGGTCACTGCACAAGTACAGGTACCAGAAGCTTCATCGTAGTTTGGATTACCAGCTCCACAATTATCATCCAAGGTACAGACTGAATCACTGCCATCTGTATTCGAGACCAAACACTGTCGATAATCAGTTAAGCCATCGCCATTATTATCACCCGTATCTGAACCGGCTGGCACTTCACAGGTTTGCGTGACCGTACATGAACATGACTCATTGGCATTATAGGAAACATCATAACTCAAACCATAATCAGTTTCATTATTCGTGAGGTCTTCAGAACAACCGACATAGGTAGAAGTTGGACTGGCACAATTATAATTGCCGGCGTCGTCTTTACTTAAGCAGTACCATTGGCAGCCAGGATCAGTAGCACAGTCATTATAGTTGAGTGATGATTTAACATAGGACACATCATTGCCGTCCACATCCGTAAAGCTCTCACAACTACTATATTCTTCATCACAGATCTCACCTTCAAAGCGATAAATTCGTTCTTCCTCTGTGCAGTATCCATAAGCTGTACAAACACCCTCTTGATCTTCCTGAATACAGCCTCGCGTATCAGCACAATAATTTAAACGACTAATAACAACCGTCTCTTGGGTATCAGGATTAGCATCGTCATCAAAGCTCTGTGCAGCTGCAATGGTAGAACCAGGTGCTTCACGTTCACAAAAGTTTTGCGGAGCCTTTAAAACCCAGTATGGATCTACTAGACCACAGTAAGGTGAGTAATCCGTAGGATTACCAGCAGAATCTGTGAGTAAGAAATCACAACTTGCAGATTCATCTGCCGTTCCACAATAATTATAGCAGTCCGTCAACTGTTGCAGTGTTGGTGCATCTGCAGTATTGGCAATATAATCTGAGGCCACTTGCCAACCCACCGGAATGATACGGAATTTTTTCAAGACGGCGATCCCTGTTTGATTCACGCCCTCACTATTTTGAATTTGGGAAGATGCAATGTCGTCATTAGCGAAGGCAAAACTTTGACCATTATCGGATTGATAATCGACAAACTCCTGCACGGTCCAACCTTCTTGGATTGCTGTTTGTAGAGCTGAACCAATCGTACAATTGTTAACGGTGCGCAAAGCAGCATCATCAGGGCACGCCGCCATCTCTGATAACACATCAAATGACCCACTTGTAGCAAAGACTGGCTGACGTAAGGACGCATAGCGCGCTTCAGCAGCTGAACGACCGCTAACTGTGCCAGAAAATGTTCCACCTAGTAAGCCTGATAATGAGCCTCCATTCGTTAAATTGGCTAACCCTTGTTGTGCTCGCTGCATCAATTTCGTAACCAAGGTACTGGTAAAGATACTTAAAGCATCTACTGCTGGATTACCGATTGACTGAACAGCAAACTGCTGAGCAAAATTTTGGGGCTCTTCAAATTGCCGTTTGATTTGATCACCTGGGGTCAAAATTGTTCCAGAGACTTGCTCTACTTTATCTGCAAAACCAGAATTGTTGGCTAAACGTTCATTTTTAGCAGCTTCTTCTGCCTCATCTCTGGCAACGATGGTTAAGTTTTCAGTTTCCAAAGAAATCCCTAATGGGTTTGCGGTGGAATCGAATTGCAATTGTACGAACTTTGAAAAATCAGGATCAGAATATGCTTCACGCCAATTACCGGCTAACTCTGTCAAAGTACAAGCTGGCTTATAAACGGATGGCCCCCCATTTAGCTCCATTCCGATCGTTAAGTTGATACGGAAATCATCTCCTGGATCACACAATCCTGCAGCATCAAGCCCCGCAGCTGTAGCGACTCCTTCAATCACACCACCCAGCGCTGCATCCCCGGCATCAGCCATGTATTCACCAATGGAATCTGGATAGACCAATGATTCTTGACCAGTGCCGGCTGAAGCTACATAAACAGCTGCATCATAGGCGAGTTTTCCTAGGAAAGCTGACATTGCATTTTTAACACCGACCAACGCAGCTGTTTTTAAAACTTCTAAAATTTTGTCGGAAATTTGCTGACCCGTCATTTGTGTCAGCGCTGTCACATCGATTACCGGAATGCCTTGAGCCATAGCCGGCTTTGCGACGACAGCCGAAAACAAAACAGCCAAGAGACAAACTGTAGAAATAAGTTGGCGATGCAGACGGCTCATAGATTATTGATTGGTACCAGTATTAGCAGCCTCGGTTTGCTGTAAGGCCTGTTCATAAGCTTGCATCAACGTCTCATCATCTAACCCTTCTAGATCTGAAGCGGACATTCCTGACTGGATTAATAAGTCTCGCACTGCATCAGGAGTTAGATTTTCAAGATCGCTAGCCGTACGTACAGAACTCGTACTATTGGTATTCGTTGTATCAGGTAATAAACCGGCATACGGATCACCTTCATTTGTGTTTGTAGTGTTGGAGTTGCTGTAATCCTGTTGGACACTCGCATATACACTTAATAAATCTTCATCACTTACTTGGCTCAAAACTGTTTCATCTATACCCAATGCAGCCAATTGGCGACGTAATTCAACTGGATCATCGGTAGATAATGCAGCCACATCAGCCGTATTCACTGAAGAATTGACATTACTGTTACTATTGCCATTTGAATTGGAAACTCCTCCAAAACACGTTTGACCCTTAGCACAAATTGGATTCTCTCCTGCATCAATTTCCACATTATCTGCAAGGCCATCAGAATCTGTATCCACCAGATAGGCACTGGTACTAAAGGTATATTCCTCATCAAAATCACTGATAGTATCCCCATCGCTATCCAATAATTTCATCTGGGCTAGCTCTTCCAGCCGTTGCTGAGATTCTGATACTACAGGACCTGGATTTGGGTCTAAACTAAACAAAAACGGCGTAATACCGTTGATCCGCGAATAAAGTGAAAATGCCCCGCCAAATATTGCCACAAATGCGATCACGATATAGCCCCAAAAGAAGCCTTTAAACTCACGATCTTTTGAGTTATCCACAGGCGAATTATACAACGAATTTCTCCAATTTGTCAACTAGCGCCGCCCACTGATCTAGTGATAATTCCTGTGCACGGGCAGTATCGCTCAGGTTCAAATCCGAAAATGTGCTAATAATAGCCTCATTTGGTATTTTTTTGCCATCCAGGTTCATATTTGCTAGGTTTTTCTTCAATAATTTGCGTTTTTGAGCAAATCCGCCTTTTACCAACCTAAAAAATGCCTTTTCTTCAATTTCTGTCATACCTTGTCCTACTCGAATATCTTCAATACTGACAATGGCGCTTTGGACTTTAGGAGCTGGGGAAAACGCCCGTTTATCCACCAGACGCACCAAATGCGGATTTGCAAAGGCCTGAACAGATAATCCTAAGATGCTTAACTGACCAGGCTTCGCAGTAATGCGTTCGGCGACCTCCTTTTGAATTAACAAAGCCATGTGGCTTGGATAAGGGTGGGTAGTAAGAAATTTACGGAAAACTGGCCCGCTGATTTCATATGGTAAGTTACTAGCTAAACTGTAGGCCCCATCTACTAAACCAAGTTCTAATAGGTTGAGATCTAAAATATCACCATAAATTACCTTTAAATTTGGATAGTTTTGCTCGAGTGGATCTAAAAATGGTTTTAAATTACGATCAATTTCAACAGCAATCACCCGTTTCGCTAATTTCACCAATTCTGCAGTCAGTATTCCTTTGCCTGGGCCAATTTCTAATATAGTCTCCTGCGAACCATGTTCAGCCGTAATCTTCACCATGGTCGCTAACACGCTCTGATCGACTAAAAAATGTTGGCCAAACTTTGTCATGGCCTGCATTATAGCACGGCAACGGCACCTTGGCGGTGAATGACATAACCACCTTGGAAACACTCTACGACGGTACTAGGTGCTTTAGGTGTTAATACTCCACCATCGATGATTGGAATTCCGGAAAAACGCTCAGGTAATAATTTTAAATCAAACACTGGGGGTTCGCCCGAAATATTCAAACTAGTGGCAATTAATGGTACACCGGCCTGCGCTGCGGCGTCTCGGGCAGCGGCTAACCCTGGGACACGAATCGCATACTGTTCCCCTACGACAATCGATAAGGCAGCTGGCCAATACTGTTGGGCGAGCGCAAAACTTGCTTCATCGAGTTGAAAATACTGTTGCACCTGTTCAAGTGAACTAGCCACGACAGTAAAACGTGGATCTTTCCGGCCTTTGAGTTTGAGAATTTTTTGTATTCCCGCATGATCATTAAACATGCAGCCCAAAGCATATGATGACTCTGTTGGATAGATCAACAATTCACCATTTTTCATAAAAATTTTTATCTATTGAACCACAATACTCACTAAACGCTTCGGAACGTAGATGGTTTTAATAATGGTTTTGCCCTCAGTATATTTTTTGACCAAGACGGAGGCCTGGGCTTGTTGTAAAGCGGTCGCTTCATCACAATCTTGAGGTAACATTAAGGTATCGCGCAGTTTTCCATTCACCTGTACCACTACTTTTACAGTATCGCTGTTTAATTTGGTGACATCGTAACCTGGCCAAGCTTGCTCCCAAACATTGCCGTTCATTTTACCTTGTAACCACAGCTCAGCTGTTAAGTGCGGGGCAAACGGTGAAAGTATTAAGAGCAACGCTTTGAATGCATCAACCGGTACTACTGAGAGATCAGTCAGAGCGTTGGTCAAAATCATCATTTGAGAAATAGCGGTGTTGAATTGAAAACCAATAATATGTTCGCCTACCATTTTGATAGTTTGGTTTAACAGCCGTTCTGTATCTGCATCTAGGGTGGTATCACCTACTTTTGGTAGTAATCGTTCAACTTTTTCTAAGAACCGATAGACACCTTTAATACTAGAGGTACTCCACGGTTTTACATCATCAAATGGCCCCATGAACATTTCATATAATCGCAAAGTATCTGAACCGTATTGAGCAACGACGTCATCTGGATTAATCACATTGCCTCGGGATTTACTCATTTTTTGGTTATCTTCGCCTAAAATCATCCCTTGATTACGCAGGGCGGCAAACGGTTCAGGACCAACTTCTTGTGGAATAAATCCAAAATCGCGCAACGCTTTATGGAAGAAGCGGGCATAGAGCAGATGTAAAACAGCATGTTCAGCACCCCCGACATACATATCCACTGGTAGCCATTTGGCTAATTTTTCTGGTGCAGCGAATTGCTCTGCGTTCTTAGGGTCACAATACCGTAAGTAATACCATGAGGAGCAAACGAAGGTATCCATGGTATCCACTTCAAAATGCCAACCCGCGCCATACAATTTTTCGGCTAAGGCTTTGTAACTTTCGGAAGTGCCGATTGGTGAAGTGCCTTTGGGCAAATAATCCACATCGGTCGGCAAGACTAATGGTAAATGTTCTTCTTTGACAGGATGAGCATTGCCTTCCGGATCATACACAATAGGAATTGGTGCGCCCCAGTAACGTTGGCGAGAGATCAGCCAATCACGCAATTTGTAATTCGTTTTCTTTACCCCACCAGCTTTCTCCGTAATTTTCCATTTGGCTGTCTCAGCATCTAAGCCATCAAATTCACCTGAATTCATCATGATGCCCTGATCAGATACGACCACCTTGACTGGTATTTGATACTGCACGGCAAATTCGGCATCGCGTTCATCATGAGCAGGCACTGCCATAATGGCACCGGTACCATAGGTGGCCAACACATAGTCAGCGATCCAGATAGGTACTTGCTCACCTGTTAACGGGTGCAATGCGTAAGCGCCTGTAAATACACCGGTTTTTTCTTTATTTAAACTAGTCCGTTCAAGATCATTTTTCTTGGCTGCGGCAGCCAGATAGGCAGTAACGTCCGCTTGTTGTTCAGCGGTAGTGAGTTGTTTTACTAGACTGTGTTCAGGAGATAATACTAAGTATGTGACGCCGTACAATGTATCCGGACGTGTCGTATAGACTTTGATTTTTTCTGTATGGTGCTCTAGAGAAAACTCTAACTCTGCACCTTCGCTCTTGCCGATCCAGTTCTTCTGCATCAATTTAATCGGCTCTGGCCAATCAATAGTTTCTAAATCGCTCAAGAGCTGTTCAGCATAAGCGGTTGTTTTGAAAAACCATTGTTCGAGATCCTTTTGTACAACTTCGTCTTTACTGCGCTCACATTTTCCATCCACTACCTGTTCATTGGCCAACACCGTCTGACAACCATCACACCAGTTTACGCGGGCTTTTTTGCGGTAAGCTAAACCTTGTTGATACATCTGCAAAAACATCCACTGAGTCCATTTGTAGTATGTTGGTGAAGAAGTATCCACTTCACGATCCCAATCATAGCTGAACCCAAGTGACTGAATCTGACGAGTAAAATTGATAATATTCTTGTGTGTTGAGGTATCTGGATCAACGCCCGTTTTAATCGCAAAATTTTCCGCTGGTAACCCAAATGCATCCCAACCCATTGGATGCAGTACGTTCTTGCCTTGCATGCGCTGATAACGAGCCACAATATCTGTGGCAGTATACCCTTCTGGATGCCCAACGTGCAGGCCATTTGCAGACGGATATGGGAACATATCCAAAATATACATCTTTGGCTTAGGATTTTGATCATTAGCTTTAAAACTATGATCTTTTACCCACTGTTGTTGCCACTTGGGCTCAAAACTTGACGGCGAATACATGGCCGCTATTGTACTTGGTTTATGCGTTGACAGCAAGCCCTAAAAATGGTAGTCTGGTCGGCGTGTCTATTCGTTTACGACAATTAGCACTAGCAGCCTTAATTGCGCTGATTCGACTAGCAAAAGCCATTATTATTGGCCTCCGCTGGCTATTAGTGATCATCCTGAACCCTTTGTATATTGCTATCCGTTGGATGTTGCGTCCAGTTGTGATTGCAATCTATACACAATACTTAAAAGTGGCTGCTCGTTTGAAACGATCCGCCTTTATGCGGAATAAAGTACTATTCATCTTCGGGAACCGCTATTTTATCCATGTGATGGTGGTGATGCTAGCTTTTTTTGTAGCCAGTACCAATATTCTGCAAGCTAAAGAGCTTGAACGTGATGCCATCTTTGCTGAGGATTCGACCTTATATAAAATTGTGAATCCTGATGGCGATATCGCTCAGGATATTACCGAACGCGGTTTGATTGCTGAAGACACTACTACGGTATCGTATGTCGATAAATCAGGAATGATGGAGGCAAGTATTGCGAATTTGGACCCGACCGCGGAAACCCCTCGCACCGTTGGCGATCAATTAGCTCTCTTAGATAGTGGCTCGGCCTTAATTGGCACTACTGCTCCAGAAACAAGTACAGGCAACCGGGCAGGGATTACTGAATATAAAATTAAAGATGGCGATACCATTGGTGAAATTGCCGATCGCTTTGGTCTGACCACAACTACTTTACTTTGGGCCAATAATTTAACGAGTAGCAGTTATATCCGTCCTGGTAACACGTTAAAAATCCCGCCTGCCTCTGGCGTTGTTTATAAAGTCGCGGAAGGTGACACGTTAGATAAGATTATTGAGAAATATAAAGGAAATAAAGATGAAACTATCCGAGTGAATGATATTGGTAGTGATGGTTTAGTGGCTGTAGGTTCCGAAATTGTCATTGTAGACGGCACACCACCGCCACCACCCGCTCCGACAGTGACGAGTTATATTGCCAGTCGCGATTCTAGCTCTGGTAGTAGCGCTGTCGCTAGTTATCAAGCCTCTAGCCTTCCAAATTACGTAACTGCGGGACAGTTCAACTATCCTGTAGGTTGCCGTGGTGCGATGACGACCTATTGGGGCCATGCAGGACGTGGCCGCGATTTACCATGCCCATTCGGCACTCCAATTTACGCTGCGACTGATGGTACGGTTAAAATTAACTCAACTGGTTATGGTGGTGGTTATGGTAATTCCATCGACATCTATGCGTCTGGTGGCATCATGACCCGTTACGCGCATATGAACGCTTTTGCGGTCAGTGGAGGCCAATACGTAAGTCGCGGCCAAGTGATCGGCTATGTTGGCATGACTGGTCGCACTTCTGGACCACACCTACATTTTGAAATTCATATTAACGGCGTTGCGTACGATCCAATCAACTATCTCCGCTAAACAAAAAACCCCGCAGATGCGGGGTTTTTTAGATCGTTCAATATTTACTTTAATACTTCTTTGATCTTGGCCACAATCTCACCGGTAGTGAAATTGGCTTTCACTAGGTAGTCCACAGCACCTAACTGCAAGCCACGTTCCACTTTGCTTTCTTGACCAAAGTTAGAAAGAATAATCACTGGAGTATTCTTGATCTGGGCATCACTACTGGCTTTTAGTTTTTCTAACACTTCAAAACCATCCATGCCTGGCAACATGATATCCAAGAGAATAATTTCTGGGCGGAACTCTTCAGCTTTTTTTAAACCAGTCTCACCATCACCTGCTAAAGCAATATTAAAACCTTCTTTGTCTAACTTAGTAGAGATAAGTTCGCTGAGAAATTTATCGTCTTCTACAATGAGTACTTTCGTCTGATCTGCCATAAATGCGTAGGCTTAAATAATTGTATCAATCTAGTAGATAGGATATAGTCACTAAAGTATAAGATATTAGCCAAATTTGTAAATGGGTACCCTCTACACTATCGCCACGCCAATCGGAAATTTGGAAGATATTACCTATCGAGCAGTCCGGATTTTAGGTGAAGTTGACCTTATTTTATGCGAGGATACACGCACCAGTGGCCATCTTTTGAGTCATTATCAGATCACCACCCCTACTCGCTCCTACCACCAGCATTCAAACCTGGCTACTGAGCACTTTATCGCTGAACAGCTTGCTGCTGGTAAATCTCTGGCTTTAATCTCCGATGCTGGCACGCCAGCCATTTCAGACCCCGGAGCAAAATTGATTGCTCAAGTCATTGCTGCCGGACACAAGGTTGTGCCCATTCCAGGACCCAGTGCTGTGATTACGGCACTGCAAGCCGCTGGAGTAGACACTAGTGAGTTTAGTTTTATGGGTTTTGTGCCACATAAAAAAGGTCGACAAACGATGTTGCAACAGATTGCCGCTGCTGAACATACGGTCGTATTTTATGAATCGATTCATCGTTTAGAAAAAACTATTTTGGCATTAGCGGATAGCAAAAAATATATTGTGGTAGCTCGTGAACTGACCAAAACCTTTGAAGAATTTATTCGTGGTGATGCAGCCACCGTTGCCAAACAAATTACGCAGCAGACGACACTGAAAGGTGAATGCGTAGTTATTGTGGCTCCGCAGAAAATATAGGCCGCCGATACTGCAAAGCTTCACTGACGTGTGCAGCCTCAATCTGTTCGCTATCTGCTAAATCAGCAATTGTTCTAGCTAATCGAATAATGCGATGAAAGCTGCGTGGTGACAGATGCATTACAGACATAGCCTGCCGCAACAGACCTTTGGATTCTGTATTAATCGGACAATATCGTTCAATTGCACTGTGCGGAATATAGGCGTTGGCAACAATCCCGGTCTTGGCGAAACGCTCCTGCTGACGTAGTTGTGCAATAGTGACACTATGCTGCAACTGCTCAGCTGCGGCTAATTCGGTTTCGCCATTCATTAAGGTATCAAACTGCAAGCGCGGAACGTAACAAAACATATCCATACGATCTAATAAGGGGCCGGATAATTTTTTGTGATACTTCTGAATTTGTAATGGCGTACACCTGCAATCTTGTTCTTGATCACCATAAAATCCGCAAGGACACGGATTTAAACTACCAATAAATAGTGGAGCTGCGGGATAAGTAATGGCTTGTTCAACGCGCGCAATCGTCACGCATTGATCTTCTAGAGGTTGACGCAGCGCTTCTAGCACAGAGCGTGGAAATTCTGGGAACTCATCAAAAAATAAAACTCCATGATGAGCCAGTGACAGCTCGCCAGGTCTAGGAATGCGCCCACCACCAATTATAGAAGCGGTCGAAGCTGTGTGATGAGGCTGCCGAAATGGCCGCTCCATAATATAGGGTTGCTCTGCAGAGAGTAGCCCGGCCACACTGTACAGACGCGTAACTTCCAACATTTCTGGTACCGTTAAACTAGGTAGGAGCTGTCGTAATGCCTTCGCTAGAATAGTTTTACCTGATCCTGGTGGGCCATACAATAATGTATTATGACGTCCCGCTGCGGCGACTGCCAACGCTCGCTTAATGACTGTATGCCCTTTAATCGCAGCTAATTCATGGATAGCATCCGATAGCTGTGGGGTCGGCAATGTATAGGGTTGTAGCGGCAGGTTTTGTTTCCCGGAACAGTGTGCGATTACTGCTGAGAGATGATTGGCCTGATACACTTTAATATCTGGTACCAAAGCCGCCTCAGCTGCATTCTGTGCCGGGACAATCACAGCAGAAAAGCCAAGTTGTTTAGCAAGCAAGGTAATGGATAAAGCACCGGTAATGGGCAAAACACTACCGTCTAGGGCCAACTCCCCTACACACAGTGGCAGCTCCCCGACTAATTCAAAGGCGTGGCTAGCTTGAGCGATGCCTAGCGCCATTGGCAAATCAAATCCAGAACCCTCCTTGCGGCGATCCCCTGGAGCTAAATGGACAGTAATACGAATGTCGGGAAAACTAATGCCCGCTTGCTTAATCGCTGAACGTACTCGCTCACGCGCCTCTTGAATGGCCGTGTCTGGCAAACCCACGATCGTATAACTTGGAAAACCTGCAGATACATCGACTTGAACATCTACTAAGATAGAATCATAGCCAAAGACGCAGGCTGAAGGAATTGAGGCAAACATAAAACGCTACCCGACCTCTGGTAGCGCTCTTTGCATTTAATTTAACTAAACTTTATCTACATGTCAATTGGTAATTCATTGACCTGTTTCATGACGATAGCCAGCTTTTCTAAATTATCTTCGGATTGCACCTTATTGCGCCGCCGCTGACCACAGGAAACGCACTGCTGAGTAATCACCCAATGTTTATTCTCAAATGAAATATGAACAGGTGGCATGAGACCACCACAGGTAGCCGCACGATCACCGGGAAACTCGTCCACATGTTTTGAGGTAAAACATTCCGGACAATGGTTCGTGTACCCCGTACCCTTCACTGCGTATCCACAACGCTCACAGGTAAAATCTTCAACGGTGCGTTTAAACTGTTTTCTTCCGATCTCCATAAGATAAAATAATAATCCAAGCGATGACACTACCCACGATCATGATGTCGGCAATGTTAAAGACGCTGTTGAAACTGACGGTAATAAAATCAACGACACCACCATAGAGCAAGCGATCTAACAAATTGCTGAGTGCACCAGCCAATAGAATAGCCACTACTATCAGCTGGCCAAATTGGCCACGCTGCTGCAAACCAACGATTTTGGCACACAACGCTAATAGAATCGCACCCACCAACGTATAGTAGAATAAGGGGAAGAGCGGTAAACTCAACGCCATTTGATCATTCAGATGATATTGTAGCCAGACTACAGAAGGAATGAGATCAATACGCTCCACGGTATGTGTTAAAAAGTAACCTTTGGTCAGCCGATCGACCAAAAACAATCCACCAGCTACGAGTGCGGCGACTACCCTCATTTACTTCGTGGCTTTGCCTGGAATGGCAGTTTCTGCGGCTGGATTAGCGCGCAAGCGTTCCATGGAGATAGGTTCTCCAGTGTGCAAATCCTTACCGTACGTGCCGTCGGCAATACGCTGCAAGGCAGCTTGATAGCGCAGTAATTCACGCTCTAATTCACCAGTAACAGCCAAGTTAACCTCATAATTCTCAACTTCATCTGGACTATCAGAACCTTCATCTAAAGAGTTGTCATCACCAAAATTTTCAAACTTGGCAGCATATTCCCCAGGAACATGATCACCGGTATCAGGATTAGCGACAGTGGAAAGCTCATCTTTTAATTCAGCGATGCGCTGTTCGATTAATGTCTTGAATTCCGCGAGTTGGGATTGTTCCATAGAATAGATTAATTATTTTTTTTGGCTTCAGCTTCAGCCTCAGCTTTGCGTTCGCCGTCTTGCCAGGCTTTCACCTCAATCAATGCATCAATAATATCACTTGCACGGGCTTCAGCGCCAGCATCATTTATAAATTGTTCAGATTGCTTCTTTTGTTCCTCCGGGAGCATAACTTAAGTGTAAAAAATTGCCAAAATGGCCTTAATAACGAATGAAGGGGTGCCCCCCCCATGAAAAGCCCATAGGGCTTATAAAACAATGAGTACGGACACCCCTGGACCTGCTTTGCTAACCTTGTCTAATCTCCCTTAAGAAGATCGGGCAAAGGATTTCGGCAAATTAGGTTTGAAGTGTTGCCGTACCTACGTTGGGGCTATATAGGTTTGCCTCCAAATAAATTGGAGCTCTCTAGCATGTCGCTGCCTCCGGCGTCCTCCGAAGAAGACATAATTGGAGCTGGCGATGTACCTTTTTTATTTTTGTTTTGGTAGCCCTTGAACATACCAGAGAAATCACTACCTCGGAACCTCCTGCCTTCTATAAAGGGTTGTTCCGAAAGAGTTAGTTCTCCGCTATTCGTAGGTCGGCGGTGTGTTTGAAAGGAGCGATTACTTACTTGTTCATAAGTATAACACTAAATAGAGCCAGGGTCAACGGATATACCAAAAATAGGCTAAATATAGCCTATTTTTGTCTAATCCTCGGCATCACATCTTATGCACAGGCCACACCAGTGGGTGTGTATAACTGTGCATAACCCTGTGTATGGTTTTATTTCTTGATAATTTCAAGTACCTCTTCAGCTGCCTCACCGAGTTTACCTTCTTCATTGACCACTAAATAATCCCAATCTAACAAGTTTTCCAATTCTCGTTGGGCGGTGGCCAAACGCTGTTTGATCACAGTCGGTGTATCTGTTTCACGATTAACAAGGCGTTTTTCGAGATATTCATAGGATGGAGGCATAATGAAGATCGTTTTAGCCTCTGGCATCATCTTTTTATAGGATCGCGCTCCTTGAGGGTCTACTTTAACGATCACAAGATCATTTTGAGCCAATTTGGCTTCTACCTCCTGTTTGGTGCAACCATACATATTCCCATAGACTTCAGCCCATTCCACCATGCTATTGGTATCCACCATGCCTTGAAACTGTTCTCTTGTCACAAAGTAATACGGCAGTCCTTCTGCTTCATTCTGCCGCATAGTGCGCGTGCTGGTCGTTACAACCTGACCAAACTGTAAACCACGCTCCTTCACCGCGTTGATGACTGAATCTTTGCCGGCTCCAGATGGGCCGGTGACAATGAACAGTTTTCCCATACGGATATTATAGTAAGGCTTTGCGAGATAATCCAATGCGACCCTTTTCGCGATCGATATCTACCACTTTAACCTTAACTTTATCGCCTTCTTTTAGAATATCGCTGACTTTTTCGATGCGTTGGTTATCCACCTGCGAGATGTGGATCATGCCATCTTGATTTGGAGTCAGCTGAACAATGGCGCCAATTTCTTTGCCGCTATTGCGGTCGGCTACAATTTTAACGACGGTACCAATATACACTTCTCCAATTTCGATGCGCTTCGTAATGGCACGGATTAACAAGAGAGCTTGTTCCATGGCTGTGGCTTCCATCGCGGTTACAAAGACTAATCCAGTTTCTTCAATATCAATTTGTACACCAGTCTTTTCAATAATACCATTGATCACCTTTCCACCTGGCCCAATTAATTCACCAATCTGTTCCTTTTGAATTTGAATGGTTTCAATGCGTGGAGCGTATGGAGAGAGTTCTTTACGAGGTTCCGCCAAAGTTGCTTTCATGACATCTAAGAGTTGCATGCGAGCAGTTTTAGCTTTTTCAAACACCTCTTTAACCATGTTCATGGTTAAACCATCGAATTTAATATCTAGCTGGATAGCGGTGATCCCTTCAGAAGTACCAGCCACTTTGAAATCCATTGAACGATCGTAATCTTCTACATCTTGAAGATCAGTTAAGATCTTATAGTTTTCTTTGCCAGCATCTTTAAAAGCAATACCCATCGCAATACCAGCTACTGGGCGTTTAATTGGCACGCCAGCATCCATTAAAGCCAATGAGGAACCACAGGCTGAACCCTGTGAAGAGGAACCATTGGAAGACAACACTTCAGATACTACGCGAATGGTATAAGGAAACTCTTCTTTAGTTGGCAATACAGCCATTAAAGCTTTCTCTGCTAAGGCGCCATGACCGATTTCACGACGACCAGGACCACGGCTAGGCTGAGCCTCACCGACGGAGAACGCTGGAAAGTTATAGTGATGGAAGTAACGGCGTTTTTCATCACGACGCATGGTGTCTAAGATCTGTTCATTACCTGGGGAGCTCAAGGTAGCAATGGATAATACTTGTGTGTCACCACGTTTAAACATTCCTGAACCGTGTACACGAGGAATGATCGCCACATCAGTTGATAATGGACGAATCTCATCCAAACCGCGACCATCAACACGTTTACCTTCGTTAAAAATGCGACTGATCATTTCGTTCGCAAACAGATGATCGAACTCTGCAGCGGCATAGCCTACTTGATCTTTCTGTTCCTCAGTAAATTTCGCTTTCAAACCACTGATCGCGGTCAACTGACGTTGATGACGCTCACGTTTGTTGCCTGGTCCGAATAGTGTTTCTTTGACCTCTGCAAAATGAGCTTGTGCGACCGCTTCACCAGCTGCTTTAGCCGCAGTCTGTTCGGCAGTTAACTCAACTACTGGCAAGGTCATTTTAGCTTTACCTAGCTCTACTTGAATTTTATTCAATAATTCTACAACCGGTTGCATCTCCTTTAAAGCATACTCAATCGCAGCATATGTAACATCTTCTTTGGCTTCACGACCATCAGCTTCTAACATCACTACTTTGTCGTTACCACCGGCTACGAAGATATTCACATCAGAAGCTTCTAAGACTGCCTGATCGCCATTCATGGTGAACTGGCCATCTTTAGCAGATACAACGCAACCAGCCAATGGACCGTTCCAAGGGATATCAGAAACCATTAATGCTGCAGCAGCGCCAACTAGGCCAGCAACATCTGGGTCACAAGCTTGATCGTACGCTAAAACAGTAATAACAACTTGGATATCTTTGCGGAAACGATCGTCAAATAACGGACGAATGGATCGATCGATGATGCGACCAGATAATACAGATTCATCGGAAGGACGACCTTCGCGCTTAATGAAACGAGAGCCAGAAATTTTTCCAGCTGCGTACATGTTTTCTTTATAATCCACCATGAGTGGGAAATAACTGATGTCGCGTTGGTTGTCGGACATCGTAGCAGTTACCAACACCATGGTATCACCATAGCGTACAGTACAGGCTCCATTGGTTTGGCCTGCGAAACGATTAAACTCGATCTCCAACTGACGACCGCCCCATACGATACTATATTTTTTGAGTTCCATATATGATTGTTACCCGGCTTATCCGCAGAAGTGCATACTGCCTACTCCCTCCATGGCAGTACGGAATTCTTCAGACAAGACCAGGTTGCGTTAATTAATCTAGTTATTAATAAAGGTCACGTATTGATCTAAATGATTCAGATATTCATCGGCTCCACGAAAATCGTAGAGCTTAGAATTTTGAATCACTTGAACAATCGAAAAGAGTGAACCATCTTTGGCGCTGGCCAAAGTATAGTGGTGATACGTCACGCCTGTCGTCTCATCGATCACATCATTTTCGGATTTTACTGGAGTTTCATTCAAAACAACGGATCGTAGGGCTTCAGGCATAATACTGAGTGAATTCCCATCTAAAAAACGGTAGGTGACAATTTCGCCCACTACCGTTTTTTCAGCTGGTTTTAACAAGGTGATTCCTTGGTCCGTGACCGTCGTATCTGTATCTGTTGGACGGACTGTTGCATTTGCATTACTAGCGTTTGTATTGGTCTCTGTTGTGTTTGTATTAGGATCCTCCGTGTTCGTATTTTTATTTACGATCACGACGACAGCGATGGCGGCAACAACCACGAATCCAATAAAGAGAACGCCAGTATGCTTAGTCATTAGCCGACGTTATCTTTCAGTTTGAGAGCGTTAATCAGCTTCTCGTAGCCAGATTTATTCTCTTTCTTCAAATAGCGCATTAAACGCCGACGCTGACCAATTTTCTTCAATAAACCGCGGCGGGATGAGAAATCTTTGTTGTGTGCTTTCAAGTGAGCACTGAGGTCAGTGATTTCGTAGGACAACAAGGCAATTTGCACTTGAGGAGATCCCGTATCACCCTTTTTTGTGGCGAATTTCTTGATAATATCGTCTTTTTGCTCTTTCGTAAGCATAACTTCATCTTATCTTAGCGGCAGCCAAGATGGGTGTCCGATCACTGATCTGGCCCACATCCGAGTCTGTCGACATCAAATTAATACCGGCTGATTATAATCAAAGTGACCTGATAGGTCAAGCACCTATCCCCGGCCCTTTCCTATCCAGGAAAGAGGGGTAAATATACATTAATTTTCTTATTCCCTCTTCCTTATAAGGGCTAAAGATCTGCTTTACGTGGTAATTCTAGGTAACTTAGGTGTCGGTGAAGCCCGGCGACTGGAGCGCGGCTTGAATTGAGGGATCAAAACCTGGTCTTTGTAGTCAGAAAGGTCAACAAAACGCTCAGTTTCAGCCCGTAATAGACTGGAAGCAGACTGTCCAAAGGCAATCACTTCAGCTCGGCAACCTAACGCTTTCACGTGCTTTAGCAGTTCCGCAAAGTCACCATCACCTGAAACGAGCACGACCACATCCAATTTATTGGCTAATCTCATAATATCCATAGCAATACCAACGTCCCAATCCCCTTTTTTATTGCCACCATGAAAGGTTTGGAGGTCTTTGGCCTTAATTTCTAGTCCACGTTTCTGCAAGGAGTCAAAAAATGGCTGTTCTTGCTTATTATCGGCCTTAATCACGTAGGCGAAAGCCCGTACTAAGGTTCTATTGGCTAATCCTAGCTCTAAAATCTTACCGAAGTCGACTTTGGCGCTATATAAGGCTTTGGCTGAGTAATACATGTTTTGCACATCGACGAAAACGCCGACGCGCTGTTTTTCAAGTGAAATCATATAGAAAGGATAACATACTACATATTAAATTGACCATTTTCTTGCTCTCCGATAGGGTGTGCGGGCTCAGGCAGGTCGGACACACTCCAGAACGCTTAACTGCGTACAAGGTAGTCATGCTGAAATGGACGTTACGCATCACCATAACGGTGATCGACCTGATGCTGCTGGCCGCACTGTGGTCAGTAGCAGGGTGGCCCAGTCCGTTCACCGAGTGCGACCACGAGGACAACCCCGTGGCGACGCTCGATGACGGAGAGATCAGCGCCATCATGCAGATGACCGGTGCTGGCGACGAGGACATGAGCGGCGAGTAGCCGCAGGAGGACTAGCCGTCGGCAGAGATCAACACCATGATCTCTCCGGCGGCTGCTTCATTTAAATAAAAAAATGGGGCGAACCCCCACATCACACTGTCCGTGCTCCCTGTTTAAGGAGCGGTCGGACGATATCATTATTGTTGACAGGGGCTCGGGACACACGAATGTGACCACGAGCGGCTCTCTGTCCTCCGTCTAGGAGAGGAACGCGCAGTACTCGTCCAGCTTCTGCTGAAGCAGGCTGGGCGGGTAAGGCGGAAGCACGATCGTCGGCATCATCAGCTGCAGGATCGCCAGCACGAAGCCGTTGATGGTCGCCTCCGCGGCGACCCCCATGATGAGCACCATCAGTGCAGGAAGGGTGAAGAAGAAGATCGTCAGGCGCAGCCATTGGGGCAGCGACTTGAGATCGTTGAAGGCGGTGGACATGGGATCTCCCGTTCGCTCTCGAGACTATTATCGAAGAGCCGCCACCAGACTATCGAATCTGTTAATAGCTGTCAAGAAGCATTGACTGACGGGCGTGTGCGTTTCGATTTATCTAACCAAAGTAATGTAGTGGCTGACAATGGAAAGGGTGCTTCAATAATGATGCGATCATGTTTTCCGCCATGCACGGAAGGCACAGCTCGATGCGATGTCGCATCGATCAACTGATCTAAGGTCAGAGCCTGATCACCCGAGGGTTGCATTACTTGCACTGTTTCCCCTTGGTAAATTTCATTTTTCACAGAAAAGATCCCACTGTTAGGAGTGAGCTGTTCCTCCATCATTCCGACCATCACATCCGTTGCAGCAATTTTTGGTTCTGTGCGCGATTGCATTGGCGGTCCATAAAAAAATCCTGTATCAAATGGCCGTGGTGAACTGGCCAATAATTTCGCTTGGAGTTGTTCTAATTCTCCTGCTGCCTGTGGTGAAGGTTGTGCTAATAGATCTAAGGCTCGTCGATACGCCTGAATCACTCGTGCGACATAGAATTCACTACGACCACGTCCCTCTACTTTTAGAGAAACCACACCAGCATTCATCAGATCGCCCAGATGCTGAAGCATGCACATATCATAAGCATTAAAGATATAGGTGCCAAAGTCGTCTTGTTCAACTGCAATGCGTTCACCGGGGCGATTCTCTTCCTCAATCTCTTTATATTTCCAGCGACAGGAATTACAGCAAGACCCGATATTGGATTTGTGACTATCGGTCATATAACCCGCTAACATGCATCGCCCAGAATAAGCCATGCATTGTGCGCCATGCACAAACGTTTCAATTTCAATCTCAGGAAATTGTTGATGAATCTCTTTGACTTCGTGAATATTGAGTTCCCGTGCCAAGATAATACGTGTGGCGCCTTGCTTTGCCCAAAATTGCACACCCAATGCATTGGTAATGCTAGCTTGAGTAGAGATGTGAATAGGTACATTGGGAGCCAATTGCTGTGCCAACTGAAATACACCGGCATCGGAAATAATAAACGCATCAGGCTGTAACTCGGCCAACTTTACAAAGGCCTGTTGCAGTACGTTGATATGGTGATTATGTGCAAAGATATTGACCGGTACGTAGACCTTTTTGCCCAAGGCGTGTGCCATGCGAATAATCTCCTCTAAATCTGCATAATTGACGTTCCCCTGCCGTTGTCTTAAGGAAAAGACATTTGTCCCACAATAGACCGCATCTGCACCATAGGCTAGCGCAAATCGTGCTTTTGAGATGTTTCCAGCGGGAGCTAATAACTCTGGTAATTCCATAGAGCGATAGTTTGCCATAGCTTGGATAAATAGACAATGTGTCGTACAATGTGCAAATGGCTAATACACTCGGGCAACTGATTACGGATTTTCTGGAATATTTAGAGATTGAAAAAAATCGTTCACAGGCCACGATCAAGAATTATGATTTTTATCTGCGTCGGTTCGCGGCCATGACCAAGATTACCAGCCCTACCGAGATTACGAATGATCTGATTCGATCCTATCGTTTACAACTCAATCGCCTACCAAGCAAGACGTCCGATAGTCAATTGAAAAAGAAAACACAAAATTACCACATGATTGCAGTGCGGTCGTTTTTGAAATATTTAGCGAAACGTGATGTAAAATCCTTGGCGGCAGAAAAAATTGAACTAGCTAAGCAGGAAGATCGCCAAGTTGAATTCCTAGAAGGCAGTGAACTTGAAGAACTATTAGCCGCTCCGATGAAAGTGGATACCCATGGCAATACAGCACTGAAACTTGTGCAACTGCGCGATAAAGCCATGCTCGAACTGTTCTTCTCTACAGGCTTACGTGTTTCGGAGCTCGCAAAATTAAAAATAGCTGATGTCAATTTGAAGCGTGATGATTTCTCGGTGCGCGGAAAAGGCAGCAAAATTCGACTGGTATTTTTATCTGCTCAGGCCAAATACTGGATTGAAGAATACTTGAAACAACGCCATGATCTATCTCCTTATCTGTTCGTCGCACACGATCGTGCAAAAACCGGACGTGAAGATCGTGATGCTCAAGCGATTTCATCGCGCTCCATTGAGCGGACCGTTGAAAAATACGCTCGCGCGGTCGGGATCATGAAAAAAATCACTCCCCATACGCTTCGCCATAGTTTCGCCACTGATTTATTACGCAATGGTGCGGATATTCGTTCAGTGCAAAGTATGTTGGGCCATGCTTCCATTACCACCACTCAAATTTATACGCACGTCACCGACGCGCGGTTAAAAGAGGTGTATCAAAAGTATCACGGGAAAAAATAATATGACTAGTTCGCCTGAACACAGAATTCCGGGTATACAGCTTGAAGATAGCCCGACTAGTGAACCTGAATGGTCACAGCGGTTGTTAGAAAACATGTCGTCTGAAGATCAGCAAACTGTGCAGAAGTTACGCCGCTCATTTGAGAAACGTGGTAAAAACCAACAGTGGTATTATGCAGGTGCAGGCACTGACATTGAACCCGTATTAATTGCACCAACAGATACAACCCACTATTTTGTTGATCCAAATGATGAGATGGGTAGCGAGTATTGGGAAAAACGACTAGCTGATTCTTGGTTACGTGATACTCCACTAGAAGTATCAAATACGCATGAGAATACCGTCCGTAGTAGTTTAGAAGGCGGTGGCGGTATTGTATGGCAAGGTCAACCAGCTGAGTCAGCCCCGGTGATTCCTGATCAACTGGATGCCATTTATACTAACGGGATTTCTATAGACCCATCACCACACGCTCTTGATAAATTACGCGTGCATGGTTTTATGGTGCTTAATGGCTATGGAACTCCGGATAAGATACTAAACCATCCGACTGCCGTTCGGCCACTCAGTGAGATGGGCATCGTTCCACTAGTAAATGATGTAGCGATTAAACAACTTAATCCAGCAGATAGTCAATCACTGCTCAATTACAGTTATGGGCGTCGCCGCACAATCCACGTGTACGAAAAAACTCGCGCCTTTACTCCAGCTGAGCAGGTTGACTTGGTCTTGAATGCCAACTGTCTGCATCTGCATTATGCCCTGCGTTACCTGCTCTACCGTTTTCTGGATCACCAGCCAGTTGAAGCCGAAGAAGTAGCTGACATTCAAGGGGCGGTTACAAAGGTCATTGTCGAATTCCAAAATGATTTAGATAAAAGAATTCCACCCGACGCCAAGGCTAAAGCGATAGAGCGATTTAATCAACACTTTGGTTATTTACTATTAGATGCGGATGCTAGTGCGGCTAAATTAGTAACCTGGCAAATTGCTGCTGATGCTAAAGTGGATTACTACAGCTTCGACCAATTACAACCAAATCAAGTACCACAGTACACCCAGGCATTGGAACCGGTGTTTCAACACGCCCAACAGTTGCTAAGAAATATTCACTAGACTATCTCGTTCGCAAAAACGTAGCTGCGTTGCGTGCCTGTAAGCGATAGTATCCATCACCTGAGGAATGAATTTTATCTTCATAGCGCCAGATGCGTTCTTTGATCTCCCCAGCACCAGTTAATAGAATCCGCATTCGCCGTTCTTTGGCAGCGCTCCAGAAAGCGTAAGTATCTTTCGTGCCTTTATGGAAACGATACTGATAAGCATTGGCTTTGGCACTACTAATCAGATCATCAAATTGCACCGTACCGGTTTCTCGCAACCCATCCGTATCATCTAACACAAATGAATCAAAGGTAAGTGGTTGATCTAAGCGACCATCACGGTCACCGTTCCAGTAACTGGTAGGCTGATCGAGTTGAATCGTGTAATACAACCATTCTTTAGGCATATAACCTAAATTATACTGAAACGTTTCACCGGTGCTATCAACAACGCGAACGCGCAATAAGGTCGAGTTATTATCACCCTTACCCTTAAACATCAAGGCTTGTGTGCCATCTTGCAACTGTTTGTTTAGAGTAATTGGCGCGTAGCAATTGGTATCTGCTGTAAAGGAATAGCTGACAAACATACGACCCGTATCATGATCCGACAAACTTCCGGTTGTGCAAACGGTACCTGCAAAGTGCCAACCGAGGCCAGTAGTAAAATTATCCACTACCTTTGCTTGTGGTAAGGTTTGATCTTTCAGCCAACGGCCAGTTAATTCTTCCACAACATATTGATACGCCGAGACAGCAGATTTGGGATCAAGATTATCTTCATATAAACCAAACTGGGCATCTCCAATAGATTCATCATCTGAAGTATCTACTAAGGTATACCAAAAAACTTTTTGTACATCAGGAATCGCCAGTGCTTGTGTATACAAACGCGTTAGGTATTCTGCTTGTGTGCGACTACCAACACCATCATCCCCCGTCTCCCAACCAACTTCGGTTAGCCAAAGTGGAACATCTACCAAATGGTAGCGATTCATCACCGCTTTGATGTTATATAGATCGGTGGTTAAGGTGTTTAAACCAGTGTCACTATCTTCGGGAGCATAGTTAAAACTGCTTCCTACCGTACGATACGGATGCACTGCAATCACATCAATATCTGATGGATCATTCAATCCGGCTAAGACTTCATCCAGGAATTCGTAATCTGAACCAGATAAACCACCTAGTACGATTTTAGCATTTGGGTTGCCCGCCTGAATCGCTGTGATGGCAGTTTCCACTAGATCAATATAATCATTAGCATCGCCATTCCAAAAACCAGAGTGATTGGGTTCATTCCACAACTCCCAATAGGTAATATCATCGGCGTAGCGCTCTGAAACAGTTTCCACATAGTCTGCCCAAGCATCCAGATCAGGCGGATAGGATTCGTAATCCACTGAACCAGGATTGCCCGACGCCCAAGAACTACTATACGTCAGTAACCCTAATACATTGATATTGTGTTCTGCATACGCAGCGACGACATTATCGTAGGTACCAAAGCTGTAATCGTTATCGCTAGGTTCAATGACATCCCAATTGAATTGCTCGCGCGACCACTGAACGCCGGCATCGGTTGCAGCATTCAGTACATCATTCCACTCACTCTCAGCGTGGCGCTGCCGTAAATGAATATTGGCACCAAAGGCATCGCTGATAACATTATCTTTAGCTAAAACAGTGGCCGGTAGTACCAAACTGGTCACTAGGCTGAGGGTGATTAGAGCTGTACGCATAATTTAATCTTTAAAGGCGTTTAAGTCCGCTAAGGCTTCGCGATAGGACTTCATCATACCACGCGCTTCGACTTCTGACATCTGTTCCATGGCCACCGCTAACGCTTTAGCGCGTTCGGATAAATATTCAGCGGTATTGCGTTTTGGGTCATCCATCACCTCATCTAATAAACGATGTAATAACACACCAATTTTAGCACCGGGTTTCCAGCCAAATTGTTGCATCGCGGCGTTGCCATCGTAGGCCAACATGCTGGTTGAGATCGGATCCTTTTGAACGTACTCAATCCGTTTTTCCAGTTCAATCAATTTGTAAGGCTTATCCTTATAGACTCCAGAACCCATCCGATCCGCAATGCGGACTGCCATGAGATCTTGAATATGATCGATACCAACACGACGCACTAAACGACGTACGCCAGCATCGGTAATCTCTCCAATGTTGTAATAAAACATATGGTGTTTCACCAGGTGCACCACCTTATTGATATCGTCATTAGCAAACGCTAGGCGCTTCATGATCTGTCTGGTCAGCTTCGCACCCACATGTTCATGCTGATGAAATGTGGCGAGTTTACCAGTTCCCGCTTTGACTTGTGGTTTACCAACGTCATGCAACAATGCAGCCAACAAGACGCGCCAATCTTCCGACGGACAAAATTGTAAAGCAAACATGTTGTGACCAAACACAGTATAGATGTGATGTAAATTTTGTTGCACACCAACACCAGCTTCAAGTTCAGGCAAAATCAAAGCTAATAGTCCCGTTTCATGTAATAACCAAAAGGCTTTGAACGGATCTTCCGTCTTAAGCATTTTAATGATCTCATCGCGAATCCGTTCGGCAGAGACATATTTCAATAAAGCGCGTTGGGAAATAATTGCAGCGTAAGTAGCTGGTTCAATTTGAAAACGTAACTGTGCGGAAAACCGAATGGCGCGTAGCATGCGCAACGCATCTTCTTGAAAACGCGTTTCCGGATTTCCTACAGCCCGCAAGATGCCAGCTTCCAGATCCGCTTGGCCAGCAAAGAGATCAATTAAATCTGTTCCATTTGCTGCCAATGCATTCACCGTAAAATCACGGCGTGCGAGGTCTTCTTTGAGCGAGACGCCAAATTGCACGCGATCTGGATGACGGTGATCAGAATAGGTGCCATCAGCACGATACGTGGTAACCTCAATATTCAACTCCCCGCTTTTCACTGTGACAGTACCAAACGCATTCAGGTAAAGAGATTTTTTAAAGACCTGCTGAATTTGTTCTGGTAAGGCATTGGTAGTGACATCCCAATCCTTTGGTTCTGTAGTTAACAAAAGATCACGCAAACAGCCACCGACGACGTAGGCTTCATAACCGGCCGCCTGGAGTTGCGTTAATACCTGCTGGACATCCGTAGGCAACTTGATAGGATAAGGCATACAGCTAGTACAATAGCGTATTCGTCTCCATAGCTCAATGGATAGAGCAGTAGCCTTCTAAGCTACTTATCCATGTTCGATTCATGGTGGGGACACATCTTGCAAAAATCTAAACGCTTTGTTAGAATACCGCAGCTCTTTATAATGTTTATTCAGCATTCAGAAGTAAGGCAGGGTAGCTCAGTTGGTTAGAGCGTGGGACTCATAAGCCCGAGGTCGAGGGT
>CAYLOJ010000009.1:0-44576 GCA_964385285.1 uncultured Gammaproteobacteria bacterium
CCATCAGCCCTCGCGGGTCTGACTTCACAGGTATAACGAACGCTCGTCTACCACTCCTACGATTCATCCTTGCTTCGTTTACGTAACTCAATACGCCTAAACAAAACAATAATGAATCGTAGGAATCCGTATCTTCGGTACATAGCTTAGCCCCGGTACATTTTCGGCGCGAAGCAACTTGACCAGTGAGCTGTTACGCTTTCTTTAAATGATGGCTGCTTCTAAGCCAACATCCTGGTTGTATAAGTCACGACACCACCTTTTACACTTAGCTATGATTTAGGGACCTTAAATGACGGTCTGGGCTGTTCCCCTTTCGACCAGTGGAGCTTAGCCCCCACGGTCTGACTCCCGTAATAGTCTCTCTCGGTATTCGGAGTTTGGTTAGGTCGAGTACGGCGAACCGCCTCAACCCATTCAGTGCTCTACCCCCGAGAGGTAGTTTACGAGGCTAGCCCAAAAGCTATCTCGACGAGAACCAGCTATCGCCGGGTTCGATTGGAATTTCTCCGCTATCCACAGCTCATCCGCCAGTGTTGCACGGCTGGTCAGTTCGGACCTCCCTTCATCTTTCGACAAAGTTCATCCTGTCCATGGATAGGTCACCCGGCTTCGGGTCTTAAATGTGCTGCTAAACGCCACTTTCGGCTCGCTTTCACTACGCCTTCGGCCTGTCGGCCTTAAACTTGCAACACACATAAACTCGTTGGCTCATTCTTCAATAGGCACACAGTCACTCTTGCGAGCTCCTGTTGATTGTAAGCAAATGGTTTCAGATACTATTTCATCCCCCTCACCGGGGTGCTTTTCACCTTTCCCTCACGGTACTGGTTCACTATCGATCACAAAATGTATTTAGCCTTACCGGATAGTCCCGGCAAATTCAGATGGAATTTCACGTGCTCCATCCTACTCAGGAAAGTTCCGATAGAGAACACCAATTTTGCATACGGGGCTATCACCCGCTCTGGCTAGGCTTTCCATCCTATTCTGCTATTGAAGATTATCTATTTGCTTTCGCATAGAACTTCCTACTACCCCTGAAAGAGTTTATTGCTACAGCTTACGCTGCAACAAAAAACTCTCTAGGTTTGGGCTGCTCCGCGTTCGTTCGCCACTACTTACGGAATCGTCTGTTTACACAGACATTGTTTTCTATTCCTCTAGGTACTAAGATGTTTCAGTTCCCCAGGTTCGCTGCTTAATCCTATGAATTCAGATTAAACTTATTGAGGTTTGCTCAATAGGGTTTCCCCATTCGGAAATCTCCGGATCACAGGTTGCTTGCCACCTCACCGAAGCTTATCGCAGGCTGCTACGTCCTTCATAGCCATTTTGTGTCAAGGCATCCACCATTTGCTCTTACATCATCCCGACATATTGTCGGTTGATTCTTTCTTCTTATCAGTTCAATTACATTCAATTCAATGCTTGATTCTTCTCGCTTTATATCAATTGTCAAAGTAGCAATTTGTGCTGACCCGAAAGTCTTATCGAATTACCGGACAGCACATATATAAGGTACACCTCACATGTGGACCTTATATATGTAGTGTTAGGAATCGGATTTAAGGAGCGCTGTTTAGCTTATTGTGACTTTAAAGGCCGCATTCTAGCGGCCATCTTCTTCACCAAACTGATCAGGAGAGACTAGCCGTGCATCGCACATGAAATGGTGAAGTATTTTTGCATATAGCTTTGCAATATTACTACAAGGCCTTTTTGGTGTCAATACATTAGTTTTCAACCGGCTATCCACAACTGTGCATAGATCATGTATGAACCTAAATATTGACAAATCATTAAATATTAAGTATAATGATTAAGCCATATCGTAGCTTTTTTTAAAACCGCCTATGATTAAGAGAATTATACTAACATTAGCCTATTTTTTGCTCCTAGCCCTCAGCATTGCTCAAGGAGTATTTTTTTACCTAAAATTAGGCAAAATTGAGCAAAATATCACTGCCATTCAAACCTCTTTACCACAGCCACTTAGCGACGATAATCTACACTTGAATAAAAACATTCCAACATTGCAGCCTAATAATAGTGAGGGCACTAATCTACCCAACTCCACTAGCAACTTAACAGGGGGAACAACTACCGAACAGGCAACCAAACAGATCGGTGGTGGTGATTTATTGAAACATAATACCTATCTAGCGGTGAGCACTGGCCCGACCGACTTTTCACCAGCAGCTGAACCAATTTTTACGAGCGCTTCTGTGCCTGAAGTAGTCAAACTGAACAATGGCGATCTGTTACTCTATTTTGTGGATGCCGCTACCCTGATTACGCCTGGAACAGAACGCCTAGCCTATAGTAAATCCATTGATAGTGGTAAAACTTGGTCCACAAAACAACACATTGTGATTACCGGAAAAACCAATGCGGGAGCAGTAGTCGATCCTTCAGTAGTCGAACTGAGCGATGGTACTTTACGGATGTATTTTTTTGGATCTGAAACCACTCAAGGTGATCCCGCAGCTACAGAAGGTGATCATGTAGTTTACTCCGCTGTCTCTAGTGATGGGCTGAATTGGACGGTCGAAGACGGTGAGCGTTTTGCTGCGGCAAGATTAACGGATCCTGAAGTAGTACAGATGGATGACCATTACTGGTTGATGTACTACTCGCTCGGAACAACCACTGGCATCGCTACTTCCAGTGATGGTTTGGAATGGTTTGAAAGCAAACAATCCTGGGCAGGTGGTGGCGTACCAGGCGCGTATTTAGATGCGGACCGAACAGTGCATCTGTATGGTTGCTCACCCAGCGGACTAATGACTGCGGACTCAACCGACGGAACAACGTTCATGGGTGGTGTCGCGGTTTTCAAAGAACAGGCTAGTGTGTGCGACCCGTCTCCAGCACTACTCGATGATGGGCAGGTTCTGCTGATCTATAAACAGATTGATTAAACTCTATGAGTAACGATTTCGAGCATTTGTTTCGCTCTCCTGGTTTATTTCGAGAAGGCTGGGAGAAGAAATGGCCAAACATTGGACGGTTGTCGGATGGTGCTGAGGTGCGTGCAGACTGCCAATTAACTCTGGAAGAAGCGGACATCATTTGGCGGACCGGAGAATCCGTAAGTACAGGCACGACTCCGGACACACAGAGTTATTATGAAATCCGCCAACTACCAGGACACTTTGGTGATGCCCAAGTGATGTACCTGCAGCGACTAGGGTAAGATGTGTAGCTAACACGACTATATCATTTACGTACGCACAGCAGACCGACCCTAATTCACATTTTTCGATACAGCAGAGAATAGGTTAGTGAAAGCTAGCTTTTATATTCCATGATTAGTCAGAAACAACTTCTAGAGGATTATCCACGCCTATTTGATCGTATCTCCCGCTATGTCTATTTTCGCGTCCATCAACGACCAGATGCGGAAGATATCATCGCCACTGTTTTCCTGCTGTTGCTTAAGCAACTCTCTAAAATTGATCTGGCCAAAGGTAACTTGGAGCAATATGCGATCGGCATTGCCCGTTACCAGATTATCGACTATTGGAAAGCCCAGACTCTTACTTATTCACTAGATGAAATTACTGAAGCCTTCACTAGCGCAGATCGTTTACAAGCGGATACAAAGCTGGATCAGCAATTAGCCTTTGAACAATTAATGGACGCATTGCCACCAGACATACAAACTCTATTTGCACTCCATTATGAAGATGGCTTGACCTATCAGCAGATTGCACGGCTGGTGGAAAAAAAGCCTGCCACCATTCGAAAACTATTCTCTCTGATGCACAACAAACTACGTAAACAATTTGTGTTATGAACTCCTCTTTATTTCATCGTTACTACACTCAACAGACAAACTCTATGGAAACGAATCCTGAATTACGTACAGCGTTACATTCTAAATTATCCCAACCACGACAGCGCAAATCAAAGGTCACGCCATGGTTAGCTGCCGGCAGTGCTGCCACAGTCTTAGCAGTTGGAGCTTTTGCTATCGTCGCTAACTTAACACCACACAGCGTTACGGCCGATGCTCTATTGCGCAGGGCCTTAGCGGCACCCGTCTTACAATCTGGCCAAATTTACCAATCTAGTCACACGCGCACAAGCCAAGAAATGGACATAGAAACAAACCAGGTTGTCTCTACTGTAGTTAAACAAACCACGATTAGTGATGGCACGCGGTTAGAAAAACTGGTTTATGATGATCAAAATAAATTGACCGGCGCAGAATTAGCCATCCCTCAAGACGACAGTCGTAATGTCTATGATGTCTATACTTACGGTGATCTACGACAGTTTCAAGATGAATTAGATAAGAGCGTTATGCAACATCGAGTAGTTTACAATATGGATCTTCAAGACGATGTGAGCTCCGATGACCCAGCGACCTTTGTAAACGCACCCGATGGTTGGAGTGATAGTTATGGCCGCAGTTCTATCTTAGAAGTAGTAGCCGGTTCATCCTTATGGCGCCCTTATCTAACCAACGATGTTAAACATGTTAGTTTCTTTGCTGAGCCCATTGTGACTGAAGAAGAGTTGAATGGTATTCCTGCTTATAAACTCGATGAACAGCAACCCAATATTGGCTTCCAAGCGATCGGCTGGATTGCTAAAGATGATGGACGATTATTGCAAGAACAAACAATTTTATCGAACATATCGGAGTTCGATGACATGGAGACCTATGCCATTGGTGACATTACTACTTACAGCACTCCTGTTATCACCACTGGAACAGTTCCATCGACAGTCGAGGCGTTTGTGAGTGCATTAGGCTTGGATAATGTTACTATTCAGGACTTTGATCTATCAGAGATTGAGGGTGATACGATCATTATTGATGATGCAGGTTCAGTTGAGGGTTGCGATTTTGAAACCAACAACACTACTGCGCTGGAAGGTATGTGTGCACCACAACTGACAGAATAGTTGCCAGCATCACAGATCATAAAGCCGTCCCATTCGGAGACGGTTTTATGATATACTGCGCAGATGCATTATTGGATTGTCAAAACGGAACCAGAAACCTATTCTTTTCAAGATTTAATGAAAGAAAAGAAAACGGCTTGGACCGGTGTTCGAAATTATGCGGCGCGCATTCATTTACGAGCTATGCAAAAAGGTGATGTGGTTCTGGTCTATCATTCCATGACGGACAAAGCGTTAGTGGGAACAGCAACCGTAACAAAAACTGCATTCCCTGACCCGACCAGCCAAGAAGATGGTTGGGTAGCGGTGGAATTACAAGCCGAAAAACCATTAGCCAAACCGATTACCTTGCAACAACTCAAAAGCCACGCTACTTTGCAGCAACTACCCTTGGTAAAAATTGGTCGACTATCTGTTAGTCCTGTGTCTGCTGCTCAATATCAAGCCATTCTTAAATTGACGAAGTAGTATTTTTTTGTTATACTAATCGGATAAGTAGTTAAAGTTACGTGTTATGGCAACCAAGCTATACGTCGGTGGGCTCGCCTATCGCACCACCAATGAAGGCCTTAAACAAGCTTTCGAACAGGCAGGAACAGTGGTCTCTGCGTCTGTCTTAATGGATAAGATGACCGGCCGCTCACGCGGTTTTGGCTTCGTCGAAATGGGCTCCGAAGAGGAAGCCCAGGCTGCCATCGCCATGTGGGATGGTAAAGAATTGGAAGGCCGTCGCCTAAAGGTGAATGAAGCCCGTCCGATGGAACCACGCGGCAACCGTCCGTAACATTCCTTCAACATCAAATTCAGCCACGCACCTAATAAGTCGTGGCTGTTTTGTTTATCTACTCTTACGATTTGGGCCGATAATAATTTCGAAAATACTGATTGACCATTTGATAGCGACTATAACTATACGTGGTGATGCCGTAGATCAGCCCTCCCCAACTCCAGAGCTGCCAATCCGCTGCCGTTGGTCTAATTTCCCACAGCATCCACACTCCTAATGCGATCAGCGGTAATCCAAATGCAATAGCAATCCATCGACTTAATCTAGTCTTGTCTAATCGCACAACAACCACACACAACGCCAAGCCTAAGCCTAAAGATAAGCTAGCCATAGCGTATAAAGACCACTGTTTTAAACCAAAGACCACACCCGTGTAGGCGATTGCTAAAGTAAAAAATTGCCACTTGAGTTGTCTTGGTTCAGTCGGAAAACTACGAATTAGAATGTATCCATATACGGATGCCAGAAGAATAGTCACCATACCACCCGGCACACCAAAAAACCCGGCACATAGGATTGGCACGAGAATGTCCAAAATGAAATAGATTGCTAGCCAAACTTTACGCGTGATATGCCCCATGGGTGATATTGTGACGGATACGTAAAATATCTTTTAAGCTGTACCAATAATCTTTCCAGCGTACTGTGCTATCAGGAACATCATGCCATTCAACCGGCACCTCTTTTAACCGACCACCAAAGAGCTGTAATAAATAGATTAATTCTACATCTCCAGCAAAACGCTGCACTTGCATCTTGCCCACTGCCTGACGCATTAATGTTGTGCGACATAATTTGAAGCCACACTGCGTGTCTTTAAACGTCACACCCGTTAGGGCGCGGATGGTTAAGTAGGCAATTAGTCCTGCCCATTGTCTCAAAAAACCTTGCTGTACTGTAACATTAGAACCGTGGGTACGCCGTGAACCAATTAAGCCATCATAGTTCTGATTCAGCTGTGGCAGTAAGTTATCTAACACCGCGATGGGTGTCGCTCCATCCGCATCGTATAGCAATACCCAATCGTACCGAGCAGCCTCAACACCGCGTCGGAACGCGGCAAACTTCCCAGCATTGCGCATCTGTTGCAAGATTTTTACCTCGACGAATCCTAAACGCTCCACCACTTGAATCGTGTCATCGGTTGAACCGTCATCTACCACAATGACCTCCACACCATCCTTAATGTGGGGCAGGTAAAGATGGATATGCTGCAACGTTTGCGGCAAGCGCTTGGCTTCATTATAGGCCGGAATGATAATTGAAATACTAGGCATGCGGAAATTATTACACGGCGGATTGGTTTGAGCAAATACATCATCACATGGCATCTAAACGACTGCTGTGTCGCTTGACGGATGAAATCTCCGCTGTTACGATGCTCGTGCGCTGATCTGCACATTCACCAACCATACCAGTATCGATCCAACTTCTTACTGCTACCACTGATGGGCATAAGAAGTTTTTTGTTTTAACCATCGATTAACCTGCGCTGGCACCTAGACAATGGGTATCTTTTTATATAGGATAGCTGCACCAGTTTTGGAGAGGTGGCAGAGCTGGTTGAACGCGTCGCTCTCGAAAAGCGATATACCCGCAAGGGTATCGAGGGTTCGAATCCCTCCCTCTCCGCAATGCGTCCTATTTTGATTCAATTCATCGGCATCGCAGCTATGGGCTGTGTGCTTTGGTCGTTCCAACAAAATCATCGCTCGCGCATTTTAGTCTTGCTACTACTGGGTCAGCTCCTGTTTATTTTTCATTATGGATTATTGTTTGCCTGGTCGGCAGTAGCAGTCAACTGTATTGGTATCTTGCGTGGGATCATTTTTTATCTCAAGCCACAGCATAAGTGGTTACAAACCTCCTTTTGGCTATACCTATTTATTTTACTGTTTGCATTAAGTGGTGTAGTCACCTGGGAAGGTCCACGGACTTTATTAGTCGTGTTTGCAATGAGTCTGGAAGCATTTGGCTTATGGCATCATCAACCAAAAAAAATTCGCTGGTTCATGTTAGCCACTCGCCCCTTCTTTTTCACTTATAGTTTACTCGTAGGTTCCTATGCTGGAATGGTTGCTGATATTGTATTCAGCCTCTCTATTATTATTGGTATGTGGCGGTTTGACCGTAGTAGTGAGAAATAGTACAACTAGTATATGCCAAAACCAACTGTTAGCGCTTACATCAAAGCCTACCCACAACCTACACAAGTCATTTTAAAAAAAATTCGTTCACTTATCCAAGCAACCGTGCCTACGGCCGAGGAAGGAATTGGGTATGGAATAGTGGCGTATAAACTTAATGGGAAGCCTTTAGTCTATTTCGGTGGATGGAAAACTCACATTGGTTTCTATGCTACTCCATCCGGCAACGCGGCATTTAAAAAAGAACTCTCCAAGTATCCAGGTGCCAAAGGTTCTGTCCGATTCCCACTCACTGAACCCATTCCTTACAGCTTGATTCAAAAAATTGTGCGCTATCGTGTTAAGGAAGTTAAAGCTCAAACCAAGACAGATCGTTAGGTGATATAGCCAGTTAAGTGGAGAAGCTCTATAGTAAGGAGATGCTATTTCTCTTACTACTTTTACTGCTCCCGACTCAAGCCTCAGCCGCCGAAACCCGCGATATTACTTTTCCCGTCATTGGTAACGTCAGTTACAGTGATGATTTTGGCGCTCCACGCACTGGCCACACCCATGAAGGCAATGATCTAATCGGCAGCAAAGGGCAGCCACTAGTGTCTACAGTTGATGGGACCATTCGTTATGTAGCTTGGCCTCAACCCAGTTATGGATATTATGTCACCGTCACCGACAAAGATGGCTATCGCTATAATTATCTCCACATCAATAATGATCATCCTGGTACAGATGATGGGGCTGGCGGAGGCAATAACGCTTACGCTCCTTACATTGAACAAAACTATCCCGTCAAAGCTGGTCAACTGATCGGTTGGATGGGAGATAGTGGTAATGCAGAAAGTACAGTTTCGCATCTGCATTTTGAAATTCGCACAGCCGATAACACAGCATTCAGTCCGTATAATAGTTTGCAGGCCGCTAATCACATTGCTACTCCTGTGACGGCGGATCCGCTGAATGATGAATTACTACCCTACGGTGAATTTACTGGTGGCACGCAAGTAGCGTTGGGCAATTTAGATACCGATGCCGGCATCGAGCTAGTCACTGGCGCTGGCAGTGGCGGCGGACCACAGGTGCGCGTCTTTGATCGCTCCGGCAAAGCGCTGAGTACATTTTATGCTTATGATGCGGCCTTTCGTGGTGGCTTAGATGTGACAACTGCTGATGTTGATGGAGATGGGATAGATGAGATTATTACAGCTGCCGGGCCAGGTGGTGGACCACACATTAAAATTTTCAAAACCAATGGTAAATTAGTACGTAGTTGGTTTGCCTATGATAGTAACTTTCGCGGCGGTGTGAGCGTAAGCGCCGCGGATTTAGATGGAGACAGTAATCCAGAAATTGTAGTTGCGCCTAAAGGTAGTTACTGGCCGATCGCGCGCGTCTATTCCCAACGTGGAAAATTACTGAATGAGTTTTATGCATACAGCAGTAGTTTTACAGGCGGGGTTGATGTGGCTGCACAAGCCGCCACCGAAACTACACCGGGTAGAATTATCACGGGTCCAGGCAACGGTAGTGGACCACAAGTACGGATCTTCACCCGCACCGGTTATCTGGTGAACAGTTTCTATGCTTACGATCAAGGTTTTCATGGTGGGGTGCGTGTTGCATTGAGTGCTGGTGAAATTGTGACCGCCCCTTGGAGTGATGGTTCAGCTGATGTTCGAATGTTTTCGATCAAAGGGACTTACCGCGATAGCCTGGATGTTTTTGAACGCTGGTGGGTTGGTGGCTTCGACATTGCTATCGACGATCAGGTGACAGTAGTGTCTTCAGCTCAGGGTCCACGCCGTGCCTCCGTATTCCGGTTTGATTAAGTGATCTATTTCCATTGGATGAATCCAGAAAGTCTTGTACTATAAAGAAATGGTTACCTGCGGGCATTGTCAAAAAGGCTTTGAAATCACTCCGACTGATTACGCTTTCTATCAAAAGTTAGATATACCGGCACCCACCCTTTGTCCAGACTGCCGTCTAGAACGCCGCTTAGCGTTTCGCAATGAAAATCATCTCTATCAAGCTAGTTGCGGATTATGTCATCAGCCGATGATCTCGGTATTCAAGCCCGATGCCCCGTTCCCCGTTTATTGTGTCGACTGCTGGTGGAGTGACCGCTGGGATCCATTAAGCTACGGGCGAGAGATTGATTGGGATAGACCATTTTTTGAGCAATTTGCTGAATTGTTTGCTGTGGTACCAAAAGCGAATCTGTTGCAGTTTCAAACGGAAAATTCTCCGTACAATGCATATCTGGCTTTTGGTAAAAATACATACATGAGCCCAGGCAGTTATCTAACGGAGAATTGTTACTACCTACGCAAAAGCCAAGATTGCAAAGATTGCGTCAATAGCATCATCTTAAACAAATGCGAGTTAGTCGCCAGCTCTACAAATTGTGACACTTGTTATTCTTCTCATCACCTATTTAACTGCCGCGCCAGTTCATTTTCTAGCTACCTCCAAGATTGTTCCGGGGTACAACACGGATTTATGTGTTGTGGAATTAAGAACGTAAACTACTGCTTTAAAAATAAGGCGTACTCGGAGGCTGAGTATCAGGAGATCATCAATCGCTATAGCCATAAAACTGAGCAAGAACTAGATCTTGAGTTTCGAGAGTTCTGTACCACTATTCCTAAACCTGCCCAAATTCAAGTAAACAGCGATGACTCCACAGGTGACTATCTCTTTCATTGCCACAACGCAAAAAATTGTTTTGACTGCTTTGATGTCGATACTGGGAAATACCTATTAGAATGCGCCGGCGTTACCGATTCTATGGACCTCACTATGCACGATAAGGGAATCGAACTGTGTTACGAACTCTGTTCGGGTGGCGAAAAAAACTATCTAACTAAGTTCGGATTTTGTGCCGTTGCATCTCCGCAATCGGAATATATTATCTCCTGTTTTTATCTTGAACACGGTTTTGGCTGCGCGCAGATCCACAATCGCACACAGTATTGTATTTTGAACAAACAGTACACTAAAGATGAATACTTTGAGCTGAAAACTAGACTAATTCAACACATGCGTCAAACGAAAGAGTATGGTGAGTATTTCCCGATGTCCCTATCCCCATTCAACTACTCTGAAACGATCGCTGCCGATTATCTCTCTTCAACCAATCATTCTGTCCAACCAAAGTCGGTGACTGTATCAGGAGCACGGCAGTGTGAGCGTTGTAATAAACCGTATAAAATCATTGATCAAGAACGCACACTCTATCACACAATCGGCGTAGCTGAGCCTACACGATGTATGGATTGTCGCTTCCAAGAATTACGCAATCGGAAAAATCCGCGCACGCTCTACCACCGTGACTGCATGCGTTGTCACCGCTCCGTGGAAACTACTTACGCGCCAGATCGCCCCGAAACAGTGTTCTGTGAAGACTGTTATCATCAAGTAACCTATTAACTATGCGCTTGTGGAGTTTAGATCCGAGCTATTTAGATGCTAAAGGATTAGTAGCATTGTGGAGAGAAGGTTTATTAGCCTTGCATGTGCTGCGTGGCCAAACTAAGGGCTACACACATCATCCACAGTTACTGCGTTTTCAGAAACATGCTCAACCGGTAGCGGCGATTAAATATTATCTATCCATCATCCAACAAGAGGCCACTCGCCGTGGTTATCACTTTGATCGCAGCAAACTTGGTGTCGTTAAGCCCGTTACCCGTATTGCTGTTACTGATGGACAATTAGCTTATGAGTGGGGTTGGTTGCAACAGAAGTTAAGGCAGCGCGACCCGAAACATCTTACATCCATTAAAAACACAAACGGGCCTCGCTTGCATCCTAGTTTTAGGAAGGTCGCGGGCCCGATTGCGGACTGGGAAAAAATTTAGGCTTTTTTCTTTGTCGCTTTCTTTTTAGCTACTTTTTTTGCTTTGACAGGAGGCAGTTCTGCGACTGTCTCAGCCACTGTTGGTTCTGAAGTTTCTTCGGCAGCTGCTTCACCTTCTGGCTTTTGCTCACGCATGTAAGCAGGGGTCAGACGCTTTAAAATACGATCTAATTTTTCGTTTAATTGAGCAAATTGTAGATCAATGTGTTCAGCACTCTTACCGCCTACGCCGGAGTTGCCACCTTTGTTGCTGCCAAAACAATCTTTGCAGTACACAGGCTTATCGCCAGTTGGACGGAATGGCACTTCGCATTGGTTACCACATTTTTCACACACTGCAGAAAACATTGGACGCTCTTCATCACGATCACGTCCTCGGCCACCAAAGTCACGGCGGGAACCGAAATCACGCCCACCACGATCCTCTGAAACCCGCGCAGTGCGGAAACAATCGCGACACAGCACTGGTTTACCACCGGATGGTTTAAACGGAACTTCACAACTTTTGCCACATTCTGTGCAAGTGGCCTGGAACATTTCGCGTTCTTCATCACGTCCTCGGCCACCACCAAAACCACCACGACCAGAATCGCGACCGCCTCGGAAACCACCGTCACGTCCAGAATCTCTGCCACCAAAACGACTGCCACCACCTCGATTAAAGTTTCCCATACCTAATATACTTTATTGAAATCAAATGAGCTCAAGTATAGGGCAAGTGAGCAAAAAAAGCAAGCCTGCGTGGATTAAGACGGTATGTATTGTCGGATTGACAACTCTACATTGTGCGCGTAAGTTAGCTCCACACGCCATTGATCTTCAGGCGTGAGGAGGGAATCTTGGGTCGCCAAAAAATCAACAACCGTAACCGCCACCGGCGCGGGAAGAAGTTGCGGTCGTTCTACAAGCGACAGCAAGGGCAGGACCGAACGGTCCGGCCTGACAACAACGTCGCCCGGTGGGATCACGCCAACAACCGCGCGTGGTGTCCGCACCCCGACTGCGGAAGGATGAACTACTCCGTCTACGCACTCGGAGCACACCAGTGCAACTACTGTCTACGGCTGTTCACGGTCGTCTGAGAAGTTGACCCCAAGCCGCTCGCTCATGTACGATCCTCCGATCTGCATGGGCGAGCCGCTACACACATGTTACAATTCTATGATGAATGTCAGAATCGAAGCGAGTTGGAAACAAGCATTGGCCGCTGAATTCGAGCAACCCTATTTCAAAGACTTGAGTGCATTCGTGCGCGCAGAATACCAGCACACCAAAGTTTATCCACCTCCTAAACAGATATTCTCTGCGTTTGAGCACTGTCCGTTTGATCAAGTAAAAGTAGTCATCATCGGACAAGATCCTTATCACGGTGCACACCAAGCTAACGGCTTGTGCTTTTCGGTAAGTGATGGCGTGGCAGCTCCACCGTCTCTGCAAAATATCTACAAAGAGATTCACGATGATTTGGGTTTACCAATTCCAACCACTGGAAATCTAGAACACTGGGCGGATCAAGGCGTCTTGCTACTGAACGCCACATTAACTGTTCGAGCAGGACAAGCAGGCTCACACCAAGGGAAGGGATGGGAACAATTTACAGACGCAGTAATAAAAACATTATCCGATCAAAAAGAGGGGTTGGTTTTTTTGCTGTGGGGAAATTATGCCAAGCAAAAAGGTGCGATGATTGATCGCTCTAAACATCATGTGTTGACCGCAGCACATCCTTCGCCATTCTCTGCGTACAACGGTTTTTTTGGCTGCAAGCATTTCAGCCAAACTAATGCACTGCTTACAGCAGCAGGATTGACTCCAATCGCTTGGACACCGTCTTAGTGATATAGTGTAGCCATGGATACTCTATTACCAGTGGTCTATAAAATTCTGCCACTCTATCTGTTTATTACCTTAGGGTTTGTAGCTGGCAAACGTTTGCAGATTGATAAAGAAAGTATCGCCAAATTACTCATCTATGTGATTGTGCCCATTGTGATTTTTCATGGTGCATTTAGTGCCGAACCTACCGTTGGATTGTTTATGGTACCAGTCACCTTCTTTGTACTGGCTAGCGCACTTTGTCTGATCACATTTAAAATTGCCAAACGTTTTTGGACAGATGCCACTCCTAACTTATTAGCCTTTGCGGCGGGTACTGGGAACACGGGCTACTTCGGAATCCCTGTTGCCATTGCGCTGTTTGGTGAACGCAGCCTGAGTTTTGTAGTATTTGCAACGCTCGGCATGGTGTTTTACGAAAATACAGTTGGTTTCTATATTACTGCCCGCGGTCATCACACACCGCGTGAAGCGCTGCAAAAAATTCTCCGTCTACCCACCATCTATGCCTTTCTAGCAGGATTATTACTACATGCTTTTTTTACAAGCACCTCGCCGGCTTACTTGGATACCATTACTTTATTTCGCGGAGCCTACAGTACATTAGGAATGATGCTAATTGGTTTAGCCTTGGCACAGGTGAACATTAAGGAGATCGACTGGCGTTTTACCACTTCGAGTCTGCTGATTAAATTTTTAGCCTGGCCGGCCTTAATGCTTGCCGTACTATGGCTCGACAATCTTACTATCCATCTGTTCAGCGAAGAAGTACGTGCTGTCATGCTATTAATGACCCTCACTCCTCAAGCTGTAAATACAATCAGTTACGCAACTGTGTTGCGGACACACCCTGAGAAGGCTGCAATTTGTGTAGCAATCAGTACGCTACTTGCGCTTGTGACGATTCCGCTTACGTTGAGCTGGCTTAACTACCTCTAGCGGATTTCGCTTAGCGGCCGTTTGTAGATACTGCTGTACGGAATGAATCAACCACGTAAAGTGGTGCAAGCCGCAGGCCATGGCTAAGTATGCAAAGATCCAGATACTATCGAGCACTGGTTTGTAATAGCCGCTGCGTTCTTCATATTGTTTGGTAAACATTGCAAATGCAATGTCCGCAATAAAGATTCCCAAGAAACCGAGAAGCAACCACCACCAAGACTGCGCCATCTTACCACCGCGCAGTTCAGAAGCAACTACGGCAATAATTAAACCAAAGACGACTAGCACCACATCTACTAATCCATAACTGATCACCAAACCATTCTCTAAAAAGCCGGCGTCAGGTTTGTAGGATTGGTAAACTCCAAAGTAACCAGCTACTCCCATCAATAGCAACGCGATGATCAGGAATAAAAATTTCTGCATGCCGACATTAATGCCTCGCACCTGGCTATGCAAAAAACGAATCTCTAAAATTAGACCAACCGCCAGGGGAATGTAGGCCAATAAATAAAATGCATCCGCTAGTGATGGATAGGGATCAGTATGGGTAATGAGGTCATAATAGGTCCACAATATATCACCCATACACAGGCCGCTGATACCTAAAACAATCGCAAACAGTGCTTTGCCCTGGGCTGCACGAATACCAAATTGACGTACTGCCCCGATTCCAACTACAACCGCCGTGATTGGGGCCAGCACATACATCAGACCTTGCCACCAATCAGTGGCGACTGTGTCTGGAGCAAACCAGTACGACCAGCCAGTGAGTACCGACAAGATTAACAACCATACCCAAATTACCATATTGGTCATCATAGCGTTTCTTTGGCCTGATACACCAACGCTCTAGCACGTTCTGAGCCCAGATATTCAGTTAACAATTTCTCAGATGATTTTTCAACAAAATCTATTGGCATGTCCGCATAAACGGATTGATACAACACAGCAGTATGATCTCCAAAATAGGAACCAATCAGAGCAATGAGCTTAGATTTATACGCCTGCTGTCGCGAATCCCCCTGATTCATAATTACTTAAAGTATAGAACGTTTAAATAGTTACCACAAGCGTTCAAGCAAGCTGGCATGAAGCAGGCCATTCGAGCAGATTAAATCAACGGGTTCAGGCTGCCATTCACCGCCCTCAAATGTTGTGACTTTCCCACCCGCCTCTTGCACCAATAGTACTCCGGCAGCCACATCCCAGGAATCGATCGTCATTGTGAGATAAGCATCTGCCCTACCTGCGGCAACGAAAGCGCATTCTAGAGCAGCTGAACCCAGCTTTCGCAGGTCCTTCACTTGATCATAGTAGTTGCGAATCAGGGTAGAAAACACCTGAGTACGATCCGTCATACCTCCATCACAGCTAACCAGATATGCATCTGCTAACTGCGCGGTCTTGGAAACGTGTAACGGCCTGCCGTTGAGTGTAGCGCCTTGTCCGCGCACTGCCACGTATTGTTCTTCTAGTAAAGGCGCTTCAATGACCCCAACCGTCGGCACTCCCTCGACTAATAATGCGATGGAGATCGCGACGAATGGATTATGAATCGAAAAATTTACACTGCCATCAATCGGGTCAACAACCCATAGGTGTGGATGCTTAACCACCGTAGAGATGTTGCACGCACCGTCACTGCGATGAATCAAACCGGATTCTTCAGTTAAAATACAATGCTCTGGATAAGCTGCTTGAATCCGTTTGATGATAAACTGGTCAAGTGTTTTGTCTTCAACTAATTTCAGACCCTTAGGTGAAGCCCTGCGACCACTGCCTCCTTGCGCCTGCTGTTGATATGCCTCACGTAACACTTGTCCGGCTGCGCTACTCAAGCTACGCACAAACTCTAAATACGAATGATTCATAGCCTGTACTATAGCACAAAAATTTGCTATAGTTCGACCGATGTTTCATATTGAACGCGCAGAAATACAAGAGCAATTGCGAGCTCGCGGAGTAGACCCGGATCATATCAAATCACTACACGTGAAGTTGCAATCTGGCGAACTCGATCAATCGAGTTTTGTGATTGCGGCAGATCGTTTAAGTGCCCCTCGCCAGGAAGATGGTGCAGCCTATGATGCCTCAGCATCGGCTATTGGCGAGGAAGTTTTGAGAGGAGATGGCTTACTAGTATTCTGGTTGAATGGTGGCGCCGCCACGCGTTATTTTGATGCAAGCAAATTATCGACCGCTGAACAAGCAGAATATGGTCAGACATTAAATGCATTAGCACATTTAAAGAATTTACCCAAAGGTGTTACTCCAGTTATTCAAGAGATGAGTTATTTGGAATTGAAAGTACGTGACCTGCTGCGCGTCACTCGTGAGCAAAAATTAAGAGTACATCCGCAGGTGATTATCATGAATAGTTTTGTGACTGACCAACAGACCCGCGAACACTTTGAAGACCTGTTTGCCAAATATCCCGAACTCGATCGCAAACGTATTCACTTTATCATTCAACAGGCACGCATTCCCCGCTTTACCAAAGCAGCTGATCTAAAGGAAATTGATGTCTTTGTGGATAATGATGGTCAGTTGTCTTGGGCACCGTGTGGACACGGCGATTTCGTCTACCTCTTACGTGATTATCTACAAACGCAGCCTATCGCAAACGTGCGCTACATGTTTTTTGCTAACATCGATAACTTAGCCGCCACACTTGATCCTGCACTGTTAGGGCAACATGTCCGCAGTCAGCAAGGACGCACAGTAGAGGTGGTAAACAAAATAGCAACAGATCAAGGTGGTGTACCATGCAAGGTAGATGGTCAATTGACCATTATTGAACAAATGAAGTTCCCTAAAGATTTTAATTACCAGGCATTACCGTGGCTGAATACAAATACATTTTGGTTTACCTTGGCAGACTTATTAAGTTTCAATCAGGATTTACCATGGGTATTAGCAGAAAAAACCATTACTGATGGTAATGTGATTCAACTCGAGCGCTTTGCATGCGACGTTAACTTACCATCCCAATACATTGTCGTAGAACGTTCTCAGCGGTTCTGGCCGATGAAGCGTTACATTGATCTCTTACAAAGCCAACGTCAGACAGAGTTTCAACAACTACTACACGAACGCTTCGACATAAAGATTAGTTGAAGAATCACATTAGATCTGGTATAGTATCAGCCATGAAGCGATCTGTATTAGGGCTTGGCATGTTATGTCTAGCTCTGCTTACCAGCGGTGCCATCTGCCGCAATTCCGGACAGCAACCGGCAGCTTTTACGCTCTCCTACTGGACAGTCTATACCGACGTGGATACTATTCAGCCCGTGATTGATGCTTTTCAGGCAAAATATCCATATATCAGTGTAGAACTGAGGAGTTTCCGCCAAGATGAATATGAAGACAAGCTTATTGAGGCCTGGGCACGAGGTGAAGGTCCAGATATTTTTTCTTTGCCGAATAGCCATGTAGGAGCATTTGAAAAATTAATCTCGCCGATTCCCGCTACTCTGAAGATGACCTCGGTGACTGTTAAAGAATCGCTGGGTCGGAAAGAAACCGTTGTGGCCGCTGAAAATGTGCGTGGTATTAGCGCTCAAGATGTCACCACACTCTACCCACAAGTAGTCTACGACGATGTGATTAAAACCAGCAGTACTGGAGGTGCCAAGGTATATGGTCTGCCCATGAGCCTAGATACGCTGGTGCTCTACTACAACAAAAAACTCCTAGATGCAGCCAATATTCCTCAGCCTGCCGTCACTTGGGATGATTTTATCAAACAAGTCCCCGAGTTAACGTTAACCGATGTCAACGACAATATCATTCAATCTGGGGCGGCTTTGGGTAGTAGTGACAATGTGCCACGGATGTTTGATATCGTCTCCTTGCTCATGATGCAAAATGGGGCAACCATGACTATTGGTGACAATGTCACTTTTGCCGATGGGAAGACTCGCAATGACGACACCATCGCAGGTGTACAAGCAGTCGATTTCTATACAAGTTTTGCTAACCCTGCAGTAGAATGGTATAGCTGGAATACAGAACAACCAGATGGTTTAGAGGCATTTATTGATGGTAAAGCAGCCTATTTCGTTGGATACTATTATCAACTAGCCACCATACAAGATCGTGGCGGTCAACTGGAATACGGTATTGCTCAAGTGCCACAAGTAAATAGTGATCCGCAAGCGGCGACTAATTACGCTAATTATTGGTTGGAATCCGTCTCTGTGAATAGCACACATCCAGATGCGTCCTGGGCCTTTGTACAAGCACTGACCAGCAATGAAGCCAATGTCAAAGCCGAGTTGGCCATTGAACCCAAGCCTACTGCGTTACGCAGTTTATTAGATGATCAAAAGGAAGATTTCACTTTAGCAGTATTTGCCAACCAGGCTTTAAGTGCTCAAAGTTGGTATGCTGGCAATCAACCCAAAGAAGCTGAGCAAGCCTTTGCGGATATGATTGATATCGTGAATGATGGACGACTAGATGTTACAACAGCTGTCACTAATACTGCTGATAAAGTAGAATTAACCTATGAATAAAATCTACCGCGGCTTCTTGTTAGCACTTGTATTGGGTCTAGCCACGCTGAGCTCAACTCAACCAGCTTATGCTCAGCTGCCAACTTCAGCCAAGACGACAAGTGTGAGTAGCTGGCTGACCATCGTCCCCCATGATTGCCAAGATGCAGATGGCTGCGATATCTGTGAGGTTACTAAGGTATTCACCAATGCTGCCAACCTCATTGCTTCTTTATTAAGCGGCCTGGCATTACTGATGTTTATTTTAGGAGGAATGTTCATGCTGTTCTCTGCTGGAAATGAGTCACGTGTTGAAACGGGCAAAAAAATTCTCATCGGAACCGTCACTGGAATTGCTATTATCTTTGTTGCCTGGCTGGCTGTGAGCATTATCGTTAGGACAACCGCTCTATCCGGAGGGAAGGCCGACTATCAAGTCTTTGGTAAAGACTGGTGGTCTATGGAAGGTTGCTACCCCGCGTTGCTCAGCACCTGCAAAGGTAGTTATGTGGGCCAAGCGTGTGGCTTTAATGAGTGTGGTGCCGGCACAACGAAGAACCCAATCTGTTCCTGCTACCGCTATATTGAAGCCGGTGAAGGTACTTCTTGTGATGGAGATGACGTAAGTAATATTACTAGCGTTCAGAAGGATGCTAAAAACCCCAATAAGTCCTGTGGTTGTTTTGCAAGTTGCACAGCGTTAGCTGGTCAAACTAAACTTCCTTACACCTGCACTGTATCACCAGAGACCATTACTACTGCTAATGCTGCCGCCAAGGCTGCTGGTAAAGCCCCAGTCTATACCGTGCGTACAGACGTGAGCTGTGCCGACACCTCCAAAGTTTGCTCGCTTGCTAATTAGCCTCGGATCATTATACTGACCATATGATTTCTCAACGCATACGCACTGCAGCCACTACCGTCGCGATCATGACATTACCCTGGATCGCCAAAGCGGAAGACAGCTCGTCACTGCAGCCACCATTCGGATCGGCCACTTCTCAAACAGAGCCTGTCATTATCATTGCTGTAATCATCCAAGCATTATTAGGATTAGTCGGAGCCGGTGCTTTATTAATGTTTGTATTAGGTGGCTTCTATATGATCTTTTCCGCCGGAAACGAAGAGCGTGTCACCAAAGGCAAGCGTATATTAGTCTGGGCAGTCGTTGGTATGGTTGTGATCCTGAGCAGTTACGCGATATTGAGCTTTGTATTTAGTCTTTTCCAAGTCGCGGCCAGTTAGGTGTTACTACAGTTTACCAAACAAAAAACGCCCGCCGGGCGTTTTTTTGTAATCTTAGAAACTGCCACCCAACTCAATTCGTGATGTTAGTGAAGCTTCTAAACACGTAATTTAATATTCCGTATGAAGATAGGATTAACAATATACCAATCACACTGCCAGCTAAGATGTCTTTTGCCTTCTTGACGTCATCATCATTGCCACGCGACATCATCCACAAGTACCCCGCGTAGACGGTTAGGCACAAGGCAATCAACCCAAGGAATAGTAACAAGAAATTAATAATTTTCGCTGCCAATAATACTGGGCCCTCATTAGCTACATCATCATAACCCCCCAGGCCTGTATTACCCTGAATGTCATTCATGTAATAGTCAAAACCCTTATTCACATAAGTGCCATCTCCCAGTTCATCTGTTGGCGCATCTTCAGCAAATGCCAAAGCCGGCATGAGGCTGATTGTTAAACCAAGCGCAATTAGGAGTTTTGTAGCCCAGCGCTTAACCATTGGTGATATTTACTAAATTCTCAAAGACGTACAGCGTAGCACCATAAGATGCCAAAATGATCACAATCCCAAATAAGGCACCAATCAAAATACTTTTTGCTTTAGTAATTCTGTCTTCCACGCCGGCAGCTGTCATCCATAAAAATCCAGCATACACCACGAGACTAATAGCAATCACCATCAACAGCCCAAGCACCCAATTGATCACACCAGAGGCAACGTCTCCTGGCGTAGCATTGCCTAATCCGGTATTGCGCTCAACGTTGCTATTGGGATCAAATACCACTGCTTGTGGAGTGTATTCGGCTAACGTCACGAGTGGTAACGTCATAGCCACTGCGGTGCTGAACATGGCGGATAATTTTTTCATAGAAAACTTCATAGAAATAAAACCTAATTTTCCAAATTATTCAGTGACCACCGTAGCACCAGTAATATCACCTACCGTGGTAAAGACAAATTGTGTAATGCCCAATGCTGCAAGCACAATCACCAGTCCGATTACGGTGCCCTGGATAATATCCTTTGCGCGTTTAACTTCATCTTGGTTACCACGGGCCCAGATCCACAGAAAACCTGCGTAGATAAGGAGGCCAACACAAACTGCCGCCAACAATGATAAGGCTGCGTTCACGATATTCAACGCGACCACAGTTGGAGCAGCATTGCCTAAGTCTACCGAGTTAATCGAAGTCTTAATTAGACCCGTTTGATCACCGGTTCGTGGATCAAATGTTAAACCTAACGCTAGCTGAGGCACTACTATGGCTAGGAGGATAAAAAAATATTTTTTCATAAATTACTCTAGTAATACGTCTGAGCTGCTATCTGCGCTTGAAAAAGTGTTTACCCAGAAATATCCGAGTAGAAAGTTAGCCACTCCATACGCAGATAAAATGATCGCCAGACCAATCACTGCACGAATTAAAATTGTTTTGGCCTTCGTCACTGTCTCTTCGTTGCCTCGAGCAGTCACCCACAACACACCTGCATATAGTAAGAGTACCAAAAACCCGAACCCTAGCAAAGTTAAAAGGATGTTAATGATGGCGAATGTCACCGTGACGGGATCCGCCGTGCCCAAATCAACAAAGTACAGTGATGTTAGTGTGCCATCATAAACAGCTACATTCTTCGAATAACTCCCTGTATAAGGATCAAATGGCAACTCCTCTGGTTTATACACAGGAGCCGTCTCTTCGGCGTATGCTGGAGCAATGACCCAATCTAACAGACTCGCCGATTCAACTGTAGTGCTCGTTAATAAGGTATTAAACAACAATTGAGCAATACCCACTGAACCTAGTACCACCACCAAACCCACTACCCCACCGACGAGAATCTCTTTCGCCTTTGTAGCTTCATCTTCGTTGTCTCTAGCTGTAAACCATTTTAGACCGGCGTACAAAATAAAGATCAGGGACAACAGTCCCAAGAAGCTGAGGCTCAAGTTAATAATATTCACCGTGATCGAAACGGGATCATCGCCACCAGCTAAAAACGTGAGTTGCCGAACATCTCCAGAGGTTAAAGATTGGGGATTACCTGGATCACCGATAAAATTATTAAACGGGTTAAAATCAATGCCACTGGTAGTGTCACTACTACTGCCCGCCTGAGAGGTTATATCACTATCACTCGGTTGATCAGCACTAGCAACCCATGGTGTTACTACTAACGCCGCTATCAATAAGCCTTTACTGAACCGCATTGGTAATTTTGGTCAGATAGTAAAAGACAAATTGCATGATCCCAAAGGACGCTAATATTACTAATAAACCAATAATTGACCCACGAATGATGTCCTTAGCTCTTGTGATATCATCTTGATTGCCTCGCGCCCAAACCCAAATCCAACCACCATAGATCATCAAAAAGACGGTAATTGCTCCTAGTAAACGTAAAAAAACGTTAACAATCTGAGAGGCGACGACTAACGGGTCGGTAGTACCTAAACCGGTATCAGTTAAATTTCCGTACGCCCCACCCCCAAGTGGATTAAGGGAGATGGTTGCCGCATTGACTGACGCCGCGGAAACGGCAACACCAGCTACAATGACCAAATTAATAAAGACCCATCCAAATGTTTTCATATATTTATCCATTAGTGGCAACGCGAATGGCGGTAAAGACGTATTGGGCAATGCCATATGAGCCAAACACAATCACCAGGCCAATGACTGCGCCCTTCATGATATCCTTGGCTTTAGTAATTTTTTCTTCAACTCCTGCCGCTGTTAGCCACATAAATCCGGCGATAATAAACAGTACTAACGTGACTGTTCCCAGAAAGATCAGCGCAGTGTTCACAATCACTAATACAATAGAGATTGGGTCAGCATCGCCTAGTTGAGTATAGGACTGTAATGGATTGCTGTATCCACCCGCTGTAGGATCAAACTCCAATGCATATGCCTCTACACCTGACGCCATTAACAAAGCAACCAATGCAGTGGTTACTATACCTATGAAGCGATATGTCGCTGTACGGAAGGCTTTCATTAAATGAATTATACCACTAAATAACCAATGAAGTCAAGCCGGCATTACTTTAGGCCTTTACAAAAATGCAAAAATGGTCTATAGTATTAATAACTAATCTAATTTTTACAAGCCTTATGAATACTTTCAAAGGTAAGCTCATTCGTCTAGCCACCGTCGGCGTCGCTTCGATGAGTTTATTAGCCGCTACTTCAGCGAACGCTCAATTAACGGTAAATAATATCGATAATACAGACGTTGCAAACTCCCTCATCCTGGGCGATGTTGGTCCGGATGATCTAGTTATTTCATTCATCAACTGGGGACTAGGGATCTTGGCTTTGATTGCTACAATCTTGATCTTGGTTGGTGGCTTCCGCTGGATGACTGCTGGTGGAAATGAGGAAAAGGTTGAGAGTGCCAAAAAGACTCTTTATGCTGCCATTATCGGCTTGGTTATTATCTTGGCCGGCTGGGGCATTTCAGTGTATGTCATTAACAATTTGTTAGACTTCACTAACGCTTCCGCGGTAAGTAATAGTTAGGTTTTCCCCTAATCTACAAAAAGGCGTCCGGTTGGACGCCTTTTTTGTTTATCTCTACACGTATAGCTACCTGTACTTTAATACCCACGCCTCGCCGTCCTCGTAAGTAACGACCGCCCCCAATTCTGTAAGATGTTGATACATCTTCTTGTGATCCTTCACTACTAGATAGTACTGCGCATCGATCAAATCAAGATCGGTAGTTGTGATTGACTCGCCGAGTGTTAAAGCTTTCCACGCTTGATAACGCTCTGTATTGGCTAAATATAAAAAGGTTGGATCCAGGCCAATCAAGTACTGCTGCTGCGGAGCGCCGCGCCAAATGGCCGGAAAATCATCCCAGTCACTTGGTGCAATTGTCTGCCCGTCAGGCAGGCTAGCTAAATAGGCACCCGCTCCGCTTAAATACTCTACCGCCTGGCCGTCTGCCAGATCTGCTCGCACTCCAGCTAAATCGCTCAAAATCACTGGCGTCAACACAATGATCACGCCTGCTACTGGAATGAACGCCGCCAGTCTCCACTGTGTGAATTGTATTCTCCACGCGCTTTGCAAATAAAGACCAACGCTAGCAGCTAACATTGGCGATACATACTCAACGTATCGTTTGGATTTTAATGTTAATAATACAAATAGTAATGTATAACCAGCGAAAGCCAGTTGTGCTACGGTAAAACGCTCACGTCGAATAATATGAAGAGCCACTCCAACCCCACCTGCCAAAATTAATGGGAGATGCCCAAACCATAGTGCAGCGGGGTCATAGGGATACCATTCTCCACCAACGCCGATGATATGTTGGTAATTCACTGCTCCAATCTGTACAATCTGCTCCCAGTAAAATAATAGATTTTGTGGAAACGCAGGGTGTATTAATAGTGTTAGGGCTGCACCGAGCAGCGTGTAAGCGACGGCTAAATACGGTTTCCATTGCACCTGCCGCACTCCCCGCCAAGAGACAATGGTCTCAGATATACACCAGATGCCTCCAAGCAATGGCAGCAATATAAACCCACCGTGTGACAACACATAGATCGCACTAATGCCTAACAACCACAACGGGCGTTTAACATGCAGCGCTAATACCGCACAGAAGATTAGAATCAATGCCAATGGCGTAGCCTTGATGAGTTGCAAACGGAATATCCACGGATTACAGACTGCCAAGAGAATAGTTGCAGCCCACCATGCCGGTGTACCCAGCCGTTTTAACATCCAAGCAAATAGAGTAAGGACTCCTACCAATGCTAAAACGATAAATACTTTAGTCCCAATCACCGGACCAATCCAAGTAACAAATGGATACATTACCACATGCATCAATAAGTGATGATCGGTAAAATGCTGTCCCAAAGTAGTGGGTTGCAAACCAGTAAAATGATCCGCTAATCCAAATTGAACTATGTTTTGCGCCATTCCAATGTGGTAAAACGCATCCGGATCAGGCAATACTGGCACTGCCTGCATAACAGATAACCACAATACAAAACCTACTAAGCCGATCATCATTGCGGATATTTTTGCACTCCACCACAACCATTTCATCATAGACCCAAATCAAACACCCGCATTTGTTGGTCTGTAAAAGTGAGTCGGACCGACGGGTCGCGTAATAGATAGGCAAGCATTAATTTTGTTTTCTCATCCGAAGCATCTACTACTACATATTGAGCATGGAACTGATCGCGAATCTTTTGGGCTGTCTGCTGCTTCGCCACTCCGGCAGAAATATCATGCCATTGCTGATAACGCTCGTGACTAGCCAAATACAAAAAAGTTGCATCTAAGCCAACTACATAAGCGGCATTTGGATCGTAATAAAATAGCTCAGGAAAATCATCCCACTTACCATGAAAAACTACTGCATTGGGTTGTGTTACAGTACGCAGATACGCCCCTGTAGCAGCTAGATGATCAAGTGCAGTATCATTGGAAAAGTCACGCACTAGGTTGAAGTACGGTGACACAACTGCAAAGCCGACGGCCAGAATTAAATAGACATTGACCACCCACATCATTCTGCCAACTGCCCTTCCCATTACCTTCCACAATTTTGTAATAACACCGCTCTGAATAGCCGGTAATAAAACCACACACACTAGCAGCCAGAGCACTGGTACTAGGTATTCTATAAAGCGCCGAGACCTTAGTGTCAGGACAAAAAATAGCGGCAACAACATAGCTAATGTGAGGAAGCGATGATCCTTGGCAATGATTTTGCGCTGGACTACTACCACCACAATCACACCAACCAGACACAGTAATAATACGCTGATGGCACTGATTAAATCTGGTAATGCAAACGGATACCACTCCGCCCCTACTTCGATCACGGATTGATAGTTCACAACACCAATCTGAAAAAACTGTGCCCACAAAAAAGGCAAATTACTTGGAAAGTAGGGATTAGCAACCACGCCCATGACCATCGCTACAACCACTGCGAATATACCGATGGGCAAGGTGGGTACGAAATTTTTCCGGTGTTGATTATAGTCCACAATAGACTGCGCTATCCACACAACTACCGCAAGGACACCAGCCAGAAAAAAACCACCGTGTGTTAACGTATAAATAATAGTAAAAATGGCTGCCGCAACATACTTACGGTCGATGAGTGCCACTAAGACTAAGAGAAATAAAATGACAGCGGCGGCAGATGCCTTCACTAAATTCATCCTGACTAACATCGGATAACTACTGAGGAGCAATAACATTGCCGGGCCCGCATATGGAATTTTCCAACGCTTCAATATGCGATAAGCCACAGCCACCACGGCCACACCAAAGAGAACTTGCATGACCTTTACACCAATCAGCGGCCCTAAAAAATATACGGCTGGCATCAAAGCAATATGGTATAGCAAGTGATGATCGGCAAAATTTTGTCCGAGTGTAGTGAGTGGCAGCCACGGAAATTGCTTCACAATGCCATGTTCCAACATGAGCGAAACAAAGCGCGCATGATAAAACGAATCCGGATCCGGAAACGTTGGCGTGGATTGATACCATGCAAACAATAAGCCACTCACAGCGAATACTATCCCTGCCTCGAGACTATTTCCGAATCGTTTCAACCAATTACTTGGCCAACGCATGCTTGAAGTAGTCTACCCACGGAATGGGTGACGGATCAACCTGATGCGCAGTGGCGATGTAGAAGCTCGTGTAACTACCCCATTGCAATACTTCGTAAGCTTGTTGTAGGGCAGTTGCAGCGGCTGGCAAAAATGTTTCATAACTGATCCCCTGTTCATCGAGTACGCGTTTTGTAATTTCATAACGCTTTTGTACACGTGGGTGATACAACTGTGATTCTATGAAGACAAAGTGCAATTGTTTCGCAGCAACTGGATTGCCCAACCCTTCCAACAAGTGGTGATTCAATTCTGGCAAAGCGAAGGAGCACGCAAAGTGTTTCCCGTTCTCATTGGTCTGATTCGCAACTACGTGAATATTTCCCAACAAATGTTCGCTACCCACATAGACCACTAATTTATCTTTACAGCGCTCGGCTGTTTCTAGCGCCGCATCTCGTAATAGCTCGCGGTTGCCCTCCATAAAATGGGCGGCGTCATCGATTTCGGCATCCGCTACATTGATCATCCCCGCGCGCTGCAGCATACGCAGCACACCTGTAATGGCATAACCGACGGCAATGCGTGGCTGCCCACAAGGATTATAGGTAGGATCAATGATATAGCCGGGCAAGTTTTTACTAGCCATCAATTCAGCCAATGGTCCACCGGTAGTGACCACCGCCAAGTGTTGTGTCCGTTCTTGCACGGTCTTGGCAGCCATAATCGTCTCTTCTGTTGTACCAGAATAGCTGGATAGAATGGCCAACGTGTCAGCCTGCACATAACCCGGCACTCGATAGTCATTCACAATCAATAGAGGGACTTTGACTTGTTCAGAGCAGACGGCTCTTACGACATCCATTCCAAGGGCGGATCCACCCATACCAAACAAGACTACACTGCGCGCAGCTTTTACCGCTTCAGGAAAGGCTAGGTCTTGTGTGGCGCTCCAGGCATGTCGCACCTGTTGTGGCAACATGTCGATAGAACCCAGCATATTACGTTCATCTACCATAGATTAGGTTGCAATAGTTAGTTGTTCAATCTGATTGACTGAGGCTAGTAAAGGCAGTATACTAGTCTGTGATTTTTATGTCAGGTCATTCTAAGTGGGCAACAATCAAACGGGCCAAAGGGGCGGCTGACAATAAACGAGGTGCTTTGTTCACCAAGCTCTCGAAAAATATTAGCATTGCGGCCAAGAAAGGCAAGGATCCGGAGATGAATCCTAGCCTGCGCACAGCAATTGAAGCTGCCCGTGAAGCTAATATGACCAAGGATGTGATTGAGCGCGCCATTCTGCGTGGTGCCGGCGAATTACCCGGACAACAGATTGAAGAGCTAGTCTACGAGTGTTATGGACCAGGCGGTGTAGCGCTTATGGTGCGTTGTGCTACCGACAATACTAACCGAACTGCCGGTTTTATCAAAAGCACCCTAACTAAGTGTGGGGGCAATTTAGGAGGTCCGGGTTCTGTAAGCTTTCTGTTTAAACATAAAGGAGTGATCCGCACCACAGACGCTAGTGATGAGATGCAATTAAAAGCCATGGATGCGGGAGCAGATGATTTAATTGAAGAGGATGGCGGATTAACCATTTATACACAACCTGCCAGTTTTGATGCCGTCAAAGCTGCTCTGGGTGGCGCAGTCACGTTCGCCGAAGTCAGTCTAATGCCAGAAACAACGGTTTCACTCCAAGACGCAGAACAACATAGTCATTTTGAAAAATTGCTCGAAGCCTTAGACGACAACGAAGACGTAGTTGACGTCACTCACAATGCTCAATAAAAAACTCACGAGCGATATCGTGATTGGTTTTGATCCTGGTTTAGCTATTACCGGCTATGGAGTAATTCAAGGTGAGAAAATTTTGGAATATGGTGTCTTGCGCACGCCGGCCAAACACCCAGTCGGTGAGCGCTTGGTATTATTGCATGATCAGCTGCAAACTTTGTTAGATCGCTACCCAATTGCCCGCGCCGGCTGTGAAAAACTCTACTTCGCAAAAAACGTGACCACTGCTCTCGATGTTGGACAGGCGCGAGGAATCATCGTCTTAGCACTCGCCCAACGCAATATCCCCTTACTGGAGTTCACCCCGCTACAGGTAAAGCAGGGGTTGACGGGCTATGGCGGAGCCGACAAACACCAGATACAATATATGGTACAGACAGTCTTCCATCTGGCGGAGCTTCCTAAGCCAGATGATGCAGCCGACGCTTTAGCAATTGCCTTAACTACACAAACTTATGTCTCGCTGGATTAAATTCATTATCACCTGTCTCACTAGTGTTGGCTGGCTGTTTACAACGCAATTTGCTTTAGCTCAGGACACCGCCACTGATCCTGCCAACACAACAGATACGCCCGTCACCGAACAGGCCATTGAAGAGGTCCCGTTGGTAGCGGAGGCGGGTCCAGACAAGAATGTAGCGGTCGGTCGCAACGTGCTGTTTAACGCCTCTGCCTCTAGCGCTCCAAGCAATGCCACACTGGAGTACACTTGGGATTTTGGTGACGGCCAGACCTTCAAGGGCATTGACGCTTCTCATATTTACGACCAACCAGGCACCTATAAGGCCAAGCTCACTGTTTCTGATGGTAAAACTACTTCACATGATTCAGTTCTAGTCTCTGTAGCAGAAGATGTGGTGCTACTCATTAGCGATGATACTGTTAGTCGCGATCAACTACGCTACTATCGCCAATATGCGCAACGTAGCGGCACACTACTCGTTAATGTCCGTCCTCAAAATGGCTCCACCTTGGATTATATCCTGACACGGAATGTGGCCGAACAATTAGTTGCTTCCGAGACCGACGTCTCTCAAGCTAAGGTTGTAGTAGTGTGGACCTCACAAAATATTGGTCTGAATGCGCTCACTGAAGTAGGAAGGATTTTAGATAGCAGTGGTGGCGCCGACACCTCCGGAATTAGTTTTGCACAAAAAGCCATTGTACAAATCAGCGATCGCCCTAGCAGTGGCGCGCTCGGCCGCATCGCCCAGACTACCTATAATACGCTACTACCACAGTACGTGATGTTAACCACTGCGCCGGCTCTGGAAACCATTTTGGCACACCCCTCCGTAGATACCCTAGCTGTACAACTGCAATCTACGGACACGCCGTATCAGCTGATCGGACAGCATAGTCAACGTGCATTAGAGAAGTTGACTCCATTCAATTTTGTCTCTTATGGAGTAAATTTCTTGATCAACCGAGGAGTCAGTCAGGACACCATCTTCTTGTTACTCGCCTTGCCGATTGTAGCAACCATCATCTCGTTTGGTCGTCAGGTCGTCGGAGTAAAGGCGTTTGGTATTTACGTCCCGACCATCATGACGCTATCGTTCATCGTGACGGGCTTGCGTTATGGTGTCGCCGCGTTCCTGCTACTGCTAGCCGCGGCCACGCTGGCACGCATCGCCGCTCGGCGTTTACGCATCCTCTACTTACCGCGAATGGCAATCGTGCTAACGATTGTGAGTAGTACAATCTTTGGCGCTTTGGTCTTGTCTGCAAAGTTAGGTGAGAGTGGGATTTTAGCACTTTCTATTTTTCCGATCTTAGTCATGATGACGTTAACAGAAAAATTTGTTGAGGTGCAGATCGAACAAGGCAATCGCCAGGCGATCATTTTAACCACCGAAACCTTAGTACTTGCCATCGTTAGCTACTACATTATTACTTGGAATGAGTTAAGTACTTTGATTCTTGGGTACCCAGAACTGGTATTGATCACTCTGGTTATTAACGTAGTGTTGGGACGCTTTTCCGGATTACGGGTTTTCGAATATTTCCGCTTCCGTAAATTATTGAAAGCTAACCGCTCTAAATAATTTTCATGTCCTCCCTTTGGCACCGCGCTCACGCAATTCTCGGGATGAATGCCCGCAACTTAGTATTTATTCGTCCGCATAATCCTGGCAGCGCCGTTAAAATTGCCAACAATAAATTAGCCACAAAAGAAAGGTTGTTAGCAGCAGGGCTGCCTACCGCGCAACTGTACGGCACTATTCATAGTCGCAAAGAGTTGTTTAGTTTTGATTGGTCGACGCTACCAAGTAGTTGTGTCATTAAGCCTAATTTAGGTTTAGGGGGCGGTGGGATTGTGATTCTATATGGCAAAGACAAACAGAACCGCTGGATTAGCGCCGGTGAAGAAACGCTTAGCACTGATGATCTGCGTCGCCATGTTAGTAACATCTTGGATGGAAATTATTCCATGTCGAATGTCCCGGACATTGCTTATTTTGAAGAACGTTTACGCTTATCGGAAGGTTTTAAACACATTGCTTATAAAGGCGTTCCTGATATCCGCGTATTAGTATTCAATTCAGTCCCGGTCATGGCCATGTTACGCTTGCCTACTAAAGAATCACAGGGTAAGGCTAATATGCAAATTGGCGGCATTGGCGTCGGCATTGATTTAGTGACGGGAATAACAACCTTCGCTGCTTCAAAAAAAGCCGGACCAGTCACCGTTCACCCGGACTTCAATACGCCGTTACAAGGCATCCAGATTCCAGACTGGGATAATATCTTGCGTATTAGTGTTGAGGCCACGCGTGCCATCGGTTTGGGATATGCCGGTGTAGATATTGTCTTCGATAAACAATACGGACCGGTAGTGTTGGAAGTGAATGGTCATCCCGGAATTGAGATTCAAAATGCTAATCAACTAACATTGCGAGATCGTTTAGAGCGCGTATCCGGCCTGATCATCAACAGCACTGCCAAAGGCCTGCGTGTCAGCAAGCAGCTTTTTGGACACGATCACGAAGAAGAGGAAATCCATGCCAAAGTACTAGGTATCTATGAGAGTGTCACCATGTACACCCGCTCTGGCGAACCCTTACAGCTTCGCGGCTTAGTGGATACTGCACTTGTCTCTACGACGATTAATAAGGATCTAGCGCTAAAACTTGGTTATGGCGAAGCGCTAAAAGCAGTAGCGCAAATTGAGTTGCCTGAACGCATTGCTGCCGATCGCGCGCATGCGGCCGAAGAACAATACCGTGCGCAGTTTGTAAATTTACACGCCGATTGGGTGGATGTAGCCGCAGTCCGTTCTCATGGTCAATATATTATTCGTCCAAAACTGAATTTAAAATTTGAGTTAGGTGGCCAAACCATCGTCAGTACAACAGCGGTGGCCTTGGATAATAAATTATCCTACCCAATGGTCATTGGGCGGCGCGATCTGAGTGGGTTTTTAATCAACCCAAGCCGTGGTATGATGTAGGCATGTCAAAGCCAAGTAAGCCTATTATTGGATTAGAAGAAGAGGTAAAGCTGTTCTTCCCCCGTAGTAAAAAATTTATCCGCCGCAAGGCTAAAATTGATACCGGTGCTCGGACTACAGCAATTGATGTTTCCGTAGCAAAGGAACTTGGGTTGCTTCATATTTATGAGGACTTTCATCGCTATCTACCTAAATTAGTCCTTACTAACAAGAACTTTGAGGCAGTACGCGCCCGCCTAAAAACTGAGATTACGCCCCAGTTAAAAAAGCAGATTCCGGGCTTATATGATATTCGAGTAATTCCAGCCACTAATGGCATTAGTATTCGCCCTTATGTACGCTTGCACCTACATCTCCGTGGTAAGCACATTCCAACTATAGCCAGTATTGTGGATCGCAAGGTGTTGTTGTATTCAGTACTCATTGGCAAAAAGGATTTAGCGGGTTTTTTAATTGACCCCACCAAAAACGTCTACCAAGTAGCTTAAGTCGTTAACTGCTCATACCATGCGCCGCTCGGAAATTCGCAAAGATTATATTCAAGACAAATATGTTTTGATTGCACCGCGTCGTTCAAATCGTCCTAATCAGTTTGGTCGAGCCGGTGAAGAATGTCCGCTCATTCGTCCCGAAGATAGTCCGTTGTCTCCACGCAATATCAACCGCGAAAAGCCTTTGGATATGGCTGGGACAAAACGCGACTGGAGAATTTATGTTGTGCCCAATAAATTTCCAGCCGTGTCCTTAGATAATGATCGTGCTTACGGCGTACATGAACTAGTAATTGAAACCCCTAACCCAAATACTCACTTGGAAGATCTCCCTGTAAGCCACGTAGCCGAGGTACTAGAAATTTATGCACGCCGAACTGCTGCGTTGAGTAAAAATCCTCGCATTAAATATATCTTAATTTTTAAAAACTCGGGTGGCCGCGCCGGGGCATCGCTGTGTCATGCACACTCACAGATTTTTGCGACTGAGTTTGTTCCGCCACAAATTGCTGATAAATCGATCCGAGTACAAGCACACCGCGCTGAACATGGTGATTGCATCTACTGCGATGTCGTTCACAACGAAAGCAAAGGGCCTCGTTTTGTTTGGCAAGATAAAAATCTTGTTGCCTTTTGTCCTTATGCCTCCATGCATAACTATGAGGTCTGGATTCTTCCGAAGAAACATCGTGATAACATCACACAACTGACTGCCTCCGAACGCACTTCCTGGGCACGTATTATGAAAGAGTTGTTATACACGATCAACCACAAGTTATTTCTGCCGTATAACTACTATTTTCACCAAGTGGTGGATGATGCGGATCAGCATCTGTATATGAAGATTATCCCCCGCGGTTCTTCCTGGGCAGGAGTAGAAATTGGTTCTGGATTAATTATCAATCCCATTCCACCAGAAGACGCTGCTAAGTTTTACCGAGAACACCTCAGTCTTTAAGCATGCGCTTATTCAAGCGACCGGTTTTGCTATCGCTTCTTGCAGTGTTCCTGCTAGCCGTTGCCACCATCGGCGCGCTATACATTTATTATCGCTCGCAGATTTTAACCTCAGTTGAAGAGACGAGTGCAGAACCAGTAGCGATCGTCTTTGGAGCCGGCTTAAAGGCAGATGGCACCCCATCTGATATTCTTAAAGATCGCTTGATTGTGGCCGCTGAGCTCTACCGCGCAGAAAAAGTGCAGCGCATTTTAGTATCGGGCGACAACTCAACTGTAAATTACAATGAGCCCGCTAGTATGTTCAATTACTTAACAACAGTTGAGGCGATTCCATCGCAGGATGTCTACTTGGATTTTGCCGGACGTCGCACGCACGACACATGCGCACGAGCACAGACCGTTTGGGGAATTGAGCATGCGATTTTAGTCACCCAGACATTTCACCTGCCGCGAGCACTACTGCTATGTGCTGGTTATGGAATAGAGGCAGAAGGCATCTCCGCCACCTTGCAACCCTATCTTAGAGATGATTACTTTCACCAGCGTGAGTGGTTGGCTTTTGTGCAAGCTGCCTGGCAGCGTTTTATCTGGTCACCAACGTATATTCAAGGATCTCCTGAAGAAGACCTTGATCAATCGCTAGACTAGCTCCACGAAGCTGCGCTTGCCGACTTGTAGAACGTCACCAGCTTTTAACAGCAACGGCGACTTCCAATCTAATACCTTTTGATCGTTCAATTTGACGCCTCCTTGTTCAAACAAGCGCTTAGCAGCGGATTTATTTTCAACTAATCCAAGCTCAAGTAACGCGGTCAGGGCTTCTGTTGTTTCGGGAATGGATTTTTTTGGCAGATCACTTGGCCGACCATGTTCAGCAAATACTGTATGAAATTCTTGCTCTGCTTGAGCAGCTGCATCGGCAGAATGGTACATGGTGACGATCTCGCGTGCTAAGCGCATCTTGGCTTCTTTCGGATTTCGGCCCGCTGTTAACTGTGCCTTAATTTCAGAGATCGTTTCCATTGGCACATCCGTGCACAGCTCAAAACACTGAATGATCACATCATCGCCCAGCGCCATAATCTTCCCATATAAATCAGCAGGGGCTGCAGTGATGGCAATCACATTACCTTCCGATTTACCAATCTTTACTCCATTCGAATCCGCCAACAATGGAACGGTAACGACAAATTTCTCCTTATTATTTAGCGACCGTTGCAACGTGCGTCCAGCCAACATATTAAAGGTTTGATCCGTGCCACCTACTTCTAGATCTACGTCCATTGCAACAGAATCATAACCTTGCATCAGCGGATAAAAGAATTCGTGCAGTGAGATGGGCTTATTCTCTTTTAAGCGCCGACTGAACATGTCTCGCTCTAACATTTGTTGAACTGTGAACTCACTTGCTAACTTCACAACATCTGCAAAGGTGAGCTTGGCCAACCAGGTACTATTGTAACGCAATTGAACAGGGTTTGTTGGGTGATTAAAATCTAGAATCTTGGCTGCCTGCTCCTGGTAGCTCTTCGCATTTTCTAAAACTTGTTCAGTGGTTAACGGTATGCGTGTTTTATCCTTACCAGTGGGATCACCAATACGACCCGTAAAATCCCCAATGAGCAAGATAACATGGTGCCCGGCTTTTTGGAATTGCGCTAACTTACGCAGCGCTACTGTGTGTCCGATATGTAATAAGGCGCCCGTTGGATCAACGCCTAAATACAACGTCAGTTTTTTACCGGCAATTAATTCCTTGGCCAGCGCCTCTCGGGTTGGATAGATGGTATCCACACCACGGTCTAATAAGGTATTAAATTGGGTTTCAAGCTCATTCATGCTCTGTACACTAGCATGGCGATTGTTGTTGGACAAGACAGGGTTTTTCTAGTATAGTTATTCAGTTATATGGCTAAAAATCATCGGTCCAACGACCTGAAACCCGGCCAATCTAAACAGAGCACATCGTCCTCTGGCCAATCCACGATCGTATTGCAAAAAAAATCGAGCGGTAATCTAAAGCCACTCAGCAAAGAAGAGACGAAAGCCGCAAAACGCAAAGCGATTCCACGCTGGAAGCGCTGGTTGAAGCGCATTGCTATTGTTTGTGGCATTGGCTTGCTTTTGGCTGTAATTGGTGGAGTATCCATATTTGCTTGGTTCGCCAAAGACTTACCAAGTCCAGATGAGCTAGAGAATCGGGTCATTGCTGAAAGTACTAAAATCTACGATCGCACAGGCGAACACCTTCTCTACGAAACTGGTCGCGATGTACGGCGCACCTATACGAAGCTAGAAGACATGTCTCCGTATATTACACAAGCGACCGTCTCGCTAGAGGACAAAAACTTTTACAAGCACCACGGGTTTGATACGGGCGGGATCTTGCGCTCCATTTATATTAACCTGTTTTCAGATAAAGTAGTGGGTGGTTCCACCATTACCCAACAGTTTGTTGGCTTAGCAATTGTTGGCAAAGAAAAAGTATATACACGCAAAATTCGCGAGCTGATTTTAGCCATCGAATTAGAACGCAAATATAACAAAGATCAGATCCTTGAGTTTTACTTAAACGAGGCTTCTTACGGCGGAATTAATCTAGGTGTGGCAGCTGGTGCTCGCAGTTATTTTGAAAAGGATCCTAAGGATGTCACATTGGCCGAGGCTGCATTTCTAGCCGCCATCCCCCAACGCCCCAGTCGTGTTACCAGCGACATGGAGACTTTGCTGCAACGCAAGGACTTCGCTCTAGATCAAATGGCAACTGAGGGCTACATTACTCAGGAGCAAGCCGATGCAGCTAAACTAGAGACCATCGATATCAAACAGACAGTGGCTCGAAAAACTGCACCACATTTTGTGGATTATGTTATTACCCAGTTAGAAGATGATTATGGTAGTAATTTTATTAACCAGGGCCTTTCCGTTATCACGACATTAGACTACGACAAACAACAAGTGGCTCAAGAAGCAGTGACGAATGGGATGTCAAAGGTAGAGCAGTATGGTGGCAGCAATGCGTCCTTAGTTTCCTTAGACGCCCACAATGGTCAAATTCTGGCGATGGTGGGGTCGAAAGACTATTACGCCGAAGATTATGACGGACAAGTAAATGTTGCAACCAGTCTACAGCAACCTGGTTCATCGTTTAAACCAATTGTATATGCCACCGCCTTCGCTAATGGCTACAACCCGAATACCATACTGTTTGATGTCGAAACTGATTTCCCAATCGCTGGCCAAGCCGCTTACCATCCGCGCAACTTTAGTTTAGGTGAAGCTGGCCCACTGACAATGCGCCGTGCGTTAGGGCAATCGCTAAATATTCCTGCTGTTAAAACACTCTACTTGGTTGGTAAAGACAAAGTATTAGACACTGCGGACAGTTTGGGCTACACCACACTAACCGATCGCGACAGCTATGGTTTATCCTTGGCGCTCGGAGCAGGCGAGGTAAAGTTATTAGAACACACCTCAGCATTCGCCACATTTGCACGTGAGGGCGAACGTCATCCTACCACATCGATTTTGAAAGTGACTGATCGAAAAAATAATGTGTTGTATGAGTGGGCGGATTCCTCCTCTCAAGTAATTGATCAGAATGCGGCTAAATTGTTGAACAGTGTATTATCTGATCAAAGTGCTCGTGCTGGCTTCTCTGCCTTAAACATCTCGGGAAAGACCATCGCTGCGAAAACAGGAACTAGTCAAGAATTCCGTGACGCCTGGACCGAAATGTACACACCATCATTTGCGACGGGGGTCTGGGTGGGTAACAACGATAACACAGCCATGGACTATCTAGGAGATGGCGTGATTATTGCCGCGCCAATTGCCAATGAGTATATGAGTCGCATTCTCGATGGTCTGCCAAACGAATCTTTCAACGCTCCAGATGCAGTTAAGGCGAACAAGGGAGTGCTGAATAATGAAATTGGTGAGACCGTAGAGAAATATGTAGACAAAGGGACACAACATATTATTCCTGACGAATGTGTTGATAGCTACCCTGCAGAATATAAAGAAAAGAAGGAATTTAAAGAAGTACACACCATTTTGTATTATCTAAAAAAAGAGGATCCATTAGGTAGCACCCCGGAAAAACCTGAAAACGACCCCATGTACACCTCTTGGGAGAAGGCCATTCAACTGTGGGCGGAAGGACAAGACGGCTACATCACAGAAAAAACTGAGTATGAAGATTGTAATTTACGTTCAGCTGATCAGACTCCTACGGTAACAATTTTGACCCCAGCTAGTGGTGAAAAAGTAACCAATAAAACATTCTCCATCTCTGCACGTATCCACGCTGGAACAAACCGGACAGTAAAAAAAGTAGAATACATCATCGATAACACAACAGTAGATGTAAAGACCAGCGGCGACTTCACCAGCACTTATACTCCAACCACCCTGACTACCGGATCACACACACTTACTGTTCGCGTAACTAATGATCGCGATAACGTGGCAGATACGAGTGTTGCATTCAGCTACAGCACAGCTAGCACGAATTCAAACAATAACAGCAACGGAAATAGTAATTCCAACACGAACTCAAATAAAAATAACAATACCAACTCTAACACGAACAAAAAGAATTAGGAGTTGGTGTCGTTTGTATCTTTGTATTCTAATCAGCCGGCGCGAAATTGAAGACGCTCAACGATACTACCTGTGCTTTGTTTAATGAAGTCAGCAATGTCACCTTCCTGACGACGAAGTGTCTGCATGAGCGCAGGGTTAGTAGATTTCACTACTAAAACCCCTGAGCGCACAAACATTGGTTCACAATCTACAGGGTCGATGTCTGGGAACTCGCTCTGCACATACAATCGGAATGCTTCTAAAACTAATGAGGCTTGTACCGAACCAGCCACGCCGGCATGGCGCAGCCGCCCTAAGATATCTCCTTTGGACAAACCCTGCATAACCAACTACTGTTTAATCGGCATGATAATGTAAACGAATTGTTCGTCCACTGTCGATTGAAACGAGGCTGGGCTAAGGTTTGTATTGGCCAAAAACTTAATTTCCTGACCAGACATATTCTGTAAGCCATCCAACAAGAATCTATAGTTAAAGGTAATTGCCACATCCTCCCCCTCCACTTTAGCTGGTAACGTAGTGACATTCTGCCCTAACTGCGCATTCATCGCTTTAATCTGAATGGTGTGATCTGAGTGTGTGAATGCTAAATTAATATCGTTTACCCCAGTCTTACTAAATAACGCTGCACCCTTCACTGCCTTCATGAATTCATCCTTTCCTAGCAACACATTAGTTTGACCTGTCTTAGGAATAATTTGTTCATACTCTGGAAATCTCCCTTCAATCAATCGAGAGACAAATTCTACATCGGCAAAGCGACAGGCGAATTGAGATTCTGTAACTAGTAATGTCACCTCGTCCACGGATTCTGTTTGCAACAAGCGTAGTAGTTCATGTGCAGACCGTTGCGGTAAAATCACCTTCTGCTCAGCACCACCTTGAGTTACCACACAAGTACGCTCTGCTAAACGATAACTATCCGTCGCAGCAAGAGTTAGTGTCTGTGGTGCTAGTTTAAAGCAGATACCAGCAATCTCCGGTCGACTTTCATCAACTGCTGCAGCTACTACAGTTTGCTGTAAGGCCATCTCTAAATCTGACTTAGCTAACACGTAATTCTGTGCTTCATCTACCGTTGGTAAAATAGGGAAATCAGTAGCTACTTCCCCTTTTAACACAGTGGCTTGTCCATTAGCGGTGATTCGAAACTCATTCTCTACCAGAACACAATCTACACGCTCCGAGGATAGTAATGAGACGTAATTAGAGAACAGTTGCGCTGGTAGAGTAAATGAACCTGGTTCATCCACTTTTCCACGCACTACCACCTGCACACCAATTTCCAAGTTAGTGGTAGAGAGAACAATTCGGTTATCTTCCGCTGTCACTAACACATTCTGTAGAATGGGTAAATTTGTATTTTTACTAGCAACTCTACTTACCACTAACAGTCCGTGTTTGAGATTTTCTTGTGTACAGGAGAATTTCATAAGAAAGGAGGAAGAGATTAAATATACTTAAGTAATAATAGTAATAAGGGGTGTGTATAGAGTGGATAACTGTGAATCAACTGTGTCTATTGGTGGATTACGCAGTAACTACTGAGGATAGCTGAGGGATAAGAAGGTGTTCGAACTGTGTACAAACTCTGTGGTCAGAAGTAGTGAGATTTACACACAATCTCTACACAGCTCGATCCCCTTGCTATACACAGAGCTGTGAACAGCCTTGTGCACAACCCATCAACAACTAAAGGTACAATTTTTGTTTGATTAACGTAATGTCTTGCGCTAACTTTTCGTTTTCCACCATGTCCATCCGAATTTTATTATACGCGTGCATAGCAGTGGTGTGATCGCGACCACCAAGCTCTTGACCAATCGTTGGATAAGAGGCACTCATCTCTTCGCGCATAATATACATTGCAATCTGACGAGGAAATACCAACTCCTTCTTGCGGGAGCTGCTAGTTAGTAGGTCGACCTGCGTATTGAAATACTCAGCAACGGCTAGTAATACCTGTTTGGTGGTTAATGCGCCACGCTTTGGTGATTGCACTAACGACGACAACAGCCCCTTCACACTCTCAACAGTAGGCTTGGTATTAGTTAGTTGCGTAGCAGCAAAGACGCGGTTTAAAGCACCCTCTAATTCGCGAATATTGTTTTGCACGATACTGGCAATAAATTGGATGATCTCATCGTCTAACTGAATATTCTTGTCTTGGCATTTGGTATTTAAAATTGCAATACGCGTTTCTAAGTCTGGAGCTCCGACATCAACAATCATTCCCCATTCAAAGCGCGACACCAAACGATCTTCCAGAGTTGGGATAGCCTTGGGAGGGCGATCAGAACTAATCACAATCTGCTTATTGTTTTGGTGTAAAAAGTTAAAGGTGTGGAAGAAAGCTTCCTGAGTACCTTCTTTACCGGCTAAGAATTGAATATCATCAACCAACAAGACATCAACGGAACGATATTTATTCTTAAAGGTGTCTGCCTGACCCATGGTAACCGACTTAATATATTCATTAGTGAAGGTTTCACAAGGAGTGTAAAGCACCCGTTTATCCGAGAACTTTTGTAGAATAGCGTTGCCGACGGCTTGCATTAAATGGGTTTTGCCAAGACCGACGCCACCATAAATAAACAGCGGATTGTAAATAGTGGCTGGGTTCTCACTCACTGCACGGCAGGCAGCGTACGCTAGCTCGGTTTTCTTACCGACTACAAAAGTATCGAAGGTATAACGCTGATTAATTGCACTAGTGGCAGCGTGTGAAGATGGTACAGATTTAGCCTTAGCCATAATTGTGGTAGGCATAGTGGCGGTGGCTGGAGGTGGTGTTGGCGATTCCTTCTTTGGCTTTGGGGGTTCCACGACTGGTTCCGGCACAACCACAATCTCTCGTTTACTAAACGGAGCGACTTTAAAGGAGACTTGGCGTAACTGGCTATCGGTAATTTGCTGCAACGATTTAAATATCTTTTGGTGGTACTTATTCTCCATCCAAGTCTTGGTGAATGCATTGGGCACCCCAATCACGACACCTTTGTCGTTATATTCCAGGATGAATGTGTGCTTAAACCATGTGGTGAAGTTGGCCTTTGTCAGCGTTAATTCGAGCTCTCCCAAGCAGGCGTCCCAGAGTTGTTTTGAATCCATAGGGAAGTATACTAGCACACAACATTGCCCAGAGCACTGTTGACAACATGTGGAGAAACTGTGTATAGTTGGCCTATGCCAAAGAGAACATATCAACCCAAGAAAAAGACGCGCGCACGCGAACATGGCTTCCGCAAACGATCTGGTAGTAGTAGTGGGAAACGTGTATTAGTAGCTCGCCGCCGCAAAGGTCGTGCCCGCTTAGCTCAATAAAAGAGCCTAGCATGTTACCTCGGTCACAACGTGTCCGGCTAACTGCCGATATTCAACAAATCTATGCCCAAGGAGTGAAAGTTCATCACTCCTTGTTGCGTATCAGTGCGCTGCAGACTAAGCAATTTCCAAGCCGTGCTACGGTTGTGGTATCCAAACGCGTACATTTAAACGCCACGATTCGTAATAAGATCAAACGGCGTGTAAGAGCAAGACTAAAACCACTCTTGCCCAAATTCAAACAATCCTATGACGTGGTGATTGTGGCACAGCCAAAAGCTGTAACAGCTGATTATGCTGCGCTGAGCCAAGCTTTGGAGCAATCACTGCATAAACTCGGCATACTATGAAACAGTTGCGTAAAATACCGACTATTTTGGGCTTGTGGATGATTCGGCTCTATCAACAAACCATTTCTCCGGATCACGGATGGTTTGCGGGGGCTAGTCTACATGGCTGTCGTTATTACCCTAGTTGTTCAGCCTATACCTATACAGCCGTGGAACGCTATGGCATAATCAGGGGCACGTATTTGGGGTGCAAACGCATTTTACGGTGTACCCCTTTCACTGATGGAGGTTACGACCCAGTGCCCTAATTTATTGCGGAATGACAACTATGTTTACACAAATCTATAACACAGTCCTCTACGAGCCAATTTTTAACGCCATGATCTGGCTGTACAACGTAATGCCGGGCCATGATATGGGCGTGGCGATTATTTTGTTGACCCTGTTTATTAAGATTATTTTGTTCTGGCCATCTTTGTCTGCCTTAAAATCTCAGAAGAAATTGCAAGAGACACAACCCAAAATTGCTGAAATCCGAGAGAAGTATAAAGACAACAAAGAGGAGTTGGGCAAAAAACTGATGGAATTTTACAAAGAGAATAAAGTAAATCCGTTCTCGTCCTGTCTTCCTCTCATCATCCAGTTGCCTATCCTCATTGCTTTGTACCGGGCGTTTTTGCATGGTTTGCAGATCGACCCCACTACCCACATGTTGGCAGCAGAACAAGTCGATCATCTCTATGGTTACTTAAGAGAGATTTACAGCACCACACCAATTGATGTCACCTTGTTTGGATGGGTCGACTTAGGTAAATCACACAACATCATTTTCGCTTTGGTCTCTGGTGTGGCCGCATTCTTCCAGGCGCGTACCATGCAGGCTAAACGCGCACCGGTTAAAACCGCAGGTAGTAAAGATGAAGATACAGCTGCTGCAGTAAACCGTCAGATGATGTATCTGATGCCCGTGTTAACCGTTGTGTTTGGTTATCAATTCCCTGCCGGTCTTACCCTATATTGGTTAACCTCTACCCTATTCAGTTTGGGACAACAACTCTATTTCTTCCGAGTACGCAAAAGCTGGAAGAAGGACGACGCGGATCCTAAATCTCCGGTAGTAGTTCAGGCAGAAAAATAATCAGCAATTTCTCCGCTGATCGTTAGCACGCGCTGACTCATCGTTTCGCCCAATGAAAATTCAATTAGCCCTAGCGCTCCTTGGGCTAATTCCGGTGATCGTTCTGGCCACTCAATGACGACCAATGCAGCTGGATTATCCAACCAACCTTTAATATCGAGTTCCGCCATATCATCTGTGCCAGTCAAACGATAGAGATCAATGTGTACCAGTTGTTGAAGGACGGCATGGTGGGTTTCATACACGTTCAAAAGCGTGAACGTTGGACTAGTGACTGTATGATCTACTTTCAAAGCTTCTGCCAAACCCTGTACAAAAGTTGTTTTACCGGCGCCAAGCTCGCCTTGCAACAAAAGCGCGCCTCCATGTGTCAGCTGCTCGATTAATTTTCGAGCGAATGCTCGAGTAACGCCGTCGCTAGCTGATTGACAAACCACTTTTTTCATGATATAGTTATTTAATCATATGGCGCAAATTAGTCCAGCCCGCATCGAAAGTTTATTACTGAAGGCGGTGTCACACGGCGCATCAGATGTGCATATTGTAGTGGGTCATCACCCACTTTTTCGCATTGACGGGCAGCTGGTTGAAGTGGACGACGAGCCATTGTTAAATCCTGAACTGACCAGCGAATTGGTAATGGCGTTGCTGAATGATGAGCAACAAAAGATGTTGATTACCTATCGTGAATTAGATTTTGCCTATGCCGTTAAGCAAACGGCTCGTTTTCGTATTAACGCCCATTGGGAACGCGGCTACGTAGGTATGGTGGCGCGTATTGTGAATTCCAATCCTCCCAGCATGCAAAACGTGGGTCTATCTGAACAGGTGGCTGAGCTGACGCGCTTACGGCAGGGCTTGGTCCTCGTGACTGGCCCAACGGGTTCTGGTAAGTCTACCTCGTTGGCGGCCATGGTTGAGTTGATTAACCAAGAGCGCAAAGCGCATATTGTCACCTTAGAGGATCCGATTGAATTTTTGTTTACCGCTAAACAGAGTATTATTCGCCAACGTGAATTACACCGGGACTTTCTATCCTTCGGCGAAGCGTTAAAGCACATTGTGCGCCAGGATCCTAACGTGATTATGATTGGTGAAATGCGCGATTTAGAAACCATCGCCGCTGCGTTGACCGTGGCAGAGACTGGTCACTTGGTATTCGCTACGTTGCATACCAATGGTTCTGCTGAAACCATTGATCGCATCATTGATGTTTTTCCTCCACACCAACAACACCAGATACGTCTGCAGCTGTCCATGGAGTTGCGTGCAGTCATCTCTCAAATTTTATTGCCCGGCATCACCGGTGGTCGTGTAGCGGCACGTGAGATCATGATGAACACTCCAGCAGTTTCTAACCTGATTCGGGAAAACAAAGTAGCTCAATTAAAGACAGTAATGCAAACATCTGCACAGGATCACATGGTCACCATGGATCAGGATATCAAACGCTTGTACTTAGATCGCCAAATTACCAGAGAAGTGGCACTGGCTTACATCGACAGCCCAGAATTATTGGATTAAGACGTTGGATGAACAACTGGCTTGTCATTTTTAGGCCCGTTCGCTACACTTAACCACGCTTTGTCCCAAAGTGAATTGAGCCCTCGTAGTATAATGGATAATACGCCGGTCTTCGGAACCGGATATCTAGGTTCGATTCCT
>CAYLOJ010000010.1:0-42834 GCA_964385285.1 uncultured Gammaproteobacteria bacterium
CTAAGACACGCCGCCAACGTTCATCCTGAGCCAGGATCAAACTCTCAGTATAGATCATTGTTACCAATGATCGGATTTATATATTGTTTCTGGGCCGCCTATCATCCTGATAGACGGTTTTCTGAATTGATTCTTATATCGGTTCGTGGTTCTCAACCACAATTTGATTGTCAATTGTGTTAAATTGTCAAAGTTCAGCAGGGATTTACATACAACGACGTATATCCGTAGTAACTACGAAACCGTATCGGAGAGAAATAAAAACCCTGAATTCTGAAGGGAAAGAGGTTTCCCACCATCTTTCAGCGTTCTTATAGGCTAAATTGTAAATTCTTACAGCTCGGGTATTCTACTAGACCCCCTATATGGTGTCAAGCATTCTCCAGACACCGTCTGTTCACAGGTTATGCACAGTTTAGACCTCATCCCGGGGGTCTTTGATCTCTATACCAGCCCTTCTCCTCTTTAGGAGGAGAGCGTTAGAGAGATTAGGTCTATTTCTTCGGATTTTCCTTCCGCCATTTGGCGATCTCGGCATGGTTGCCAGATAACAGGGTTGGCGGGACGGACCAATTTTCACCCTCATCCGTCGTAAAGGTTTCGGGGCGCGTATAGTGGGGCGATTCTACATAATCTAAACTGCCAGAGAATGTTTCATCGTGAGTGGATTCAATATGACCCAGTACACCTGGCAATAAGCGCGTGACACTTTCGATCACTAACATGGCAGGAATCTCACCGCCGCTTAATACATACTTACCGACTGAGACGCGTTCATCAACTAATTTATAGACGCGTTCATCAAACCCTTCATAGCGGCCGCATAGCAAAATAATCTGATCATAACTTTCCCCATAATGTTTAGCATGAATTTGTGTGTACTCTGTGCCACTCGGGTCAAACATCAAAACACGGGAACGTTCTAAGCGTGGTACCGCTTTTAAACAATCGTAGATCGGTTGCACCATCATCACCATGCCAGGGCCTCCACCATACGGAATGTCATCCGTTTTTTTGTGTTTGTTCTTGGTATAAGCGCGAATATCATGGACATGAATTTCAATCTTCTCTTTTTCTTGAGCAATACGCAAAATCGACTCCTGAAAGTAGGATTCAAAAATCTTTGGGAAGATAGTGAGAATATCGAAGCGCATAGATTAGGATAATGCCAACCCTACAGTAAATAAGGTATTTAATGCAAGTGCCGCGATTAAACCCTTAAGAGATATGATAAATACCATCACGGCATATAAAGTTTTATTCCACGTGCGTTTTGTGCCGGCTGGTAATTTGGCTAGACCTTCAATTAACCCTAGCACTAAGATGAACATCGGCATGCAGATACTACCGATCACACAAACCCAAGCAATAAAGGCCAAACCAATGTGCAGGAAGAATTCGTAAAACCACATACGTTCATACTAACCTATCAACTGTATATGAACCAGCCCGAGAAAACACTTAGTGTTCCTCGGGCCTTGGTTCCTCCTTCAGGGGTCGATCGGGATGAACACGCCTTCTTCGGCCAGCTCGAGGAAACGGAGCGTGAGCTGCTGATCCCACTGGAGCTCCCACTCGCTGAGCTCCCGGACATTGAGCTCCTCACTGTGCAGGATCTGATGGCAGCGCCACAACCGATCTTGTTCGGGATGCTGGGTCTGCGGATCCGTGTGATTGCACGACAGCACAGCCACCCAGACCAGGTTCGAGTGCAGCGGCATCGGCCACGCTCCAGTCTCGTCTGCAGTCAGGCGAATCACCACTGAGATGTCCGGTACATCGCTGATTGCGTGCTGCATCCCTGCCAACACGATGATGTCGTGGTGCGCCCGCAGCTTCAACCACAGACTGTCCGTACCACGCACCAGATCGTACGTGAAGGCCAGCGGCGGCTTGATGCAGCGCTCCTCGAGACGGGCGAAGAGCCGCTTGGTCCGCTGCTTGTGATTCGTGTTACCCATGACTAGCTCCACTGGATATCGTAATGACATCACAGTACAAGCAGGTTAGTCAGTATTAAAATTGTGGCCAAGATGACCGCATGGTGATTGTAAACACCACTGTATACCAAATCTCTAAAATGAATCAACCGGGGAACGTATGTACGCTCAACCCGGTCATGATTCCTCCTTGAAGCCTATGGCTTCTCGTTGAGTTCTGCTTGGGCAAGCTCGGACAGAGCTGCGTACTCCCCAGGGAGCTGACTCCAGAAGTTGGCAGTGAGCTTCTGCTGCTGGAGTACCGCCACCACAATCGTGTCTCCGAGTTCGGAGCGGCCGATGCCATTCAGACAGGCGATCAACTGACTGGTCTTGATCAGGTCGTGGCCAAAACCCTTCATGAACTGGTCATGACGATAGCCACGCGAGTGGATACCACTCGTCCAGTAGCTGATGTGCATCGTCATCGCCGAGATCATCACAACAATCTTGATCAGCGTGGGATCATGGATGACAGCCATGGCGTACGTCCCGAACCCAATGAGCGGAGAATTCTGCAGCGCCCACTTCTTGTGACGCTCCGGCAGCGAGAACGCCTGGAACGGGACGAGCAGACTGGCGAACAGTGCCACCAGCATCAGGACACCGACGATCTCCAGGGCCTGGTGGATCTGCTCGGTCGAGTAGGGTGCAGCACACAGCAGACCGATCATGAAGAAGATACAGTACCACTTGTATTCACTGAGAAAGGCGGACATGGGAGCTCCAGCTAAGTGTCGTTGGACAACTCTAGCCCAAACACAGTAATGCAACGGGTGGGTGTGGCCCAGGGTACCCTATGGTGGTATTGACCACCACTAACACGGAGGTGTAGGCTAGCACCATGTATACCGAACTCTTACAAGAAATTGGGCTTTCTCCCAATGAAGCCAAGATCTACGAGACCTTATTAAACATTGGAGTAGCTGGTGTTGGTGATATTGCCACGAAGGCAAATATTCACCGGCGCAATGTTTATGATGCTTTGCAACGTTTGGTCCAGAAGGGGTTAGTATTCACCACATTTCAAAAAAATGAGAATCGCTACTCGGCAGTAGACCCAAATAAATTAATGGAGTTAGTGCGTGAAAAAGAGGTGCACTTAGCTGGCGCTTTACCGGATCTACAAAAACTATACCAAAACGAGCCCCCACATAATGCTGCTTATATCTACAAGGGAATTGAGGGGTATAAAAATTATCGTCGTGACTTACTACGCGTTGCTAAAGAATGTTATTTCTTAGGAGCCAAAGGTTTGTGGTTGAGTTCACAAATTGACGATCAATTTCGTAAACGCTTTGTCTTTCCAGCACAAAAGGAAGGCATGTTTAAACAGAAAGTACTATTTGATCCACGCGTTCCAAAGCACTTACCACAGGCCTTGAAAGATGTGCAAAAAAATAGTTATAAAATTCTACCAGACAAATATTCAACCCCAGGTGTCGTCGATATTTTTGGTGATTATGTGGTGACATTTACTAGTGTGGGCATCGGGCGTTTAGACGATGATGTCACGCTGTTTGTGATGCGCAATCAAGAATTAGCAAACAGTTATCGCACTTGGTTTAACTTCATCTGGGATCATTGTTAATCATGATTCTTCTGTTAATCAAAATCTGCGTAGCTACTATAGTGGTCGTTACTCTGTCGTTGATTGCTGAATACGCTAGTCCAAGGATCTCTGGCACCTTATCTGGTTATCCCACAGGGACTGCCATTATCTTGTTCTTTTTTGGTTTGGAACATGGTGTGCAATTTGCGGCAGATAGCGCGCTCTATAACATTGTCGGATTATTGGCCATGCAAATGTTCTTGTATGGTTACTACAAAGCATCTGAACATTTCAGATTACCAGTAACGGTACTCATTGCTTTGTTTGGCTATAGCGCTACAGCGATTGCACTTTACTTTTTACCGTTGCCTCGATCTGTACTCGTTGTAGCTGCGCTATTATCTATTCCACTATTTGGTTACTTATTTAAACCGATTGCAAATCATGTGATCACACGAAAGGTAGCATTGCAGTATAAAGTCATCGCATTTCGTGCAGTGTCTGCTGCTAGTATTGTGGTATTGGTAACTAGCATCGCTCACCTGGTAGGAACAACCTGGGCTGGGTTATTTTCAGCCTTTCCATCCACATTATTTCCGCTGCTGCTCATTGTACATTTCACCTATGGAGCCAAGCCAGCTCAAACCATTATTAAACATGTGCCAGTAGGCTTGGTGGCGTTGGTAGCCTATTCACTAACCGTCACTGTGTTGTATCCACTTATTGGAGTTTACATTGGGACAGTGTGCGGATTTATAATTGCTACTGTCTACCTCCTGATCTATCAACTGACTAAACGTTGGCTGGACAAACGAGTAATGTAAAATACGCTGGCCCAATGCTACAGCTTGGTTCTAATTTATCTGGGACCACTGCTAGAAGTAGGGTTGAGGGTCAACCACTAAACTATTCACGAGTACCTCAAAATGCAGATGATCACCATCCGCATTGCCGGTAGCACCCACTGTGCCAATGCGTTCACCCGTACTAACTGCTTGGTCAGCAACCACAGTAGTGTCGGCAAGGTGCGCGTATAACGTCGTAATTTTCTCAGGATGTCCAGGATGGCTGATTATTATTTTATTGCCATATGGACCAACATGCGTCACTGCAGTGACGGTACCAGCAAAGGCTGCATAGACGGGATCACCAGTTTTACCATCAATATCTAATCCAGTATGGCCTTCGGCTACAAAACCACGTGTTAATTTTTTTGTGACTGTTGGCCATTGCAATGCGGCATCGGGCAGAGCAACGGCGGTAGTATCTACATAACCGATTTCAGAGATGTAGTGGCTAGGAGAAGTCGAAGTAGGAATTGTGGTACCAGTGGGAGTGGCTGTAAACAGATGCAAAGCGAGAAATAATGGATGCATATAACCGACGTAGAATAACACAAAACCCCTCTCTCCAGCAAGGAGAAAGGGGTTAGGGGAGAGAGGTCTAGATTACAGACTCAAATCTACTGCACTGAGGTCGATCTCTTCTTCTTGCTTTGGAGCAGAAGAGGAAGTCATGTTGTCAGTCGATTGAGCTTGTTGCTCACTGCGACGTTGACGCATACCCTCTGGTTCGTAGATTTTCAAGTTGACGCGAGCATGATGTTTAGCACCTACTACGCGGAGTAAAGTACGAATAGATTTAGCGGTTTGACCCTGACGACCAATTACTTGGCCGAGATCAGCTGGATCGACTTTTAAAGTGATGAGCACACCCATTTCATCAACGGTGCGTTCAGATGTAACGCCTTGTGGATTGTCCACCAAAGCTTTTACTACGTATTCAACAAACTCTTGATCCTTTTCCATAACAGATCGTTATTAATAACTTTTTAGTTGCTTACAGTGTCTTTAAGTATAAACAGGCGCCTATGGCCTGTCAATTTAGGCAGCAGCTTGTTCAGCTGGAGCGGCTTCGGCAGGAGCTTCGGTGGCTGGAGCAGCTTCAGCTTTTGGAGCTTCGGCAGGAGCAGCGACTGGAGCTGGAGTGTTACCAGTCACAGACCGGCGCTTTTCGCCAGTAATGATCTCCTTGGTAACGAGGAGGTTATGTACGGTGTTGGAAGGTTGAGCACCTTTACTAATCCAATACTGAATACGCTCCGTCTTGAGGACGACAGTAGCTGGATTGGTATGAGGATCCATATGACCCAAAGTTTCAAGCACTTTAGACCCAGGAGCCCAGTCCTTGTCTTGCAGTACTACCCGGTAGGTCGGCCAGTTCTTGCGGCCATGACGGGCAAGTCGAATCACGAGCATGTAGAGACGAGTTACTTATAAATTAGAGCTTGCCTACTATATCTGATATACTACCCACTGTCAATAATCCTAGTAAAACCAGCTATTTATGCTTCCTACCTATTCCACCCTGCTTAAGCTCGCCTGGCGCCAGTATGTACAATATTTTGATCTTATTCTCTATGGTCACCTGTGCTTTACCTTGCCCGCAGTGGCAGTAGTCGCCTATTTAAAGGAATGGTTTCCCATCCAAGATGAGGTAGTTGTACTGGCTGATCTTTGGCCCAACTTCATGATTCAGTTGGCTCTTGATAATGCTGCTGCCATTACCACGAGTGTAGTAGGAATTGTGATTGTCATGGGTATGCGTCGGGCGCTACAGGCACAGTCAACGCATTTTACTGCAGTCTTAAAGGAAGCGATGCCATTTTATTTACCAATGATGGGATTGCAACTACTTAGTTTGATCTTAATTATAGTTGGTCTGGGATTGTTCATTCTGCCTGGCATGATCATCTCAGTAGTATTAACCTTCGCCGTTCCCGCGATGGCATGGCACCGACTTTCGATTATACAAGCGATGCGGCACAGCATACAGATTGTGCGCGGTCAGTTTTGGCGGGTGTTTTTGTATGGTGTAATGGTACAACTTGTTGTGATGGCAGTTATTCTAATGGTCACCTGGGGTTTACCTGTAAATTTCTATTTCGATATCTTTGCAACGTGGTTGAGTGCTGTTTGCGCTAGTTTCTTTTTGGTGTTTGTGACCATCATGATGAATGCCGCAGAGGCATTGGCAGAATTAGCCAAACATACTAAGCCTGCAGAACCAACATCTATAACAAAGTAGAGACAATCCTAGGATTGTCTCTACACGATCGTTTCTATTTGAAGGGTCGTTTATTGTTGTGGGGCGTCCAGCATCCGTTCTGCTTCCGTCAATTTCACCGATAAGATGCGACTGGTTCCGTCATTTTTCATCGTGACACCATAGAGCAAGTCTGCCTGCTGCATTGTGGCTCGGTTATGCGTAATCACTACAAACTGAGTTTTCTCGGCTAGATGTTTGACGATCGCTGCAAATTTTTCTGAGTTAGATTCATCGAGCGCTGCTTCAACTTCATCCATAACCACAAATGGGGGGGTGTTGGCACCGATAATACCACAGAGCAGTGCAATCGCAGTTAGGGATTTCTCTCCACCAGATAGGGCATGAATCGTCGACAATTTTTTGTGTGGTGGGTGGGCAATAATCTCAATACCCGAAACCACTCGATGCTTCTTTTTCCGTTTGCCGAGGGATTCAGCTGGAGCAGGCTCCGATTTGTTATCGGATTGCACGGACAGTTCATTAACCGCTTCCGTGGTTTCGATTTTTTTGTCAGCCTCATCCGATTCATCCGCAATCAGCATCTCCAATTTGGCTTCACCACCACCAAACAAGATGGTGAAGTAATGACCAAATGTTTTATTGATCGCCTTGAAGGCTTTATCAAATTGTTTCTTGATCGTGAGATCTAGATCATCAATGACCTCTTCGAGTGAGTCAATGGTTTGGCGCAGGTCTTTGGCTTGTGTTGATAAGAACTCAAAGCGTTCTTTAATCTCATCATGTTCCTTAACAATCTCAGGATCAATACCGCCGATTAATTCTAATTGGTGCTTCAGCTGTTCAATTTGAATTAACAATTTATCTTGATCATTACGGATCTCCTTCCAGGCCATAATGGCAGTCTGTGTTTCCGCTGTTACTTCACGACCTAATTCAGCATGTAACGTTTCTAATTTGGTTTGCGCTTTGGTTGTCTCAATGTCTACACTCTGCAAGCGGTTGGATAGTTGATTCAAACTAGTTTGAATCTGGCGCGCTTGAGTTTGTAGCTCCAGTAAGCGTTGTTTTTTTGCTTCTTCTGTTTGATTGAATTCATCCAGTGATAATTGTTTGGAATGCAGGGCAGCTTCAATCTCTTCAATCGAAGCAATGAGAACCTTACTTTTCTGTTGGTACTCAGCAAGTTGAGCAGATTTTTGATCAGTACTCGCTAAGTTCTTTTCTTGAGAGGTGATATCGAGTTGATGTTTTTTCAGTTCAGCCGTTAAGGTCTCAACGGTGTGTTTGAGTAAGCTAACCTTTTGCTTATGGCCTTCAATGTTGATGCGTAAGCCAGTATGTTCATTCAATAACTTTTCTTTCAAACTAGTGGTAGTCTGAATCCGTTGCTCAATTGATTGAATCAAGCGTTTTTGTAAGGCGACATCCTCTGTGCGCTCTTCATGTAGTTTGTCTAAGAGTTCTGCTAAAGCATTCGTAATTTCTTCTGCCTGTTTCTGTACCACTTTAAATTCTTCCAAGGTATGGGTATCTAAAATCTGCCGCAAGAATTGTTCTTGTCGTTGGAAGAGCTGTTCCAATTGCTGTTTGATCTCGGGCACCGTCATTGCCTCCGATAACTGCATTAAGCCGAGATTGGCTTGCTTTAATTCTTGATCCAATTTATGTAACTCTTTTTGCACATCCGCCATGGCAGAATCCAATTTCTGCAACTGAATGGCTTGATGAGCCGCTGCCTCTTCACTGATGGTTTGATCTTGTGTAGCCGCTTGTAAGCGATTTTGAACATCATCAGCCTGACGTTTCAACCACAGTAAATCAATCTCGCCGTTGCGTTCCTGTTCTAATTCTAAACGTCCTTGAATGATCGCTTGCTCTTTTAGCAGTTCATTCTTTTTGGCCAGAATAGATTGATATTCATGCTGTAGTCGGTGGTAGAGTTCAGTGCGAGATTGCTCTTTGCCGATACCATCAATTTGATCTTCAATAACCGTTAATTTGTTTTTGGTGACCTCATATTCTGCAGCCACTGTCTGTTTACGACCGTTAAGATCATTCAACTTAGCATTGAGCTCAACTAAAATTGAACCGTAGTATTCAGTTTGTACAACCGCTAAACGAGCGGATACCTCTTGGCGCTTTTCTAGTTTTTTGACTTGGCGGGCTAGGGATTGCAAACGGGGTTCAATTTCACGCAAGACATCTTCAACGCGCACTAGGTTATCTTCGGTGCGAATTAATTTGTTGATGGCCTGATCACGCTTGATCTGAAATTCTTTAACACCGGTTGCTTCATCGAAAAAGTTTTTACGGTCTTGGGGATTGGCATTCAAGATATCCGTAATCATGCCCTGTCCAATCACACCATAACTTTTTTGACCAAAATTGGCTTGAGCCAATAACAGTAAAATATCTTGTAGGCGAGCTTTCTGCTTGTTGATCAAATACTCGGTTTCATTATCTCGTGCAAGGCGACGTGTGATTACTACTTCATCATAATCAATCGGTAGGCGATGATCTTTGTTGTTAATGTGAAGATCCACTTGTGCTAACCCCAAACGCGACCGTGTAGCTGAGCCCGCAAAGATCGCATCAGTATGCACTTTCATGCGCATTAGTTTCAGGGATTGCTCACCCATTACCCAACGCATTGCATCCGAAACATTCGTTTTACCTGAACCGTTTGGGCCCACAATGGCTACGTACGGAGCATCGAAGGTAAAGGTAGTGGGTTCGGCAAAGGATTTGAAGCCGGAAATGACCAGTTTTTCTAAATACATCGGGGTTAGTATACTGATTTTTCATTCGGACAGCAACCCTCTAAATTAATACCTCCTTGAATTGACAATTACCTGAAAAAACAGTAAAACGATTCGGCTCACAACTGCTTCGGCAGCATGGTGGGAAGTGACGAGATAGGGGAGCCTGTCTGCTGTTGCGTTAGTTTCCAGCAAACGAGGTCAACGTGCCCACAGATTTTGATTCACACCTCGCTGGTCGTCGCCCTAAGATCGAGGGCGCGGTCAAGAAGCTCAAGTTCATACCTCTCACCCTGGAAGAGGAGGAGGAGAACCGGCAGCGCGGCATCCGGAACCGCGCCGAGGAAGCGCGTGTCTCGGAGGTCAACCGCGCCAAGAAGACTGGTGAGACCAAGGAGGTGGCCATTCTGGAGCCGATGATCGAGCCGCACGTCCAGCGCCTCGACACGACGGCGCTCGAAGCCGCCATCGCTCCGCTCGTGGACACGGTGCTGCCGTGTCTCGAGATCGAGGATCCGATCGTCATGCAGCTGGTTGGACTCCTGTTCTTCTGGGCTCCCACCCAGTACAAGGACAACAAGGACCAGCGCACCACCTTCATGGAGCTCGGCGCCAAGAAGGCCGGTGACTACAGCAACTGGTTCACCGAGCTGAAGAAGGCGGCAGACCATCTGATCTCCCAGGAGCAGGAGGTGGCGCCCACCTTGGCCGAGCTGTTCGCTTGGCTTCACCCGGTGGCGAGCGCCAAGCTCCCAAGCGTGATGAGCTGAAGAACTAGTCGACACAATCGACTCAGGGGTAGGTGCAGTCAGTAGGAGGATGAGAAGAGCTACCCCCTTCTCACCCGCGCTGTGATCAGTTTGTGCAAAGCAAAGTGATTAGAGCCTGTGAATACAAAAACCCCCTCCTAGATAGGAGGGGATAAATTACCTAGTGATTTTGGAAGGCGTTACCAGCCTTTTTTCTGAATCCCGTTATGAGCAGCCACAACTTGGCCGGCTTGCTTTGAGGAGCCAGTTCCCGTAGCGACTTGCTCGGTGCCAAGATACACACCCACAGTAAAGGTTTTATTGTGATCTGGACCCTCTTCGGATAGTACTTTATAGGTCGGAGTGACGCCGAGAGTTTCTTGAGCTTTCTCTTGAAAATAGGTTTTAGGGTCTAGGTAAAGTTTATTTTGCAAGATGTAATCTAGCTTAACCATTAAGCGAGCCATGATGAATTTTTTCGATGCATCATAACCATGCTCTAGGTAAATTGCACCAACCAAAGCCTCAAAGGCATTGGCCATAATTTTCAAGCGAGCTTTACCATGTGTGTCTTTTTGTTCACCACGTGATAGATACAGCAAATCCTCAATCTGTAATTCATTCGTCAGAGTGGCTAACATATTTGAATTCACTAAACTGGCGCGCCAGTTCGTTAATTCACCTTCGGGATTATCGTAGTGGTTATAAAGATGCTCTGTCACCACGAGTTCCAAGACAGCATCACCTAAAAACTCTAGGCGCTCATTATGGCCTAAAGGGAATTCACGGTTTTCATTCAAAAAAGATCTGTGGACCAACGCTTGGGTCAATAAATCTTTGTTGGCGAACTGAACGCCTAATTTCTCTTCTAGAATGGTCAGGTCTTTAGTAAATTTGGGGTCAAGCTTGGTGTGGGGCATTGGAGGGTTGGACCGGTTTATCTTGTTTAACTTTATCTGTCGCTAGGCTTTTGAAAATGGTCCCTAGTACGCCATTGATAAATTTACCACTGGAGGGACCGCCAAATGTCTTGGCTAGCTCGATCGCTTCATTAATGGCGACCTTTGGAGGAATATCTTCAGAGAATAATAGCTCGTAGATGCCGATACGGAGGACATTACGATCAATTACGGTAATTTGTTCTAATGGCCATTCTGGCGCGTATTGGCGGATTTTAGCATCTAGCTTTGGCAGATGTTCCAATACATGTTTAACCAAATGTTCACTAAATTGTTGATCTTCAAATTCAGGTGCAAATTCAGCAATATCACGCTTAACGAGTTGTGTTAGGTCACTTTTTTGCTGATTAAAATCCCACTCGTACAAAGTTTGTAGAGCGATCGTGCGAGCGAGATGTCGATTGGCCATAAGCCGACTGATTAGTTGGCTTCAGCTTTCGTATCGGCCGGGGCAACTTCTTCAGCAGTTTCCTTTTTGGCTTTCGCTTTGGTAGGAGCAGCTTTAGCAGTTTGACGCACATTGCGACCACGGTAAGCACCACAGAATGGGCAAGCTCGGTGAGGCAAAATAGCCTGATGGCATTGAGAACATTCTACGGTAGTAACCTTAGGTAGCGCATGATGTGAGGCACGAGTGCGACCGCGACGGTTAGAAAGGCGTTGTTTTGGTACTGGCATAGGGCTGTACTCTAGCGTACGTGTGCTATACTGTCAACATTATGCTGACCCCATTGATTATTGCGAATTGGAAGATGCACAAAACCATTGCAGAAGGTGCGGATTTCCTTGATTCTTTAAATAAACAGAGCTGGCCATCTGAACGGTCCGTAGTGGTCTGCCCGCCCTTTACCAGTCTATTTGAATTCCAGGGGCATGCAGTTGAGGTGAGTTTCGGGGCACAAACAATGCACTGGGAAGATGAAGGCGCCTTTACGGGTGAGATCTCTCCTAAAATGGTTAAAGATGTAGGGTGCACATATGTTTTAATTGGTCACTCGGAACGCCGACAATATTTTGCCGAAACGGATGAACTTGTGAATAAAAAGGTCTTGGCAGCACTTAGCCATCAAATTCGCCCAGTGATCTGCGTGGGCTCTACCTCTGAGGATGAAGCCGAGGTCATTCCAACGGTAATGAAACAAGCAATGGCCGCATTATCTGGCGTGGATGTGATGCAGTATGGTCAACTTGCCATTGCCTATGAACCGATCTGGGCGATCGGCACAGGCAAGACGGCAACCCCGGAACATGCTCAGCGCGTACATGCTAAATTGCGTGAACTGGTGGGCGAACAAGTGCACCTATTATACGGTGGCTCCGTGAATGAGCAGAATGCTACAGAATTAATGGCACAGAAAGATGTAGATGGCCTGCTGGTCGGTGGAGCCAGTTTGAATGTCGATACCTTCACCAAGATTTTGAATTATTAATCACAAAAAAATAGAGGCCCACTCGCGTGCACCTCTATTTTTTATTTTACCTAGTCGCCTTAAATGTGAGCGACACTCGCAACTTGATCGTTCTCAATTTTGAAGCGCATCAGGCGGACACCTTGAGTATCACGGCTGATAATTGGCACGCTCTTCAATGGCAAGCGAATTACTTGACCTTGATTAGAGATAATGAGCAAGTCACTGGTAGCTTGGGCCTCCGTAACGACGAATCCAAGCACAATCTTTCCAGTCTTGTCCGTGATCTTGGCAGTTTTAATGCCAGAGCCGCCACGGTTTTGGACTTTATAAGATTTCAGATCAGTGCGCTTGCCGTAACCGTTACGCATCACTACGCAGAGCTCGGCATTCTTGAGGGCGGATTGACTAACAATATCCATACCGACTACGGAATCGTTAGGGCGTAATTTCATACCGCGTACGCCACCAGCTGTGCGACCCATATCGCGCACATCGGATTCTTTGAAGCGAATGGATTGGCCGTTGTCTGTCACCAAGATAATCTGATCATTACCAGTGGATGGTTTCACCCATTCCAAAGCATCTTTGCCTTTTAGAGTGATCGCGATTAAACCATTGCGGCGGACATTATCGAAGGCATCTAATTTAGTTTTCTTCATCGTGCCAGCACTCGTGACCATGACTAAGAATTTAGTGCCATTAGCTTTCAAGTCATCGCAACTTAGTGCGGAAGTAACTTTTTCTTCTGGTCCTAACTGCAAGAAGTTTACAACGGCTTGGCCTTTGGAAGTACGAGAAGCGGCTGGAATTTCGTAAGCTTTTAATTGGAAGACACGGCCACGTGAGGTGAAGAACAAAATATTCGCATGGGTGTTAGTGGAGAAGAGCTGATCAACACTATCTTCTTCTTTAGCGGTCAGACCGATAATTCCTTTACCACCGCGTTGTTGTTGTTTAAACGTATCAGGTGCCAAGCGTTTAATGTAACCGTCACGTGTAATCATGATGATAGCAGCTTCCTTCGGAATCAGATCCTCCTGACTAAAGGAACCAATAGCCGATTTTACAATTTCAGTGCGGCGCTCATCTCCAAATTTTTCCTTGATCTCTGCCACCTCGGTTTTGACAACAGCTAACACATTTCGGCGGCTCGATAAGATCGTTTTTAATTCTTTGATCAATTTCTTCTTGGCTTTCAATTCTTCTTCTAATTCCAAACGTTCTAAGTTAGCCAACTGCTGCAGTTTCATCTCTAAGATCGCAGCCGTTTGAGGTTCGCTAAAGTGGAATTTTTTGATCAAGTTTACCTTGGCGTCTTCCTTATTCTTTGATTGTTTGATCGTCTTGATGATGGCATCAATTTTTTCTAGAGCCATCACTAAACCTTCTAAAATGTGGGCACGCTCCTCAGCTTTTTTAAGATCGTATTGTGTACGACGGGTCACTACGATTTCACGATGTTTGATGTACTCTTCCAACATCATTTTTAAAGTCAGTACACGTGGTTGCAAACCATCAATTAATGCCACCATGTTAAAGTGGAAGGTTTCTTGCAATTGGGTCAACTTGTATAACCGGTTCAATACTTTCTTCGGATACGCATCGCGCTTCAGTTCAATCACGACGCGAATACCAGTGCGATCCGATTCATCACGTAAATCTTTAATACCTTCTAATTTTTTTTCTTTTACTAAGAAGGCAATTTTTTCTACCAAGGTGGCTTTATTCACCTGATAGGGAAGCTCAGTGATAATAATGGCCGAACCACCGTGATCACCATCTTCAATCACTGCCTTTCCGCGCATCACTACACCACCGCGTCCGGTAGCGTAAGCTGCTTTAATCGCTTGAATATCATAGATGACGCCAGCAGTCGGGAGGTCTGGACCTTTTACAAACTCCATTAAATCATCCACATCGCAATCTGGATGATCAATTAAATAGGCGATACCATCACACAACTCAGTCAGGTTATGTGGAGGAATGCTAGTGGCCATACCCACGGCAATACCAACGGTGCCATTGAGCAATAAGTTCGGCAGTTTGGCTGGCAGCACAGTTGGTTCGTCATGTGAACCATCGTAGTTGGGACGGAAATCGATCGTGTCTTTTTCTAAATCTTGCAACAGTTCTTCAGCAATTTTGTGTAGCTTGGCTTCTGTATAACGCATAGCAGCCGCACTATCACCATCAATAGAACCAAAGTTACCTTGGCCATGTACTAATGGATAGCGCATGGAAAAATCTTGTGCCAAACGTACTAAGGTATCATAGACAGCGCTATCACCATGAGGATGATATTTACCTAAAACCTCACCAACCACAGTGGCGGACTTACGGAATTTGGCACCGGCACGCAAACCGATGGTCCACATTGCGTAAAGAATGCGGCGATGTACTGGCTTTAAACCATCGCGCACGTCAGGCAAAGCGCGTGAGACAATCACGCTCATCGCATAGTTCAGGTAGGAAGTTTCCATCTCCCGATCGATCGGTTGAGAGATGACTTTATCAGCGTACTCGGTCATGGCTATTGGATATCAGAAAATAAATTATCAATCTGTTCATTGCTTGGTTGCCCGGTTGCACTATTTGTTTCTACTGGAGTGACAGTATTTTTGTTTTCAGTTGTATTGACGAACGCATCGGTCTGCGTTTTTAAGTCAGACAGATCACCACCGATACTATCTACAAAATCACCAAGTTGCAATTCTTTTGAGCTGTCTTCGATCGCTGAGGAGTTCAACAGGGATTGAGTGAGTGAGTAGGCCCAGAGACACATAATCACCGCCATGGATAATCCCACTGTCAGCCACAGTTTAAAGCGAGTGGGTTGGGTGGTATGAATTTCTTTATAGTTCGGTTCTGGAACAGTTTGAACAATAGGGTGAACGAATGCAGTGGGCAATGTCTTGATAATCGGTGTGACGGTCACATCTGGAGTAACGATGGGAGTGGGTTTACTGCGGCGAGTGGCTGTTTTTCGTTTCGCTTTAACAACCGCCTTAACTTTCGCTTTTGTCATTTTAGCTACCGGCTTGGTAGTTCTTTTTGAACGTAAATTCGTTTTACGTGCAGCCATAGTTACTCTTGAGTACTAGTTGGTTTCAGTAAAACTGTGATGGTATCTTCTTGAGGTAAATCTTTATCTTTGATGGTGTATTTTTCAATAGGTTCAACATCTTTCACACCAAATTCTTTCATGTAAGATTCCAGCGGTTCAAGCTCTTTTTTGATTTTAGGTTGTTTGAATAAATACGGAATAATCACGCGTGGCTCTACTTGGCTGATCACAACCGCACGTTGTTCTTTGGATAAGGTGCCAACCGGCAATAATAAAATATCAACACCTTCTAGTTTTCCTAACTGCTCACTAGTTAAACCACTGTCTAGTGCGCCCAAGAAACCTACGCTGATGTTGTCGTCTTCAATCACAAACAAAGTATTGTTGGCGGGAATACCGTAAATGAAAGTTTCTTTAATCTCATATTCACCTGGGCCATCAATGGTCATTCCATCGCCAGATAAACGCTTGGTATTGTTGCAGAGTTCATTAGTTTGATCAGAAACTAAGGTAATATCTGCTTTGAGTTTAGGCATATTCACGCCAACACTATCGGCAAAGGGATCAGTAACGATCACCGAGTGACTGGTTTGAATTCGAAAGCTGCCTAGGCCTGTCCATTGAATTTGCATAACAGGCAAAGTATAGCACCGATAAGCCGGCTAGTCGATACATTAATCGATCGCTAAATCGATCGTTTCCTCTTCATGATGAGAGCTAGAAATAGATCCTCCGGAATGATGCTCGGGACCCATTTCTGCAGGCAGATGCTGTGGGGCCTCGTGGGCATGCCACTGCGCACCTGTTAGCGCACTACTAGTGATGTGTCCAACCTGAACATGATTGACGGGATGTCCAGAATGTTCTGGCTCAGCCTTTTTTACTGGAGCTGCAGACCAAGCAGAATGTGCTGGAGCAGATTTGCCCTGTAAGGCACTGGCCATTGGCTTATTTTTATCTTTTAATCCCTGCGCATTGCTTTTTTTATTCGCTGCAGCGGCTCGTTCTGCTGCCAAATCACGCTGACGTTGCTCCAAATTCTGTTTTTTGATCGTTTCTTGACGGTGATATTCCTTGCGAAACTCGCGGTTTACGTAGTTATCAACGCTCGTCATCATGTGGTGGGTTAGACCGCGGGCATGCATTTTTTGCATGATTTCCTTGGCTACATGCTTACTGACATGGGCAGTATCACGTACTTTGGCATGCAAATTGAGCTCATTGATCGCTTTTTTGATCTCATGAGGAATATAAGTATGATGGCCATGTGCCTGCACCATCATTTTTTTGAAGGTTGATCCTGAAACGTGATTGACATCCATAGAAATGAATTATACCAGATTTTTTATGTTCTGTCTACCACTTGCCATTCAAGGAACATTCAGCTATAATCGCAAAGCTCTATTTATAAAAATAAATTCAGCCAAGACTCTAATTTAATCAGCCCCGCGACTTCTGGTCAGGTCCGGGTAATCTAAAATTAACAAGTAATATGGCCCAAATTCAACAAAAAAGTAGCTTGATGACCCAGTTGCTGGAGCAGGAATCCAGTATTGCGTTGCCAAATGTAAACGATATCGTAGAAGGTGTTGTCATTAGTGCTGCTAAAAATGAAGTTTGCATTGATATCAATGGTTTAGTGGTTGGTGTCGTACGTGGCCCTGAATTATTCGATGAATCTGGTGACTTTTCTAATCTGAAAGTCGGTGACAAAGTGACTGCCACTGTTTTGGAGTTAGAAAATGAAAACGGTGAATTAGAATTATCGTTCCGCCAAGCCGGACACAAAAAAGCTTGGGAAAAATTAGAAGCATTACATGGTACTAATGAAGTAGTTGATGCCCAAATCATGGATGCAAATAAAGGTGGCTTAATTGTCCGTGTTGGTCGTGTCTCTGGTTTCTTACCTGTTTCTCAATTATCCGTCGAACACTATCCCCGTGTAGAAGGTGGCAATAAGGCCAAAATTTTGGAACGATTACAAACTTACATCACTCAGCATTTCCGTGTAAAAGTGATCGATGTCGATGAAGCGGATGAAAAGTTGATCGTTTCTGAAAAAATGGCTAAAGCAGAACAGCAACAAGAGAAAATTGCTCAATATAAAGTGGGAGATAATATTAGTGGAAAAGTCACTGGTGTTGTCGACTTTGGTGCTTTTGTGGAATTTGGAGACAATTTGGAAGGTCTAGTACATATTTCCGAGATCGCTTGGCAACGCATTGATAATCCAAAAGAATATCTCAAAGTTGGAGATGAGGTTCCAGCTCAAATTATCGCTATTGATAACGGCAAAATCTCGCTCAGTATCCGTAATTTGATTAAAGACCCATGGTTGGACGTTGTGGCTCGCTACAAAGTGGGTGATACCGTTCAAGGTAAAGTGTTAAAGCTGAATCCATTTGGTGCCTTTGTGGAGTTGGATTCTGATATCCATGGTTTAGCACATATCTCCGAATTATCTTACCGGAAATTAAATTCTCCAGCTGAGATCTTAAACGTGAATGACGTTTATGATTTCAAAGTCATCTCCATCGAACCTGGTAAACATCGTTTAGGCTTATCGTACAAAACATTGCACGAACAAAAGCCAGCTGAAAAAACTGAAGAAGAAAAAACTGTTGCCCCTGCTGAGGCTACTCCAGTTGAAACCACTGAAGTGAAAGCTGAATAGCTATGCCCGCCTTACCACGCACTCCGCGCGGACCGCAACTGTTTCGACAATTTATTGTCGTTGTCTTGATTGTGGTAATTATTGGCAGTATCTTTAGCCTGATTAATCAACCGGATCAGCATAGTGAGGATGTATCACTAAGTGATATGGTCAGCAAAGTGCAGGCTGGCGAAGTTAAGGCGATTGAAGTCAAAGGCGATCAAACTTTAGTTGCTACCTTGCAAGATGATGCAGAATTAGTAGCTCATAAAGAATCTGCACAGCCTCTCACTGAATTGCTCTTACAATCTGGTGTCACCGCCGAACAATTGAAGCAGGTCAATATTTCAGTGACTGCTTCCGGTGGCTTCGGTTACTGGTTGTCGATTTTAGCTCCAGGCTTAATCAGTCTATTAGTTGTCGGTGTGTTGCTCTGGTTTATGTTCCGCCAAGTACAAGGAGCGAACAATCGCGCGATGATGTTTGGTAAGGTCACTCAACCAGAACAAACACCCAACAAAAAAAATCGTGTGATGTTTAAGGATGTGGCTGGGGAATCTGAAGCGAAGGAAGAATTGACTGAAGTGGTTGATTTCTTAAAACATCCGCAGAAGTATGCAGAGTTAGGTGCCAAAGTTCCTAAGGGTGTGTTGTTAGTAGGCGCACCTGGTACTGGTAAAACGATGTTGGCTCGTGCAGTTGCTGGAGAAGCTAATGTGCCGTTCTATCATATCTCTGGCTCTGAATTTGTTGAAATGTTTGTAGGTGTCGGTGCGTCACGTGTACGCGACCTATTCAAGCGAGCTAAGCAAACTGCTCCATCTATTATTTTCGTGGATGAAATTGATGCCGTTGGTCGTCAACGTGGTACCGGTTTAGGTGGCTCACACGATGAACGTGAACAGACTCTGAATCAAATCTTAGTTGAGATGGATGGCTTTGATAATGAGACCAAAGTCATTATCATTGCTGCTACTAATCGTCCAGATGTTTTAGATCCTGCATTGTTACGTCCAGGACGATTTGATCGTCATGTGACTTTAGATCTGCCAGACATTAAAGATCGTATTGCGATTCTTGAAGTTCATGCTAAAAATAAACCACTTGAGCCAGAAGTGAAATTGGATGTCATTGGTCAACGCACCCCTGGTTTCTCTGGTGCTGATTTAGCAAACTTGCTTAACGAAGCTGCGATTTTGGCAGCGCGTCAAAATAAAAAAACAGTCTCGATGCAAGATTGTTTAGATGCAATTGAAAAGGTTATGATGGGCGCAGCACGGAAATCTTCAGTGATGGATGAGCATGAAAAGAAAGTTACCGCTTATCATGAAGCTGGACATGCAGTTGTTGCTCATTTCTCTGAGCATGCCGATCCTGTACATAAAATCTCAATTATCCCACGTGGTCGTGCTGGCGGTTATACGTTGAAATTGCCAGATCGCGACAAGCACTTGCATACCAAGAGTGAGTTCTTTGCAGATATGGCCATGATGTTGGGCGGCCGTGTAGCTGAGGAAGAGTTCTTTGGTGAAATCACTACGGGAGCTAGTTCAGATTTAGATAAAGCCACTCGTTTGGCTCGTCAGTTGGCTACTCGTTATGGTATGAGTGATGAACTTGGTCCTCGCACATTTGGTCGTCATGAAGACATGGTGTTCTTGGGCCGTGATATTACAGAGCGTCCAGATTATTCAGAAGACACTGCTCGCCAGATTGATATTGCTGTAAATGCCTTTATTCAAGAGGCATATAAGACTGCACGTCACATCATTCGCACTCACAAAGAACAGATCGAAGCAGTCGTAAAAGTGCTGATGGTTAAAGAGACATTGGAACGAGACGAGTTTGAGGCTATAATGAAAGCATGAAGTTATATCGCGACACCCTACGCACTGCCTGGCATCACGCAATTCAGCGTCCTGGCCTATGGATATTTGGTTTTTTCGCTACTTTAGTCTTTGGAGCTTCCGGTGAGCTAGATCGCTATCTACGCTTCATGAACTCCATTGTCACGGATGGACACCTCTTGAATGCTAAATCTTGGTTGGATGGACGTTGGGCTAGCGTGGCTGTGCAATTAGTTTCGCAGCTGACTGCTGGCAATGTCAGTACTTGGGTATTAGTGGTGGGTTCAGTACTTGGTGGTTTACTTGTCGTGTTCATGATGTGTATCTCGGTCGGTGCACTCATCCATAGTGCGAAGCACAAAACAGAATCGTTTACGATTGCATTTGGTGCTGGTCTGAAACACTGGGTACAACTAGTAGTGTTATTCACCTCGGCATATGTGTTGGTGGCTGCCGTTACGCTGGCCATGGTGACCATTGTACTGGCGCTCTTTCCTGATAAAAGCTTTGAGAATGCTCAACTTGCAGTAGTGTTGGTAGCCGGCATTGTGTTTGTTCCCTTAGTCATTGTCGCCTCATTCTTGGTGCGTTTAGCGGCAATGTCCATTGTGTTAGATGGAAACCATGTTGGCAAAGCTTTGCAGCATGCTTGGAAGTTATTTGCGCGCCATTGGCTTGTAGTATTAGAAATGGCGATTGCATCGTTTATTGTGGTAGGCATAGCCAACGTGATTATCGTGTTTGGACTGCTATTCATCTTCCTGCCATATATTGTTGCTATCTCAGCCAGTGGTAGTGATGTTGCCTTAATTCGTCTGAGTAACACGTTGTTCTACGGGCAGTGGTTGTATCTAGCGTTTAGTCTTTTCACTGCTTCAATTTTGTCCACTTGGCAATGGTCTGCTTGGACAGCACTATTTGAAACGCTGCGTACTACTCAACCCACTAGTACATTGGTTGGATTGATACGTAGCGATAAACAGTAGTTTAGGCGTTCTTGGGGCGTGTAGCTCAGGCGGTAAGAGCACAGACCTTATAAGTCTGGGGTCGGTGGTTCAAGTCCACCCACGCCCACCAGAAACTTTACAAACAAAGTGCCTCTGGTATAGTACCAGTCGCGTTCATTGCGGGCATATAGCTCAGTTGGTTAGAGCGCCACATTGACATTGTGGAGGTCTCAGGTTCGAATCCCGATATGCCCACGTTCTCTCACTTCGTTCGTTCACGTGGGCATGGCCCACAATATTTCTTTGGCGCGCTCCGCACGCTGTTCTACTTTTGTTGTATCATTTTGACGCGCGTTCGCGTTCATCGATGGCCTGGAGTAAACGTACTAACATGATGATATTCATAATCACCATGTAAGCAGAAAATATCGCTACAATTGGTGTCAGCCAATTGATGGTCGTCGTAATTTTAAGTAGCATCGCTGCTAGAATAATATTTTTGGAACGGATCACAAGATGAATTGGCTTGCCAATTTTGTTGAGGGAGATAATCAACCATAGCATAATGGTATAGAGCAGGAGGTAAACCGCCCCTAGCCAATTATCGACCCAGTTGAGAGCCATGGCGGCTAAGACACCAACAATCAAAGTGAATTGGTAGAGGATGATTTTAGTAATTGCGCTGACTTCACTTTCTGCGCGGCGGTACCGTTCTAGTGGCCCTGTCAAACTATTCACAAGCAAGTAGAGGAAAAAATAGGCGACTGCATCCAATGGCTCGCCTTGAGTGACCTGCAACACACTGGCGCAAATTAATAAAAAACTGATGACGTTTAGTAACGTAGGTGAGATATTGTAGTAAGCCAGGAAGTTTAGGATGGGTTTTAAAATGATGGCGCCTCGTTCTCGCCATGCCAAGACAGCTTCTTTTTCTGCTTCACCATAGTAGTTGGTAAAGGCATCATCATTTTGATAAATTTTTCCTTCGTATAAGCGAAAAGCCTTAATCGTCGATTCACGCACTACAGAATATAGTTTGTAGAAGGCAAAGTAGGGGTGAATGCCAAGACGACGGATTTTAAAATCTTTGGATTGATTGCTACTAATCGCAGCAAATACCGCTGCTCGATCATGTAGGGGTGCGTCGGGAACATTTAAACCACTGCCAATTTCATCCAAACTATGTGCATCAGAACCACCGGTAAATAATGTTACCTCGGGAAAGGCATAATAGTCCGTAGGCAGTGCCATAACTTGAGCGCACTGTGTAGTTTGCTTTTTCAGAATACCTTCTAGTTTGAGCAGATGCATGACCGCCGCAAAACCTTTTAAGCAGGCATTTGAAATTTCCGCTCCACCGATCATCCGAATCGCACTGATCGTAGCAGCCTTACCAACTTGTCGTTCGCTGGCCGAATGCGCCCACAATACAGGATGCGCCACACTGCCAAATAAATTCGGCTGTTCATGCACATATCGTGCCATCTCCATCTCAGTTAGTTGTTTGGGGACCATTAGTTTCTGATGTTGGTAGATGGAATCACTCTCCGCAAAGATGATCATGTCGATGCTCTCTGAAGTCAGTGCCTCAAGGCCAGGAAAGAGTATGGTGGTGGCGTCCGCTGGCCTGGTCTCACACATTAATCGATAAGCTCTTGGCGGATTTTTAAAGACATGTTCGGTCGCGATCACTACATCTACTTTTTGGCGTGCAAATTCACGCCAAATCTTTAAACATTTGCGTTTGGCCAAGAAATCGTATTTTGACAGGTTGGGGTGAAAGTGATAATCTACGAGCATCGCAAATTACTCTAGCCAAATTAGCTGAACCTGGCAATGTCTAAGTCCTACTTTCATTCGAATCATCTGAAGCATCATCATTCACACAAAGACCAAAAGCTTATTGCCAAAGAGCGTGGTGAAATTATTCATCCGCATGATGCCAATAAACGTGGTGGCAGTATCTCCTGGCGCATTTTTCGCGTCATGTCAGAGCTAGTCGATGGCTATGAATTCTTGTCTGGTTTAAAAAAAGAGGTGACGGTTTTTGGTTCGGCACGCACAAAACCGGGTGATCGCTATTACGAAGAAGCAGTAAAGCTTGGCCGCATGTTGGCCAATGAAAAATATACCACTATTACTGGTGGTGGTCCTGGCATCATGGAAGCAGCCAATAAAGGTGCTTATGAAAATGGTGGTGCATCACTTGGTCTGAATATTGAACTGCCTCACGAACAACGCGTAAACCCTTATGTTAAAAAGGGTTTGGGCTTTCATTTCTTCTTTACACGTAAGGTCATGATGACGTCGCCATCACAGGCGTTTGTAGTTTTTCCAGGCGGGTTTGGAACGTTAGATGAATTTTTTGAAGTGATTACATTGATTCAAACTGGCAAGATGCCAAAGGCTCCGATGATTTTGCTGGGCAAAGAATATTGGGGAGCGCTTGATCAGTTTATCCGTCAGGAAGTGTTGCAACACCATCAGGCGATCGAAAAATCAGATCTTAAATTGTATACCATTGTGGATACAGCTGAAGATGCTATGCGCATAATTCGTAAAACGCGCGAAAGTGATTATCTCAGCTAATTCGGCAGTTAAGCTGCCAATTATTGCTGAAACAGCTGACTACATTGTCATCAACAAGCCTTCCGGGGTAGTGGTGCATCAAGCAAGTCAGCATGAAGAGCCTGACACAGTAGTGAACGGTTTATTAGCATTGTATCCAGATCTCGCTACTGTTGGAGACGATGCCAGTCGGCCAGGAATCGTGCAGCGTTTAGATCAAGATGTTTCAGGAGTGATGGTGATCGCACGGACGCAGAAAATGTTTGAATATTTGAAGTCGCAATTTTCGCAGCATTTAGTGAGTAAACATTACTTGGCGCTTGTGCATGGTCGACTGGTGCGCACAGAAGGTGAAATTAATTTTTCGATTGCACGGTCAGCACAGGATTTTACTAAAATGGCTGCTCGGCCAGATGCCACCGGCAAAGCGGCGATTACACGATACAATGTACTGCATCAGTATCAGCAATATGCCTACCTCGATGTTGAGATTCTTACCGGTCGCACCCACCAAATTCGTGTCCATTTGAATGCAATCAACCATCCGCTCGTCGGAGAGCAGACCTATAAACCTAAACGCTTGATTTCACGTTTACAGCCTGGGAGGCCCTTTTTGCACGCTGCTAGCCTCAGTTTTACCCTTCCAGATGGCAGCCTAGTAGGCTTCAAAGCCCCTCTCCCGGAGGCTCTCCAGGCCATTCTTGACGGTTTACATTGATTTCGCTATGATAGCCGGGCTATGAATACATTTCCCGAGCTCAAATCAGGCTATACTGTACGTTTACACTTACGGATTAGCGAAGGTAAAAAAGACCGTACCCAGATTTTTGAGGGCATGATCCTCAGTATTAAGGGTAAATCAGATGCAACTCGTATGATTACTGTCCGCAAAGAATCCAAGGGATACGGCGTGGAAAAAATCATCCCGTTAGCTCTTCCTACGCTCGAGAAAATTGAAATCGTGAAAAAGGCTAAAGTGCGTAAGCAACGCCTGTATTACGTGAAGAATTACACCAAGCGTTTGAAAGAAGAAGTCGTCGCTAAATAGCGGCGTCTTTCTTTAGCCGAGGTGGCGAAATTGGTAGACGCACTCCCTTGAGGTGGGAACGGGCGAAAGCCCATAGGAGTTCGAGTCTCCTCCTCGGCACTAGTTCTTTAGGGACGATTAGCTCAGTTGGTTAGAGCATCTCATTTACACTGAGAGGGCCGCAGGTTCGAATCCCGCATCGTCCACGTTATGTTTAGTCGCTATCTCGCTGGAATAATTATGATCGCTGCTGGGTTGTTTATGATTATTAAGACGGAAGGATTGATCTCTTGGTTTGGACGTATTGCTTGGGCAGAAGAGAAGTTAGGGAGTGAGGGAGGAACCCGCGTTTTTTACAAGATATTAGGCATGGGAGCCATCGTCTTGGCATTCATGATAATGTCTGGTAAAATTGTCGGGCTGCTCGATTTCGTCTTTAAGCGAGGAGCATAAGGGCCCTTAGCTCATTTGGTAGAGCGCCGCATTTGCACTGCGGAGGTGAAGAGTTCGAGCCTCTTAGGGTCCACACTAAAACACTGCCTTCCGGGCAGTTTTTTAGTTACTAGTAAATTAGTAAATATATAATCGTTAGGCTGTTGAGATATCAAAACAGGTGCAGATAGATGCCTTCATGTCGAACTGTGTAGTACATATGTAGCAGGTTGTTGATGTAGGCATAGGTTGGATCACCACCTAGGATGTCAGTATCAATCAGTGTGCGTCTTCTCCAAGTGACACCTTCGTCCCTAGATTTTTTTTCAAACTGACCCTCAATAGCGCCTGCATTATCTCCACCTGGTGCCCAGAAGCGCAGGCGCAACTTTCCAGCTTGGGTATAGTACAACTCAGGGCCGTCTACATAGCCATCATATACAGGGTGCCGTCCATTTACTACTACCCCTTGGCGTTCCCAGCTTAGACCATCCGTTGAGGTTGCCGCAACCAATGCAGTTGTTGTCGTATTTACAGACGTCTGCGTATATCGCCTAGGAACCGCTACGCGAAAGATCATATAGTACGTACCGTCACTGCGCTGTACCACAGTTGGTGCAGCCACACCGTCTGTGTCTAATCGAGTTTCGGAGCTGATGCGTACGCCATCCTCAACTACAAAATCCGTCAGTCCATCATTTGAAATTGCACTATATATTTCTCCGGCTCTCTGAAAATAGATACGGATTTGACCACTGTCTAGTTGTATAGCATCTGGGAAGGTGGCTAGTGTCAGCACGGCATCCTCCTGCTGAATCCAATCAATACCATTGGTTGACTCGGCAACATAAATCTCAAAGTTATGATTACCGGCATCTGGTTCAACGGCGTAATACATCAAATACGTACCATCATTCAGTGACACAATGTCTGCATCGGCATATGTACCTGCAATCACCTGCTGATCCGAGGATGGGTTTGTTGTTAAATGTAGCGCCGCGCTGAGTAAAATTATAGGAAGTGTAAGCATCTTCTTAGTATAACACAATAATGTTTTGCCGAAGAAAATATTATAAATAGTAGTGCCCAGACATGTCACCGATTAAAGTTATCCACAGGTACTAATCAATAAAAAATAGGATGTTTTAAGAGTAATTAATTCTGTAGTCGAATAAAATAGTATTGCGCATCGATGAATATAATCATCATTGCAATAGATTAGTAGCCGTGATGGTGCAAAATGATACCAATTACATTGCGTTTTTCTATTTTTTTGTTGTTATCGTAAATATTTTTTTACAGTGATGGATAATTCATAATATTTTTTTGCAAAATCTTTTTTTCGTTGTGTGCAAAATATATTTTTTTGTTTCAACAATTAAATATTTTATGCAAGAATCATGATTGTATTTCTGTTGACATGTAAAATTACATCATCGTATAATTACTGCGTCGGTTATTTGTATCAATGATATTATCATTTGAGAGGAGGTGAGAGAAATGGCAACCAAGAAAAAAGCAAAAAAAGTAGCCAAGCGTAAGCCAGCAGCAAAGAAGAAAGCTGTGAAGCGCGCCCCAAAACGTAAGGTGGCTAAGAAGAAGAAAGCTACCAAAAAAGGCAAACGCAAATAACGTTTGACACGTAACATAATCCCGTACAGATGTACGGGATTTATGTTTGGGTTTTTTATTGTGCAGCGTCTACGCGCACGCTTTGCACAGTCCGTGATCCTGCGGCCGTGACAGTACCTGTTTTGATTTTAATGACCGCCGCATGGTTGCCCATGGTCCAAGTAGCTGCATCGAGAACTTTACCGGTAAAGGACTGTTCAGCATCGATTGCCCAATCTGCACTGGTAGTAGCTATAATCGTGCCATCGATCTGCAGCGTAGTACCGGCGGGTAGAACCGCTTCACCTGTATTTTTAAAGGTATAGTGAACAGTCGGTTGCCAACCTTCTTGAATAGCGAGTGGTAAATCACTGTGGATGAGTTGAGCAGCGTATGGATTTTCGATGGTAATGGTTGTCTGATATTTGCTTCCATGAATAGGGGAACCATTGCGATAAAGACGAGTGGCTAGAGTGTAGTCACCAGGTGTGGTAGGCAAGGTGAGGGATCCGGTAATCGCGGTAACATCACCATCCTCAACTGAATCTGATAACACGAAGCGATGGCGCTCACCGGTTTCTACTAATTTTACCTGAAGGGCAACGTTATTTTTATTCCAGCGTTTACGACCGATATTTGCGTAACTTAAGGATAGATCAGTCGTGGCGGCTACTGTATAGCTTGAAGCAATCGTGCTACTGCTATAACTAGCAGCATACCGACGAACGTGCGTGGTGTTATACCGTTGATGGGCATTTGTGCGAATAGTATCTAACTGATCATGGACAGAAGAGCCAGGACAATAGGTGCTGTCGATATCACGATGACCTAACACGTTTGGTAACAACTCACCGTACCAGGTAGATTCTCCAGCTGGATCGAATCCAAAGATAGCCGCTTTCTCAGCAATTAATTGTTCTAATGCGGATTCCATAGGAGTGGTCATGGTATTCACTGTGTTGCAAGCCCCACTATCTTCTTCATAGCAGCCTAGTAACACGACTCCCATACTACCAACGTTATAGTTTGTTTCGGTCTCTGAGTTGTACGCATGTGCACCAATCACTCCATCGCCACCATCGCGGCCTTCATAAACATTGCCATCAGGATCAATAATGTAGTTATAGCCAATATCACCCCAGCCGAGTACGACGGCGTGCCAGTAATAGATACCACGAATAGTCGCCGCAGGGTCGTCTCCACCATCGCCACCAGCAGTATGGTGAATAATGACTTTATCTGGAGTTTGATATTCTGGTTCCCAAGTGCGGTAGCTTTCATCTGCGCCCCATTCACTTCGACTGATGATGTTCGTATTGCTTTGTACGGAGCGACCCAGTGTTTGTTTTAATGTCGACGCTAAAGAATGATACGGGGGAACAGTAGAATCAAAATAGATGATGTGCACATTCTGCACTGCTTCTGTATGCTTGCCAGAAATTTTATAACGCACTCGTTGACCTTCTACAAATATAGGGGCAGAGGTATGAGATTCTATTTGATCTTTAGCATCATTGTCTTGCATCTCTACATTCAACCAATTACCACCATTAATTTGTAATGCAAAGGTTAGATCTTTCGTGGCCGATCCGGACCAGGTTAAACCAATACCGTTAAATGGAAATTGTGCAGTAAATTCTGGAGAGGTATAACCCTCCGTATCACCTGTACTTGCCAAGGCAATGTCAGTAGGAGTGTGATCAAATTCACCCGAGCGAGTGCCAGTCTCATCGGCAGATACAGTATTCATTAACGCTAAAATAGACAGTGCAATAAATAAGACAGTAAAGGTGAGCAGCAGTTGTACTTTAGAGGTGAGCTTAAACATGTTGGCTCTTAAAGGTTTTATTTTTAACTGCCAGCTTAATTTTGAGCTGGCAGAATTTTTCAATTCAGTTAAGACATTCTACCAAAAAAAATCACTTTTGTCCAGGCACGTTGAACACTAAAATGATTCGTAAATCATTCTTATATTATCTATATAGTATTGACAATACAGTGATTTTATACTACTTTCTCATAGCTTCGATATCTATTTCTCTCAATAGGCAGGGAGTTCAAATGAACTGGACCAGTGTTCTAGCGCAAGCGCAGCAGATGGCGCGCATGGTCACCAGCATCGTTCCCCTCTATATGCTGACGCAGTGGGGGGTGAAGTTGAAGGGCCGTGACAAGCCGATCAGCTTCGCCGAGCTCGCTGCCGAGTTCGGAATCTACATCGAGGAGATCGTTCGCATCGCGGGTGGTTTCTACCGGATTCCGGGCATCATCGTGAGCCCGACTGAGCGTGAAGCCAAGGTTGGCTGGGAACAGACCGCTCTGATGGTGGTGCCGGAGGATTCCTTCGGCGTCATCGCTCTGGTGGTGGACACTTCCACAGCTGGATCTCCGCGCTTCCTCGTGGAGTTCCGTGAAGAATCGTTGGCCATGCAGCTGGTGAAGCATGTCGTGGCTTCGGCTTCCGCAGTCTGTTCTGCCAGTAATCGGGATGGTGCCCATGGGTACAGTGGCAACCCCACGTACATCTCCATGTTGGACAACCTGACCGAGCGTGCCCGCGTCGTGAACTACGGCGACACCGCTCGCACCATCAAGCAGAACAGTATCATCATCCTTGAGTGGATGCCCAAGCCCGGCTGTGCGTTGCCGGACCTCTCGGGTAAAAACTACGCCTGGATGACCCGCCGGGAGATCGATGCGGCGCTGCAGCAAGCACTGCCTTCGGAGCACCTCCTCACCGCATTGGCGGTGTACTACGTGAAGGTCAGTTAGACAAGCTACAACTGGCAACACATATTGCCAAAGGAGGAGACAATACCCGGTCGATGCAGCAATGCTCCCGGGTTCGTCTTTTTATTAACGATGGGTAGGACGATTAGCGAATGCCTTTGCTAAATGGAGCAAACTATTTTCCGAGTACATAAAATGATGTTGTTTTAACCATAGCAATGGATGATCTAGGTGGTCCGGTAGTTTCCTTAGAATCCAACGCGCATAAAGCTTTGCTACCCACTCATACCGGCGGCTGTGTAGATATTGGCGGGCAGTCATGAGATGCTCGTGTCCGTGGTATTGCAGCTGATAGCCATGATTGAACACGCGTTCAGCAATGAGTTGCACTCTGGCGAGATGCTCTGCGCTAGAAATAATCTCGACGGTTTTCCAGCCGTGTTGATCAATGAGTTGTTTGGATAACAAGAGATTACCGATGGTGTCTTTGGATTCTGTTTCTACGAATACCGGGCGCTGTAGATAGCTGGCCATGACGTTAGCTTCCGCTGTGGCGGGTGGGTTCAGTAGTAAACCCCACTGACCGCCGGAGCAGAGGATTGGACGATCGAGACGTAACGCGTAATCTAATTCATGGCGAACAATGCCTGGTAATGAGCCATCCGGCAAAAGGCCTTTGCCTAATACTACGATCACTTCAACGTCGGACATGAGACAATGGGCGACTTGAAAAGATGATGCCACCAAGTGCGAGTAGGCTCCAAAATACTACCGCTAAATCATTTTTAAAATAAGGTACATCTACTAAACCGTAGGCTACTAAAGCCGTCATCCCTGTCAGTATGACTATACTGTGGGCACGATGTTCGCCAGTGCGTAAGGAATGGATGCCGCGCATAAAGAAGTGTACGAGTACTAAAACAATCCAAAGAGCTCCTAATAGACCGAATTCTACCCAAAAATCCAACAGTAGATTATGTGGGTAGAGTAACAACTCCACATGGCGATCTAACTTATACTCGGCATAGACATCTGGAAAATTCGCTAAGCCGGCCCCTAGTAGTGGGCGATCCCTCAATAGATTTACCGTGCCTTGCCAGAGTGCTTGTCTCACCTCACCTGACGTATCCTGCAATAATAGTTTACTGCGCGTCAGCGGTACTAACAGGGCTACGCACATCGATGCTACACCTAATCCAATCACCCAATAGCGATACTTTGTAAATAGTAGTGTGAACCCACTGGCCACTAATACAGCTAAAACGGCTCCATCGCTCTGGGATAAACCAATGGCCAAGCAGCCGATTAACACAACCATGGCATGAAACCAACGGGCAGATCGTTCATGCAATAGCCAGGCTAAACTGAGTGCAACTATCGGAGCACAGAATAGGCCCACAGCATTTGGGTAATCATAGATGCTCGTCATACGTACATCGATACCGCCTACGTTCCAAGGAGATGGCACTCCATAGCCCGTTATCCATTGCAATAAAGCGATCGCACCAATAAACAGTACACTCGCCCCAAAGGCTTGAATGAGTAACTGCAATTTTGGCCGAGCTGTCTGAATCATAGCTCCTACCATCATAGGTGCTACTAAATAGCTCTTGTAAATGCCAAGTGCATCCATTGGATGATCGGAAACTAAAATAGCAATGATGCCGATTAATAGTAGTGTGATACTACTAAAGCCAAAAATCCGTGTGACTCGTAACCCATGATGATGGATCAGACAATAACCAAATCCTCCTACAATGATGAGGTCGAGTACGTTCAGAGGTACACCTAATAATTCAAAACGAATTAGATAGGTAGGCAGTAACACCGCAATGGCGAGTAGCCATTTATTGGTAGTCTCCATTGAGTAGGATATTTTGAATGCTAATCATTAATCCTATCGTAAACCAGATATGCATGATGTACAAGACAGAGAAGGTATTATATTGCACTAACACTCCCACAAATGCTGTCATTAGGCCGATTAAGACCGCTTTCAAGTAAGGATGCTTGCCATGGCGCAAAGCCTTAAACGATCGAATGTAGAGCATGAAAACCATAATAATGAAGAATCCTAAGCCAATGACCCCGGTTTCTGCCAGTAATTCGATATATTCATTATTCACAATCTTGTAGCCGTCACTCGGTGCAATTAATGGGTGGTAGTTGGCATAAGGGCCAAAACTACCAGGACCGATTCCGATCCAAGGGTGTTGCCACCAGATACGTTCGGCGATATCAAAGGTCTCTACGCGTTCAGCATAAGAGGCTCCACCAAACAGATTAGTGACATGGGCAGTGTAGGTGGTAATTTGATCAGTCAGATTTAAGAAGCGATAAGCGATTCCTCCAGCTATGGCAACACAGAGAATGAATGGAATAATTATTTTGGGTTGCAACAATTGTTTCCAATACACTAATGCTAAACATCCTAACATAGCAGCGAGGGCAATATAGCCACCGCGTGAGACGGTTAGGATGAAGTTCAAACCACCAAGTAGAATCAAACACAATAACCACCAGGATTTTAGTTTTTCCTGAGTTTTACTGAGCCATAAGGTAATAGCCAAACTAATTGGAATTAATAAGTAGTTGGCAAAGTAAAGTGGCTCGAGGGCAGTAGATTGGATGCGTGGAAAGCCCAGGATCTCTTTCGTATATTGTGGACGCAAACCAGTTAAGCTAATTGGTAGCCCCACAATGTCACCAAGAAATTGATAGATGCCGAATAGACCAACCACTAACATACTAATCAGTAGTAAACGCACGACGCGCTCGACTTGATTCGTGTGGCGGATAATACTTGGTAAAATGATAGAGATGCTCATCGTAAAGACGACGAACAGTAATACCATGACTGAACGATTAAAGTTGGGTGCATTGACCAAGGATAAACAGCAAGTAGCAATGAACCCGCCAATCGGTAGCAAGATAGGGTAAGGACGCAATTTAAAAGTTCCCTTGACCAAGCCGCGCGCAAACCATGCACAGATAGTTAGAATGGCTAATACTTGGCTGATGCGAATGGTCACACCACTAATATCCAGCGAGCCGATGCGTTCAAAAGGTAAGAAGAAACTTAACCAATACATTCCAGTCACTGGATTAGTTAACACTAAACAAGTGATGATAATCGCAACTAACCCGCCAGCGATATACAGATACGGAAAATAAGCCGTAGCAAACCCAAGCGCGATTGCGCCAGCGGCAACGAGCAGCCACCACCAAAGGTGTTTTCGTACCATGGTTTTAAATCCGGCTAAATAAGGTGTCATATTCTTGAACCATGCGACGTTCTTGGAACATTTCCAGTACGCGGATGCGGCCACTACTGGCTTTATAAATAGCTAATTCGTAGTTGTTGTAGACATCTAGGAGGGCTTCCGCAATAGCACTGGGTTTGTGTGGTGGAACTAACCAGCCATAGCGATCGATGATCTCGGTCAGACCGCCTGTGGTAGTAGCAATGACTGGCTTGACCGTGGCTAAGGCTTCGATCATGACAATGCCAAAGGTCTCGCGGCGGGTGGAGGGCAACACTAACACATCACATTGTTTTAGCACCTCTGGAATATCATGATGAAAACCGGCAAATTGAACCCTGTCTCGTAATTCTAGCTCATCGACTAACTGTTCTAAGTGGGCGCGTTCATCGCCTTGACCAACGATCTTTAATTCCACCACAGGAATTTGTGGAACGATTTCTTTTATTGCCTGCAGTAAATCATCAATACCTTTTTCCGTAGCTAACCGCCCGATAAACAATACTCTGAAGTGTTTAATCAGACTATCGATTTGTGTAGGTGTGGGAGTGAACTGTTTTACATTCACTGCATTGTAGATCACCTGGATGCGATGAGCGGGAATGCCCAACTGAATCAATTGTTCGCGAACAGCTTCTACTACAGTAACCACCGTTGCTATCCGTGACCAGAACTTGTAAACCAACCGTAATGGGTTAGCCAACAACCACCGTTCAATTTGAAGATGTTCCATCCAAATGACTTTGATTCCCATCATACGTGCAAACGGGGTTAACAGTATTTTTTCTGTTAACGATAAACAGAAAATGACATCGATGTGGTAACGGATTTTATACTTCACCAGGGAAAGCAATAAGTTTCCTAAAATAGCTGGCCAGATCAGCAAGAAGCTAAATAAAGCCTTAGCTGTTACCGGTTCTGTGCCAGCCCAAATGCGTTGGTGTTGCCATCCACGTTTTTCAAATTCTGGCAGCAAGACACTGCAAGTAGAAAGTAAATAGAATTTATGGTGTTCAGACAGTTGTTCGACTAACGTAATGGTGTGTTTTTCTCCACCACCATAAGTTGAGGAGTAGGGAAATTTTAGGATAAGAATGTTGCGCTGGCTCATACAGTTTGACGACGAAGAATAGTTTTAATCTCTTCTGGTGTAATGCCTTTTACTACTAACAGTGTACCCACATACAGTAGGGCGCCAAGGAAGATCGTAATGACTAATGGCCAGGCCTGCATCAGATAAACACCGCCTGCCATCACCAGCGCTGCTGCGGTAATACGTAGTAAGCTGCCAATGGCTGGAAGTGCCCGGGTGGCTCGGTAGATGACAGTAGTAGAAATAATGACCATCATTACCTCAGAATAGACTGTTACCCAGGCTGCACCATAGACACTATACATCGGAATGAACCAAAGGTATCCCGCTAAAGCGGTCGCTGCAACAAAGGCATATGCCCAAATGATAGACCGCTGTTGATCGACGGCGACCACTACATATCCAGTTAAGGTGCCCATATAAATAGCACCGACCGCTAGAATCAAAATACGAAAGATTGCGCCCAGTACTGCCGGCTCACTAGTAAAGTCATCGCCAGCCATCAGCAGCATTAATGGCTGTGCTAGGATGACACCCCCAAATACGATTGGAGCAGCTAGCATCCACAGTAGATTAATTGAACGCTGATAGAGCTGTGTGAATCCAGAAAAGTTTTTTGCTTGGTAGTGTTGACTAAGAATAGGCATTAATAACCCCACCACCATTGCTGGTACGGTGATTAATACCTCTAACATTTTATATGGCACACCGTACACACCGACTGTCTCTTGGGATTGGAAAATACTGAGAATAATTGTATCGGATTTAAAATAGATCAGATTTAAGGCAATGGCGATCGCAATCGGCCAACTCTCCATCATCACGCGCTTCCAAATGCTGAAATCAAAAGCCAGATGTAACTGTGCATAGCGTCGACTGGCGAACCATAGCACTAACGTTTGTGCTAACCCAGTCAGAACGACAGTCACCATAATCGCCAAGACGTTTGCTTCTGTGAGGTAGACAACCGTCAATGTTGAAACAAATAACGTAACCTTACTGACTACTTCAGCGATAGCCACCCATTGCATTGCGAGATGTTTTTGGAAGAGGGCTTGAAACAGCTGGTTCATCGTAATGCAAAAAAAGTTCACCGCAACTACCACGACAGCCCATTTGACGATGATGGGGTAGGTTGGAATGCACCAGACTAAACCAATGGCAACAAGTAGGAACAATACTGCCGTGACAGCGCGGAAAGTAAAGATATTATTTTGCAATTTTCCGTCCCGATTCTCTGGGCTGTTAATGTGTTTGAGCAAGACAACATATAAACCTAGATCCATCACAATGCCAAAGAGCTGTAAATACGACATAGCTGTCGTATAGTTTCCATACAACTCATCACGTAGATAACGAAACAAAATGGTGGCAACCACAAACCCAAGCGCAGTGCCAATCGCCTTGCCAGCGGCTTGTAATGCAGTATTGCGCGCAACAGAACGAAGCAAAGACATGGCCCCGACTATACAATAAATTATTGACTGAGTCAAGGTTTTATGCTATAGTTAATTCCTACAAATTCGTAAAACAAAAAAGTCAAAACAAACCATGAAAACCTTACTCGCCACTTTGGCCTTTGCCTATTTTAGTGTCCTCAGCACAGCATTTGCATTGCGGCTAGTTGAACAGGCCTGGTTAACCACTCCTACTGTACAGGCGGCGACGATCGAAACAGCACGTCCGAAAATTCGGGTGGGATTATATGAAACGACCGAACCGATTACAGTGACGGTTGCAGGGAATAGTGTAGTACGCACAGCGAGTGGCTCCAAGTTATTTAGCTTGCCAAGTGGCACAACAGCTAGTTTAAGTTTTGATGCACAAACTGGCAGCTATACCGTGACGGTAGGAGATCAAACAACCACCACTCCCGAAGCCGTAAGAGTCCAACCCAAAAAAAATAATAAAATTTCTACCATCACCAGCTATTCAAATGTACCCGCCTGGAATACAGAATTAAATGACAATACGTTTTATGGCACCATCGAATTAAACGATGGTTGGGTAGTCAATGAATTGGGGATTGAAAATTATGTGAAGGGGATTGCGGAGGCCAGCAATGATAATCCGCAGGCATATTTAAAAGCGTTGTACACGGCGGCTCGTACCTACGCTTATTTTCAATATTTGTATCCTACTAAACACGCGGGAGAACCGTATTTGCTGGATGCAACTGCTAATGATCAGGTCTATCGTGGCTACGGGTTAACGCAGCGATCACCCAATATTGTCACAGCAGTGGAGGAAACGGCTGGACAGATTGTAACCTATGAGGCTGAGGTCGTGGTGACGCCGTATTTTTCTCGGAGCGATGGTCGAACCCGTGCCTGGAGCGAAGTATGGAGCGGTGATTATGCTTATTTGCAGTCGGTCGATGACCCAGGTTGTAACGGCGACACGTTACTTGGCCATGGTGTTGGCATGTCAGCTAAAGGTGCGCGTTATATGGCTAACAACTACTATCACTGGCAAGAAATTTTAGGATATTACTACCAAGGGATCGAGCTAGAGCAACTTTGGTGATACGGCATATTTATGAAAACTGAACCGCGCCGACTAAAACGACCTGAGGAGACACTACCAAGAGAAGGTCTCGCCAGTTTAAGATTATCTGAAATTGCGCTGACGCACGGTGCTAGACAACGTAGTGCAAGTGGACAGATGGAATGGTCGACTGCCTTGCGTAGTATTGAACTGCAATTTGCTGACACCCCACTCCGTTTAGTGGTACAGAACGATCACCAGTTTAATGGCAAAAATCCAGAGCATTTATCCGGAGATCAGTATAGTTTTTCTTTATACGATGTGGCTGGTCGAAAAGGAATCTATGCAGAGTGTAATCTTGATTTTGAAACTCAGTCTGGCGTGGTGGAAGCAGGCACAGCAGTGCATCGTGAAGATCAATCCGCTCATATTCCTAAAGGTGCTGGACGTGTGCTGACAGAACGCATGATGCAGCTGGTAGCAGATCTGGCCTCCCGCTATCAAACTGCGGTGCGCCATCATCTTGTGCGTGGTTTATACATCAGCGAGACTCCAATGACCGAACAACAATGGAACAGTATATTCTTGCCGCTGATCGAAGCGCATGGCTATCACGCGGTACCTGATCTACCAGGGGAATGGGTGAAGGATTATCTACCAGCTGAATCTGCTAGATAATCAACATGGCATCACCAAAGCTGAAAAACCGATAGCGTTCTTGGATAGCTGCGGCGTAGGCTTGATCGATGAGAGCTTTACTTGCCAATGCACTGACTAACATCAGTAGCGTAGTTTTGGGTAGATGAAAATTCGTAATTAACGCATCTACTGTATTAAATTGATATCCAGGATAGATATAAATATTGACCCAATCTTCACCGGCTTGGCCATAGAAGGCTTCTAATGTTCGACACGAGGTTGTGCCTACTGCAACTACTTTGTGTCCTGTGGCTTTAGCCTGTTGAATAGCCTGCGCAGTGGCGTGCGGTAATACCGCATATTCGGCATGCATTTGATGTTGGGTGATATCTTCCGTTTTAACGGATGCAAATGTGCCTAACCCAACATGTAACATGACCGGAGCAACGATGATCCCCTTAGCTTTTAATTGATCCAATAATTCCTCCGTGAAATGTAAACCAGCGGTCGGCGCGGCTACTGATCCCGCTTGATCGGCATACACAGTTTGATAACGTCGTTCAAATTGTTCAGGAGATTGTTGGGGCTTGATATAAGGTGGTAATGGGACCTCTCCATACTGTGTAATATCATCTGTAGAAAACTGGATTTGCCAGGTTTCATCTGCGTTGGGTTGGATGGCCGTAGCGGTGACCGTTGGTGTGATCGTAATGATTGTGTCTGGTTTGAGTTTACCACGCACTAAACATTCCCAGGTATTAGCATTATCTAATGGGTGTAATAAAAAGATCTCAATCTCACCACTGGTGGGTTTAGTACCATGGAGGCGTGCTTTAATCACCTTGGAGGTGTTAATGACTAACACATCACCAGGTTGGAGATAATCACCAATTTGAAAAAACTGTTTATGCTCGAGTTGTTGAGTATTTTTATGGACAACTAATAAGCGTGAATGATCACGCGGTTCAATAGGAGTTTGTGCGATTAGTTCGGTCGGGAGAACGTAATCAAAATCACTGAGCTGAAGTGTGTTCATTCGACGAGTGATTGGTTGAATGTTCCTTTGCTGCGCGCTCGGCTTTTTCTTGCTCCTCAGCGGCATTTGCATGGACAGCATATAATGACTCTCGCTTCACAGCAGCATCGTTGGCGCGCACCACTAAGCGGGCAACCTCTTCTGGATTAGGCACTTGTAAGAAGGCAAAGCGTTGCTGTTCTGCTGCAGTTTGTATATAGACATTGCCGAAATCGAAAATTGTTTGGATATGGCCATGCACCTCGGAGGTAACGTCCTGAACTTTAGATAAGTTTAGTTCAGAAATGGTACGATCAAATAAGCCTTGTTGCTCGATATTAATAATCCGTTGATCGGTGAGCACCCAAACATCTAAATGGTAATCAACAAAGGTGTGGTAGAAGGCCAGCCAAGTGCCAATGTAATACAGTGCAGTAATCATCACGACGAGCACATACCAGAAACCTTCAGTGGGTGGATTCCAGCCGATGCCATAGAGAAAGAATGCCAACACACCCACAGGCAAAAGGTTGAATCCAATTAATTGAAAGATGGAACCAACGGCGGTAATCCAATGACGGCGCAGAAATGTAATGACGTGTTCATCATTGCGTTGTCCAGGAAACTGTTGCTTCATAGGGTCAGACATACACTAGAAGGAATCTAAAAACGTGGATGTGTCACTACTAAATAACTCTCCGCTACCTAGCCAATCTGTACGCATCAGAAAAATTACACTCAGGAAAATGACAATTACCATGACTACAGCTGTTAAGCTTGTAGCAATAAAAGCCGTGAAATCAAAAAAACCGAAACGCCGTAAATGGTAGAAGTTAAATAAGAAAAAACCACCAGCGCAGATCAAACCAACGAGGTAGATGATTCCAGGAATAAAGTAAGGAATAGCCACGCCTCTAGTATAGGCTAGAGGAGGCGGGTCTGCAAATCATCTGGCGGCACTAACCCAAGGTGCGTATAGGCACTAGTTGTAGCAACACGACCGCGAGGTGTGCGTGCTAAAAATCCGAGTTGAAGCAAGAATGGTTCGTAGACGGTTTCTAAAGTATCGATATCTTCACCGATAGTGGCAGCAATGGTTTGAATACCCACTGGGCCACCTTGAAAGGTTTGCATAATCGTTTGCAGTACTTTGCGGTCGACCGCATCTAAACCTAATGGGTCAATATCTAACATATCTAAAGCGGCTTGGGCAATTGGAGCAGTCACACTGGCGTCGGGATGATGTACTTGTGCATAATCGCGGACTCGCTTTAATAAGCGATTAGCAATACGTGGGGTGCTGCGCGATCGGGTGGCAATTAAATCCACCGCATCATTATGCATGGCAACATTTAATACTTGTGAGGAACGGCGGATGATCTTAGACATCTCTTCTGCAGTATAAAACTCTAATTTATAATGTGCGCCAAAGCGATCACGCAATGGAGCAGATAATAGACTAATTCGTGTAGTCGCACCAATGACAGTGAATTTTGGTAGATCTAAACGTAAGGTGCGGGCGCCTGGACCTTTACCTACGACCATATCTAAAGCGTAGTCTTCCATCGCTGGATATAACACCTCTTCAATCGTTTTGTGTAAGCGGTGGATCTCATCAATAAACAGAATGTCGCCTTCCGACAGATTCGTCAGGATCGCAGCTAAATCTCCAGCGCGCTCAATGGCTGGTCCGCTGGTGACGCGAATATTCACGCCCATCTCTTTAGCGATAATATGCGCTAAAGTAGTTTTGCCTAAACCGGGACCACCATGCAGAAGAACGTGTTCAATGGATTCCTTGCGTTGTTTGGCTGCCTGTAAGAAGACAGTCAGATTATCTTTAATCTGTTCTTGACCAATATAATCTTGCAGCGTAATTGGGCGCAAGGAAACCTCTACAGCGCTTTCCGCTGTAGCTTGGGCCGGGCTGACCACACGATCTTCCCCGGACATAACGCTTAGCGTTTTTTAGCTGCAGTTTTTTTAGCTGCGAAACGTTTGACCCGTAGTAATCCACCTACTGGAATCACCTCAACACCACGCTTTTCAATTTCATCCAAGAAGATATTCATGCCAACTGAATCCGAGGAGATATGACCGGCAATGACGACATTCATATGATGTTGTTCTGCAACTTTGCGATGTTCTTCACGCATATGCATACCAATCACTGTGCCTACGCCAGCGCGAGATAATTGTTCGAACATCTCTTTAGCACCGTTCGTGCCGCCGGTAAATTCAGTGGCAGCAATGCGGCCAGCAATGCGGCCTGGGTTACCCACGTAGATAGTGGGGCCAGATTTCAATTTTTTGGCTTGCTGGTATTCCGGCACGGTGAGCAATGTTTCTAGAATGTCGCCCACATAGAAAATTTTCTTTTTATTCTGCTCCATCAGATTCTCCATAAACTGAGCCGCCAAGTTATCAGTGAAGGTATGCGTAGCCATGTAAGGCATCTTCAAGAGTTTAGCAATATCAACCGCTTTATGATCGTTGATTGGTAACACACCACGATTAACTTCAGCAATGCGAGAGGCTAATAAATTTTCTGCGACATGAATTGGCACACCAGCTAAATGCATAATTTCCACTTGCACTTTCATCACTTCTGGTAGATCCGCTAATGCGATCCCTTCAGGGTGATGGGTAATCACTAAATCAATGTTGCCGAGACGATCTGCCAACAACAGTTCACTATCATCAGCGTCGATGCCAGCAAATAGGCGCTTTACAGGTTGATCGTTACTTGGGCTGTACAAAATGCGACTATCTGAATATGGATTAGTGAGATATTCAGTATCAAAATATTCTTTCTCGGCTGCAGACATTTTATCGTACTGCTGTCGGTTGCGTTGCAGTTCAGCCTGAACGAATTTCTTGCCACGAGGATCAGATTCGATCGCGAGTTTTAAACCCAAGGCGTAGATTTGTTGGACGGTTAACATGGAGATAATAGGTTAATACATTAAAGCTAGGTAGACGACGAAGACGCGATCAAGCGCGTCTGTTCTGCCTTTATCGTAGAGGAAAAAATCCGATTCGGCAAGGGCTAATTTGGGAAAATGCTCCAAAATGAACAACCGGGGGACACGTCTGTGACGCGTCCACACCCGGAATGTTCCCCCTACTACTTGCTCAGCAGCTGGCGCCATCCATGCTCGGGGCAGGGATCTTGTACCAGATCACCTGCTCACCATCGATGAGCTGCGACAGGGCCGCTGCGCTGAGGCGCAGGTTCCCGATCGCGATCTCGATGTTCCCGAGAGACGGCTCCACCAGCGACCGCTGCCGGTAGGCGTCTTCCGGATGGTGCTCGTCCACCCGTTGGCGAATTCTTGCCAGCAGTTCGAGGGTTCCCTTGACCACCCTCCGGAGCGTGATGAGGTCGATGGTCCGCTCCGCTTCCCAGAGCACGATCGGCCAGCTGTTGACTCCACCCCCCCTGTCTTCCAGGATGTTCCGGATCAGGACGAACAGTGGTTCGCGTCCCACCAACCACCTGGAGTGCGAGTGCTCACCCTGCAGCAAGGTGAGCACCGCACGCAGGGCGTGCTGGGCAGTCTGGATCTGGCTGCGGAGTGCCCAGATCCTAGCTTCCATCTTCCGCTTTTCTTCTTCAGTCATCGGTTCTCCCGTTGAGTCCACCAAGCTCGGTCTGAGCAAGGTGGTAAAACGTTAATTGTTTAGCGTATAAAAGTCAATGGAATAGCAAAACACTCTACCGGTTGGTAGAGTGCGGAATGTTAGGGTGAAGGGCAGCGCGAACGCTACCCCGCGAGCCGCCGAAGCGACTGCTCGAACCAGCTGTGAGGCTGGGAACGGGGCTACCCGTTCACTCTTGGTCGTGACGGTACCGATCGGCGGGATCGACCTGCACCGGGACGCGCGGGATCGGCACCTCCTTCGGAGCCGTGTCTCCGAGCGGGTCGTAGTCGTACCCAGCCATCTCGCCCTCGATGAACACAGGGCGGATGTTTGAGATCTGACCTGCTGCTTCGAGCTCCTGAAGTCCACGCAGTTGTCCAGCGTACTGCTCTTCCTCTTGGCTGCTTGCTTCTGCCATGACTGCCTCCTCTCGCGTGAATGTATGCGAGGTGCGCACAGGGTAAGGGGAAAATTCGAAAAAGTCAAGGGTATTTGTATACAAAAAAACACCCCACAAGGGGCCAGAGTTAAAGTGAATATGTTAAGTAGTATTAAGGGGGGGGTGGGTGACGGCGATGCATGTACAAGACAAGCTCACGCCGCCACCTTCCCATCAGTTCCCGTGCATCGGAGGGTCGGTGTAGTTCCTGCACTCCCGCTCGAACTGGCTGAGGGTGTAGTCCTCAACCGCGTTGTTGAGAAGGGCGACCGCTTCCACCTGCGCATGGCGGAGATGGCCGGAGAGGATCTCCAGATCTGCGTACAGATGCGTGGTGGGGTTCGTAGAGCGCTTGAGCTCTTCGATCTGATCACGGATGTCGCTCAGCTGATCGTGCAGCGTTCGCGTCACGACCGACTTGCCCGTGCGCCAGCCAGCCCAAAGGACCAGCTCGCGGCAGGCGGACATGATCGGGGCGAGAACTTGATCACCGTTCTGCTCGATGACCGCCATGAGATTCTTGAGGCTATCGTGAATAGCCCCGTGGATGTGACCTGGAATAATCCTTCCCATGTATGACCTCGGGTTGATGGGGCCCACAAGTTAAATCAAAACGAGCCTTTTGGCAAGGCCCGTTTGACACGTAGCAAGAAGTTACAGGATGCTGATCATTTCGTCAAATCGGCTTAGTTCATGAATGTGATCTTATAAAGTGTGAATAACTTTTAGTATAAAAATACCTAATATTAGGTAAATAATAATTTTGGTTTGGCCATAGCCATTGACAAATTGGCCAAAACGGCTATACTGCTGCGTTCTCTTTATTTGAGAACACTCCCAGCTACCTGTAGGCACGACGAGCATGGGAACCTTCTAGTAGGATACATAAGGCTCC
>CAYLOJ010000011.1:0-25785 GCA_964385285.1 uncultured Gammaproteobacteria bacterium
GCTACCTGTAGGCACGACGAGCATGGGAACCTTCTAGTAGGATACATAAGGCTCCGGCTCTATGCATCCCTCTAAAGGTTCTCTTGCCTACAGATAGTTGGGATTTTTTAATTGTAAAATATTGTCATTGAACTCTACCTCTCTCAATCTCCCCTTACAGGGGATATCTTTTATTCAAAGAAATAATATGTGCTTTGATGAAAATTCATTTAAATTTAAAAAGCCCCTTGAAAGGGGGTTGGGGGTAAGGTAGAGCTAGGATAGAAGAGGTCCATGCATTTATAAGGGAGGGTACAGGGTGGGATCGAACTAGCCGACCCCACCCCGGCGCCGACGTCCTCCGTCAGCGACTGTTCTTCACCCCGCGAGCAGCTCGAGTACAGCCTGGCCCGCTTCCTGCGTGCTGAGCGTCCCACCGAGCTCACGGGTGACTTGACCCGCGCGAACGCAGGTGCCGACAGCCGCGAGGATGCGCGACTCCAGTTCCGGCTTGCCGAAGTGGGTCATCATCATCCCGATCGACATGATCGCGGCGAACGGGTTGGCGATGCCCTTGCCCGCGATGTCGGGTGCGGAACCATGAACCGGCTGGAACAGGCTGACACGATCCGGGTGGATGTTCCCAGAAGCAGCCAGGCCCATGCTACCACCGATGATGGCAGCGATGTCGGTGATGATGTCCCCGAACAGGTTCGAGGTCACAATCACTTGGAAGTTCCGCGGGTTCTGCACGATCTTGGCGCAGAGGATGTCGATGAACTCGTGGCTGACCTGGATCTCCGGGAACAGCGGCGCGATCTCCTTGACGACCCGATGCCACAGCCTGCCCGTCTTGGGCATGGCGTTCGCCTTGGTCGAGAAGCACAGCTTGGTCAGTCCGTGGCGGCGCGCGTACTCGAAGGCGGCGAGCACGATGCGGGAAGTCCCGCGGTGCGTGGCCGTACTGATCTCCTGGGCGATCTCGTGTGGCGTGCCTTCGTACATGACGTTGCCGCCGCCGGTGTAGCAGTCCTCGACGTTCTCACGGAAGACGACGAATCGCGCACCGTCGCACAGCTCGTTCTTGAGTGGGGAGCGCGCCGGATCCATCACCAGCAGGGGGCGCTGGTTGATGTAGAGATCGAGACCGAAGCGGGTGCCAAGCAGCAGGTCGCGGGCGTGCTCGTTGCCGGGCACGCGCGGATCACCAACCGGACCCATGTAGATGCCGTGGAAGCGGTCGCGCCAGTCGGCCATCACCTCTGCGGGGAGGGTGGTGCGGTCGCGCAGGAAGCGGTCGGCGCCGAAGTCGTAGTCCACGATCTCGATCTGGTCGGGCGGCATCAGCGTGGTGAGTGCCAGCCGCGCGATCGGACCGATTTCCGGGCCGATTCCGTCTGCATCGATCCAACCCACACGGAAGGGAGGAGAGAGTTTCATCTGATGTTCTGAGCCTCATGTTGATTGTTGAAGAACACACTGGTTACAGTGCCGCGCAACCTTACTGAATAAATGGGTGAGCGTCAATGTTAGACCTCTCATCCCTAGCCCGTCTCTCCTTACAGGAGAAAAGGGATTGTTATAAAACCAAAACCCCCTCTCCAGCAAGGAGAGAGGGTAGGGGGAGCGGTCTAATTATTTTTATTCTTATTCTTCCCTGTATTTGTATTCGTATTAGTGTTGCTGTTGGTATTCGTATTGGTGTTGGTTGTATCTGTATTGGTATTCGTATTGGTGTCGGTAGTAGTATCTTCTGTGGTGGTTTCAGCCGGTGCATCAGGACCAACCAAGCAGAGTTGTGGTCTGGCTTTATAGACGCTCGTGAAGGTTTCCGTTTCTGTAGTACCATCCGCATGTTCGACAATATAATCGAAGGAAGCGCTTACCCCTGTGAAGGCATGACCATCACAGTTGCGGGTGCCCGGTGCGAGCGTAGGATCCACTGTTTCTACGGTGGGCCCAGGAGAGACATAATTATAATTGATCGGATCAGTAAACGAACCTTTACGTCCATCAGAGGTACCCCATAGTTCAAAGTAGATATCGCTACCTTCAATGCGACTGCGCCATAAAATATAATGGTCAGTATCATTTTTAAATTTAAAGTCTGGAGATGGATCATAAATGGTAGCATCTACACCAGCTTTGCCCTTGTAGGCGTAGTAGGAGATCGCCCAGGAGTGATTACGTCGTTCAACAATTGGTAAGCCAGATAACATAGCAGCACGGAAAGCGGTTGAACCTACCTGGCATAAACCGCCGCCTGCTTCCTTTTCTAACTTATCTCCCTTAATGACTAATTCAGAATACCAACCGTGTTCAATATCGATCGGTTTCAAGACATCCAATAAGGAAAATGTTTCACCAGGAGCGATCAATAAACCATTTAATAGGTCGGCGCCTTTTTTGATGTTGAGGATGCGATTTGATGGACTACCGGAAAAGTTAGTGGTTCCAGTACCGAGTAATTCAGTGATGCCTAAATCTTCCAGTGTTTCTGGATTAGCGCGGGGGTGAGTGACTTCAACGGACAATGTAATGTTTGACTCATGATTGCGTAATACCGTCTGTTGCAAATCAGCAATGGCTGCTTCCACATTCACACCAAGCCCATCTTCGCCATCAGAAAACTGTGTAAGTTTTACAACACCATCAACGATATCCAAACTAAACTTACCTTCTTGAACGGGCACATCAATTTCTCCAGCGACTGTGGCCAGGGAGGTACGCACCGCATCTTCATCAAATGTGAGTTGGCTTTGTTGATCAAGATCGCTCACCGTTAGCCAAGTGGCTAATTCATCTCGCTCAATTGTATACGTGTTATCTTCATAGGTTAACTGTAATGGAGCTGCAGCCAGCACAGCTTCGGCTTCGCTAATTTCTGCGTCGGCTTCAGCAGTAGTAATCGGTGCAGCTTGGCTTTCCAGCGTAAGGACTAGCTCAACTGTTTCTAAGTGATTGATCTTGGTCTCAATTTCACCCAGAATTGCCTCCCAATCAAAATCGTTGCCATTGGTACTGGGAGTGACCGTGACGCCGTCTTCACTCGCCACTAAAGCAGCGTCTTGGTATGGAGTAGTATACTGTTCAAACTCAGCTTTTAATTGTTCTAGCAAAGAGGCTCGGTTCATGGTGTAGATCAGCGGAAGAGATTTGCCAGTAGTTAAAGCAGATAGTTTTTGACCCGCATTATCGGCAGCATTTGCGGTACGACCCACGGCAAAGGCAGCTTGAATTGTCTCTGCACTATTGATCTCAATCAGAGAGATTGTTTCTGTGGCTTCGGTAGGTTCACCCTCTTCATTGGTGGTCGTAGCTTCAACAGTAATATCGACAGGAATGGTAATGGTGTTGTCTTGATAGGTGAATTGCAAACCTTGCTCAGATAGTGTTGTCTGATACTCTGTGATCAACTGATTAGCGGATTGAAAATTCATACCACTCATATCTTGCCCAGCAATGCTAACACCAGGATAGATTTTATCGGTATAACGGTATTCATAGACAAAATAGCCAATAATCATCAGCAAGGCGACGATGATGACTACTGCTAAGCATCCGGTGAGTATACGCATGCTGCGCCCAACGGTTTTGGGTTGAGACTCTGTTGCTTTGGAGGGAGCACTAGAAGCCGGAGTAGTGGGCTCAACGGCTGGTTTGGACTGCTTCTTTTTTGAACGTGACATGATATGAATTGCTAGGCCGCTTTAATAGGGATGCGGGTGTTTTTAGGACGATGTGATTTTGGCAAGATAACAAGCAGGATGCCGTGTTCAATTTTGGCCTCGACGGCGTCATGACGAATATCGACCGGCAGGATGATAGAGCGAGAGAAGCCACCCCAGTAACATTCTTGAATGAAATAATTTTCTGGTTTGACTTCCTGAGGAACAATACGTTTCCCTTTAATGGTCACCATATCATTGTTCATGTGCACTTCAATATCCTTAGCATCAATTCCTCCTACAATGGCGCGAATATAGACATGTTGATCGTCGTGATAAACATCCACTGCCAGTTGGCCATCATACCCATCTGGAGAAGCCATCCAGACATCTTCACCAGCGTGTTGTCCGCTTGTTGATGGTAAGGGTTCAATACTGCCGGCATTAAAGAAATCGTCAGCGACCGACTGCTCATCACTACTAAGATCCTTCAAGCGACTTTTAAATTGCATTTTTTTCGGAGTCATACTGTGACCTATTATATAGAGCAAATCTGTTCCACGCAATATTCTTAGGATGGTCCTGAATTTTTGGCTAGCCGTAGTCTGTGTAAATAGATGTTATTGATGCCAACTTGATTTTGTCGTCATTGTCTGTTATACTCATACTAGTTCGTCCTATTGGTAGGATAAAAAAAGCAAAATAAAACAAAAAATTGAATATTAATAGCTGTTTCGTGGACCTATTCTCTCCGCAAATCCTTTTAAGCCTAGCTGCTGCTTTGGCAATTCCAGTCGGTTTTATGTTTTGGCAGACGAAACATAGCGGTGCCAGTAGCTCTAACCAACGGGGTATATTGCAAAAGTATGCTACTAATTTTACTGAATTAGCCCGGCAGAAAAAATTAGATCCTGTCATTGGACGCGATCGTGAGGTAGATCAATTAATTCGGGTGTTATCGCGCAAAACTAAAAATAATGCCTTGCTGCTAGGGGAGCCGGGTGTAGGCAAAACAGCAGTTGTTGAACGCTTAGCACAATTGTTTATTACTCCGGCAGCACCGGAAGCACTGCGAGGTAAAGATATTATCGCTCTGGATTTAGCTTCCATGGTGGCCGGTACTAAATATCGTGGAGAACTAGAAGCTCGTTTAGAAAGTATGCGCCATGAATTAGAAGCTCAAGCTGGAAAGGTAATCTTGTTTATTGATGAAATTCAACAGTTAGGCCAAGCGCGTGGTAGTGAGGGCGGCTTGAACCCAGCGGATATTTTGAAACCTGAGCTAGCGCGTGGTTATCTACAAGTGATTGGCGCTACAACCTATGAAGAGTACGAAAAATATATTATGCCCGATGAAAGTTTAGAACGGCGCTTTCAGCCAATCCATATTCATGAAGCTAGCACAGTTGAAACTTTGAATATTTTAAACGGAGTTAAACCAGTATTTGAAAAATTTCATCATGTTGAATACGCACCCGAAACATTGCAAGCGATTGTAGATTTATCTCACAAATATATTACACGACGCTTTTTACCAGACAAGGCTATAGATGTGTTAGATGAGTCTGGAGTACGCGCCCGGATCGAAAGTTTAAAACAACGTGTCGCAACAGCTGGAGCAGCTGATGCTAGTATCGTTACAGTAGTGTCCCCAAGTTTAGTAAAAGCTGTAGTTGCTGAATGGGTAGATAAGCCAGTCACAGAAATCGTTTAAACTTATTTAATCAAAAAATCAATTAACGTTTTATAACTTATGGCTTACACCACTCAAACTCAAAGTGCTACAATAACCCGCACTGCAGTTGCTGTTGCGTTAGCAGTTGTTGTTGTTACCGTAGTCGGTACTACTATTGGCCTCTCACAGTGGCAACAAACGAACAAAGGGGGATTAACAGTAGATGACTTAGATTCTATTTCAACTAGTACGAGTGATTTCACAAAACTCACCGATGATGAAGGTGAAGAATTTGGTGGCACGGTAGCTAATGTTGGAGATTTGAATGGCGATGGACACGATGAATTAGTAATTGCAGATGTGGGTTACTGGGTAGAAGATGCGGGTGAATACCAGCAAGGAAAGATTTTTGGATACAATGGTAACGAAACAGCTATTAGTACTACGGCAGATTGGACGATTCAAGCATCATCTGGTTTTCGCTATGCCGATTTTGGTCAATCTGTCGCTGGTGCTGGTGATGTGAACGGCGATGGTTATGATGACTTAATTGTTGGTGCCCCTGCCGACGGGGAATACGCTGAGGGTGTAGTTTACGGCTATTATGGCTCTGCTAGTGGCGTGGATACAACTACTGCTAGTTGGACCGCTAACACTACAGACGTGGATGAGGGTGTATTTGGTGAATTTGGTTATGTAGTAACTGGCTTAGGTGATCTGAATAATGATGGCTACGATGATGTAGCAGTGTATGATGGCGAAGCTAATGATGCGCGTGAGCCCGGTATGTCACAGGTGAGTGTTTATCTTGGCAGTAGCACAGGTTTAGCCACTACGGCCAGTTGGCACTATGATTCTAATGGAGATTTAGCGGATTTAGGTGAGCATGCTATTTGGCTAGCGGGAGCAGACGTTAATGGTGATGCTTACGCAGACCTCATCTTTGGTAACCCCGAAGATGGTGAGTATGGTAGTGTTTCAGCGTTCTATGGATCGGCTAGTGGATTGCGTTTACGTCCAGACTTCCGCATGGCGGCTCGTACCAAAGGTTTAAGTATGTATGGTTGGTCTACCGCTAATGCTGGTGACGTGAATAATGATGGCTACGACGATGTAATAGTCGGGGCACCAGGAGCAGATCATGATGAAGATTATGAAGGTACAGCTGTAGTCTATTATGGGTCAAGTACTGGTTTATCTACACTGCGTAAATGGCAGGTAGAATCCAATATGGAAGATGCAGAGTTAGGATATGCAGTAACTTCGGCATTAGACGCGAATGGCGATGGTTATGGTGATATCATAGTGGCTGCTCCAGGATATTATCAAGAAACGTTACATGATTACGAAACTGAAAGCACAGGTCGAGTTTGGATCTATGCTGGCTCTGCAACTGGTATGGTAAAACGTCCATTGGGTATAGCTGGCACCTTCCCAGAAGACGTGGCTGAGCAAGTGCGTGGTTATGGTTCAGCTGTTGCTAGTAGCGAGACGTTAGTTGGTTCAGATGGATTAGATGTTATCGTAGCAATTGATTCCTGGGAGGATTCTGAAACCTATGGTCCAGCGGTGTTGGTTTATCCCAACATTAGTCTGTAATTAGTAAAAAATTAATTGCCAAAAAACCGGGGTATTGTGCCCCGGTTTTTTGTATGGATTTGCTGGTAAAGTGTAGCCGCACGGAGAGTCGAACTCCGATTTGCAGGATGAAAACCTGATGTCCTAACCGTTAGACGATGCGGCCAAATAGAACTGTAAGGAGCGCTACGGACTATAACCTATGGAATCCGGCCCGTCAAGACAACCGGTCTACACCAGACACAGGCTTATTGTGTTGTATCGACCACCAATAAATCTTGAGGTTTGAATGGTAAATCTGTCTGAGTAACCACAACCGTTCTGCCGGGAAGGGCTAGAACAGTGTAATGTAATTTTACTGCATTTATTTTAGTATCAATCGTCTGTGTGGTCGGTAGGGTGTAGTTAGCTTGTAAGTGTTCTAACATCACCACGATCAATTGATAGGCCTGATCTGCAGACCATTGATCGGCTGCAAAGCTAGCAACAGAAAACCAACCCCCTTGTGGACAGTTGTAGGTGGTTTGCCACTGAGGAACTGCGCTACGTCTCTGTAGTAACGTAGTCACTTCAGGAGCATAGAGTAAGGAGAGCTGATCACTCGTGACTGAGGCTAAACTGGACGCAGCACCTGGAATACAATCGGTTTCGGCTAGTGCTAGTGGCTCTAGTTTTACGACATAAGGTGAATCTACTGCAGCGTTTGTGTCGTTTAAAACCATTTCGGCAACTCGTGGTGAGATAAAAGTTTCCACAACACCTGCGATCATCAATAGTGGAATTACAACAAAACCAAAACACTGGAGCGTCGTGATGAAAAATTGGCCCCGCGTGGCAGAAGGTTGGATGCGACCGGGGATGACTAGTTTTATAAATAACACTAACCCTAAACTACCTGCTAAGAAAATAGCGGATAGTTCAAATATGCCGTGTGGGACCAAACTCACTACAGCGCTTTTAAAGGTGCTGGGTTGAATATAATTTAATCGCCAGAGGAGATCACCAAACATGCCGATGAGTAACCCGTTTGCAAAAATAATCCCCAAGGTTACTAGGGGAATCACACTAGCGACGAGCACAATCACAGCAACGAGTAGATTATTCAAAAAGATATTAATGGCTAGTAGCCAATCGCTACTGGAGCGCGCCAAAATGGATTCAAATTTGACTAGCGCAGTTTGGATAACACTAAGTTTAATCTCAACAGGTAAGAACCATCCGACGATGCAGCCCACAGCAAATAGGGTGGCCAGGCTGAGCGCGGCGATCATCCAGAGAGTACCGATCCGTTTAAACATAGTGTATACTGAAAAAGTGAAACGATTTCTAGCCGTCAGTATATCACAGATCTTTAACCCTCTGTTGGCCTGGCCGATGTTTGTGGGCATCTTATTATTTGCCACTGGATTATCTGGCCAGCAGCAGCAATCCTTGGCGATTAGCTTAGGGATCTTTGAGTTGATTTTACCAGTTGGCTTGTTGGCCCTATTTATCAAATTCGGTTGGATCAGCGATGCGGATATTACGCAGGTCAAACAACGACGACTCTTTTTTGTGATCGTGCTCGTGTTACATATTCTCTCCACTTACGTAGTCTGGACGATGGGTACTTGGCAGGCTGGGGAGCTGCGTCTCGCAGCCTTAATCGTTGAGGTGGTAGGTACACTCGTCACATTTGGTTGGAAAATTAGTGGACACCTGGCTGTCAGCGCCTTTCTATTTGCTGTGATCATACAAATCTTTGGGTGGCACTGGTGGCCATTATTATTGATACTGCCGGTGATTGCTTGGTCACGGGTGGTGTTGAAAAAACATACGATCATGCAAACCATCGCTGGTAGCGCATTATCACTGTCTGTCGTATGGTTGGTGGCGAGATTAATTGTCGTAGTATGAAAATTTTAGCGATTGAAACATCATGTGATGAATCCAGTATCGCCATTTTGGATGGTGATCAGATTACTCAGTTAACTGCTTCACAGATTGATGTCCATAAAATCACTGGGGGAGTAGTGCCAGAAGTGGCCGCACGTGAACATGTGCCCGTGATGATTCCGTTTGTGCAACAGGTTCTAGCACAAGCTAAAGTGCAGCCTCAGGAAATTGATCGTATTGCTGTAACGAGTGGTCCGGGCTTGATCACTTCGTTATTAGTAGGCGTAGAAACCGCTCGTGCGTTGGCGTATGGGTGGAACAAACCGATCTTTCCGATGAATCATATCGAAGGGCACATCTCAGCTAATTTCTTGGTACATAAAGATATTCCCTTTCCAGCCTTGGCCTTAGTAGTTTCTGGCGGTCATACGGAATTACTCTATATGCCGAAGCCAGGTGTGTATGAATTGATTGGCGCAACACGTGATGATGCTGCTGGTGAGTGTTTTGATAAATGTGCACGAGTTTTGGGATTGCCATATCCTGGTGGTCCAGAAATTTCGAAATTGGCCAAAACTGGCGATGCTACCGTGCACCACTTTCCAAGTCCATTGACCAATCAAAACACCTTTGATTTTTCGTTCTCGGGTTTGAAGACAGCGGTCCTATATTTTCATCGTGATCATCCAGAAGCAAAATTAGAAGATGTCTGCGCTAGTGTGCAAGAGGCCATTGTCCATAGTTTGCATGCCCGTACGAAGCGGGCGGTTAAGCAATATCAGGCCAAGGCTGTCTTAGTTGGTGGCGGTGTTGCTGCGAATCCGCTGTTACGCGAACGCTTGGCCACATTGGATGTTCCGGTATTTATTCCACCATTTGAATACTGTACGGATAATGCCGCTATGATTGCTGCCGCATGCCGTTTACATGATACCCCAACTGAATTATTTGCCTTCCGGGCTGATCCGGCTTGGGAATTAACTCCACGTTAACATTTAGTTATGACCTATTCCAAACAGAAAGATCATTACATCATTCGACTCATGCCCGGTGAAGAGATTGTAGAGAGTCTGCAGAAATTTTGTGCAGATCAAAATGTCGAAGGAGGATTTATTTCTGGCTTAGGCGCAGCCAAAGAGATTGAGTTTAGTCATTTCAGTATGCAGACCAAGCAGTACACGAATTTTACCAAACACGAAGTGGAAGTCACCAACTTAACTGGAAATATTTCGGTTGAAAAATTGCACCTGCATGTTACCATTGGTGATCATACCGGACAGGCGTTCGCCGGCCATTTAGTCCGCGGCATTGCTGACCCTACCATTGAACTGATGATTACACCCTTTTCCAAAACACATCGTATAGCGGATGCGTATAGTGGATTAACATTGTTGGATTTAGATCGTCACTTGTAGACGTCGCTTTGGCAGTACAACTTAGCTTGACCAAGTGCCGGTGATCTCCTAAAGGTAGCCGGCATCTTTGGCGTTTCTGCCTCAGTGTCTAACGCGGAGATGGGCAAGTGGAACTCGGCCTTCGACTACAAGCTGGTCGGCGTGCTCTAGACTGCCACGCTCAATAAACGAACAGTCAACGGTTCGTTTCTCCCGCGGGGAGTTTTTGTGGAACGGCGGACAATGAGATTGTTCAAAGACTACTGCAAAACCCCGTTCTCCGTTCTTGTGCTCATAACCTTTACAGGTTGTGATTAGAAGCGCGGAGGTTGACTAAAGAGATCATTTTGGCTATACTACCAGTACAATTGCAACAGCGTTGATCTTGGAAATGTGTGAACCAAGTGAGCTGGAACCGGCAGCTACCGTAATAGCCAAATGAAGTGAAAGTGTTGGGTGGTACCGCCTCAAAATAGTTGAGGGCCCCAACCACGAATCACTTTTTTTATTTTTAGACCCACGTTATGAACTATACTGATCGTATCTACGGCCAAACAGAAATTACGGAACCGATCATTCAGGAGATTATTGCTTCCGATGCCATGCAACGACTGAAAAAGGTGAATCAGTACGGCGCCAGTTTTTATCGTTTTGGACATTTGACCACGAATCGCTTTGAACACTGTGTGGGTGTCTATTTATTGTTGCGCGAATTCAACGCCACGTTAGAAGAGCAGATTGCCGGTTTACTACATGACGTTCCTCATACCGCGTTCTCTCATGTGATTGATTTCGTGTTTGGTGGCTCAGAAGTGGGGACGTTCCATGAAGAGTTTCACAAGGAGGTCATCCACAATTCTCAGATTCCAGCGATTGTCGCCAAACACGGCATGGATCTTGATCTGTTGATGGACAAACATCGTTTCCATTTGCTAGAGCGTGACTTACCAGATTTATGCATGGATCGAGTGGATTATTGCTATCGAGATTTGATCACAGATAATGCGATGACATTGGATGAGGTGAATGACTTACGTCAACATATGTTACGCTTTGAGGATCAAATTGTCTTTGAAGATCAAAGATCTGCTCGTTTATTTGCTGACAAGTTTCGTGCTGGCGATGCTCAGTTGTGGGGGCATCCGTTACAGGCGGCTTTGTACTATCTATTTGCCGAAGCGTTAAAAACTGCTCTATTTGAAAACGTGATAAGCTTTAAAGATTTGTTCTCAGTTGATGAGATTGTCTATGACAAGTTATTACAATCCAAGCAGCCGATTATTCAGAAGAACTTACAGATGGTAAAGACTGCTCAGGTAGTAGAAGATAAAAACGATTATGATTTCTATATTAAGACGAAGGTGCGGATTGTCGACCCATTGGTATTGGTGGATGGCGCACCATTACGGTTATCGCATCTGGATACAGAATTTCATACCTTGCAAGAAGACTATCGGCAAAAACGTTTAGAAGGTTACTATTTACGATTCATTTAAACCTATCCCAAATCATTTACTATTTATGGAATTACCAAAATCATACGAAGCCAAAGAGTACGAAGATCGCATCTACAAACTGTGGGAAGATTCTGGAAAATTTAATCCAGACAATATTGAGTCAGACGAAACCTATACTATTATTTTACCTCCGCCGAATGCTACCGGAACGTTACATTTGGGACATGCGATGTATGTAGTGCAAGATATCTTAATTCGCTATCAGCGGATGTTGGGCAAGAAAACCCTATGGTTGCCTGGTACGGATCATGCAGCCATCGCAACACAAAATCGGGTAGAGAAAAACTTGGCCAAGCAAAATCCTCCGGTTACACGGCATCAACTGGGTCGTGAAAAATTTATTCAGGAAGTAGACGCTTTCGTTGAGGGTTCGCGGAATACGATCCGCAATCAATTACGGAAGATGGGTTTTTCACTGGATTGGTCACGTGAAGCATTTACTTTAGACGAAGAACGCAAGGCAGCAGTGAGCGATCTATTTGTGCGCATGTACCAAGATAATTTAATTTATCGTGGTTATCGAGTCGTGAACTGGTGTCCGCGCTGCCAAAGCACGTTGGCAGATGATGAAGTAGATCACCAAGAGACGACCGCAGAGTTAGTCACCTTTACCTACGATAAAAATTTTCCCATCCCGATCGCTACTACTCGCCCTGAAACTAAATTTGGCGATGTAGCCGTCGCGGTGCATCCAGAAGGTAAGCATCAGATGTTTATCGGCCAAACGTATCAAGCTAATTTTCTGGGTACGGATCTAAAGATTACTGTGATTGCGGACGAATCGATTGATCCAAACTTTGGGACGGGCGCCCTAGGTGTGACACCAGCACACAGTAAAATTGATGATGAGTTGGCAAAGAAGCATGGCGTGGAATGGGGGAGTGAGAATATTGTGATTGATGAGCAAGGTAATTTAACGACTACTTTTTTACGCGCGGACGGTAGTCGCTCAGAGGCTATGCCGGCAGCGAAGGCCCGGCCGGAGATTGTCGCGGCATTGCGTGCACAAGGTTTGCTTAAAGCAGAACCAGAAACCATTAGCCAAAATTTGTCGGTGTGTTATCGGTGCGGTACGGCCATTGAACCATTACCAAAAGTACAGTGGTTTGTGAATGTGGATGCGCATCTGCCAAAAGGGCATGCCTATGCAGGGAAAACCCTAAAAGAGGTGGCAAATTTTGTAGTGTCTGATGGTCAGGTCGAAATTATTCCGAATCGCTTCGAGAGCACCTATTTTCATTGGATGGAAAATTTGCATGATTGGTGCATCTCTCGACAACTGTGGTATGGGCATCGTATTCCAGCCTGGTACAAACAGAACGCAGTGGGTGATGAAGAAGTGAAAGTGCAGCTGGAGTCTCCAGGTGAAGGCTGGACGCAGGATGAGGATGTGTTGGATACATGGTTCTCCTCTGGCATGTGGACCTTCTCCACATTAGGTTGGCCAAAGCAGACTGCTGATATGGCAAAGTACCATCCAACCCAAGTGTTAGAAACTGGCTACGATATTTTGTTTTTCTGGGTGGCTAGAATGATTCTGATTACGACTTATGCTACTGGTCAAATTCCATTTGAACATGTCTATCTACATGGTTTAGTGCGTGACAAACAAGGGCGAAAGATGTCCAAGTCTCTTGGCAATGGAATTGATCCATTAGAGATGAATGCCAAATATGGCACGGACGCATTACGGGTTGCACTTATCGCTGGTACAACCCCGGGAAATGATTCACGCCTCTATGAAGAAAAAATTGCTTCCTATCGTAACTTTATCAATAAAATTTGGAACGTTGCGCGTTTTGTCTTGATCAGTGATGTTGTGCTTGAAAAACCCAAACATTATATTCCGTTAGATGAACAATCCTTAACAGATCGTTGGTTTCAATCACGATTAGCCAAAGTCGTGGAGGAGGTCACCGGGCATCTAGAAACTTATCAATTAAGCTTGGCGTCAGATCGCGCTTATGATTTCCTATGGCGCGAGCTGGCCGATTGGTATATTGAAATCAATAAATTCCAACCGAATCCGCTATTAGTGCGGCGGGGCCTGGAAACTGTTCTACAGCTACTTCATCCCTTTGCTCCGTTTGTCACTGAAACCTTGTGGCAAGAATTACATCCAGGTGAATTATTAATGATGGCAGCGTGGCCCAAGGTAGATGGTGCGGCGCGTGATGCTCGAGCTGAACAACAGTTCGCAGACATTCAAGATGCAGTCACACAAGTACGTAACCTGCGTGCTCAATATAAAATTCCCTATACAAAATCTTTCAACCTTTATACCGCGAGTGAGTTATTAGATGAAGCGAAACAGATTGTTGAGCAGTTATGTAAAGTACAGATTGTCGCTGCAGCTGCACCAGCAGGAAACACAACGGATGTCATTAATGCTAGTTATCGATTCACAGTGAGCTTGGGTGATTTAATTGATGTCAAAGCAGAGCAGCAGCGTTTAGAGAAAGAATTAGCAAATCTAGAAAAATACATCGCTAATCAAGAACGGAAATTAAGTAATAGCGAATTCACTAGTCGGGCACCAATTGAGATTATTGATAAAGAGAAAGCTAATCTAGTGCAAAAGCAGACTGAACGGGAGACAATTGTAGCAGCCTTAGCTAAATTTCAGTAGATCTATGTTTGAGGCAAGGCGACGTCCGGCACGGCGTCAGATGACCACTGAACGTGCAGGTGTACAGGAGCATGAACCGTCAGTACTTGAATTTGATCAGGCAGTGGATCAGATTGCTCAACGGATTGTGCGCTTATTACAGGATAAATCCATTGTGACGGCATTAGTCTTTGGATATCCGAATGCGGGAAAAAGTGAATTGTCACAACGCATCACAGACAAGGTGGAGACAATCCTTGGGCATGCAATCGGTGGCGGAGAATTTAAAGGTTATGATCGGGCACCAACGCACTTTGGTACATTCCCGGCAGAGATTTATTTGATCCAGCAAGTGACTTATCCTTTACCCAATGATCCTCTGTTGCCTGTACTCGCTGAAGCTGCCCGCAAGATTGGTATGCCACTCCCAGATTTTACAGTCGCAATCACAAATCCTGCCATTACGCATATTAGTACGCGGCAGCTCGTTGGTTTGGCCGATTTTGTTGTACATAATCCCAGTAGTCGCAAGAAGTAACTACGTTTAGGAAGTGGTTATTATCCACCGTATATCGAAATTGAGTTCTGTAATCCATGCCATCTAGTTGCCGAGCTGATTTTCCGTCGCGCTTACGCAGGTCATGACGCTTCCGCAGTGTTTCCAATAGTCCAATGCCGCTTGCTCTGGAAGTAAATATCTACTAATACCTATGATGGTTAATCGAACACAGTGACACGAAGCACTTCCGAAACCGAAGTAATGCCATCGGCGGCTTTTAAAATACCGTCTTGGGCCATGTTCAACATGCCATTGCGATGAGTAATTTCCTTCATCTGATATTCAGAAACGTTACCGGCTAAGGTGATTGCTTCGATCTCTGGATTCTTGGTAAAGATCTCATAAATACCGATGCGGCCTTTGTAACCAATATGATTACACTGTTCGCAACCTTTACCCTCATAAAATTTAAGCGTATCCATATTTGGGATCACTTCTCCAGAATTTTCTGGAATATCTTTGATCAATTTTTTTACACGTTCCAGTGTTTCTAGATCTAAGGTAATCTCTTCTTTACAGTGCTGACAAATTTTACGCACTAAACGTTGTCCAATAATCGCGTTCATCGCAGGGGCGAGTAAAAAGCCCGGCACACCCATGGACAAGAAACGTGGAATAGCACCAGCTGCATCGTTAGTATGAATCGTAGATAGCAGTAAGTGGCCAGTTAAGGCGGCCTGCACAGCCGTTTCACCGGTTTCTAGATCGCGGATTTCACCCACCATGATTATGTTAGGATCTTGCCGCAAAATGGCGCGCAACCCTTTAGCAAAGGTGTAGTCTTTAGAGTGATCAATTTGCGATTGTGCAATTCCAGCTAAATGATATTCTACGGGATTTTCTAAGGTAATAATTTTAGTATCCGGTTGATTCAAGGTATTTAAAATCGCATACAAGGTAGTGGTTTTACCTGAACCGGTTGGCCCGGTTGTAATAATCATACCTTGTGGTTTTTCCATCTCATGCTTCAAACGTTTGAAAGCAGAAGGGCGCAAACCAAGTTGTTCAAAGGTTAAGCCTACCGAAGATGATTTCAACAAACGCATCACAACGGATTCTCCCCAAGCGGTTGGCATGGTGGAGACACGAATATCCATCTTATCGTTTTCCATCTCAATGGTAATGCGACCATCTTGAGGAATAGAATCTACGTTAATTTTTAACCCGGAGATGGTTTTGATACGGGCAATTAACTTTGGCCAGATACTGCCTGGAATTTTAGCCGCTACTTGGAGCAAGCCATCGATGCGGTAACGCACGACAACATTGTGCTCTTCAGCTTCAATATGAATATCTGATGAACCTACATTCAGCGCCATCGCCACGATCAAGGCAAACTTTTCGGTCATATTCACTTTCATGAGTTCATCCTCCATAGCTTTGAAGGTTTGCACGTCGTTTTGAAAGCGATCGAGATCTTCTTTCGTTAAACTAACGTTCGTCACAATCGTGCGAACACGAGCAATATTTTTGTACAATTTCAGAGCCTCATCCATGCTATGTTCAGAGGTGAGGTACAAGGCAATATTTGAACCCGGAAATTCGTGTTGCAAACCAGCTACAATGTCATTAATTTCTGCGGCATCCGGTTGGCAGGTGCCAATACGAATTTGTCCACCAATTTTGAAAAAAACTACTGTACGGATGCGGCGTGCGGTTTCTTCAGGAATGAGTGATAGTACTTCTGGCCCAATCGGGAAGCCCTTTAAATTAATATAGGACAAACCCAACTCCTCTGCTTGCAACTGACAAATCTGCTCGAGTTTATCGAGTTCAATCAGACGCATCCGTTCCTGTAGCTTGGCCGTTGGACTTTCATCATGGATCACTCCATGTGTGGGTTGACCTGCGGGAGCAGTTGGAGTTTGAGCTGGATGGTTGAGGGCCAGTAAATCTTCAATACGTTGGATTGCCATGTATCCAGTATAGCATAACCACCTCTTGCCGACACCTGTTTTATGCGTGCCAGGCTTTTACTTCACTAATGTGCGAAGGCGATCATGAATCAGTTGTTGTGCTGCCTCAACGGTAGTAACTGGAATCGTTAAAAAGGTAAAGTTTTGATCACCCAACGGCTTCATATCGCGGAACACCTCAGTGGCATGAATATAGGGAGCAGTGGCAATGACAGCTTGAATCTCACCTGGGGTTTCATATGCAATGTAGACATTCTGTGCGTCTGGTGTGTTGATAATCAGCTCATCAATCACTTGACCCAGTTCCATTGGTGTTGTGTTGGTCTCTAAGAAATCTGTTTGGCGCAGGGTTGACCAGACCAATTTGCGATCCGGATCCGATTGCAATTGCGACAAGGCGCGTCCCCATAACTTCAGAGCAGCCAATGTTTTGGTTTGATACAAATTGCGCACAATTTCCTCACGGCGCGCTCCAGAGGCGATCAAGTGACTAGCAATAGCCAATGAGCGTGGTGTGACTGCATTGGTTTTGAAGGATTTCGTTTTAGAGATAATGCCCGTGAGGAGGTGAGTGGCGATATATTCATCGAGTAATTCCCCAGAATCTAAATGTTCTAATAATTCAAAGACGATTTCAGAAATACTAGTGGCTGTGACTTTGACTAGATTCACCTCACCAAATTGTTCATTAGCCGGATGATGATCAATATTAATCATCGGGGTGTGATGGAAAAATTCGGCATTATCTTCAAATACTTTACCAAGACTGGCTAGGTCCTGACTATCTAAGACAACAATTAAATCAAAAGCATAATCACTGGAGGAGGTGCTGACATCGCGTGTTTCTAAGTAACCAGTTTTGGGAGTGATATAAACATTTAAACGATTATCGTGAATATCGTATTGAATATCCTGCACTTTGCTCTTGGAGACATCAATGGAGATGACAAATTTTTTCAAGGCAGTAAGTTCATGAGAGATCTCATCACTCTTGGGCAAGAAACGATGATTGTCCGGTAAAGCAAAACCCGCCGCGACTACTTTGGCTTGTTTGCCTAGTTTTTGCAGCACGCCATACATTGCTAAGCCAGAGGCAATGGCATCGGTAGTGGGCTTGGCGGGCAGGCAAATCAAAATAGAATTATGCCGCTGCAGCAAACCGCTGATTTGTTGTTCAATCGTTAAAGACATAGATTTGTATTTGTATTCTTTTAGCCCTATTCCCCAACAGGTATCCAAAAGAACAAATAAACGTATCACAGTAATAGATCTTGTCAAGCAAGAAGGCTTTGGGGTTGACAAAAACCCATTTTTTGCTATTATTTCAGCAGTTTATGGCTCCCGAACAACCCCCACGGCCAAGTGCAGATACTGATAATCATGTCATTGTAGAAGAGCTCTTGGTATTGAGCCAACACGAGGGTAGTGGAGTCATTGATGCAGCACCAGTTGAGACGGCACTGGATCTCAAAGCCCACCCCAATACATATGTTGAGCGGGCATGGAACTATGTTAAGCCTTGGTTAATACCGGACCAAGTAGGAAACGTGAACACAAAATCTGCTGGTCCTGAACGGGTTTCAGCTTTACACGAGCAACGAAAGCAGATCTTTCAATTAGTCGATCGCATTCGTGGGGGTAGCATTAAGCGATGGATTGGCGGTCGCCAAGCCGAGCAGTTTCAAGTGACAATAAAGGAGCAGAATTTCATCTTGCAACGTCAATTGGGTGAGGGAGGATTCGGTACAACATTTGAAGCTGCAAATGATCATGGCGGAATTGACATCGTAAAGTTTGTACCCGGTATCGATCGTTCCCAATTAGATAATGATGACGGCGGCAGGGCCACTACTTTGGCACGCAAAGCGATTACGGAGGTGGCTAGTTTAAAAAAATTGAACGGTCTGCATGCTCCGAGATTAGAAGCAGCTCAATTTGCACCGAACCCGGGAAATCCAGATGAACGCATGTTGATGATCGCGATGGAGAAGGTGGCAGGAGAATCGGGCTTGGATTGGTTATTGAATCATCCTGCAGCGGAGAACGTTGATGAATTATTAGTTCGAGTCCACAGCTTGCTGCAAGCAGTGCATGATATACATGCAGCTGGAGTTCTACACATGGATTTAAAACCAAACCATGTTTATTTTAGCGAATCTGGACGCGATGTAACTTTCATTGATTATGGATTGGCGGCGTTGCCAGAGCTTGAGGCCAAACAAAAAAAAGGTACGTTACCTACATCCCCCCACTATGCAGAGAGTACAAATCAAACCTTTGGTACAGAAGGTTACTCAGCTCCTGAGCGGGAGGCATCTGTAAAATATGATGCGTTTAGTGTTGGGCGCATCATCCAAGCATTTTTGTATCGTGAATCATATGAAATCGTTGAAGAACGCATGGAGAAATTCAGACAGCTTCCTACAGAATTGCAGGAGCTTAGTCGTATTGCGGAACGATTGACTACTACAATGCCTATCGACCGTTATGACATTCAACGTGCCTTGGATCACTTTGAATCTTTCTATTTACAATTTGCTCGTCCAGACGCGGCTAAGGCAATATCTGCTTAACCAATTCTAGGGAGCGGGCGTTGCAGCGGTGCGAGACAGCTGCAACCCCCTGGCTTCCTCCTACATCATCGTAGGTTCATCTTCACATGGCCAGAGTGTGCCAGCTCGGGTCGAGCGGCAGGATGCAACGCGGGTCACGCTGCAGTAGCCACGCGTAGTGCTTCATGAGTTCGTGCACCGCCGGGTGCGGACAGGTTGCGTAGAGCACCCCTTCAGTCACCGTGGGGTAGCCGACCTTCACCTGACGCACCGGAACCACGCCACTCCAGGTGCCGGTGAGAGCCATGCCTGCAGCCTGGGTCATACGACGCTTGCCGATGGGCATTGAGTCGCAGACCTGATAGCCGAGCGCGCTGAGGATGGCGATCGACCGTCGCCGGGTGATCCCTTCGAGGATCGCTCCCAGCGGTGGTGTGTAGACGTGATCGTCTCGACCGAAGACGAAGAGGTTGCTGCCGGTGGTTTCGGCCAGGTGTTTACCCCTGGCGTCCCACTGGATGACCTCGACCGCCCCGTACTTCGCTGCCCGGCCCTTCCACAGGTAGCCGAGCGTGTAGTTACTTGCCGCCTTTGCCTGTGGGAAGCCGTTGGTGGGATCCGTACGACGCAGGTGTTTCGGTCCGGGAGACCAGATGACGACACCAGTCTGCGCTTGCGGGCCGAGGTAGGGCGTCTTGTCGCGCGTGATGATGATGCACGCCCACTTGGAGTGGGAGCCCACACCGAGGAGACAGGATCCCTCGACGATCAGGGGGCGGAAGTACATCGGCAATCGACGCCCTGCTTCGTCGTACTGGATTGCCCCGTAGTTGCGACGGAACAGTTCGATCAGTGCGGAGCGGAAGAGATCCAGTGTGAAGCTGGTATCGTCTTCATCCATGATCCCGACCGTCTTGGCCGAGAAACACAGGCGCTTCCACTGCTCGATGAGGAACAAAATCTGCCCGTTGCACTCGTGCATCCCCTCGAACACCGCCGTGCCGTAGTGAGCGGCGTGCAGTGCCAGTCGGAACCCGACTTCGTCTTGATTGTAGTAGTGGATCGTGCCGTCATCCAGGATGACGGCGACGGTGGTGTGAATCGTCTTCGAGTCGAAACCGATGAGGTGCATGTTCTCTCCGTGTGAAGCCCAGTAGGGCGGGTGAATGATGAACAGTTGTCGATGAACGTGGCCCCACCGTAGCAATTATGTTACCGTGTGTCTATGCATATAATCACCTATCTGTATTTGACGATTCTTCTCATTTTAATCATCTACTGTATGATCATTATTGGGCGTATTTTGCCGTTGATTATCTATGTACGACAACCTTTACCGTTTGTACCCATTCCAGACCGCCGAGCCAAACAGATTGCCCAATTACCAGAGCTGGCCAACGTTAAAACGATCATTGATCTCGGTTGTGGCACTGGTACCTTACTCAAGGCCTTACATCGGTATGGTCCTAAGGCGGCACTGACCGGCTTAGAGTACAAACCAAACTTATTGCGTTGGGCCAGGTGGCGCGCACACTTTTGGAAACCACAACCCACCTTTGTGTTAGCCGATCTGTTTCAATATGATGTCAGCACATTTGATGCTGTGGTCGGATTTTGGATCTCTGAGTTAGCCCCAAAGTTAGTAGAAAAGTTTGTCGCGGAGTGTAAGCCAGGCTGTATCATTGTTTCTTACCTATTTCCACTACCACTGCATCCTAAATTGAAGTTAAACACAGCGCAACCTGATCAAGTCTATAGTTATACTGTACTCTAATCTTATGAAGTTTACTGGCATTACTATTTTAAGTGTTCTGATCCTGGGTGTTCGTTTTGCGCCTGCGCAGGCGGTGGATCTTCCTAGTGTTGATTCATTTTCTACTGATTTTATCTCCGTTGCTACTGAAGAATCGTACACGAGTACGATCGCGCTCTATGGCACGAATCTAGATTATTTATTATTTAATCCTACTACCATTCAGTTTGGAGCGATCACTGGCACGGTAGTGTCTGGCAATGACACAGGCTTGAATGTTTCCTTTACGATTGATAGTAGTTTAATTTCTGAACGAGAAATGGTTGAGCCACTCACCATTACCTTGGCGGATGCCAGCGTGATTGAAAGCACGAGCACAGTGACTGTGTTTAATCCGTTTGTAGGAGAATATGTTAAACAGCAATCCAAGCAATTAACTGAACAGATCCAGCATCCGCATCAGCGTACTAAGGAAACCATCGGTTTGAATGTTCATTGGACACTCGGTGGCGAAGCAGAGCTCGACGATCTGTATGCACAGCGGTTAGATGGCAGTCACACCAGTTGGGTGCGTGAACACATTAGTTATGAAGAAGTGATGGGGGACGATAGCGCTGCCTGGTTGAAACGGTACGATCAAACCATGCTCAATTATCGGGATCGTGATCTTCATGTTGTCGCGATGTTGGCCTATGGCGATGGCTCTGATCCCTATCGGCAGCCTGATCATTGGAAACAATTTGTAAGAATGATGGCTAAACGGTATGGAAATTATGTAGATGCCTGGGAGATCTGGAATGAGCCAGATAGCAGTACCTATTTATCACCGCACAGTAATTGGAAAACCTATCGACCGATTTTAAAAACAGGCTCTGCCATGATACGGGAGTATGATCCGGATGCAGTGGTTTTGACTGGAGCAGTCTCTGAATTAACTGACCTAGAATTTACGAAGAAACTTTACCAAAAGGGTAAGCGCTATTTTGATGATTTTAACATGCATCCATACTATTGTGATGAGTATGTAGCGGACGGCAGTAGTTTACAGCAGATGACCGAGGCCGTAGAGCAAATCATTAAAGTCGTGAATCGCTATCGTCCAGCTGATCAGATTTGGATTACAGAATTTGGTTGTTCAACTGGCACGGCAGGGGTGACGAATAAAATTGCTAAACACTATATCAAACAAGGTACAAAAGCTTTATTGAGTTACGATCAAGTCGGTCCGATTCTGTTATATACCTTTCGAGATCGCACCTATTTAACGGATGATCCGTACGAAGCCTATTTTGGATTAATGGATGAAAATTTGGAACCAAAACCAATTTGGAGTTGGTACCGACAACTAAAACGTGACTAGAATAGGCTTGACTTTTAGCTATTTTTCGAGTATAATTTTGCCATGCCAAGCAACGAAGGACGTGGTCCACGCCCTAATGTAATTGAAGCTGGTAAGAGTATGACTCTAAGTCAGGCTCTTGTTGAATTAAGGCCAAGACTGGCGCGTTTGCCAGATACGGATGATTTAAAAATCCGCGCCGCAGTTTTTGTCGAGGAGGCTGATGACATGCTGCTGCGACTGCGTGGTGGAAATGGCAGTGATCTAGACAAGCACCAATTCGCTGCGGATGTTAAACGGGCGCGAGAGTTGCGTGGTATCCTCCAACATTTTTCAGCTACCATCGATGAACGCGTGGATGCTCAGCCGGCAGATATGCGTGGTGCAGAAAAACCAGCGCTTGATCTTGGTCCGCAGCGACGTTATTTACAGGAGTTACGTCAACGCATTCATGCACTGAGTAATGATGTAGATCCAATGCGACAACCCACACGTAGTAGAGGGGTGAATGAGCTTTACCAAGCCATTGACCTGTTAGATCAACTCATCGGCCGAGCCACGTCCGCTGACATGATGCAGAACATTCAATCGGGCTTAGACAGCATCGCTGCACGTCTGACGAGTCTAGAGCAATCCTACGGGGAATATCATGTTGACCCGAAACAGATTATTGATCGCACTACTCCGCATTCTGGCTATGAACGAGAGCCGCACGTTGTTGCTCCTGCGGAACCAGTAGCTACACCAGTGACTCCAGTTATTGCGACGCCTGAACGCTCGTACAGTGATCGTTATGCTGAAGAGCAGGCTACGCGGCAGCGCTATGAAGAACTTTTAAACAAGCGAACGGAATTGGAAACACAGCTCAGTAGTTGGAAATCTATCTTTCGACGCGGAGACTTACGCCTGAGTTTAGAGTCAGTACAGAGGAACTTAGCTCGCTATGAAGAAAAATTTCCATTTGTAAAACAACCGCGTTCGTTATCGTCAGAAGCAGATCGTCGCACTGAGCGGGATTATCAAATGGATCGTCTAGCCAATACAACCCAACACGTTGAGCGTTTAGATGCAACTAATAAAGTTGTGGCACTAGAACGTGCGGATACCAAATTAGAGTTAGATGTGAAAGATCGACTCATGGAGATTCGCAGCACTGGTCGAGTAGCCAATCCAGAAGATTATCGTTTATCCAGTACACGGGCGATGGAAAAATTAACCGATTTATTTCATCAGGCGCCCAAAAACTGGAAAGCGTATCAAGAGTGGTCCATTAAAGTGAACGCAGCAGAAGGATATCTGCCAAACCTATTTAACTTAGGCAGCAAGGAGCAACATCAGGTAACCGATTATTGGGCCAAGAAAATCTATCTTTTGGAACAAGTGAAACCTCTGGTATTTGGTCGGAGTGCATGGCAAGCTGAGTATGATCGGGCATGGAATGCGCGCCGAGCGGCAATTCATGAAGGTCAAATGCGTCGTGCAGCGTAACTGCTCATTTAGACAATCAGGCAGTTTGCATAACTTTAGAATATGATAAGATAGCCGTACTATGCAACGCTTAGGAATATTAGGAGGAGGCCAATTAGGTCGAATGTTGATTCAATCGGCTCTCAATTACAATGTCTATACTAAAGTGCTTGATCCAGATGCGCATGCTCCCTGTGCTAGTTTGTGTAATCTATTTGTACAGGGTTCCTTTGCCGATTACGACACCGTGCTGGCGTTTGGCCAAGATGTAGATGTGTTGACGATTGAAATTGAACATGTGAATTTAGATGCGTTGAAAGCGTTACAGAAGCAAGGCAAACAAATTTTTCCGCAACCTGAAGTGCTAGAGCTGATTCAAGATAAAGGCACACAGAAACAGTTTTACCAGCAGCATGGTATTCCCACGGCGCCATTTACTTTAGAGCCTGGTACCTATACTGGCCCATTTCCAGTGATGCAGAAGCTCCGGCGATTGGGCTATGACGGCAAGGGTGTAAAAAAAATTAATGATGCCCGCGCGTTAGCTGCTGGCTTCACGGAACCATCGTTGTTGGAACAGTTTGTGCCGTTTCAAAAAGAACTGGCAGTCATTGTGGCACGCAATCAACGGGGCGATATTACCACTTATCCAACAGTTGAAATGAAATTTCATCCGGAAGCCAACTTAGTAGAATGGCTACTGGCACCCGCACGGATTGCGCACCCAATTGATCAACAGGCACGGGCTTTGGCCATGCGCGTGGCGGAAGCATTAAAAGTGGTGGGAGTATTAGCTGTAGAGATGTTTGTCACTTCGGATGGAGAGGTCTTAGTGAATGAGATCGCGCCACGTCCACACAATAGTGGCCATCATACCATTGAAGCTAATTATACTTCACAATATGATCAGCACTTACGTGCTATTTTAAATTGGCCATTAGGCAATACTACGGCTCGTCAGACAGCAGTCATGATCAACTTACTAGGGGAGCCAGGATACACCGGAGAGGCTAAGTATCAAAATTTAGAACACATCTTAGCTGAACCCAATGTGTATGTGCATCTGTATGGCAAAACTCAAACTAAACCAATGCGAAAAATGGGGCACGTTACTATCTTAGCGGAGGACGCAGCAACTGCCTTATCCAAAGCCCAAGCGATTAAACAACAATTAAAGGTGATTGCTTAACCTAAATATTTCTTCAATGCACGTATGAGTAAGAATCCAATTGTCGGCATTATCATGGGAAGTGATTCCGATCTACCAATTCTGCAAGAAGCCGCTGATCAATTAGCACACTTTGGCGTAGACTACGAGTTAACCATTGTATCCGCGCATCGGACACCGGAGCGCATGTTTGAATATGCCAAATCCGCTGCTAGTCGCGGTTTGAAGGTCATTATTGCTGGTGCTGGTGGTGCAGCACATCTGCCAGGTATGGTAGCTTCCTTAACTACGTTACCAGTGATTGGCGTTCCCATTAAATCGGCTTCCAATACAACGGATGGGATCGATGCATTATTATCGATTGCCCAGATGCCCGCCGGAGTACCAGTAGCTAGTATGGCAGTGAACGGCGGTAAGAATGCTGGAATTTTAGCCGCCCAAATTGTGGCCTTAGGAGATCTTGAATTGCAAAATAAATTAGCTGCCTATAAAGAGGAGCTAAAAGCGAAAGTGCAACAAGCGATCGAGAAACTGCAGTAATTAGTGCAGTTGCTTTTCTAGTAAATCGCTAATTTTATTGACATCAAGCCGTTTCAACATCTGCTTTAATCGGGCGTCATTGTCTACATCATAGCCCTGTTTTTGGGCGAGGAAGGCAACTAACTCCATAATCTTGGTTACCTCTTCTTCGGTGATCACATCGAGTTGTAAATCGATCTCTTCTCGGACATCCGCAA
>CAYLOJ010000011.1:25885-41096 GCA_964385285.1 uncultured Gammaproteobacteria bacterium
CTAAATTTACCAATTTAACATCTCAAGAAACAGCAGATCAATTTCATGTTCAGGTCAATACAGGCCTCACTGCTGAGGCCGTGTTGGCTAGTAGACAGGAACATGGCGCTAATCAATTAGCTGAACATCACACGAGTTGGACTAGTATTTTTTTCCGTCAATTTAAATCCTCCTTTGTTTATCTGTTAATTGGCGCAGCCACCTTGGCCTTAATTTTAGGTGAGACGATTGATGGTGTGATGGTGTTTGTATTTGTGTTGATTAATGCAGTGTTAGGGTTTTTTCAGGAATATCGCTCCGAAAAAACTAGTCAGTTATTGAAAAAATTTACGGTACAGCATACACAGGTGCGGCGCGGTGGGCAGAGCCAACGTGTGCCAAGTGTTGAAATTGTGCCAGGAGACATTCTAATATTAGAAGCCGGGGATATTATCCCAGCTGATTGTCGCATCGTGAAAGCGAATGATTGCATGGCGAATGAAACAATCTTAACCGGTGAATCGGTACCCATTTCAAAATCTGAAGCCGCCTTGACTAAGCCAACTGAAGAGATCTACCAGGCCAGCAATATACTATTTTCTGGGACAACGTTGGTGAGCGGAGAAGTGGAAGCCGTAGTGGTTGCGATCGGTAAAGACACTGCCATGGGCGAGGTTGCCACACTAACCACAGAAACAAAACGTGTTAGTAGCTTTGAAGTAGAGATTAACAAGTTCAGTGGCTTTATCTTACGGTTGGTACTAATCACATTAGTGTGTGTCTTAGCGATGCACCTTTTGATTAAAGATGAAACAAGCTGGGTAGAGCTCATCATCTTTGGTATTGCTTTGGCGGTTGGAGTAATCCCGGAAGGGCTACCGGTAGTGACTACATTCTCTTTATCACGGGGAGCTTTGCGATTGGCTAAACAAAAAGTCGTCGTAAAACGTCTAACAGCCATTGAAGATTTAGGTGGTATTGAAGTGTTGTGTACAGATAAAACAGGTACGATTACAGAAAATAAATTGACCGTAGCCGATGTTACCGGTAAGCGTGAGACGACATTGTGGCACGCTGCATTGGCCGGAGCAGAGGTGGTACATGATCAATCTCAAACTCCGAATAATGCCTTTGATCTAGCGGTTTGGCAGGCACTGAACGATACAGAGCGTACTCATTTAATTGAGGCTAAACGGTTAGCCGAAATTCCATTTGATCCGGAACGTCGACGTAACAGTGTGCTCATGGAGAGTGATGGCAAGCGAATGTTGATCGTGCGTGGAGCAGCAGAATTGATCTGTACCTTTTGTCCGGCCATGGGTGGCAGTCAATGTAACGAACTAGCTGCCTGGGTTGCGAAACAAGGTGAGCAAGGTCGTCGTGTGATTGCATTGGCACAGAAGCCGTGGACTAAAGATGACTACGAAGCATCTGATGAGTTAAAGAACTTAGAATATATTGGTGCAATTTCTTTTGTGGATCCGATTAAAGCCTCCACGATGCAAGCGGTGGCGGATGCTAAAGCCTTAGGGGTGACTGTAAAGGTAATTACAGGGGATAGCAAGGAAGTTGCTGGTGCCGTCGGTCACCAGGTTGGTTTAATTGCTGATCCTGCGGATGTACTGTTGGGTGAAACTTTAGAAAGTTTATCGCATACAGAACAATTGGCGGCTGTTGTTAAGCATCATATGTTTGCGCGTATTTCGCCGCAACAGAAATATCACATCATTGAATTACTACAGCAGCAAAACTTGCATGTCGGCTTTTTGGGTGAAGGGATTAATGATGCTCCCGCGTTGAAAAAAGCCAATATTTCATTAGTCGTGCAAGGAGCTTCCGATATCGCTCGTGAAGCGGCTGATGTCATTTTATTAGAGCAGAGTTTGAATGTCATTATTGAAGGTATTCGTGAGGGTCGCTCTGTGTTTGCGAATACCATGAAATATATTCAGGCTACGTTATCATCCAACTTTGGTAACTTCTATGCCGTGGCTTTAGTCTCGCTCTTCATTGATTTCTTACCCATGTTGCCGCTACAGATTTTATTGGTGAATTTGTTGTCGGATTTCCCAATGATCTCAATCGCTGCCGATCGTGTAGATGCGGCCGAGTTGCGTAAACCTAAAGCCTATCACGTGAAAGATATCTTACTGTTAGCTACGTTCTTGGGTATTACGAGTACGGTCTTCGATTTTATTTTCTTTGCTGTCTTCCGTAATTTGCCGCCATCCGCATTGCAGACAAACTGGTTTATCGGCAGTATTCTGACCGAATTAGTCTTCCTGTTCTCTATACGTACACATCGATTCATTCTACGGGGAATTGGCCCAGCTCCAGTGATCTTATGCTTAACGGGTGCGGCCGCTATCTTGACCGTCGCTATTCCGTATACCAGTTGGGGGCAATCGATCTTCTCATTCACCGCACCAACGCTAAACCAAATGGCATTAATTCTCGGTATTGTGGGGGTGTATCTCGTAGTGACCGAAACAGTGAAGGTGCTCTACTATAAACATTTTCAGAGCAGCCACTCATAAGCAGTCTTGACAGATGCAAACGATTTGCATTAAGATATGAGGATGAAAAAGTTCCTCGGTCTATTATTACTTATCGCATTAGTCGTTGTGGCCATCTGGGCATTACAACAGCGCTTGCACAATGCTGCTCAAACAGATCAATTGCAAGTGGTGGCCACCTTTTATCCATTAGGCTACTTGGCGGAACAAGTCGGTGGTGATTATGCTGCCGTCACCACTATTATTCCAGCCACGGTTGAGCCGCATGATTACGCTCCTACCCCGAAAGATATTGTGAAGGTAACCAGCGCAGATGTGCTCATTTATAATGGTGGTGGTTTAGATACCTGGGCTGAACAGATTCCCCTCCAGGATTACCAAAAAGATGAACTATTTCAGATTAAAGCTTCCGCCTGGGGAAAGTCAGAAGATCCACATGTTTGGCTAGATCCTACAATAGTTAAAAGTATTGTGAACGATTTACGCAATGCCTATAGCGAACTAGATCCAAGCCATCTCGCTGATTATCAGCACAATGCCGAAGTGCTCTTAGCCAAATTAGAACAGTTGGATCAGGCTTACCAAACCGGTTTAGCCAGTTGTGAAATTCGCCAAGCCATTGTAGCTCATGATGCCTATAATTATTTAGCCGAACGTTACAATATTGAGCTCTTGCCCATTATTGGTTTGAATCCAAATGAAACGCCGTCGGCTCAAACTATTGCTGAATTGAGTACGTTGGCAGATGATCATCAAATCGACTACATTTTTTTTGAAGAGTTAACCAGTCCTAAACTAAGTCAGGTGTTGGCCGATGAAGTAGGTGCTCAAACATTAGTGCTGAGTCCGTTAGAAGGCTTGTCACCAGAAGAACAATCCATGGGTGCGGATTATTTTTCACTGATGAACGATAATCTGGCTAATTTGCGCCTGGCCCTGCGTTGCGAGTAGCGCTATACTGGTTCCATGAGATATGTGTTAGCCTGTTTACTCGGCTTGGCAATGGTCAGCCCTGTATTTGCTCAAGATGAATTATCCGCAGAGGCTGCCGCAACGACTGCCTCTACCACAGTGATTAGTACAGAGTACATGATCGGTCGTGTGCTGGAGGTGCAAGCCAGTGGGACGCATTATGATGAATTTACTCAGCAAGATTTACCTTATCAGACAGTAAAGGTAGTCCTGCCCGACAAAACCATCCAAATTATTGAGTATGGCGATGTCGTGGGTTTGCAATCAGAACAGTTGGTCAAGTCAGGAGAACGTGTCATTGTGTCGCGCCAGCAGTCGGCTGAGCGAGTGCGTTACGATATTATTGATCATTATCGTTTGCCATGGCTCTGGTTGGTGGTTGGCATCTTTGCAGCCGTGGTCATTGCTTGTACGCGTTGGCGGGGGATGGGTGCATTAATCAGTGTTGGAATTTCTCTGGTGGTATTAGTGCAGTTTCTGGTGCCACAGTTACTGAATACAGATCACCCATTATTAATCACTTTAGGCACATTGGTTGGATTAGCAGTCATCTCCTTTTATTTAGGTCACGGCATTAGTGCCAAAACCCAAATTGCCTTAGTCTGCACCATTGCAGCGCTTGGCATTGCCGTTGCAGCTGCATCGTTTACTACTTGGATCTTACATCTATCCGGCACAGGTTCTGAAGCAGCGCTCAGTTTGAAATACAGTTTTGGTCAAACCGTTGAACTTAGAGGCATTCTCATGGCCGGGCTATTAATTGGTGCGTTAGGTGTGCTAGATGATGTCACGACAGCTCAGGTGCAGGCCGTGCACGAATTAAAAGAATCTAAACCTGAACTTACTTGGGGGCCTTTGTTTGCCAAAGCATTCCGCATTGGCCAAGCGCATATTGTCTCTTTGGTGAATACGTTGGTACTAGCTTATGCTGGCGCAGCTTTACCGGCATTCTTAGTACTTTCCAATTATTCGGCGCAACCGTTATGGATTGCTTTAAATAGCGAAACTTTGATGGAGGAGATGATCCAGATGATTGTCGGCAGCTTTACTTTAGTAATCGCCGTTCCATTGACCACTGCGGTAGCGGCCTGGTGGATGACCAGAAATATCCCTAAACACTAGTGGGGTATCGCTAGTGGCTATGGCCACCAACTGAGATCATCTTGTATCCAAAGTAAACTACGCCAATTACTAATGCTAAGGCGAACCATTGTACAATGTCACGGTTGACGTTGCTCAGCCCTAAGGTAACTGGTTGTGGCTCAGTGGTATTAGCAGTAGGCGACATCAATTCGGATCGTTCCGCACTACTGGTGTTGCTATCTACTGAAATTGCATAATCATCACCTTCTAATTTTTTTAGTGCACCGGTAACGTCGATACTCCAAACGATCTCGCTGCGTTTATACTGTGCTTGCCTTGCCTCTGTAGAGTGTACTGCATGCGTCGGTAGTTTTTTGGATAATTTCTGGAGAGTATCCGTCCATTTGCTGTCGTATGCTGAAAATTTTATGTGACAACGTCCCTTACTGCAGGGAATAATGACATCTTCATTTGTCTCAGTATTATGCGCTAATAACACCAGATCTCGTCCGGCTGGCTTGCCATCTACGCTCACAAACAGTTTAGGTTGATACGGAGGGGCGATCTCACCATGCGTACGTAAATACCAAGGAACGACGCTTAGACCAGCGGTTAGCACAATAATCACTACTACAAACCAACGCATATTTGTCATCATAAGTGTGCGAGATTGTAGCACAATTTGGATATTTGGCAAGCCAAGGCACCCAATACCTTACCAAAGCTATTGGTTAGTATTTACAGTATTGAAGGACGATGTGAGCTGCGGATCTAACAAGATTTTATTGAACAGTGGGACATCTTGGATGGAATCAATACTCCAACTCAGCATGGTCAGTAGCAAACCAGCGATGATCGTTGCACCCAATGCATAGCCGACACCCCGCACAATCGAAATTAAAAAATTGTGTTTAAAGGAGAGTTGTTTAGTCAGCTGCTGTTCGATGCGTTCTAGCTGGATGTCGAGTTCGCGGCGAGAATCGGATGGTGTCATGGTTGTATTATAGACGGTTCCTCCTCATCTCAGCAATGGATTGTTCATAGAAACCAAGTCATGCTATACTGCCGAGCGTCTATGGATATAAAAACTTCTCTACTCATTGTGTTCGGCCTCGTGATCTTTGGATTCATGATTGCAGATTTAGGCTTTCTAAATCGCAAGGCCCATAAAATTTCGTTGCGGTCTGCCGTGAAGCAATCGCTGTTCTGGATCGTCATCTCCCTCATTTTTGGAGGGCTAATTTGGTATGAATTAGGAACAGAAAGTGCGACACAATACCTGAGTGCCTATGTGACGGAAAAGATGCTATCAGTGGACAATCTGTTTGTCATCATCTTAATTTTTAGTTTTTTTAAGTTAGAAGAGAAGTATCATCATCGAGTTTTATTCTGGGGAATTATAGGCGCCATTGTATCGCGTGGAATCTTTATTCTGGGTGGGGCATATATCATTGAGCAGTTCCATTGGGTACTGTACATTTTTGGAGCGATTTTGATCTACACCGGCATTAAACTGTTGAAGGATAAGAAAGAAGAGCACGTTAATTATCATGATAACAAAGTCTTAAAGTTTGCCCGCAAATTTCTACCGTTCACCACTAATCATCATCAAGGTAAATTCTTTGTACGTGAAAACGGGAAGCTGCATGCCACTATCTTGTTTGGTATTATCTTACTCGTAGAGAGTACTGACATCATCTTTGCGGTCGATTCTATCCCAGCAGCATTTTCTATCTCTCAAGACCCCTTCATTGTCTTCACCTCGAATATTTTTGCAGTGATGGGTTTACGAGCCCTCTTCTTCTTAGTGGAAGGTGTAATTCATAAGTTTCATCATTTACAAAAAGGGCTGTCCTTTATCTTGGTCTTTATCGGTTTGAAAATGTTGATTGGAATTATTGGTCTACATATTTCATCCCTGGTATCATTTGCGGTGATTATGGTCGCGTTAGGCTTTTCCTTAATCTTATCACTAGTCTTTCCTAAGAAGATCTAGACCAGCTATTAATCGATCGCTCATACCCCCTTTATTAAAGGGGGTTTTGATTTAAAAAAAGGGGGATTGACAATAGATCTATTCATACTACAATTAGAGTGCGAATGGAGTGCAACGACCATGACCGAATGGATCTGGACCCAATTCTCCGACCTCCCCTTCAACTACAAGCCGGGTTCAACCCGACTGGAGGTGATGGCCTGATGCTGTCACGTGGAACCAACTTGGTTCGGGACACACGTGATGTACAAACTTCTTTCCGCAAGGAGGATCGAGCCCTGTCCCACTCGATTCCTTTGTCTAGCTGCAAGCTAGGTAGAGGAATCGATATGCTTTTGACACTACAATCAGAGTGCAGTACCATAACCGTATGGAAGATAAAGTCACCATTAAAATTCCCCGCCCCCTCTATCACAAGTTACAAGCGGCTGTCGCAGAAACCGGCTTCTCTTCAGTGACGGATTTTGTAGTGTTCTGCATGCGCGATATTTTGACGAACAAAGAAGAACGCAGTGTCAAACAACGCCTGAAAGATCTCGGTTACGATCTTTAGCTTGTCTAGTTAGATCAACAGTTTTAAATTCTCTACTAATAGGTGAATCAGCTCTTTGGCTTTCTGTTCATCTTCACGATCAAACCAATTTAAGCCCGGACTATTGTTTCCTTCAATAAAGTAGAGGTGACCCTTTTGGCTTTTAATGAAATCCAAGGTGTAGAGTGTGGATCGATTGGGAAGATGCTGTTTAATTTGAGCAATCATGGTCAGTACATCATCGGGAATTTGCTCCAGTGTTAAATAGACCACTTCACCACCTTGTTGGGCATTGGCACGAAATTCGCCATCTTTGGCAACACGCAAATAACTTTGAATGATCTTGCCATTACCGAGAATCACACGAAGATCAGCACTGCCACTGTAACCAGCAATAGCAAACCCCGAAGCTTGAATCAGAGGTTGCAAAATATAATGCATCGTTTGATGATGCGGGACGGTGCTAAAATCTTCATCACTACGGATTTTAAAGATGTTATTGCCACCCATGCCAAATTGATCTTTCAGTACTAATTCAGTATTAAAATCATCGCGATACGGGTGCACCAAACATTTAGCCGCTAAGTTTTTCTTGGCTTGAGCAATATCTAGTGGGCTAAGCGAGCGCACTTGTACTGTGGGGATAGTACAGTCCGGAAATTCTACATAAGTAGCCAGCTTGTTATCAAACAGGAGTCGCAGTGCTTGATTATGGAAGAAGGGGAGCGGTTTTAAAATGGTAGTGAGTAATTTATACACGGCACGATTGCGGACCAGCAAATTGGAAAATTTATCAAAGATTACTTTGGCATTCGACAGTGTTTGTCGACGTTCCCAACCATTCTGGTAGATCCAGACACTTTTAAATTTACCAGAGGTAGTAATGTCATGCGTTGTAGTGAAGGCTACTTGCAAGCCTTGCCGACGACCATATTCAATAAAATATTGGTAAGTAGCGTTGCAATTAAAATATTCTTCTTCTTTACCAAATGGGGTAGTTTCCCGGTAATGCGTATCAGCCGCACTATGAGCTAAATGGGCATCATAAATAATAATGATGTCGAAGACGGTAATAGGTTTGAGCATATGTGCCTAGGCTCGCTTTCATGAATAAAGGCTGAGCGAGAGTTCCTCTGGAGTATACCAGCTGCAGCTAAAAACAACTACCTGGCTTCTAGCTGCATTAAAGCTTCCGCGTGCTCTCTGAAGTAGATGGTATATGCTTTGGCGACAGTAGTATTCATATGAATTCCATCTCCGTCGTTACCATAGCTGTTGTCTGGCGGGAGAATGTAGGTATAGTGATCAGCTGGAAAGCGCTCGAGCAGTAATTGTCGTTGTGTGGCAGCTTTAGGAGAGTTCACTAAATCTGCATGGATCGGTGTTTCAAAAAAATAGATCTCGACACCTTGGCTAGTAAAATAATCCAGATCATCTTTTAGAGCTGCAAGATTATTATTGAGGGCAATGGCATCGGGTGCTGTTGCATATTCTTCAGCAATAATCCCTAGAGCTTTAGGAGTGCTCGGTTCGGTCGGTGTTTCCTGAGCGTACGCAGTCTTGATGAATTGGAATGTTGGTCGGCTAGCCTGTGTCACAGTAGGAGTATAGGGTGCAAAGATTCCAGGTACAATTTTTCCAATCAATCCAGCAAGCACTAGCTCAGCAAAACCCATCGGTTCTTTGCCATCGCGCAAGGAGATCAGATATTTTTTTGAATAGAACGGTAATGGTGCAAAGATCTGATCATTGAAAGTAGTATTCTGTGGTTTGTAGAGTACGTTCGTTTCAATGAAGATATGTTTAGGCAAAACAGCTCCGTGTTTAATGATATTCAAGCCATCTAATGCAGTTAAACCAGAGAAGGCCAGATTTTGATAGCCGGGAAGTTCTGCCATTACTAAGCGAGTGGTCAGTGAAGATCCAACCACTACTGCATTATGCTGTTGCGGATCATACAGATACTTTTCTGCATTCACTAAGTTGGTCTGTTCTTGGTTTTGGGTGAAACTTAATTCTGGCCGCACTAACATTAAGCCGGTGTATGCAGCGAATAGAATAAAGAAAGTAAGGAGAGATTTTTTAACCATAGTGCTCAGAACTGAAAATAGATAAAGGCTTGTGCAGTGCCACTATTCGTTAAGATCAAAAACAACAATAGACCATACAACAGATAATCCAACCGTTTCAGCCGTTGCAACACAGGATGATCACGCAATAGATAGAAACCATGATAGATCACCACTGGCGAGGCATACATTACTATCCGCAAAATTTGTAACCGTTGTTCATCACTGCCGCGGAAGGCATTGGTGTAGATTGCCTCTAGATAGGAGAGAACAGAACTGAATTCAGGCAATTTAAATAATAGCCAGGCGATAGAGACAAGCACAAAGACAGCTATGCGTTGTAGGGTAATGGTGACCAGGTTAGCTTTAAATTTAGGTAATCCATTCCCTAGGCGCTCGAGTACCAACATGATGCCATGAAACAAACCCCAGATGACATAACTCCAAGCCGCTCCATGCCAGAGGCCACTCACTGCCATAACAATCAAAATATTGAGTAGGGTGCGGAGGTAGCCTTTGCGATTACCGCCTAACGGAAAGTAGAGATAGCGACGGAAAAATGTAGACAGAGAGATATGCCAACGGTTCCAAAAATCCTGAAACGAGGTGGCAATATATGGGAAGTTAAAATTGTCAGGTACCAGATAGCCAAATAATCTGGCAATGCCGATAGCAATTAATGAATAGCCGGCAAAATCGGCAAAGAGCTGGATCGAGTAGCCGAAGATCATCACAATCAATGCGCTACGTGGCATCACGGTAAAGTATGGATGGTCCATCCAGAAGGTATAATCTTTTAAGTTGTCCGCCACAACCATTTTTAAAAAGAAACCGAGTACGACACTACGGAACACACTGTCCCAGGGAATATCACGCAGTAGCTTCGTTTTGATTTGTGGAAAGAACTCATGCGCTTTCAAAATAGGCCCTGAGATCAACTGAGGGAAGAAGGTGATAAACAGTACAGATTTTGCTAGGTAGCTTTTGAATGTGGTGGCACCTTCCGCTTGAGGATTCAACTTATTCTGGTAGACATCAATTAATAAGGTTAATCCTTGGAAGGTGTAGAAAGAGATGCCCAACGGTAACGGGAGGGTAATGAGAAACGTACTAATGGATCCGGATAGATTAAAGACGTCCGCGGCAAAGCCACTATATTTAAAAAAGATTAAAATCGATACATTTAAAACAACACCTAGAGTAGCAAATAGTTTTCGTTTTTTACCCTGGCTACGGGTTACTAAGTAACTAGTAGTAATTACGATGCCGGCTGAAGCTAACAATAACAACAGTAACGCCGGGCGATTGTACGCGTAAAATGCCAAGCTAGCGAGGATCAAGATACCCACCTGAACACGTGCGAGTTTTGGCAGGTAATAGAGGCAAAACGTAACGCTGACTAGAACCAGAAAGGGGAGGCTGTTGAATAACATCAACTATAATCTAACACAGGTTCATTGCCCCAGACAAATGACCGATAGTCTCGACTATACTTGAAAATCAATTTCAAAGTTATACATCCCCATGGTGCAGGTACCTTGTAGCAGCCCGGCTGCTGGCGTGCCCAGAGCAATATCTGTCTGGCCAGTGGCTGGTAAATCCTGACTAATCTGTTCATCCGGAATTTTGATGGCAGAGGAGCAGTCATAGGTTCCGTTAGTTGTCACTGTTAGTACAGTAGGAATGCCCGCCTGTGCTATTGTTTTGCGTGGAGAGTAGCCACCTTTAGCCGTGAGATCAATATATTGTATTCCATCTTCCGCAACGACTACATTTTGACTCGTGCCTACGGTCGTTGCATTAGGATCCCAACGGATTAACGCTACTAAGCCATAAAGTGCTAGACCAACCACTGCCAGGAACAGTATTTTCTTTTTCATAGAGGAATGGAGTGAAATTAAAAATTTAGAAATGGTGGCAGAATGCCTACGCCAATAAGACTAGCAAGAATATTGATGACTGCAAAAAAGAGCACTATACAACCGGCTGCTTTGAAGAAGATGCTACGTGATTTTGGTGTTTTAAGGCCCACAGAGCTAAAACTGAGCAGTGCTAAGATCGGTAGGGTGCCCAATGCAAAGATCAACATGGTTAAACCTCCTGCGGAAAAACTTCCAGTCGTTAAGGTGTAGATCTGCATCGATTGTGTAAATCCACACGGCAAGAAGAAGGTCACGATTCCAATCAAGAATGGAGTGATCGCTGCATTCACTTGCTTCACACGGAGGAGCCGCTCAGATAAACCTTTTGGCAATGTCAGTTGTAATTTCTTGGCCCACGGAAATACATCAAGTAAGTTTAAGCCCAAGATGAACAGAACTAAACCCACAGCTAGACTTAGTACAAAGGTGAGTGTAGTGGTAAATTGAAAGCGAGATCCAATTGCTCCAATCACCCCACCTAATAGATAAAATGCTAGTAGGCGTCCAAGATGAAAGAGGATTTGCGGACGATGGCCCGCCTCTGCCTTGCTAAACGTCGCTGACATTGATAGTACCAAACCACCTACGACTGCCATGCAGGAAGACAGTGAAGCAATGACGCCAATGAGGAAGACGGTGCCATACGTCATTTGTCCAGTTTGTACCCAATGCACAACGCCTAATTTTTGTAGTACAACAAATAGAAGGATAAAACCGAGTGCAATGGGTAGAGCAACATAAAAATCTTTCCATCGCACAGGAGCAGTACCCGGTTCAAGAGTTAAGGTATAGCCATATGGTATGAGCGGTTTGCTTAATTCTGCGGCAACCTCTGCTGAAGTTTTATTTTGGAAATCACCTTCTACGGTCACCGATCGCGTGGCTAAATCTGCTTTCACCTGTTTGACTTGTGGTAGATCGCCCAACTCTCCTTCCGTTAGCATAACGCAGGATGGGCAGTGCATGCCCTGCACATAAAATTTCATAATTTGATTCGCTTAAGGCGTAGTGAATTTAGTACCACGGAAACACTCGAACTAGCCATGGCTACACCCGCAAAGACAGGGGAGAGTAACCAACCAAACACTGGGAAGAAGACGCCGGCGGCTAAGGGAATACCAATGAGGTTGTAAATAAATGCCCAGAACAAATTTTGCTTAATGCCACGCATGGTCAGTTTCGATAAGTGAATGGCTTGCACTAACTTACTAATATCACCGTGCAGTAATGTGATACCTGCTGATTCAATGGCCACATCCGTACCCGTGCTCATTGCGATTCCGATGTCCGCTTGGGCTAAGGCTGGAGCATCATTCACCCCATCACCAGCCATCGCAATGATTGAACCACCGGATTGTAGAGCCTTGATTTTATTTAATTTGTCTTCAGGTAAGACATTAGCAACAATTTCATCAATCTGCAGTTCTTTACCCACGGCACTGGCAGCGCTTTCATTATCACCGGTCAGCATCACTACGCGAATGCCTAAAGCGTGTAGATCATTGACGGCCTGGGCGGCTGTTGGCTTAATCGTATCCGCGATCGCGGCGATGGCTAATAATTGTTGGCGTGTAGCTAAGGCAATTAATGTCTTGCCTGGATGAGCAGTGAGATCTGTAGAAATGGTCATCCCATGCTCTTCCATCATACTGATCTTGCCAACAAAATATTCTACATTGTCGATGGTACCTTGAACACCCTTCCCTTTGATCGTAGTAAAGTGCTCTACGTTTTGCAATTTAATCTGCTGCGCATTGGCTGCGTTCAGCACAGCACTGGCAATCGGGTGTTCTGATCGTTGCTCCAAACTGGCAAACAAACTCAGTGCCTGTTCATCCGATAAACCAGATTCGGGTAGTGGCTGGATAGTAGAAAGTGTGGGTTTACCCTCCGTGAGTGTACCGGTCTTATCTACCACTACGGTTTGAACTTGATGTAGTTTTTCAAGAGTTGCAGCATCTTTAATCAGAATGCCATGAGCGGCGCCTTTACCGATCCCAACAATAATGGCGGTCGGTGTAGCCAAACCTAACGCACAAGGGCATGCAATCACTAAGATTCCAATGAAACAGAGCAGACCATAGGATAAGGCTTGAGAGAAGCCAAGGTAAGGTGTTCCGATGATTAACCAAATGATCAGGGTCACAACCGCGATGCCAAGTACCACTGGCACAAAGACGCTGGAAATTTTATCCGCTAATCCTTGGATAGGTGCTTTACTACCTTGAGCGGTCTGCACTAATTTAATGATGTGGGCCAACATCGTTTCTGATCCCACTTTTGTGGCTTTGAAGGTGATACTACCGTTGGTGTTTAGTGTACCGCCAACAACGGTTGAGTTAGTCATTTTTTCAACGGGCATTGGTTCTCCAGTAATCATCGATTCATCCACATAGCTGCTGCCAGAGACAACAATCCCATCAACCGCAACCCGTTCGCCGGGTTTCACAATGATCAGATCTCCGTGTACCACCTCGGTAATCGGAATAATGACTTCCTGGTCTGCTCGTAGTACCAGGGCTGTCTTGGCTTGTAGATTGAGTAGCTGTTCAATCGCTGCGCCGGTTTTAAGTTTTGCCCGTGCTTCTAAATATTTCCCCAGAGTGATAAATGTGATGACAACAATGGTGACATCGTAGTAGTTATGATCCACATTCAAGTAAGGCGCCAAGAGATCTTCGAAGGCAGTAACCACAAAGCTATAGAAGAAAGCCACTACGGTTCCTAACCCAATGAGTGTATCCATATTAGCCTGGCCATGGCGCAGGAATGCGTATAAACCTTTGAGATACGGTTTACCACCAACAAAGAGGGCATAGGTAGCGAGGATAGGTAATAAGTGATGCACAAATTCGGAGAACGTGTATGGCATTTCAGGTACGACCTTGGTTAAGCTCAGAATATCCCAAGTCATGATGACAATACTAAATACCGCTAATGGTGTCAGAGAGATGATTAATCTGCGCATCTCACTGATTTCTGCCAGTTTCTCTGCTTTGGATTGCGACATGCCTGTATGCTGCGAATGATCGCTGGTGACAGCTTTGGGAATCACTAAACTGTAACCCATGGGTTGAATTTTCGCCGATAACTGTTCAGGCGTAGTTTGGGTGGGGTCAAAAGTCACTTTGGCAGTTTCAGTGCCATAGTTTACTTCTGTGCTTTTCACACCGTTCACTTTTTTAAAGGTGCGTTCAATATTCGCGGAACACGAAGCGCAGTGCATGCCTTTGACGGGGTAGATCTCTGTGCGTTCCATATTATTTACGTTTTAAGCGATAAACTTTTAAAATCTCCGCTTGAGCTTTCCCAGCTTTACCTTGTTGCATTTGATGCACAACGCAGGTGCTGAGATGACTCTCCATTAAGGCATCTTCTACGCTGGATAAGGCCTGCTTGACTGCCGATGTTTGGGTAATCACATCAATGCAGTACTTATCTTGTTCAATCATCTCTTGCAGGCCGCGCACTTGGCCCTCAATAATTTTTAAACGGCGGATGAGTTTGGTTTTGGATGGGTTGATAGTCATACCAAGACACTATACCCCAGGGGGGTATAGTGTCAAATGCTAACTCCAGCGCAGTTATTGTTGGCCCATGCCGTAGACAAGGCTATGTTTGTCTTGAAAAAGAGGTAGGTGTGGAGGATAAAACGTAAATGTAGTTAAGAGCACAAATTGCAGAATGATTAAGCCGATGCCCAACCCACAGTAGACAGCCGGTCGTTCTGGTTTGCCCAGCAGTGTGTAGGCGATCCACTGGCAAAGAGCACAGCCGATAACATACGATACAATATCAACCCATAAAATTTCTGTACCGACAATACTAGAATAGGTATAAAAAAATCCCAGAATGAATAACTGCATCACAGTGATTCCAATCGCTTTGGCAAACCAATAGTTGCGGCGTGGTCGTAGATACCAATAGTCCAAAAGGGAAATCGCTGCCAGCGACCAAAATCCTAATTTAAGATGTTCCCAAACACTCTCATTGACTGCGCTGAAGACTCCGACAATGGCGTTGTCTCCTGACCATGTATAAGTAAAGTGTAAGAGAGATCCACCAAAGACGAGTACGATAAAACCCAGGATCGACCACGTTAAGCGATTGGATACTTTAATCATTGGTTAATGATAGCACAA
>CAYLOJ010000012.1:0-40229 GCA_964385285.1 uncultured Gammaproteobacteria bacterium
CTGTTCCTGCCCCTTGCCCCGGCATGATCTTTGATTGTGCCCGGGGCTGCCTTTTATGAGTAGCTGATTTAGCTGACGTATACGACTGCAAAGCAAAATAGATCGTGTTTACTAAAAAAATCCAGTTGGGTGAATACTTAGTTTTATGTTATAATCGCACTATGCCACACGCCTTGGTGATTATGGATGGTTGGGGGATTGCGCCAAAACAAAATGGTAATGCCATTGCCGCTGCCCGCACACCCAATTTAGATCAATTACAAAAGCAGTTTTCGTATACAGAATTAGTGGCATCCGGAAGTGCAGTTGGGTTACCCGAAGGCCAAGACGGTAACTCGGAAGCTGGTCACATGAATATTGGCGCTGGCCGGATTATTCCCCAAGAAGCTGTTTTGATTAACCACGCCATTAGCACCGGAGTTTTCTTTAAGAATGCGGCATTTTTAGATGCGGTTCATCATGCTAAAAAAAACCATTCCAAATTACATTTGATGGGAATGTTGGCGAATCGCATGAGTGCGCATGCGTATCCGGATCATCTGGAAGCTTTGCTATTATTCTGCAAAAAGAAAGGTGTAGTGCCGTATCTGCATCTGTTTACCGATGGGCGTGACGCGCCGCCGCATGAGGCTGTGAACTTATTGAAGAATCTGCAAGATCATTTCTTAGATGGTGAGATCATTGCTACGCTCATGGGGCGTTCGTATGCGATGGAGCGCAATAAGCGATGGGCGATTACAGAGCAGGCCTATGATTGTTTGGTGTTAGGACGTGGTGAACAGGTGGATTCTGCTGAAGCGGCTATTACGCGTTCCTATAATCGCAACGAGACAGACGAGTTTATTAAACCGCATGTCATTGATGAGCGCGGCTTGATCAGCGATAACGATGCGGTAATCTTTTTTAATCTCCGTTCCGATCGCGCCCGCCAGATTACCAAATGTTTTGTACAGACGGATGATTTTAATCAGCGCAATGTCGGCGCTTTTCAACGCAAAAAAATCTTACACAATTTGAAATTTGTTTCGATGACGGATTTTGGTCCGGATTTAGATAGTATTGTGTCGGCTTTTCCTTCACCAGATTTAACCGATACCATTCCAACAGCGTTAGCCCCATTGCGGCAATTATATCTGGCCGAGAGTGAGAAGTATGCCCACGTTACCTATTTTTTGAACGGGGGAAATGATCACCCGATTAACGGTGAGGTTTGGCATAAAATTCCTTCACCGACTAATCCGGATTACACCCAATCTCCGGCCATGAGTGCGCCAGCGATTGTAGATGATATCTTGGCACAACTGCAGCAGAATGCCTTTGATGTCTACGTGATGAACTTCGCCAATGCGGATATGTTGGGGCACACGGGAAACTATGAAAAAACGATTCCGGCCATTGAAGCACTCGATGCTCAGATTGGACGATTATGGTCGGCACTACAAGCGGCCGATCCAAATTCAATTCTGTTCATCACGGCAGATCACGGGAATGCGGAAGAGATGATTAATCCGCACACAAAAGAGATTGATACCGAACACTCAGTGTATCCAGTGCCGTTCATTATTACTAAGCCGGGTTTAACGTTGCGCAAAGGTGGCGGCTTATCCAATGTGGTGCCGACGATGCTGCAAGTGTTGGGCTTACCTAAGCCGAAAGGGATGACTGCGGACAGTTTATGCTAAACTATAGAATATGTTAGACCGTATTGTATGTTAGGACAGGGCTGGCCAGTAGTACTATTAGTGTTTGATGGCTTTGGCGTGGCTGCACCGTCGCGGGGGAATGCCATTACTTTGGCTTACACTCCCAATTTGAATCAGTTCATGCGCACCTATCCAACCATTACTTTGCAAGCATCCGGAGAGGTGGTTGGTCTACCCTGGGGTGAGATGGGTAATTCGGAAGTGGGTCACTTGAATATTGGCGGCGGCAAAGTAGTGTATCAAAGTTTACCGTACATCAATAAAGCGGTATTCGATGGTAGCTTCTACAACAACGCTGCCTTCTTAGATGCACTCAAACATGTCAAAGAAAATAGTTCCACCTTACATTTAATGGGTTTAGTTAGTGATGGTGGTATTCATAGTTCGCAGAATCACCTCTATGCCTTACTAGAGCTATGCCAGCAACAGCAGGTGCACAACGTAGTGATTCATGCCTTTTTAGATGGTCGTGATACTCCACACAACAGCGCTCTGCATTACATTCAACAATTACAACAACGCTTACAAAAAATTGGCTTCGGAAAAATCGGCAGTTTGGCTGGACGGTTCTGGGCAATGGATCGTGACAACCACTGGGAGCGGATTGAGGTGGCATATAATGCCATTGCACATGGTGTCTCAAAAAATACAGCCACGGATCCCGTGCAGGCGATTGAGGCATCGTATCAACGCAGCGTGTTTGATGAAGAATTTGAGCCGACCGCGATTATGGGTTTAGATGGTAAGCCGGTAAGTGTGATGCAGGATAATGATGCGATCATCTTCTTTAATTTCCGCGCGGATCGGGCTCGGCAACTGACCAAAGCGTTTGTATTACCGACCTTCAATAAATTTGATCGCCCACGTTATTTTCATGTGCCGTTCGTGACCATGATGGAATATGAAAAAAACTTGCCTGTGCGCATTGCCTTCGTTCCAGATCAAATTCAGAATCCGGTAGCTAAGGTCGTGTCCGATGCTGGAATGCAACAATTGCACATTGCCGAAACGGAAAAGTATGCTCACGTCACTTTCTTTTTGAATGGCGGTCGTGAAGATGCCTACCAGGGAGAGGAACGTGTCATGATTCCGTCACCACGGGTTTCTAGTTATGCTCAAATTCCCGAGATGAGCGCTGGTGGGGTACGCGATGCGGTGATTCAGGGAATATTATCCGGTAAGTACCATTACATTGTGGCAAACTTTGCCAATGCCGATATGGTTGGTCACACTGGTAATTTGGATGCCGCTAAACGCGCGGTTGAATTCTTGGATAAATGTTTAGGAGATATTGTGGAAGTAGTGAATCGGGTCGATGCTACCTTAGTACTGACCGCTGATCATGGTAATGCTGAAGAGATGTATAATCTGCAGACTGGAGAAATTGATAAGGAACATTCCACGAATCCCGTTCCGCTCATGATTATTGGCAATCGTTGGGCAGAGGTAAAACCGCTGTGGCCACAGATTCCAATGAACGACCTTTCCCAATTACAGCCAATGGGAGTATTATCGGATGTAGCACCCACTGTCCTGCGTCTCTTGGGCTTGCCAGTTCCACCCGATATGAGTGCCCGCAGCATCATTCAATAAACACATCTTTGCCATGCACTACGACATTATTACTATAGGCAGCGCCGTCCGGGATGTCATGTTCGTTACCGGAGAGGCAGAAACCTTTAAAAACCCTCATCGCGACCCGAACAAAGTCGATTTGATTGGTTTTGAATACGGAGCCAAAATTCATAGCGATCAGGTACATCGATACTATGGTGGTGGCGCCAATAATACCGCTGTCGGGTTAGCTCGGCTCGGGTTAAACGTGGCGGCCTGCGTCTGTGTGGGGGATGATCCTGACGGGATGGCTACCGTGGCCCATCTGCAAGCGGAAGGAGTGAAGACTACCTTTGTACAACGCACTCAGCGACGTGCCACTGGGTTTTCCTTCTTGGTCGTGGAAACCAAAACGCACGAGCATGTCGCCTTAGTAGATTATGGTGCCAATGAACTCTTAACAGTGCCACGCGCGGTCTTACAGGCGCACCCAAAGTGGTTTTATATCTCTTCACTTAGTACTAAGCGCTGGGCTACGATCATGCGCACTGTCCTCAAGACGCAAGCGATGGTGGCTTGGAATCCAGGTGCGATCCAGTTAGCACAACCAAACGTAGTGAAAGCACTGCTAAAAAAAGTAGCGGTATTGATTTTGAATCGCGATGAAGCCACTGAGCTACTTGGGAAAGCGGATACTGCTATGCATTTAGCTGAACAGTTACAAGCGCTTGGTCCCCAAATTGCCGTGGTCACCGATGGTCGTCATGGTGCTGCCGTCTACAATGGTAAGACGATGTACACCACCAAAGGAAGTTTAGCGGCTCCGAAGGATACAACGGGAGCAGGTGATTGTTTTGGTTCGAGTTTTGTGGCGGGATTGATTCGCTTTCACAAAGACCATCAACCGGACATTGATCAAGCACTAAAATTAGCGACCATGAATGCAAGTGCAGAAGTAGCTAAACCAGGTGCACAAAATGGATTACTGACATGGGCAAAGATCAAACACAAGTTCAACGTCTAAACGCCGTCCATCAGGTACAGATGCAACGCGCGATTCAATTAGCGCGTAAGGGGGCTGGTTTTGTGCGTACGAATCCGATGGTGGGTAGTGTATTAGTCAGTCAGTCCGGTAAGGTATTAGCTGAAAATTATCATGCCGTTTTTGGCGGTCCACACGCCGAGCGACGCGTTTTAGAAACTGCCTTGCGCAAATATTCAGCCGCGGAGATCCGCCAGGCCACCTTGTATGTGACTTTAGAACCGTGTTGTCATACTGGAAAAACTGGTCCGTGCCTAGAGTTAGTATTACAGAGTGGAGTACGGCATGTGGTGGTCGGTTCCACTGATCCTAATCCCTTAGTGCAAGGAAAATCCATTCGCGCTTTGCGCAAAGCCGGCGTGACTGTTGAAGTTGGTGTAGCTGGCGCAGAGTGTGATTATCTGATTCGCATGTTTCGGAAGTGGATTACTACGCGGCAACCCTATTTGTTGGCAAAAGTAGGAATGAGTTTAGATGGTAAAATTACCTCCGGTGGAAAACAGCAATACATTACCAATGCCCAATCGTTGCAACGTGTGCACGAATTGCGACAAGAGATGGATGTAATCATGGTAGGTGTGAATACTATTCTGCAGGATGACCCACGGTTGAATACACGCTTAGCCAAAGGCAAAATTCATCATCCTGTGAAAGTCATTCTTGATAGTCGTTTGCGTACTCCACCGACTAGCAAAGCGATAGATGACCGAACAATTATTGCCTGCTTAGAATCAGCAGCGATTAGTAAGAAGCGGGCATTGGCGCGCAGTGGGGCAGAGATTCTTGAAATTCCACCCAATAAAGCCCATGGTAAGTTACTCTTTGAGCAGTTAAATACCATGGCGTTGGTTGAAGAATTAGGACAGCGAGGTTACGGCAGTATTCTGTTAGAAGGGGGATCCTATATGTTTACCACCTTTATCAACACCCGTGCCATTGATGAATTCTATATCTTTATGGCACCATACCTGTTCGGTGCAACAAGTTTGCCGTTTACCTATGCGCTACGGCACCAAGTAGTGTTGCAGCAACCAACGTTCGAGACTTTAGGAAATAATATGCTAGTACGCGGTTATGCCAGTTACCAATAAACTGTCCTCGATTAAAGAGGTTTTACAAGAATTCAAAAAGGGTCGCCCCGTGATTGTGGTGGATGATGCCGGACGTGAGAATGAAGGTGATCTACAGATTCCAGCAGATTTTGTCACGCCCAAAGTCATTAACTTCATGGTCACGCACGCGCGTGGTTTGGTCTGTGTTGCATTGCCTCAAGAGCGTTTACAGGCTTTAGATCTTCAGCCGATGGTGCAGTTGAATTCCGATCCATATCAAACCGCGTTCACGGTTTCGGTGAATGCGCGTCATCACGTGACAACGGGGATCTCAGCCTTTGATCGGGCAGCCACAATTAAAGCTCTAGTCAATCCCAAAACCAAACCTCACGACTTAGTGCGACCCGGACACGTCTTTCCGTTACAAGCGAAAGTAGGTGGGGTACTACAGCGGGCAGGGCACACCGAAGCGGCAGTTGATTTAGCCAAATTAGCCTGTACTAGTCCGGCGGGAGTGACCTGTGAAATTCTGAATGCCGATGGCACGATGGCACGCATGCCCGACCTTTTGAAGTTTGCCAAGAAACATAAACTGAAAATCATCTCCATAGCTGACCTGATTGCGTATCGACGCGCTACGGATCGTACCGTGCGCCAAATTGCCAACGCTAATATTCCAACTGCGTCAGGAGATTGGCAGTTAGTTTTGTTTGAAAGTAGTACGGATGGAGCTCAGCATATGGCCATGGTTAAAGGGGATGTGGCTGGCAAAAAAAATGTTGCTGTCCGGGTACACTCAGAATGTTTTACGGGTGATGTGATGGGGTCGCAGCGCTGTGATTGTGGAGAACAACTGCATGCCGCGATGGAGTATATTAATAGGGTGGGTGCTGGCGTGATTTTGTATCTGCGCCAAGAGGGTCGCGGGATTGGTTTAGCGAACAAACTGCACGCCTACTTATTACAAGATGCTGGGCTAGATACAGTGGAAGCAAATTTAAAGCTCGGTTTCCCGGCGGATTTACGCGAATACGGCATGGGCGCTCAAATGTTGAAAGAGCTTGGTTTGACCACCATTCAACTGCTGACGAACAATCCTAAAAAGATCATTGCCCTCGATGGCTTTGGTTTAAAGGTCACCAAACAGCTACCCATTCAGATCAAGGCTAATCCGCATAATGCTCGTTATCTCAAAACCAAGCAGAAGAAGATGGGGCATTTATTAAAGAACCTGTAAGACCGCTCTTTGGCCATTGCCAAAAGAATTACGGTGGGTATAATACCGATGATGAATCCAACACTCACAAACAAGGTGCTGCTTAGCGGCCGATCCAACCTCCCCCTCGCTAAAAAGATCGCGAAGGAGTTGGGTGTCACCTTGGGAAAGTGTGAGGTCAAGCAGTTCTCAGATGGGGAAACTTACGTCCACATCGCTGAAGAGATTAAAGGTAAAACGGTTTATATCGTGCAGAGTGGTTCCTTTCCGGCAGACCACTCATTGTTTGAATTGTTAGCGCTCGTCCACGCAGCCAAGGCAATGCAGCCTAAACGTGTGGTCGCGGTGATACCATTTTATCCCTATCGCCGGATGGAAAAAATCATGAAGCCTGGAGAATCCTTAACCTTCGCGTTGGTGGCTGATCTCTTACATACCGTGGGAATTGATAAAATTATCTGCATGGATCTGCACAAACATCGCAGTAAACGATTCTTTAAATTTCAACGCAAAGAATTGACGGCGTTCTCGGTGATCGTTGAGCGGTTGAAGCAAAAAAAATTACACAACTTTGTAGTCGTCGCTCCAGATAAGGGGAGCATGCCATCCTCCAAGCGTTATGCTCGTGAGCTGGGAGTACCATTGGTAAAATCCTTCAAGACCCGTAAGAAACATGATGAAGCAATCATTAAGCGCCTAGAAGGGGATGTCGTAGGTAAAGATGTCATTATTGTTGACGATGAAATCAATACAGCTGGTACGTTGGCAGGTGTAGTGGATAAACTGAAACAAGAAAAAGCTCGCAATATCTATTTTGCTTGTACTCATGGGGTATTGTCTGGTCCGGCAATTGAACGGCTCGGTTCAATGCGTATCCGTGAAGTCATTGTCACCGACACCATTGATATTCCACAAGAAAAAATGATCCCCAAGATCAAACAATTGACTGTTTCGCATCTCTTCGCACAAGCCATTGCTGAAGATCGTTAATGTTATTCCACGTCATTACCACCCCTTGTAGTTGGTCGTCTTTTCGGTTATACTACTATTATGAGGCTGCCGAATAGTGAGGAGATTAAGGCACTGTATCAACAGTACCACACCCCACCTCACATTCAGGATCACATGCGTGTGGTGGCTGCCATTGCCATTGAATTAGGTCGCTATCATCATCTCGATCTCGCGTTGCTGGAAGCAGCTGCGAAGTTGCACGATCTGGTGCGTATTCCGGAGCAATGGTCTTACTTGCCTAGCACCATCAGCACGCCGCTGCCACATGCAGAAATTAACTTTCTGATATTACAGTCAGCGTTCCCTGAAGTTGCAGCCTTAATTCGTCCCCATAGTTTAATGACGATTTTGTCCGATCGTCCCTTCCCTTCGTTGGAAGCCAAGCTGATCTATTACGCCGATAAACGCGTGAATCACGCGCAGTTGGTATCGCTGACTGAGCGGTTACAGTTTGGACAAGAACGTTGGCAAGTGCAAACCACGAACGATCGTTCCGCAGAACTTTTACCTAAACTTCATGCTTTAGAACAAGAAGTGTTTAAACCGATTGCCTATGACCCCACACAACTCGAAGCCCACCTCGCCCAAACCGGTCAGTAAAACAACCACTGTAAAACCAAAGACCACTCGTAAACCATTGCGTCACGTCAAACAAAAAAGTATTGGCGCAATTATTTTGAATGCGCAGAACCAGGTGCTCATCATGTATTCTGCTAAAAATCGCTATTGGGAATTTCCAAAGGGTAAAGTTGAAAAAGGGGAGAAAGAACTCGATACGTTGAAGCGTGAAATGTTTGAGGAAACCGGCATTCAACGGTTTCGGCTACATCCGCAGTTTCGTGAATTTTTATACTATCGTTTTCGGGTGAGCGATATGTTGATTCAGAAGGTAGTGGTTTACTATCTGTTTAAAACGGGTGCCGAGGTAAAAGTGTCTGATGAACACAAAGATTTTAAATGGGTTGATATTGACAAAGCCAGTCAATTTTTAAAACATGTCAATCAGCGTGATCTATTGAAACGGGTACGCCTATTTTTGGCAAAACATCCGCTATGAAGACACGCTACGAAGTCCAACCGCTAGCCCCAGCGGAATGGTTAGCGCAATTTCCCGAGCTTCATCCAGCTATAGCGAGCGTGCTGTATCGTTTAGATGTACGCACACCAGAAGCCGTTGAACATTTCCTGCATCCGACCTATGAAGACGATCAGCATGATCCGTTTTTGTTTACAGATATGCAGAAAGTGGTGGAACGCTTGATTGCGGCACGTGATGGTAATGAATCCGTTTTGGTCTATGGGGATTATGATGCAGATGGTGTGTGTTCGACGGTGTTACTGTATACGGCTTTAAAACAAATTGGCATTGAAAACCTTGGGGTATATCTACCACATCGCGATACGGAGGGCTATGGTTTAAATATGGCTGCTGTTGAGAAATTTGCCGATCAAGGAGTGCAACTCATTATTACAGTGGATTGTGCGATTTCGAATGCCGCTGAGGTAACCCGGGCCAAAGAACTAGGGATGGAAGTGATTGTGACGGACCATCATGTGGAGCCACCGCAATTACCAGAAGATGCCTTTGCGATTATTAATCCACAGGTAAAGCGCTGCGGTTACCCTTGGCCAATGTTGGCCGGTGTGGGCGTGGCTTTTAAAGTGGCACAAGCGCTGGGTCGTACCCTAAAATTAGGGGAGGCTTACGAAAAATGGCTGCTAGATTTAGTGGCGATTAGTACAATCACTGATTGCATGCCGCTCTTGAATGAGAATCGCACCCTTGTTAAATATGGTTTAGTGGTCGTCAACAAAACCAAGCGACTCGGTTTACGGCAGTTAATCACCGCTACACACAAAACAGGTCAGCCCGTTACACAGGGCAGTATCGCTTTTCGTATCGGACCCTGGATAAACGCAGCGGGTCGCATTGATCATGCTAATGTCGCGGTCAGTTTGTTATTAGCAGATACGGTTGAGCAGGCCATTAAAGATACCGCCACCTTGGAGCAGACGAACACGAGTCGTCAAACCCAAACCGAGGCGATGTTTAAAGAAGCTCGTCAACAAGCTTTAGAACAAGCGGATCAGCCGGTGTTATTTACCTATGGTGAAGCCTGGCCTTTAGGGTTGGTAGGTTTAGTTGCCGGAAAGCTCGTTTCAGAATTCCATAAACCAGCGTTTGTCATGACAACGAATCAAGGGCATGTGTTTGGTTCTGGACGCAGTGTAGTGGGAGTAGATCTGATTCGTACGTTGCAGCAGATTGATCAGTGTTTTCTACGCTATGGCGGCCATGCGATGGCTTGTGGCTTTACATTACAAGACACTCTGAGCCGTCCTGAATTTTCTGAAATCTTTACCACTGCTGTGCAAAGTCAATTAGATACATTACCTACAGAACACATTGCCACGGTGGCCGCCGAATTGACGGTGGATGATCTGGATTGGAATTTAGTGGAGCAACTACAAGCTCTGGAACCGTTTGGGGAAGGGAATCGTGAACCGTTATTTAAATTGTCAGCGGTGACCGTCAAAGATTTTCAAACGGTTGGTGCCACCCAAAAACATCTACGGTTGGTGCTTGGTAATGACACTAAGCAGATTAAAGCCATTGCCTTTGGTTTTGGTAAGCAGGCAGAATCACTGCACTTAGGCGATGTCGTTACACTGATTGGTCGTGTGGGAGTGAATGAGTGGAATGGTCATCGCGATCTCCAATTCATGGTAGAGGATTGGCTGTAATACCATGACTAAGTCGTTGGCGCTCGGTTACAATCTCTATGTCTTTGTCTGCGGCGCAGCGGTTATGCTGCTGGAGTTTGCCGCCTCACGCTTATTAGCACCGTTTTTTGGTAGCTCGATTTTTGTCTGGGGAAATATTATTGGCGTGGTGCTCATTGCCTTATCGTTGGGTTATTACATTGGCGGAAAACAGGCAGATCGCCATCCGCAGTTATCTGCCATTAGTAAGTTAGTCTTAATGGGCAGTGTGTTTACCAGCTCCATTCCATTGCTGACACAACTCTTAGTCAACCCTTTGTCCTTATTACAACAGAGTATCTCAACTGGGTTAATCTTCAGTATTATCGGATCCTTTATTGCGATTACTTTACTCTTTGCAGTCCCGATTTTTTTATTAGGAATGGTTAGTCCATTTTTTATACGGTTAGCCACCGCAGATATTACAACGGCCGGGCGCACCGCCGGATCATTATACGCTTGGTCTACCTTGGGTAGTATCATTGGTACCTTTGGTAGTGCCTTTGTAGTTGTGCCACTACTAGGAAGTCGCACGACGATTTATTTAGCAGCAGCGTTACTGGCCACGGTTGCCGCGATTGCTTTAAAACGATGGAGATATCTGTTAGCGATTGCCTTGCCAATCGTCTTGGCGGTTGCATTGCATGGTTCGCCCTTACGCGCCGATGCAGCGGTGATTGAGGAGGGGGAGTCGCTGTACCAATATTACGCCGTCACCGATACCGAAGATCGTTTATTGTTGCAATATAATGAAGGCTTAGGGACACAATCGTTCTATATGAAAGAGGGTGTCCTCACAGGAAGTTATTATGATTATATCGCGCTAGCACCTACCCTCCAGGGTAATAGCCAACGCGCATTGGTCTTGGGTTTGGCCGGGGGTACGTTAACGCGTCAGCTGACACAGTATTATCCAGAGTTAGCAATTACTGGTGTAGAAATTGATCCCAAGATTGTCGACGTGGCCAGTAGGCATTTTGCGTTAGATGAGCAGCTGATTCAGATTGTAGTAGATGACGGACGCAATTATGTACAGGCCAATCTTGCTCGACAACAATCAGATCCGTACGATCTTATCTTCATTGATGTCTATGCAAATGAATATTACATTCCTTGGCACATGACCACAGTGGAATTTTTTCAGTCTCTGGCCCAGCTGCAATCCAAGCAGGGGATGGTTGTGATGAATGTTGGTAGTAGCGATGAAGATACCGTACTGTTTCAGGCGATGTTACAAACCCTGCAGCAAGTGTATCCTTATCTGTACATTGTTCATGTTCCAGAATCATTGAATTATGCTGTCTATGCTGCTCAGCAGCCGGTGACAGTAGATCAGTTATTGCCGATTCAAGATGAACGCACGGCTGTGGCACGCACGATCCATCAAGGTTGGCACGCATTTACACCAAGTCGGACAGTCGCTACACTAACAGACGATCGCGCACCTGTTGAACTGTATACAGAGGCGATGATCTGGAATTATATCTTCAATTGATCAGTACCATGGAAAAAATTACGTTTTTTACCGACGGTGGTGCCAGAGGGAATCCAGGACCTGCAGCCTCAGGTGCATTTAGCCCTGAGCTGGGAGAGTTTAAACGTTACTTAGGAACCGCGACAAATAATCAGGCGGAGTATACAGCCATTGTTATGGCCATGGAAGCAGCTGTGGCTTACCAAAGCCAACATCCAGAATTACAGGAGATTAATTTTTTTATGGATTCTGAACTCGCGGTCAAACAATTAAAGCGGGAATACAAAGTTAAAAATGTTGAGTTACAGAAATTATTTCTGAAGGTTTGGAATCTCACAACCAAGTTCAAAAAAGTCACCTTTACACATGTGCGACGTGAATTTAATAAAGATGCTGATCGCTTGGTGAATGAGGCCATTGATGCAGCGTTGTCACTATGAGCCCAGCAAGGCAGGAGCGGACTATTCGTTTTAGCGGTCATCAGCGTGAGGGTACGAGCGAACTGGCGCGGCGCTTTCAATCACAAGAGAGTATTAGTGAGGCAGATATCACTGAGATTGCGCAGAGCTTCTTGAGGAATCTTAAGGCAGATACGGTTGGTCTAGATTCTGCAAATACCATTTATGTTGTTAGTAGTTTACTTGATCAGACCATTAAGCGGTTGGCACATTTAGAGTTGCTACGTGACGAAGCGGTGGATAGCGCACTGGAACGTTTACGCATAGCTGTCGGAGAAAAATTATTACAATTGGTTAACGCTGATAATACTTTGATCGCACCAGAACAGATCTATCTATTGCAGCAAGTAGTGAGTAGAAACAAGCATGAAGGGGTGGATAATGTTTGGTCGGCACGTCACACGAACGGAGAAGCGATTGTGAAATACGATGTTACAGGGCTGCGATCTGAAAGTCAGAAAGCCGCTTATCAGCAAATTGTAGCACTACTGGCTGAACATCCGCATCCAAATTTGAAAGCGCTGACGGATCATTATGATCTCGACTATCGAATTGCCATTGGTGAACAATTAAAATTTGAAACATTAGATCAGTGGCTAAAGCAGCCAGAGCAGCATCCTCTAGTAGCAGCATTACGCACAGTGCGTTCCGTGTTGGATGGTGCATTATATTTGCAGCAGCACGAGATTGCGGTGATGGATATGAAAGCAGAAAATATCGGAATCGATGCCGTAACACACACTCCATTCATTTTTGATTTTGGTGTTGCCGCGCCACTCAAACATCCCGACGTACACCCCCCAGCAGTCTTGCGAGAGCAGGTCGCTGAATACGGACGGACACTTGATCAGATCTATAGAGCCTATTTCAAGGCCGATTTGCTGCCAGCTGCAACCAACAATTTACATACCCTGGTTCTGGAGGCAATGCATTATTCAGTGTCAGACCTGAATACATTAGCGACGAGGTTAGATCAGGTCATTGCGGAACTTGCTTGACAAACAGGTCTAAAAATGACATTCTAAAGTCACCTAAGTGGGTTAGATGGCTGCTTTACCTTTATGGTAGAGAGGAAAGTCCGAACACCCTTCGTAGCAATACGATGACCAAGGAAGTTGCTAACAGCAACCGGCCGCGAGGTTAGGGAATAGTGCAACAGAAAATAAACCGCCGATGTCTTCGCAAGGAGGCAGGTAAGGTTGAAAACGTGCGGTAAGAGCGCACGCAGTACGGCAGTGATGCCGGCTGTGGTAAACCCTTCCTGGTGCAAGAGCAAATTTATCCATCCGCAAGCAATTGCGCGAGATGGATATGGTGGCTCGCTTAGATAGATAGCCATCCACGACAGAATTCGGCTTATCGATCCACTTAGGTCCCTTCGGGGTAAACTAACCATAGAGAATTTCACTATTAGCTTGCAGGAATGCATTCCCATTTAAAACGTGTTGAATTGATCATTGCTGCCTTACTGGTGCCACTCGATTATGCCATGCTCATTTTAGCTGGCTGGCTGGCGTATCAATTGAGGTTTGGCACAGCGGTAACTGATATCCGCGCAGTGGTTTATCCACTGCCGTTTGCAAATTACATGCTGATTTTAGCGGCTACCTCTGTGGTGATGATCGCGATTTTTGCGTTGAATGGTTTGTATACCACCAATGGCACGCGCCGCATTGTTTCTGAACTACGTAAGGTGTTTGTGTCCTGCTCAACAGGGATCTTAATTGTGATGGTTCTGTTTTTCTTTAATCGTGAACTATTTTCATCCAGATTTATCATTATTACCGCTTGGGTATTTAGCATGGTGCTGGTGGCAGTCATGCGTTACTGCATGATTCGGGTTGAACGTGCCCTGTTTAAGCGAGGAGTTGGTGTACACCGTGTACTGCTCATCGGTGCTTCACGATCATCAGCTATTTTGGAAGACGCCTTCCGCCATAGCCCGACACTGGGATATGTTGTGAGTGAGCGTGCCAAATTGGTTGATGATCAGCTGTTAGAAAAATTGTCGAAGATCATTAAATTGAAAGCGATTGATGACATTATCGTAGCTGATCAGGAACTATCACGTGACCAAATTGCTCGCTTGATCGAGTTTAGTAAAATCAATCATCTCGCGTTCAAGTATGCGGCTGATATTTTCGATGCCAAAGTCTCACATATTTCCATGAGCCCGTTAGCCGGTATTCCATTAGTGGAACTGCGTGGCACACCTTTGCAGGGATGGGGGAGAATTTTTAAACGGGCTTTAGATATTGCGTTCTCCACTCTGGGAATTATTCTATTCTCTCCGATTATTCTCTTGACCGCTTTAGCTGTAAAATTAGATTCACCTGGTAGTGTTATCTATCGTAATCGTCGGGTTGGTGAAAAAGGCAAAGAGTTTGATACGCTTAAATTTCGTTCGATGAAGCAGGAGTACTGCGTAGGTGATCAGTACTCACATAACGAAACCGCATTGGAATTAGAGCAGCGTTTAATTGCTGAGAAAAGTATCAAGGAAGGCCCGGTCTATAAAATTCAAGATGATCCTCGGGTGACACGGGTAGGGAAGTGGATTCGTAAATTATCCCTTGATGAGTTTCCACAATTTTTCAATGTATTGCGTGGGGATATGAGTTTGGTCGGGCCACGTCCACATCAACCGCGAGAGGTACAACATTATCAAGATTATCAGCGCGCGATTTTAAGTATGAAACCAGGCGTCACCGGCTTATCACAAATTTCTGGACGATCTGATCTTGAATTTGTGGATGAAGTACGCTTAGACACTTATTATATGGAGAACTGGAGTATCGGTTTAGATCTCTACATTATTTTCAAAACCCCATTTATTTTATTGAAGAAGCGCAAGGCATTATAAAGGTTCTATGAAAATTGCATTGGTTCACGATCACTTAGCTCAAGATGGCGGCGCCGAAAAGGTGCTGCAGGCCTTTCAGCGAATTTGGCCAGAGGCACCGACCTATGTCTTAGTGCATGATCCTAAAGCGGCGAATGCTGCTTTCCAAGGAAAAGATATTCGCACCTCGTTTTTGCAACGGATGCCAGGCGGCTTGAAACATTATCAATGGTTCTTTCCATTGATGCCGACGGCAATCGAAAGTTATGATCTCATGGAGTATGATGTGGTGCTATCCAGTACAGCTTCGTTTGCCAAAGGGGTAATTACGCGGCCTGATACGTTACATATTTGTTATTGTCACACTCCGACACGTTATTTATGGAGTGATACACATGAATATGTACAGGAGTTAGAGGTGAACCGATTGATTAAATGGTCCTTGCCATTTTTTCTTACCTATGTGCGTCTGTGGGATAAAAATGCCGCCGATCGCGTCGACACCTTCATTGCCAACTCGAAATTAGTCCAGAATCGCATTTCCAAATACTATCATAAAGAATCTCAAATTATCTATCCGCCGGTCGACAGTAGCAAGTTCAGCATTGGAGAGGTTGGTGATTACTATTTAACAGGTGGTCGTCTAGTGCCCTACAAACGCTTTGATTTAGTGATTGATGCGTTTGCTCGTCTTGGTCGTAAGCTGAAAGTTTTTGGAACAGGTCCAGAGATGAAAGCATTGCAGGCGCGAGCCAGTGCAAATGTCGAATTTGTTGGTCGGGTCAGTGATGCTGAGTTAGCAAAGTTGTATCAAGGTTGCCAAGCATTTATTAATCCCCAGATTGAAGATTTTGGAATTACGATGGTGGAAGCGATGGCGTGTGGCCGTCCAATTTTTGCCTACCGAGCCGGGGGAGCACGTGAAATCATCAAACCAGGCATTACCGGTGAATTTTTTGACTATCAAACCTGGGAAGATCTTGCCGATGTGGTCGTGCGTCACGATACGACACAATATGATCCTGAGGTCATTCGTGCGCATGCCATGAACTTTGCCACAGAGAAGTTTGAGGCGAGTATTAAAACCTTTGTGGAGAATGCCTACCAAGAGTTTACACGTCAGCGTTAATCAAGTAGCATAACCCCTATGCAAATTAAAGATCATATCAAAACATTAAAACGCGCCGCCATCTTTATTATTCTCTTTGGTGTCGTGGTATCCGGCATTACCTATGGTGTGGCTAGTCAACGGCCGCCGAGCTATCAAGCAATTCAAACCTATCAGATTCAGTTGGTGAATCGTCAGCCGACCAGTGATTATCAATATGGCTCGTATTACGATCTCAAAGGTGCCGAACTATTTACTCAGCATGTCATGAGTTTGTTGCGGAGCCCAGCGATTATTGAGCAGATCTATCAAACCGCCAATGTAGGTTATACCATTGATAATGTTAGTCTGTTTACTAGTCAGTTTCGTACCGACGTCGATTCTGCACAGCAATTTACCGTCACGTTTAGTCGATATCATGCAGATGAAGCAGAAGCCTTGGCAAATGCCATGACCACCGTGTTAGAGGAGAATGTTGCTCAAGCAGAAGTGGATGTTACGGGTAAAAGTCAATTCAAACTCGAAGGGTTGACGCCGGTCGTGGTCTATCAAGAAACCAATGTGGTCTTAGTGACTGTGGTGGCGCTGATTGCTGGTTGGATCTTGGCAATCATTTTGGTCTACATTCGTCGTTATTTGCAGTAACGCATGGCTGCACTGCGCATTGGTATCGATGCGCGCTCGCTACTAGAGGCGCATCCATCAGGGGTGAGTCAATATACTCAGGCCGTGTTGTTGGCGTTGGCACAGTTACCAGAACGTACAGCCACGCTGGTTTTGTTTACGGCTGGGCGTCATGTTAACACGCAACGCGTTGAGGCATTATTGCGCTATCCAAAGATCGAATGGCATCATTTGCCTTGGCCGAATAAACTACTGCATACCGCAACGCTCTTAGGCATTGCTCCAAAATTAGCCGCCGTGTTGAAAGGAGTAGATGTTATCTTTTTACCCAATTGGCATTTTTTCCCACAAGATGCACAGGTGCCCTACGTCTTAACTATCCATGATTGCACCACACAGCTTTATCCGCAGTTGTTATCCCGAAAGCGGAAGCTCTGGCATCAATTATTAGGTCAGCGTCGGTTGGTGGCAGGCGCAAAGCATTTGATTACCGTTTCACACACCACACAGAAAGATGTTCAGCAGTGCTTTGCAGTTCCAGCAGAACGCATGACCACCATTTGGTCTGGTGCCCCAGAGCCTGTCGTATCACAAATCGTACCCCATCTACCCAAGCGTTATGTCCTAGCATTGGGAACGCTAGAACCACGAAAAAATAGTCAGACGTTGCTACAAGCGATGCGCAGCGTACACGCGAAGGATCCGGATCTAGAATTAGTCATGGTAGGTGATCGGGGCTGGCAATCGATTTCGAGTGAACAGTATATTGGTTATCGTAATGAAGCGGAGAAATGGTACCTCCTAGAGCATGCCCAGGCCTTAGTGTATCCTAGTTTATATGAAGGATTTGGCTTTCCTCCATTAGAAGCGTTTCAAGTAGGTGTACCGGTGATTGCGAGCTTTACAGGTGCCTTAACAGAAATTTGTGGCGACGCAGCCCTATATATTAACCCGTATTCGAGCAGCGATCTAGCTGCAGCCATCACTACACTGACACAAGACGCGCAGTTGCGTGAACACTATATTGCAGCTGGTAAACAGCGTGTCCAACAGTTTAACTGGCAAGATACTGCTAAGCGAACGTTGCAGGTTTTAGAGCAGGCAGTATACTGAGCCCATGCGTATTGGAATTGATGCTCGTTTTTTCGGTGGTGAGCAATCCAAAGGTTTAGGCCGTTATACTCAAAAGTTACTACAATACTTGTTGGCTTATGATACAAAAAATACCTATGTGATTTTTGTGCCGCCTGAAATGGTGGAACAATGGCCTTACCCACACGATCATGTCACTGTCGTTGCTGCTCCCTATGCTTGGTATTCGATTGCAGAGCAGATCTTCATGCCGCTCAAACTGCGCCAATATAAACTGGATGTCGTCCATTTCCCACATTTTAATGTCCCTCTGTTCTACAACGGTCCGTTTGTGGTGACTATTCACGATTTAATTATCAGTCGTTTCCCCACAGAGCGAGCTACGACGTTGGGACCAATGATGTATAAGTTTAAACAATTGGCCTACGATCGGGTCATTCGCCATGCCGCGTTAGCCGCTCGGCATCTCGTGACGGTTTCAGAATATTCGAAACGAGATCTGATGGATTATTTTCGATTACCATCGGAAGAGATCAGCGTGACCTATGAAGCGGTCGATGCACTTGGTCCAACGCCTGACGAGCAGCGCGTGGCCAATACGCTGCGTCGATACCAAATTCGCCAGCCGTATTTACTCTACGTTGGAAATGCCTACCCACATAAAAATTTGGAAATCCTCATTCCGATGATGCAGGAATTTAAGAAACAGGGGAGTAAACTACGCATCGTCTTCGTGGGTCGATCCGATTATTTCTATGCGCGTCTACAGCAGACAGCTTGGGCCAAAGACATTGATGATGTTGTACAGTTTGTGGGTTTCGTTCCAGATCAAGATTTACCGAGTTTGTATCGTGGAGCATTTGCCTATTTATTTCCATCGCGCTATGAAGGGTTTGGCCTGCCACCGCTTGAGGCCATGCTCTATGGCACACCAGTGATTTCTGCCCACACTTCCTGTTTGCCGGAAGTTTTAGGGGATGCCGCTCTCTATTTTGAGTCTGATGATGTTTCTGGTATAATAAAACGCATTCAAGAGTTAGAGCAAAACCCCGAGCTGCGTAAGGATTTAATTGCGCGTGGCTATCAGCAAGTCGAACGTTACAGTTGGGAATTAATGGCTCAACAAACTCTAGCCGTCTATGAGAAAGTATTCGCCGAATCTAAAACCAAACTCAACCCATAATCATTCAGATGCAGCGGAGCAATTAGGTGTTCCTACCGCTAATATTGTTGATTTACGGGCTTTTAATCCGGAGCCACTAGCAAAAGACCTAGTTGTGCCATTAGAGGTGGAACCCACGCCGACGACGCTTGTTCAACCGGTTGTGATTGCTAATGATACGCCTGCTGCTGATCCCATTACTGCTGAACCATTACCAGAGGTTAAAGCTTTAGAACCCACTGAACAGTTGAATTCTGTTGAGGTCATTGAGGCATTAGTAGTAGAACCAACGCCAGCTCCAATTCCAGAAGAGGCAAAATTGCGAACTCCCAAAGTGAAGCGATGGAACATTCATTTTGCATGGAAACCAGCCGTTGCCTTTGCAGTGATGGCAAGTTTGGCAGTGATTCCTGCGACAACCATCGCATTGTGGCAGCGTGCCGGTACCGCGGCGGAAGATATTCGTCTATTAACAGGGGAGGCGGCTGATCATTTTCAGAGTGGTGCTACAGCCACTTCAGAATTACAGTTTGATGAAGCCGCTACTTCATTTGCGGATGCACAAACGAGTTTTGCACTAGCCCAAGACGAACTCCATCATGTGAATACAACCTTAGCACCCGTGCTAGAAGCGCTGCCTAGCAAAGGCAATCCCTATGTTTCTGCTGATAACTTATTAATCGCTGGTGAACAAATTGCTGCGGCCGGACAAGATTTAGTGTACGCATTTACATTGATTGAAGAGTTGGCAAAACAAACAGGTGGTGAACAACCTGCTGAACTCTTCGTGGCAGCCCATTCTGTCTTACGACCGATTGTACCGCGACTTGAACGGGCCAGTTTAGCACTCCAAGATGTCGATTTAGAGACGATTCCTGAGGAGTATCGTGATACCGTTCAAACCGCACAAACTTCGGTGCCTCTCATTACGGGCAGTATGGAAGAGTTGTTGTCTCTGAGTGAATCCTTAGTCACGCTATTAGGTCATGATGAAGCTAAACGCTATTTAGTGCTCTTCCAAAATAATCGTGAGATGCGTGCCACTGGCGGTTTTATCGGTAGTTTTGCCTTAGTCGATATGACCGATGGACGTGTGAGTGGGATTGAGATCCCGGGTGGTGGACCATACGATTTAATGGGTAGTCTGACCGAGCAGGTGATTGCCCCCCAGCCGATGCATTTAGTGAACTCCAAATGGCAGATGCAAGATGCAAACTGGTGGCCAGATTTTCCAACCTCTGCGCAAAAAGTACAGTGGTTCTATGAGCACAGTGGCGGTCCATCTGTGGATGGAGTGATTACCTTAACTCCAGAAATCATTGAGCAGATGTTAGAGATCACTGGGCCGATTGAGATGCCAGAATATGGTAGTACAGTGACTGCAGAAAACTTTTACGAAATCACACAAACCCAAGCTGAGCGTAAATATGATGATACACGGGAATCCAAAAAGTTTATTGCCGATCTTACGCCACGCATGTTAGACCGATTGTTCTCTGTAGACGCAAAAACACTATTGCCAATGATGCAGGTAGTGTACGATGCGCTGCAGCAAAAAGATATTTTAGTTTATTTTAACGATCCCTTTTTACAACATGAGTTTAGCGCAGAAGGTTGGACGGGCGAAGTGAAGGAGACAACTGGGGATTACTTGCAGGTAGTGGATACAAATATCGGTGGTGGCAAAACAGATGCGGCCATCCAAAGTACGATTCAACACACAGCCAGTATTGATGCGGATGGCAGTGTTATTGATACGGTTGTCCTGACGCGCCTACATACCGGTGCATCAGATGATATATTTGCCAATACCAAAAATGTGGATTATGTGCGTGTGTATGTACCTGAGGGCAGTACATTATTAAGTGCGGAAGGTTTTAGCCAGCCGGATCCAAACAGCTTTTTGCCAGTAGAAGCAGGCTATGAGCAAGATGAGGATTTGCAAGCCATCACTGGCGAAGTTGCGATTGATAGCAAAACGCAAACTCGCATCAATACAGAGTTCGGCAAAACGGTTTTTGGCAATTGGATTCAGACAGAACCCGGTAAGAGCTCCACGGTGACTTTACGCTACCGACTACCATTTCGTGTGACACGTACGAATTGGAACCCAGGTCGCTACAGTTTATTCGTACAGAAACAACCGGGTGCATTTGATCCGATCATCCTCACGCAAGTGGATTATCCAAAGAGCTGGAATTTGGTGTGGAGCTACCCCAATGCGGACCTATCCTTGGAAGATACTTTAACTACGGATCGCTACTTGGGCGCTGTCTTTGAATAGTCATGTGGCGAAGAATTAAATCCTTTGCAAATACGGTGACCGGTGGTGCAGCTATTATCGCGGTCGCTTCGTTATTATCACGCGCGATTGGTTTAGTACGCGACAACTTGTTTGCGAAGGCGTTTGGCGCTAGTAGCGTATTGGATATGTATAATGCCGCTTTTAAAGTGCCGGACTTTATTTTTAATATCATCGTGTTGGGAGCATTATCCGCTAGTTTTGTACCTGTATTTATTGAACGTCGCACCAAAGCGGGGGATGAAGCAGCGAATACCATGGCTAGTGCTGTCTTGAATCTATTAGGAATCGCCTTAGTCATCACGGCCTTAGCTGGTTTACTATTAGCGCACCCGATCGCTAGTTTTCTAATGGCAGATCGTACCGTCGACCAACAGTTAGGGACAGCCAGCTTAATGCGCGTCATGTTGTTTGGAGTAGTCTGTTTTGGATTAAGCAATGTGTTTTCCGGCGTCTTACAAGCCAAGCGAAAATTTTTAGCATTTGCATTGGCACCCATACTCTATAACGTTGGAATCATTTGTGGTGTGGTTTGGCTCTATCCGCGGTTTGGCTTAATTGGGTTGGCCTATGGTGTGGTATTAGGAGCGGCTTTGCATTTAGCTATTCAAGCGATCGCTGCCTTTGCGAGTGGCTTTCAGTATCGTCCGCTGGCATCTTGGTTTACGCCGGGCGTTGGTAAAATTATGCGTTTAATGCCGCCGCGTGCATTTTCTTTAGGGATTAACCAGGTGAATCTTACGATCATGGCTGCCTTCGCTTTACGCATGCCTGTCGGGAGCTTAGCCATCTGGACATGGGCTGATAATTTACAAAATGTCCCGATTAACATGGTGGGGGTATCGTTAGCGATCTCTGCCTTTCCTGTGTTCTCACAAGCCTTTGCAGAACAAGATTTTGCAAAATTTAAACTGGTCTTCTCCAATAACTTCCGACGACTTTTATTTTTAATCGTTCCCATCAGCGTTACTATTTTATTGTTACGTGCCCAGTTAGTGCGGATCATTCTCGGCTCATTTGGTAGTGGCGCCTTTGATTGGTCAGCGACAGTACAGACTGCCCAAGTGCTGGGAGTGTTTGCTGTGGCATTATTCGCGCAAGCCTCCATTCCACTACTGGCGAGATCCTTCTTCGCACATCAAGACACAAAAACCACAGTTTGGATTAGTGTCATCACAGTAGTGACTAACATTAGTTTGGCGCTGGGATTGACCCAATATTTCGGATTATATGGCTTGGCCTTAGCGTTCACGCTCAGTAGTTTATTAAATATGTTGCTACTACTGTTAATGCTCCGTTTGAAATTTGGCGATTTGGATGATCTTAATATTATTAAGGCAGTTTGGCGCATTATGATTGCGACATTGATTGCTGGAATCGTCATCCATGGTATTAAGTATGTAATAGCCCCGTTAGTCGATATGCATACCTTTATTGGGATTTTGACCCAAACTGTGGCAGCCGTGACAGGCGGGGGAATCATTTACTTAGCAATTGCCTACTATTTCCAATTTCCTGAATTACAGATTGTGAAACAACAGCTGCATAAATTGCGCCGCCTGCTATAATGTAGGCATATGAAAGCCTGGTGGCAGCTGCATCGTGTAACCTTACTCTGTTTAACGGTTTTGTATCTGTTAACGACATTGCCGTTTGTTTCCCAATTACCATTTAATTGGGACGCTGCTCAGTTTAATTTGGCTCTGCATCATTACAGCATTGGTATGCATCAGCCGCATCCACCTGGCTACCCATTGTTTATCGTGTTGGGTAAATTCGTCAGTTTAGTATTATCGGATAATTTAGCGCTGGTTGCGATCTCAGCTGTATTTGGATTAATCTCTGTCATCATGCTGTACCAGTTCTGTTATCGGTTATGGAGCAATCAGCTTGTGGCTGCTCTCATTGCTGTAAGCTGGTTACTCAACCCACTGTTTTGGTTATATCGTGAAGTTGCGTTAACTTACACTGCGGATGCGGCTGCGAGCATTACCATCGCTTACTTGGTCTGGCAAACCATTACGCTGCGGGAGCGGAAATATCTATTAATGAGTAGTATTGTACTGACTACAGCTGGTGCGATTCGTCCGTCACTACTGTTATTACTATTACCTTTAGTAATCTTTCAAGCTAGCTTCCACCGGCGCAATTGGAGATTATTGTTAGTGGCAGTCGGTGTGATCTTGCTAGGAACAATGGCTTGGCTAGTTCCCGTCTGCTGGCTAACAGGGGGAGTGGGGGCGTATTTAGAATACTCACGCAACTTATATAGTACTGCCGCAGACAGTATTAAAATTTGGCCGCAAACTCAACTTGTCTGGAACACAGTTTTGAGTAGTTTAAATCTTGTAGCCTTGCCTATGGCGGTCGGTTTAGTGATTCTGTTGCAACGCACCTTGCGCTTCTGGAGAAGGCTTTGGATGATCTATCTCTACGTGGCAGTGTGGTTGTTGCCAGCGCTCGGAGTCTACTGTTTGATCCATTTTGGTCAGGTGGGTTACGCTTTATGTATTACTATTCCATTGTATCTGTGCTTAGTTCCATTTGGTCGTTGGCTACAAACATTGTCACGGGTCTGGCTGCGGTCTGCTCTGTTATGGTGTTGCGGGTTATTGCTCTTGGCGCACGCTGCTATCTTTTTAGTACTCACTCCTGCCTATGGTCATCCTAATTTTTTCCCTACCACTCGGGCTGCTCTTTATCTGCAGCATTTAGCGCGTTGGACACCCAATCTGTTCAAGTGGAATCGCACCATCATTCACGATAGCGATATTTATCTTCAAGGGGTCCAAGAGATTGCGCAACATTATCCGGCAGAGGAGACGATGATCATCACGAGTCGTGATTTGCTCTACCCATCGCCGATCAATGGGTTGATGATTCGAAATGACGAGATCTTTAGGGAGATATCCTACAGTTTACCGAATTATCCCATTTATGAAGTGGCACCCAAACGGGACTATTATCTGCAGTCGCATCAGTATCAAATGGGCATTATCTATGATCAAACCGTGGTTATCCCGAACACGACACGCTATGTTCTGTTTGTGATAGATGTGATACCATCTGGCATGCAGCCAGTTGGACTGTTGACAGAAGCGGTCACTGTGCCGGGGACTAGCCATCAATTACACGTTGGAGTAATCGATCAGCCCTGGACATTCGGAACGGTCACAGTTATGCGCCAAGCTGATCAGATTGCTAACCCCAATGTCTCTAGATAAAATTCGAAATTTTTGCATCATTGCCCATATCGATCACGGTAAAAGTACCCTCGCAGATCGTTTATTAGAATTGACCGGCACCGTCACTAAACGTGAGATGAAAGAGCAATTGCTCGATTCCATGGATCTTGAACGAGAACGGGGGATTACCATCAAGCTGCAACCCGTACGGATGGAATATAAGGGTCATATTTTAAATCTTATTGATACTCCTGGTCATGTCGATTTTACGTATGAAGTGTCACGGTCGTTAGCGTGTGTAGAGGGAGCCTTATTAGTGGTGGATGCTACACAAGGAATTGAGGCACAAACGTTAGCGAATTTATATTTAGCCATCGAACAGAATTTAGAAATTATTCCAGTGATCAATAAAATTGATTTACCAGCTGCTGATGTGCCCAAGGTCATGCAAGAAATCAAAACTTTACTGGGTTCACGTGATGAAGAAATTATTGCCGTATCCGCAAAAACCGGAGAGAATGTGACTGCCATTTTAGATGCAGTCATTGCCCGCATTGCTCCACCGCAAACTGAACATGAAGAAACCAAAGCGTTGATCTTTGATTCGACATTTGATGATTATCGTGGAGTGATCGCCTATGTGCGATTAATGCAAGGCAGTATTAGTCGTCACAGCAAGCTGACGTTTATGAACAATAAAGTTCAAACGGAAGCGTTAGAGGTGGGCTACTTTAAACCTAAATATCTACCACAAACCGCAATTTCGACTGGAGAAATTGGTTATGTCATTACGGGTTTAAAATCAGTAGAAGATTGTAAGGTCGGTGATACCATTACCTTAACCCAACAACCAGCTAAGGAAGCATTGCCTGGCTACTCACAAGTTAAACCAATGGTATTTGCTAGTATCTTTTGCAAAGAAGGGGATGATTATCCAAAACTACGGGAAGCGCTAGGTAAACTGAAACTAAGTGATGCATCTTTAACTTACGAAACAGAAAGTTCCAAGGCCCTAGGGTTTGGTTTCCGTTGCGGATTTTTAGGCTTGTTGCATCTGGATGTTGTGCAGGAGCGCTTACATCGTGAACATGATCTGGATCTAATTGTCACCGTACCAGCGGTAGCCTATCGTGTTACCACTACCGATGATCGAGTGACCACGATCTCATCACCATTAGATTTTCCTGAACCGAGTAGTATCAAATTATCCGAAGAACCAGTGATGCAAGTGGATGTAGTGACACCGACTGAATATATTGGGGGGATTATGAAGTTATTGCAGGATCGGCGTGGTCAACCGACAGGCACCGATTTGGAATATTTAGATCCACATCGGGTAGTAATTCATTACAAAGTACCGTTATCGGGCATTATTGTGGATTTTTATGATCGCCTCAAGAATGTTTCATCCGGTTATGCCTCGTTAAACTACGAATTTAAAGGGTTTATTCCTTGTAAGGTTCGTCGCTTGGATATTATGGTGTCTGGTGAGCCGCTGGAAGCACTATCATCGATTGTGTATGAAGATGAGGCGCAATCGGCCGGCCGCAAGATTGTTAGCGCTTTAAAAGCGGTCTTACCTCGGCAAATGTTTGAAGTTCGACTACAAGCCACTATTGGTGGTAAAATTATCGCATCGGAAAAGATTCCTGCCATGCGTAAAGATGTCACTGCCGGATTATATGGTGGTGACCTCAGTCGTAAACGGAAGCTATTAGAGAAACAGAAGAAAGGCAAAGCCAAGATGAAAACTATTGGCAAGGTAGATATTCCAAAAGAGGCCTTCTTAGCAGTATTGAAACGTTAGTAAAGCTATTATGCAATCTATTCTTTGGCGAACAACTTTGGCGTTAGCACTGCTCACCATGCCAGCAGTCAGTCTGGCTGCTAGTAGTGTGAGTTTGGCTGATCTGTCGGCCATTATTAATGCTACTGAACAGGAATATGCTGGCACTGCCTTAGTCGGACTAGGAGACATCAATGGCGATGGCTATGAAGATGTGGCGATGACTGCACCCTATGCCGGTGAAAATAATGAAGGAGCTGTGTATCTCTTATATGGGCGTGAGGCACGGATCGATACATTAAATTTCCACGATCTACCAACCCTGTCTGGAGAATCTAGTGGTGATCAGTTGGGTCAACAGATTGGTGCTCTGGGCGATATCAATGCGGATGGCTATGATGATTTTGCAGTAGTCTCCAACTATCATGACAGTAATGTCTCCAATCCTGGTACGATTTATATCATTTACGGACAAGCTACTAAATTAAGCGATCAAACAGTTAGGAATCGTCCACGTTTCTATGGTGAAGAACGCAGTGATGGTGCCGGAGCAGCCGTTGAGAGCGCAGGGGATCTCAATTCGGATGGTTATGATGATTTTGCAATTGGGGCAGTGTGGCGAGATGGACGAGCCGGCGGTGTCTATCTTATTTATGGCCAGGCCGATGATTTTGCGGATGAAGAGGACCTTGGTGATTATGCACTCTTTACAGGGGATGAATATGACTATGCAGGATCCGAGCTAGCCGCCGGAGATCTGAACCAAGATGGTGTCAGCGATTTGGTAGTGTCATCACGTCGCCATGATGACGGCAATGATTATGATGTGGGTGCTGTCTATATTATTCCTGGTCGAGTGACACACTATGCCGATCAGCCGTTGGATAATTTTTCCATTATTTTAGGAACAACTGAAGATGAACGTATTGGTAACAGTCTGGCCATCGGCGATCTCAATGGTGACAGTTACAATGATCTGGTCATTGGAGCAGCGTCTAGTGATGAAGCGGGTACGGATGCAGGTATGGTGTATATCATGCCTGGGGCAGCCACATTACCGAGCGATCAATTGATTTCCAGTGCTATTCAATTATCGACTGATCAAGCAGATGACTTATTCGGTTCTGGAGTTGCCATTCTACAAGATCTGAATGCAGATGGTATCGATGATTTATTGACTGGAGCACCTTCGCAGTTAGATCCGGAAGCGGGTCGAGCGTTCGTCACGCTTGGCAGTACCGGGTTAACAGATCACGATGTCAATGACGATTATCCCTTTTTAGGGGAGGCGATTCATAACGTAGCTGGCTCCACTGTAGCTGGCGCTGATATCAATGGAGATGGGGTTGATGAAATTGTAGTGGGTGCCCCTAGCTATAACAGCAATGCCGGTAAAGTTTATATTGGGTACTGGCCAATTTATACCTGCAGTAATTCGGTCTCATTAGGCGGTATTTTAGCCGATTATCCGACGGCCGATTACAAATTGCGTAATTATGCAGCCAATAGTCATTTTAAAATTGCCGTCGAACGCCATGGTCGTCACGCATATGTATTGAATTGTATTACCAATGAGATCGTGCAGACGCTAACGTTTAACGAGCGGGTACAACGAAAAATCCTGGCGCGTGTGTTTGATGCACGTAATGCAGATCTCTTTGTTGCTGTGACACGTACACCAAGTAAGCGCCGCATCAAAGTATTTTTGTATGAGCAGACTGCTACGGAATTGGTCGAGACTGATTATTTCCGGCGAAAATGGCGGCCACGCGGTTTTCGTATCAAAGTCAATCATAAGAATAAAGTAGTGCTACAACGAGGGATGGAAAAGAAACATCGTCTCAAGTATCAGGTCAACTCAGATTTAACATTAACAGAACTATAGTCAATGCGTAGGCGCATTAGTCAAACTGTATCCGCGCATTGGCATCACCCCAACTATACTTTGGTTGGCTTACTCCTGATTACAGTTGTCTTTGGTTTAATTATGCTGTCCTCAGCCAGTTCCGTGGCGGGGTTTGAAAAATTTGATGATTCGTATTACTTCGTTAAGCGCCAACTGCTCTATGGAGTGCTCTTAGGATTGCCGGCCTTATGGGCATTATCACGCATCGATTATCATATCTGGAAAAAGTTAGCCTTTCCGCTCATTGTGATTAATGTCATCATGTTGCTCTTAGTGGTCGTACCGGGCGTCGGTGTTGAATTATTAGGTGCACGTCGTTGGATTAATCTGGGTGGTATCTTATTTCAGCCCTCAGAACTAGTTAAGCTCACGTTCTTACTTTATTTAGGAGTTTGGTTAGAAGCACGGCAGAAAAATAAAGCCATTCATGATGTGAGTACGGGGTTTGCACCATTTATGACAATGATCGGTTTTTTGGTATTGATGATTGCCGGTGTGCAAAAGGATCTTGGCACTATGATTATTATTGCCGTGATCGCGATTGTAGCGTACTACGTAGCTGGAGCGCCATGGAAACATTTAGGAGTGATTTTTGCCTCTGGTGTTGGCGTGCTACTTTTTTTGATTAAGATTTTGCCAATTTTTATTACTTCATTTAGTTATCGGGCACAGCGCTTAACAGTGTTTTTAAATCCGGATCTTGATCCGTTAGGCGTTGGTTTTCATATTAATCAGGCGCTATTGGCAATTGGTTCAGGCGGACTATTTGGAGTTGGGCTTGGCCATTCACGCCAGAAATTTAATTATCTACCAGAAGTGTCCACTGATTCCATTTTTGCCGTCGTGGCAGAAGAGATGGGTTTTATTATCGCACTCAGTTTGGTAGCACTCTATATCGGCATTATGTGGCAAGGTGTACAGGTGGCCAAACATGCTCCAGATTATTTTGGAAAAATTGTAGCAACTGGCATTGTGACGTGGATTACCTTTCAAGCAGTAGTGAATATTATGGCGATGTTGTCGTTGTTGCCATTAACCGGCATTCCGTTACCGTTCGTCAGTTACGGTAGTACATCCATGGCTACCTTGTTAGCTGCTGTCGGTATCTTGATTAATATCTCACGCCAGACAACCGTAGCTAAACATAACGACTAATCTATGCGCATTCTGTTTAGCGGCGGCGGTACCGCTGGATCAGTTACTCCGTTACTAGCCATTGCAGAACATCTTTCAGCGCACGAGCTGTATTTTGTTGGCACCAAAGCCGGGGTAGAGCGCGCGTTAGTCAAAGAGATGACCTATTTGAGTTTGCCCGCTGGCAAATGGCGTCGATATTTTTCGCTACGCAACTTGCTGGATCTTTTAGTAATTGGCTATGCATTTTTCAAAGCTTGGTATCTATTGTTGAAGGTAATGCCAACCGTAGTAGTGTCAGCCGGTGGATTTGTCTCTGTGCCGTTAGTGTGGGCAGCCTGGTGGTGCAATATCCCAGTGGTCGTACATCACCAAGATATTCGGATGAGCTTGGCGACTCGGTTGATGAAACCGTTTGCGAGCGTAATGACGGACGCCCGAAAGATCGGTAATCCAGTCCGTGATCTTACGGTTACGACAGATGAATTTAAACTGGATCCAACTGTTCCCACAGTTCTCATTACCGGTGGGGGGACAGGTGCCCAAGGCATGAATAATTTAGTCAGTGCTCAACTCACTCAATTTGCTAACGTGATTCATGTTACGGGTAAAGGTAAAGTCTCGGCGTTGGCTTCCACCACTCAGCGTTATCATTGCTTTGAACTGCTAACCGATGCATTTCCAGAGGCACTAGTAAAAGCCGATCTTGTTGTGTCGCGCGCTGGCTTTGGTACGATTACGGAGTTAGCTGCGTTAGGCAAAGCCGCGATCGTCATTCCATTGCCGCGTTCCCATCAAGAGGATAATGCTCAATGGTTGGAAGAGCAACATGCGGCCGAGATGTTACTGCAAGATATTCTTACTCCTGAAACGTTCGCTCAAGAAATCCAAACCCTCTTACAGAATAAAACCAAATTGGACCAGCTGCGTGCCAACATCGGGAAATTGCTTCCCAAAGATGCGGCGCAACAACTGGCCCATACGATTCTCACTATTGGTCAAAAGTAGTTTTCCAACTGCTGATATCAAAGATGTTTGCGGCTTCATCTACTGATAGCACTTCATCCGTGAAAGACATTTCCACTACTGTAGTAGTACCATTTGTGATGGTATAACCTAATAATTTAGTGTTATCCGTTTGATCTAGATAGAAGTGAATAGTGTATAACCCTTCATGGTCTGCGGCTCCGCCTAGCATTAGAGAGGTCTGATAAAGATAATCCAGTGGCAGAATAAAACTAATGCGGTCAGCTGTTTGTTCATGGAATGCCAGGTTGTCCTCAACCATTGGTTCAGAGAATGCTTCCAGGTTTTGTAGTGCATAGCGGAGTGGTTCAGTAGCTGTCGTGTAGCCACCTACTAAGATGCCATCACCAATGTTGCGCTCCCTGCCTGTTTGTAAGAATGTTTCAGTATTCACAGGTTGTAGTGTCTCTGCATGAGGTTGGATTTTGTAAATCATTGAGGCAGACAGAACAGCTCCGGGTTGGCCATTTGGTAATGTTGGCGCCTCATTGGAAATCTGAACATAGAGATCACTGCTGCCAGAAAGGTCTCGATTATACAGTTTGAATTCATAGTCATATAAACCCTCATGTTCACCAGTTGATGTTACTGTGCCACCCTGACCACTGCCACTAACTAAATTCATCGAATTGAAAATACCAACGGTCATCGGGGAGGCCGTAGACCAGCTAAAGGTTATTCCTGGATAGCCATCATCAGAGAATCGCTTGGCTGTGAAATTAGTGACATAAGTTTCATGATCTACGGATTTTAACCAACCATGCGCTTCATCTAGGATGGAGTCGAAGCTGTGCTGTTGTGCATCAATACTGACACAGTAGGCCTCATTGCCTGTGCTAGCCAGACAGAATTGATCGACCGCACTATTCATGAGGGTAGAATCAGTATAGGTAGTCCGCTCTGGTGTTTCAGTGTTTCTAATCTCATCAGCACGTACATTCATGCCATCAGACCAAATTTCGAAGTTACTACGGCCTGCTCCTAAATCAGCTTCATTTGGAGTGGGATAGTTGTATGCAAAACTAACTAGACGATGATGAAATTGGCCGTCATCTGGTAATCCTAACGTTCGATCAAAGATTTCTGGATTGATGCTGTTTTCCAACGCAGCGGCTAATGCTTCCTGCGGTCGTAAACTATTAGCAATAATGGTAGTGACAGAATCATGGTTTGATCCGGTTTGTTTGAGTGTAAAGATAATTCCGCCCAGCACTCCGATAGCTAGGATGGGCAAGCTGAGTTTCCACCAAGTCCGACGTTTAGCTGGTTGATTGGTAAGCTGAGCATGAAGCGTCTGTTTCAAAACCGCATCAAGCTCGACTTGAGATTCTTTCTGCTGCATATAGTGATTGAGTTGATCTTTAAAGTTCGGCATACATGTTTCCCAATTGGGTTTTTAATTGCTTGTGCAGCCGGGAGAAGTATTGTCTCAAGGCTGGCGGTGATTTATGCGTCAGGTGCGCCATCTGTTCATAGGTGAGATCATCCACATAGCGCCAGATCAACAGTTGCCGGATGTGGGTTGGTAGGTGATCGATCAGTTGATCAAAAGCCAGTTGCTGAAATTCTGGAATCGCTCCAAAGTCGAAATCATCCAGTGGTACAGTTTGGCGATAGCGTTTCCAGTGGTTGAACAGATGATGCTTGGTGATGCCAGTGATCCATTGTTGCAATGAGCCACGGCTAGCATCATGCTTCGGCAGGTTCTCTAAAGCTTTCACAAAGATTTCCGAAACTAAATCTTTGCAGATCTCTGGATCGTCTATGCGGGCCCGCACATAGCGATACACAAAATCGAATAGGGTAGGGTATTCTTGCAAGAATTGATCACGTGGTTCCATCATGGGTTCAGTCATAAGCATGCTTCTATTACCATACTACACCCTTAAGGGTCAAAGTGTGACATCTTGGCCTAGTTGCTATATTATAACTGCCTTATGCAGGTGGAGAGAGAACCTAAAGCCGGGACAGGCTACAATTTAGAACGCATGCAAGCGGCGGTGAAACGGCTGGGTCATCCAGAGCGTCAGTATAAAGTGGTGCATGTCGGTGGCACTTCTGGTAAAGGTTCTACCTGCGCCATGATCGCTAGTATTCTCCATGCAGCAGGTTATACGGTTGGCCTATATGCCTCACCGGCTTTAATGTCACCCTACGAACGGATTACGGTCGACGACAAAATGATCAGCGCCAAAGTGCATGATCGCATCAAAACCAAATTACTCGAACAGTTAGCTGATCTCACCTTATCCGATTTTGAACTGCTCACCTTAATCGCTTTTCAATATTTTGCGGAGCGACATGTCGATTACGCCGTCATCGAAGTAGGGGTAGGAGGAAAGTTGGATGCAACGAATGTTGTTCAACCGACCGTTGCCATCGTGACCGAAGTGGGATTAGATCACATGGAGCTGCTGGGCAAAACTAAACAGGCGATTGCCAAAGATAAACAGGAAATTATTAAACCCGGTTGTATTGGCTTAACCGGTTCCACATATATAAAACGAGGGACCTATATTAATTTAGATCAGGCAAAGATACACACCGTCTCATTACAAGGGATAGAATTCACATATAAACGGTGGAAACATTTGCAACTCAATGCCGTGGCTACTTACCAAGTGCGCAATGCCATTTTAGCCATTGAAGCCACTAGCCGTTTAGGGATCGGCAGTGCCGCTATTCAATATGGGTTACGGCGTGTGAATCCACGGGGACGTTTTCAAGTCGTGAGTAAAAAACCGTTAGTAATTGTCGATGGCGCTCATAATCCACAAAAAATGTCCGCCTTCGTAAGTGCTCTGAAAACCGTTGTGGCTTTGCGGGGTAAACGAGTAGTGGCGGTGTGCGCTTTAAAACAGACTAAAGATATCGTTAACACTCTGAAACCGCTATTGCCGTTAGTCGATGAATTAATCATTACAACTTTTCCGGGTAGTCATACGCTGGCGTCAATAGAGCGTTCTGCCAGGAGATTAAAACCCGCTCTCCGCATCAAAAAAATTGCTCAGGCACCGGTTGCTTATCGTGAGCTATTAAAGTGTTTAAACAAGGAAGAGGTTGGTCTGGTGACCGGCTCACTGTATTTAGTCGGTCAATTGTTGCCACTGCTCTAAAACTGCGATACTATGGGGGCAGCTATGGACTTTCAACGGATCAGATCTATTTATTTTATTGGTATCGGCGGAGCTGGTGTTTCAGGTTTAGCGCGCACTGCCAAACAACACGGTAAAATTGTGGCTGGTTCCGATGGGGCAGAGAGTGCTGTCACGACTGCATTACGTAAAGAGGGAATTGAGGTGTTTGTGCCGCAAGACGCGAAACATTTACCGTTGGATTACGATCTGTACGTTTATTCTGATGCTGTGCCACCCACTAATCCAGAGCGGAAAGTATTGATTGATCATAAGCTCGAAAGTAAAACCATGAGCTATTTCCGAGCCGTGGGCGAATTGATGAAGGTGTACAAGAATCGCGTGGCTGTTTCCGGTACACATGGCAAAACCACCACGACCGCAATGCTGACATTGGTCTTGGCGGCAGCGGGATACGATCCTACGGCTATCGTGGGTAGTACGATCAAAGCATTGGGGAGTAATGTGCGCGTGGGCAAGGATAAACAGAATTTTGTGGTTGAAGCCTGTGAGTATCGCGCACATATGTTAGAGCTGCATCCAAATGTAGTGATGATTACCAATATTGAAGAAGACCATCTGGATTATTACCGCGATCTTGAACATATTCAGATGACCTTTCAGCGTTATCTTGATCTCTTACCAGACGACGGTGTATTTATTCGCAACGCTGATGATTCCGAAAGTCAGGCGTTAGATTTTGAAGGCACTGTGGTAACCTATGGACTGGAGAATTCGGCGGATTACATGGCTACAGAGATTGTAAAAAATGGTCATCAGCAGACATTCTTGGTTGATGGACAGCACTACACCATTCACATCCCTGGGGATTTCAATATCTATAACGCCTTAGCCGTGATTGCCTATGCACGCTATTTAGCAATTGATCCCACGGCTATTCAGAAAGGCTTAGATCAGTTCACCGGTACTTGGCGCCGCTTTGAATACGTTGGGCAGTTCCGAGGTGCAGCCGTGATCTCAGATTATGCGCATCATCCTACAGCGTTAACGAGTACGATCAAGGCCGCTCGGGAGTGGTATCCAGGTAAACGCATTGTGATGGTCTTTCAACCCCACCAACATAATCGCACCAAGCGCTTATTTGACGGTTTCACTAAAGCCTTTGATCATGCAGATTTAACGATCGTGCAAGAAATCTACGATGTAGCGGGTCGTGAAGAGGCGGCCGATCAAACGGTAACATCACACGATCTAGTAACCGCTATTGAGCAGCGTGGAAAAATGGTTATCTACTCGGAAGATAATAAGCATACGTTGAAGCTATTAGCGGAACATGTCGAGACCAACGATGTTGTACTAATCGTAGGAGCAGGGGATGTGTATCAAGTAGCAGAACAATTATGTTCGCAGGCTTAGCTATCCAAGAAAATATCCCATTAGCGCCATTCACCACCTTTAAAATTGGTGGGCCGGCAAAGTATTTGCTGCGGGCCAAAAGTATTCAGGAAATTGAACAGGCGTTGGCAGAAGCTAAACAGCACGATATTCCGGTATTCATTCTTGGAGGTGGTAGTAACGTGTTAGTGAATGACAAGGGTTTTGATGGCTTAGTGATCAAGATAGAACTCAGTGGAGTCGAAGTGAGTGGTAATGTGGTCAAGGCGAGTGCAGGTATGCCGTTGAGCGCAGTTATACGTGCGGCGGTTGGGAAAGGGTTGGCAGGTTTAGAATTTGCTACCGGTGTGCCAGCTAGTGTTGGGGGAGCCGTCTGGGCGAATTTGGGTTGCCGCGGATCTGAAATTGCTCACCTGCTGAAACAATGCACCGTCCTTACTTCTCATGGTGAAATCAAAACCTTCAGCAAAGCGGACTGTCAATTTGGTTATCGTGAAAGTGTATTTAAACACGAACGCCATGTGATTTTGGATGCCACATTTGAATTGTTAGATGGTAATGCTGCAATGCTGCGCCGGTTGATGGTGGAGCTATCGACTTTGAAAAAGAAGGAACAAAATGTTGGCGAAGATACTGCTGGTTGCACATTCCGCAATCCACCGGGTGATTATTCTGCCGCCTATTACATTGACACACTTGGCTTAAAGGGATACCGCATTGGTGATGCCATGGTTTCAAACACACACGCCAATTTTATTTTGAATGTTGGTCAAGCGACCGCGGATCAAGTTGTGCAGTTAGTTTCATATCTCAAACAGCAGGTGCGCGATAAAATGGGCGTACAGTTGATGGAGGAGATTGAATACATTGGTTTTTAATCCGAAATCCTGTGGCTGGTGAACCAAGAGTAGAGCGCAAAGTCGAACGCCCAGTTAGGTGGTCAGAGGTGACCATTTTGGCGGCCAAAACAAATGAGCAATTAAATACACAGCGTCGAGAACCATTAACGGAACAGCAGTTACAAAATTTGAGACGGCTCAGTGAAATTTTGCGTTCTGCTGATGCAGTGCCAAAAGCACTATTGTATTGGATTGAAGCAACCCGAAGACAATCTCAGCGAACAATGCAGTGGGATGCATTGGCAGATCTCGCAGGGGAGTTGTCTCCGCGGGTACATATTGGGGAGCTGAATTATCGGCAGGCTCCTAACGGCAGCAAAGCCGTCGATGAGCAAAATATTAATATTACTGCCCAATATCTTGAACGTGTGCCAACGCATGATGTCATAACATTATCCGATAGCCACACGGCTACTAGCTACACGTTGATGGCAGCTGAACGCAATAGTTGGGATCTCAGTCATACCGCTGTATTGAGTTTTGATCGACACTCTGATTATATGCCTGAGGAAGAGTATTCCGGAGTGAAAGCTACGGTCATGTCCGATTTATTAAAGCGCACGCACATACCAGCCGTCGCTGTTGTCGGAACGTATTATCAACGCAGGGGCTTGGAGAGCCGCACAGATCAAAAAACCATTGATTTCCTCAGCGGCTCTGATGTCATCACAAAAGGCGGACCGGACCACGCGGCCTTTGAGCAATGGATTGCCGAACAGGTGATGCAGTGGAGAGAGCAGGGTGTGCATTCAATCTATCCAACTGTAGATCTGGATAGCTTGCGTTTGTATGAACAAGGCTATACAGGTATGGACTATAATCCCACAAGAGACATTGTTCAGTTATTGAAAACAGGGGAGCTAGAAAAAATGATTACGGAATATCAAGGCGGGGATGTGAGTGAGCTGGTCCGCAAAATAAAATTTCAACTTGATACACGAGAGCTATCCGGTATTCCTGCCAGTTGGATAGGTAGAGCATTAGATATTGCTAAGCAACATGGCATGCAGATCGGGATTACGCATCCCAATGGATCACGTCGACTAGTGGGAGATGTTGTCGAATATTTGGTCCCAGATGAGCATAAGCGTACCGGTAAAATTGCACGAGCGCTCATGCAGCGATTGGCTAGTGTTGCTCAACAGCGTTGATAGCCGTTGAAAGATCACATCTTATCCTACTTTATACATGGATCTTTACTATTGAGATCTACTACCAACGGTGGTATACTGACCACGATCAATAGATCTGAACATTAGTAATAACAATACTTATGCAATTGCAACTAACTGGCAAAAACATTGAACTGACTCCAGCCTTGAAAGCCTATGTCGATGACAAGATCGGTGGACTAGAAAAGTACAACGAACAGATCACTCAGATGCGCGTCACGTTAGAAGACGTACGTGAGGAACACACGAAGCAATTTAAAGCCACTGTACAAATTCAGGCTGGTCACGAAGTGTTGTTTACAGAAGAGGTGGCAGCCGATATGTATGCAGCCATCGACATCATTAAAGATGAAATGTTACGACAATTACGTGATCTCAAAGCAAAATTAGAAACCAAGCATCGTAAAGCCAATGCTTCAATGCGCGACCACAAGTCAGCTGTTTAGTTTTACTCCTGAATGTAACTATGAATTTTTTAGATAAGTGGTTTGGTGATGAAAGTAAGAAGGTAGTTAAAGGTATTCAACCGATCGTCAACACAATCAATGCGCTGGAAACAACTTACCAGGCAATGTCTGACGATGAACTGCAGGCACAGACACCGAAATTAAAAGAACGCTTAGCCAATGGTGAAAGTCTGGATCAGATTCTACCAGATGCCTTTGCCGTAGTGCGTGAAGCTGCCAAGCGTGTACTTGGTCAGCGTCATTATGATGTTCAGCTGATCGGTGGAGTAGTGTTACATCGCGGCATGATTGCAGAGATGAAAACCGGTGAAGGTAAAACCCTCACGGCCACTACGGCTGTCTACCTGAATGCCTTAACGGGTAAAGGTGTGCACGTAGTGACGGTAAATGATTACTTGGCACGTCGTGATGCGGATTGGATGGGTCGCTTATATCAATGGTTAGGATTATCGGTGGGTTGTATTCAGAATCAGTTGACTTCCTATGTCTATGATCCTAGTCATAAAGCTAAATTAGAAGCTGAAGCTGCAGCGATTACCGATGGTAAGGAAGATACCAAAGCATCGTTCAAAGTAGATATGGATAATCTGCGCCCAGTGTCACGACGTGAAGCCTATCAAACAGATATCTTGTATGGTACCAATAATGAATTTGGTTTTGATTATCTACGTGACAACATGGTGACAAGCTTGGCGCGTAAAGTGCAACGGGGATTGCATTATGCCATTGTGGATGAGGTCGATAGTATTTTAATCGATGAAGCTCGCACGCCATTAATCATTTCTGGTGAAGCAGAAGCTGCTACAGATCAATATTATCGCTTTGCACAATTAGTAGAACGTCTAGTAGAAAACGATGACTATAACGTAGATGAGAAGATGCGGGTAGCCACATTAACCGCAGCGGGTATTGCGAAGTTGGAAGATTGGTTAGGGGTGGCCAACATTTATGAAAGTGGCGGGGTCACAACCGTGCATCATATTGAACAGGCATTAAAAGCGTTCGCGTTGTTTAAGATCGATCGTGATTATGTTGTAAAAGATGGGGAAGTGGTGATTGTAGATGAATTCACTGGCCGTATGATGCCGGGCCGTCGTTATAGTGAAGGGTTGCATCAAGCCATTGAAGCGAAAGAACGTATTGAGATTCGTCGCGAATCCCGTACCTTGGCCACGATTACATTTCAAAATTTGTTCCGCCTCTACAGCAAATTAGGGGGAATGACCGGTACGGCTGACACCGAAAAGGAAGAGTTCTATAAGATCTATAAATTAGATGTGGTCGTTATTCCTACCCATAAAACGATAGTGCGTAAGGATCTTCCTGATGCGATTTTCCGAAATGAACGTGGAAAATATAAAGCAGTAGTGGAACGGGTACGTCAATATCACGAAGCTGGTAATCCAGTGTTAGTTGGTACGATCTCTATCGAAAAAAATGAGTATTTATCCAAACTATTGTTTGAAGCTGGTATTCCGCATCAAGTATTAAATGCGAAACAGCATGAACGTGAGGCAGAAATTATCGCACAAGCTGGTAAGAAAGGCGCGGTGACATTAGCTACGAACATGGCTGGCCGTGGTGTGGATATTATCCTAGCTGGTAATCCACCAGATCCGGTGGAAGCTGAAGCGGTCCGAGCGGTGGGTGGACTAGTGGTGATTGGCACCGAACGTCATGAAGCGCGTCGTATTGATAATCAATTGCGTGGTCGGTCTGGTCGGCAAGGTGATCCTGGGATGACCCAATTCTTTGTCTCGATGGAAGATGATCTAATGCGCATTTTTGCCACGGATCGTATTAAGGCGTTAATGAATGGCCTGAAGTGGCCAGAAGATCAGCCAATTGAAACGCGGATTGTCTCGCGTTCAATCGAGACTGCACAGAAAAAAGTTGAAGGCCATAACTTTGATATTCGTGAACATTTGGTGAAGTATGATGATGTAATGAATCGGCATCGTGAGGTCATGTACCGGAAACGTAATGAGGTATTGGAAGCCAAACCGGAAGAGGTCAGTAAACTGATCATGGAGTTAATCGATAATGAGATCGAATACGTTGTTTCGTTCCATACCAATATGGAGAACGATAAGCAGTGGGATATTCAGGAAATTTATGAAACGGTCCATTCCATTTTCCCGGTGGCTAAAGAACAACGCAAAGCTCTGGAAGAACTGCGCCAAGAGGGGAAAGGTGATAAATTACATGATGCGCAGGCACGTGATCACATTATCGAATATCTCACCAAGTTAGCGCGCGTACGGTATGCTGAAATGGTAGAATCCGTTGCTGATGTTGAATTAGTGTATCAAATTGAAAAAGGCTTTTATCTGCGTGCGCTTGATACGCTTTGGATTGAACACCTCGATCAGATGGCTTACTTACGTGATGGAATTAGTTTGCGTGGCTACGGCCAGAAAGATCCGTTAGTGGAGTACAAGAATGAGGCGTATGGCATGTTTACAGAATTAATGTCGAACATTCAAAAGCAGGTAGTCTACAGTATCTACAAAATGGCGGATGTCAAAAAGATGGCTCCAGAGCCACAACAATTACAACGCCAACAGTTGCAAGGCGCTGCTAAAACCATGTCAGATAAAACGGCTGGCACTACACCGACGGGTACGGGTACCAAGATGCGTTTAACCGGTCAAGGAGCACTACAAGTTCAACCTAGCGTTGTGGCGTCTGATACCAATCAACCCAAAGTTGGTCGTAATGATCTTTGCCCATGCGGTAGTGGCAAGAAGTATAAGAAGTG
>CAYLOJ010000013.1:0-34861 GCA_964385285.1 uncultured Gammaproteobacteria bacterium
ACCCGCGACGCGCGGTTTTGGAGACCGCCGCTCTACCAACTGAGCTATACCCCTAGGGCTGCAATACTATAACTGTTTTGAAGAGTATTTGCAATATCTGAACTGCATCCTATGGTATCGCTTGCCAAAACAGATCATCTTCGCTAACCTGTGCACGCTCAAGAGGTGTTCATGAAGAGTTTGGTGGAGTGGATCGTCGAGAATCCGGGCAAGTGCGTGTTTCTGCGCACTCTGGTGAATTCGGGGCGCGTTCCGTTGTCGGCAGGGCTGTTTGAGAGTTTGCCCGAGAGCGTGGAACTGCTCGTGGTGCGTGGCCGCGTGGACCACGTCAACGAGTGTGGGTCAACCTCTCACCCGGGCGAACAGATCCGGCAGGGGCTCATCACCTTCTTCGTCCTCACGAAGCACGAGTTGCTGGTACCCTACGTGGGCCAGAACATCTGCGTCATCTGGAAGGAAGGACGGCTCCACATCGAAGTCATCACCGCCTGAGCGCGGGGGAACGAGCCGGCATGATTCACATCATCGCCGGCTCAGTTCGTTCACGTTAATCCTGAGCTTCTAATAGTGCCAAAATATTGGTTTGTAGTAGTTGCAAGCCTTCAAGGGTGGGACTGAATAACTCTAAATAAAATTGTTCGAGATAATATAATTCTACTGAGTCATCATTACCGTGATGGCCACGAATATGGCTGCCTAGGATATCGCTATCACCACGTACCCACTCCCAATCTGGCAAAGTTTGTAGACGGTTGCAGCACTCTTCATAGCTGAGTGGTGATCTGAAGGTTAGATCTTTTTCCATAACATCCATGTACTTAATTAATTGCAATCAATCGCACAGGCTTGTGATTTAGCTTCAAATGGTGTGCAGATTCCATCACCACAACCCATGCCACGTTTTGTATCCGTGCGAACTGCTTGAACATCCTGACCTTTTTGATTGGTGGGTTTATTGATACTGCTGTCTTGATAAATGTTAGGAACGCTATCATATTGATCCTGCCAGATGGTCAATGCATCAGCTAGATTAATCCATTGTACCTCTCCGCTGGCTATAGCATCATCATACTGATGAATGGCAGTCACTGTCTCATCGATAGTGGTTGGATCAGTCATGGCATCTTGATTAACCATGATACTAACTGTATACATCAAATTCGATGGAAGCTCACCAGAAGCTTGTTTGGTAAGTAGGTCATCGACACCATCCCAACTGCTAGTGTAAGTCCCGATATTTGGTAATGGAGCATCTGGGCGATGCGTGAGATACTCTTCTGCACTACTAGGCCGCCACATCCCAGCGATAGCGTAATCCGATACATGATTCGGACTGCCACCACCCCACAGTAGTTCTGCCTGCCAAGTATAATTTGAATCCACTGTACTCGTGAGTGGATTCCAGAAATATTCTACTTTTGAGTCAGCGATTGGGGACACAAGAAAACCTCCGACCACGTGACTTGGCTCAACGCCGAGTTGTTGGATCAGGTATGCCACATCAGCATAGTTATAAGTGGATTCATGGGCATGGGGATCAACTTCAACACCAAGATCTTCTGATAAATATTGAACGATATTTTTTCCAGCTGTATCAGTGGTACCATGATCATACTTGGCTACAGCTTTTAGAAAATTCCAATCCGATTGCCAATCATATTTTGCACCAGCCGCAGTTACAGCCTCAGCAAATTTTAAGATGGCCGCGCGGTGTTCCCAAAACACTGTTTCATTCGCAAGGAAATCTGGGTAACGACCACTTGCGGGCTCTTCGTTATGACTTACGATGGTCAGGTAAATAGGATTTTTTGATGATGCATCATTGGTGTTTGCTACCTCAATGTCAGTCGATTCTACTGTTTGATCAGTATTGGCAACCACAGTAGCCAGTTGCTTGGCATTAATAAGTGTGAACTCATCTGTGTGCTCTGAGGCATATTGCACGGCGGCGGTATAGTGATCCCAGCGCTTAGTTTGTTCGTCAATCGACAGTAAATCAGCGTAATCATCTTGAATGGAAAGATTGAACGGTGGTTCAGGAGTGCCGCGCCCAACTTGATTAAGGTAGACGCTGAGCCAAGCCGATTCGGTGGCAAAAAAATCATTATCGTGGGTTTTGACACTCATGAAGATAGGTCCGTCAACCGCGGGGGCAGATGCAAATTGATCAGCAATCAATTGTTCCGGAGTGTCTTCCAAATGTTCTGTGTAAATTAATGGGATCGTTTCTGGTCGGATCATTAATTCATCACGGTACTCATTAGGTTCTATTGGCTTCGTGCGATGTTCAATTACGAATTGAGCGCCTTTTTCAGAATAGATATCGAGCAACGTGGGCGCAAATTCTGGCTCTGTGATCATGCCTACCATAATTGGTGCGTAGCCAATTTGATCTTTGACAAATTGATACCCACCAGCACGATTAGCGGGTGTACCGGTCACAAGATCCGTGCCGTGCTCTTCATACTGAAGTATGCGGTCGTGGAGTTCATCTCCCGACAAGTCCTTTAGACCTGCAAAATCAAACTTTTGGTAGTACGGAGTTGGTGGGCGGGTATGGTAGCTCACGGCCACCACTGGAGAAGTTTTAAGGCGTTCGATGACATCAGGGGCCTGAGAAGCATACAGCTGCATGCTAGCATCGTCTACAATCACATCTAGGGGTACATTGGATTGTTCGTGAATGTCGATGATCTTATTAATTGTATCAATTGCTTCTTGGGTGTAGCCAAATTCCTGTGTCACAATCGAAAAACTGAGATAGCGTTCAGGGCTGACTGATGTAGGATTTGAGGTGGTTGTACAACCCATTAACCCCAAGGCTAAAACGATTCCTGCGTAGTAGTATCGATTCATGATTGGTGTTTTAGTTTTCGCCATATTGGGGATAAAATAAAATGAGGATTTATTTGCGATGAAGGTCTAGGATGGACCAAGGAGGAGTACGCAGTGTGCCAACTAAATAGATCATGAACGCCATTACGATAATGATGTGCCCATAGACCTCGGTGATCCCCAAAAGAATGGCAGTGGTTACACAGACAAGTGTGAGGAGTGTAATGGTGATGCGGGGTGCTAAGCCTATCGCCAAGGCCAAACCCAAACCAGCTTCCACAACACCAGCAGACAAGATAAACCAGCGATCACTAAATGTTGTCCAACCCAAATTTGCTAAGAAATTCCAATGGTGGTTTTGCAGGAATGTGGCGGAATACTCGGGATGTAATATTTTTTCGACGAAGGCAGCATAGGTGAAGGCCAACCCAGTGCCAGCAGCGAGCAGCGTTAGGGCTAAACGCGGCGAGCGTTTCCAAGCCAGTGCATAGGCGATCAGGCCAAGATAGACCAACATTAATTCTCGATGATAGGCAAAAATGGCTGAGATGCAGCCAATGAGGAGTGCGATGATCGGAATCCACTCTTGCAGATAAGGTTTTAGCCGAATAGTTTTCCAGAGAGTGGTGTCCAACCGGGTGAGCGCCCATAAGGTGGTGAGTAGTACTAAGCCACCGCACGTTCCAACTGCAATTTCCCAAGGTTGAAATGGTGGCATTGCCACAGCAGGTGCAGTGACAAACCACTGCACATGGGCAGCGGCGGGCAAGGGGGAAATGAACAACAAAATTAGCCAGAACATGAAAGGCAGTGTACGTGATGTGGTATACTTTGTCCATGATCACTTTATATCTCTTTGCCTTTGTATCTGGCTTAATTACCATCGCCGCTCCGTGTATCTGGCCATTACTTCCGATCGTATTGTCTGCTAGTGCAACTGGAGGAAAACGGAAGCCGTTGGGCATCACTGTCGGCTTGGTAGTCACCTTTGCGGTTGTCACGTTATCACTATCCTACCTATTAACTCTAATCCCGTTTGACCCTAATCAATTACGCTGGTTGGCAGTTGCTATTATTATTTTGCTCGGTCTGGCGTTACTGATTCCAAAATTGAACGAACACCTAGAAGGCTGGGTGAGTCGCCTCTCTGGCAAAATTGGGCAGCGCCTACAAGCAAAATCAGGCGATGGTTTTGCTGTTGGGGTCTTCACTGGTATAGCACTGGGAATTGTCTGGGCCCCGTGTGCCGGACCAATATTAGCCACCATTGCTACGGTCGCCGCTACTCGCTCTGTGAACCTGGAGATTGTGATTACGACTGTCATGTACAGTTTAGGTGTGGGAGTGCCGCTGTTTGTGCTTGGTTTGGCAGGTAATCACTTATTTAAACGGAGTCGTCATTTGAATAAATATTTAGGCCGAATTCAGCAAGTGTTCGGCGCGATTATGCTTCTTACCGCAGTGTTGATAGCGACGAATTACGACAAGGTCTTGCAAACGAAATTATTAGATGCCTTTCCGGGATTTGGTCGCTTTGTGGTAGATCTAGAATCTACGCCCGCCATCCAAGATCAATTAGATGTTGTGACTGGTAATACTAATGCGTCTGTTGAAATGGTCAGGGATAGCGTACTCAATGTAAAAGGCTATCCGGCCCCTGACTTAATCGGGATCAATCATTGGTTGAACAGCAATGCCCTTACTCTGAATGATTTAAAAGGCAAAGTCGTATTGATTGATTTCTGGACTTATACTTGCATTAACTGTCTTCGTACCTTGCCACATGTTCAAGGTTGGTATGAAAAATATGCAGATGATGGGCTAGTTGTGATTGGCGTACACTCGCCCGAATTTGCCTTTGAAAAAGATACTAATAATGTCCAAGCGGCGATTGACGAGTATGGTCTCACTTACCCGATTGCTCAAGATAACGATTTTGCGACATGGCAAAATTACAATAATCGTTACTGGCCAGCTGAATATTTGATTGATGCAGCGGGTAAAGTGCGTCGTACGCATTTTGGTGAAGGGGACTACGATCAAACAGAAGCGGCCATTCAACAATTATTGCGGGAGCAAGGCGTTGATGTTTCTGAAACGATGTTGGATCTGCCCGATGAAACACCACAGTTCACAACGACGCCCGAGACGTATCTTGGTTTAGGACGCATTACACGCTTCGCTTCCCCAGAGACTCTGCAAAATGGCATTGGAGATTACACCTTTCCAGCGCAATTAAGATTGCATGAGATTGCGTTTAATGGGGCATGGGACTTGCAATCACAATATGCTGAGGCAAATGCTGGTGCACAGTTGCGCTTGCATTATCAAGCCGCTGATGTCTTCTTGGTGATTGAACCAGCAAGTACAGGTAATACGATCAGTGTAAATGGTGAAGAGATGCTGTTGGATGGCAGTCGGCTGTATACCGTAGCTAGTCACGATGTGGTCACGGAAGATACCCTGACCATCACTTTCAACGACCCAGGTATCCAGGTCTTTGCCTTTACTTTCGGGAGTTAACGAGCGCGCTACAAAATAACCCTGGGTTAAACCCAGGGTTATTATTCTCACACAATCACTTTGAACTTATAGTCCCATCGCTGCGCGCTTCTGGGCGGCTTTGTCTAAGGTTACTTTACGAATACGCACATTCTTTGGAGTAACTTCGACCAATTCATCATCGCCGATATATTCCAAAGCGGCATCTAAATCCATGGTGCGAGGAGTTTTGAAATGTTCATCAGAACCATCACCCTTAGAACGCATGTTGGAGAGTTGTTTGGCTTTACAAACGTTCACTGCTAAATCTCCGGAGCGAGCATGTTGTCCAACAACTTGGCCTTTATAGACATCGATGCCGGGTCCAATAAACATCACGCCACGATCCTGTACATTACGTAAGCCGTACATATTACTTTGTCCGGTCTCGAAGGCAATTAAGGAACCTTGGTCACGTTCTTTCCAGTTGCCAGGATCCGCTTGATATTTGGCGAACAACGTATTAATAATGCCCAACCCACGTGTGTCGGTTAAGAACTCATTGCGGTAGCCGAATAAACCACGGGTGGGGATCATGAATTCTAAGAAGGTGATACCACCATCACTGGTCATGTTTTGCATCTCACCGTGTCGGCTGCCGAGTTTCTGGATAACGGCGCCAGAATATTCATCAGGTACTTCGATAAATACTTGATCATACGGTACCATCTTTTTGCCATCAATCTCTTTGACGATCACTTGTGGGCGGGATACTTGGAGTTCGTAACCTTCGCGACGCATGCGCTCAATCAAGATTGCTAAGTGCAGTTCACCACGACCAGAGACAATCCAATTTCCCTGTGGGCCATCTTCCACGCGCAAGGCGGTATCGGTCTCCAATTCTTTCATTAAGCGGTCACGGATTTGTCGGGAAGTAGTAAATTCACCTTCTTTACCGGTAAATGGAGAATCATTGACGCTAAAGGTCATCTTTACAGTTGGTTCTTCAATACTCAATACGGGTAGAGCCTGGGGGTTTTCTAAATCGGCGATTGTTTCACCGATATTCATATCGGGAATACCAGCAATCGCGACGATATCACCAGCCACGGCACTATCCGTTTCAATTTTACCCAACCCTTTGAAGGTCATGACAGCAGTGAGCTTGACTGGTTTCTGCACCCCATCACGGTTGATGTGCATAACCGTCTGGCCAGATTTAATCGTGCCGTTATAGATGCGACCAGTTGCAATACGACCTTTGAAGTTGTCGGCAGTAATCGTGGTCACTAACATTTGTAGAGGCTTGGTTTCATCGACGACTGGCTCAGCAATGTGTTTCATGATCGCTTCGAATACTGGAGAGATATCAGTCATGGTATCGAGCTTTGGCTCTAAGCCGGCTTTACCTAATTTGGCAGCCGCATAAATGACAGGAAATTCTGCTGTTTCGTCATCAGCACCTAATTCGATAAAGAGATCAAAGGTACGGTTCAATACTTCATTAATGCGTGCATCTGGTTTATCAATTTTATTGACGACCACAATCACTTTCAATTTCATCTCTAAGGCTTTACGTAACACAAACCGAGTTTGTGGCATCGGACCTTCTTTGGCATCTACTAATAGCAGACAGCCATCGGCCATTTTGAGCACGCGTTCTACTTCTCCACCGAAATCTGCGTGTCCAGGAGTATCAATAATGTTGATCTTAGTATCGTTCCACTGTACGGAAGCATTCTTAGAAAAAATAGTAATCCCACGCTCTCGTTCGAGGTCGTTACTATCCATAATTAATTCTTTGCCGCTTTGATCTTTATTCAAAGCAGTATTGGATTGACGTAACAGCGAATCCACCAAAGTGGTCTTACCGTGGTCAACGTGAGCGATGATGGCGACGTTTCTAATGTTGGGCATAAAAAAATAGGCGTTAAATAAGCCGACGCTATTATATTAGAAGATGAATAATCCGTCAACGCCGCTCGCTAAGGTTTCTCAATTCGTGCATAGAAGAGAGGGTCAAATAACTCAGCATTTGGCGTGATACGTTCTTGCTGGCTAATGATTCCTTCAGGGTGACGCTTTTGGAAATCACGGATTACTCCTTCATTTTCCTCTGTATTTAAAGCACAAGTCACATACACAATTCGTCCACCCGGTTTTAGTGCTAGCCATAAACCATTCAACAGAGCGATCTGCTGATACTTTAGGCGCTTGATGCGAGATGACGACCATTCCTCAAGATATTTCGGGCTATGCCAGACATGTTTTTCCGAGCTGCACGGGGCATCCAGTAAAATGGCATCATAATGATTGGGTAATTTTTTGAAGATGGTTTCGGCTTTGCGCACAGTGGTAGTGACATTGCTATATCCCAACCCTTGGACAGTCGCGCGTAACCGTTGGATGCGATTACTGGAACTATCGGTACAATCTAAGCGGCCAGTATCGTGTAGGCAGTGCGCAATGGCAACCGTTTTACCACCCGGTGCTGCGCAAGCATCAAGAATAGTTTCCTCGGGTTGCGGATTTAGAGCGATCACCGGTTTTAATGAAGATGCATTGAGTACATAAAATAAGCCTTCGAGGTAGCCTGGGAGTTCAGAACCCAGGGGCAGCTCACTTGGCCATAACCAGGCCTGTGGATACCAATCTAGTGGCTGCATGCTTAAGCCCTGCGCTTGCCACAGTTGCACTAAGGCAGGTAATAATTTGGGGTGCGGCAAAATAACCGGCTTAGGTTCAAAATCCAACAGATGTAGTTGATCACCGTAATATTCAATAAAACCCTCTTTACCTTTCATACTAACTATACTATGGTATAGCGCATGAAGCGTCTAGCGATCCTAACTACTACCATCAATCCTGAGACCATTGCCGAGATGGAAGTGGCAGCCATGGATGAAGCATTGCGGTTAAGTGTGCAGATTGTGGTCGTCAGCAAAACCTTAGGGTGTTTGGATATGCCGATTATCGCAAAGCAACTCTTTGCTCGCCATGATGTGGATGGATTAGTGGTGCTGGGTGCCGTGGCAAAAGGGGACACCTTGCATGATGAACTGGTTGTGAATACCATGACGCGCGCTATTATGAAATTGTCTTTGAAAGCGAATAAGCCAGTCAGTTTTGGAGTCATTGGACCCGGCGCAACACGCGAGCAGTTTGCTGGCCGCACCGTTGAATATGCTAAGCGTGCCGTGGAGGCTGTAGTCGTCAACTTAGATCTACTCAATATTCAATAACAAAATAGAGACCCATGAAGGGTCTCTATCGGTTTAGTATTGAAGGAAACGCTTACGCTTCCGCCAACATGCGGCGTAAATCGTATTTGCGGCCAGCTTTATCCCACTTGGCGAGGGTGCGTAACCCAGCGGCAGAGATGGTCACAGCCATATATTTGCCCGTAGCCGGGTTCAATAGGCGGTGTTTTTGCAGGTTCGCATATACACGGCGCTTGGTGCGACGTTTTGAGTGGCTGACGTTATAGCCAACAACCGAAGTACGTTTAGTGACGATGCATTGCTTTGACATACGGCAGAACTATACAGTATCCTTAAAAAAATGACAAGCTTATTAAAATAAACTGTATTCCCTATGAATACCAGCCTAACATCAGCCCTTACTCGCTTGGCCTACGTGGCCGCAATAGTCATGATCTTATTAGGGGCTTGGTCTGTTTCTAAAGTCTACACAGAATTTAATCCACAGCCCACTGAACCAGCCACGATTACCGTTACTGGAACCGGCGATGCTGTCGGTGTGCCTGATATTGCCACAATGAGTTTCTCTGTAGTTGAGCAGGGTGATACAGTTGCAGCAGTCACAACGACGACCACAGAAGCAATGAATAAGATTGTAACCACACTAAAGAGCGCAGGTATTGCCGATGCAGATATTCAAACCACTGGCTATAACCTGAATCCCCGTTACGATTATTCCAAAAATAAATCCGGAGAAATTCTTGGCTACACTTTAACGCAATCCGTTACTGTTAAAATCCGTAACCTAGATAGTATTGGACAGGTAGTAGATGCAGCCACCACTGCCGGTGCCAATGATATTTCTTCACCAGCGTTTGCCATTGATGATCCAGAAGCGATAAAGACAGAAGCTCGGGCCGAAGCCTTCACTAAAGCTCAAGCCAAGGCCGTCAGTTTAGCTGAGGCTGCGGACGTGCATCTAGGTGATATTGTAACCTTCTCAGAAGATGATGGTGGAGTTGTCTCACCCCAACCGTACTATGCAGAACGTTCTCTGGCTGGCGATGCCATGATCACCGCGGATTATGCCACGATTGAAGTCGGCAGCCAAGAAGTGAATGTTTCAGTCAGTGTTACTTACGCCATCAACTAACGGAGGAGATGAAAACTAAAAAACGGCTGCCAAGTGGCAGCTGTTTTTTATTTGCGGTAGCAACTTAATCCAGAAAATAGAACGGGACCTGCAATTTTTTGATAGTGCCTAAACGATAATCTAACATCTTTTGCCCAACAAACACCGCTGAGACGTTATGATTAGTGTTTGCAAAATCAGCAATATTATCTTCCAGTAAACCTCGGCGACTAATAAAGCGATAACCTAATGCAGGATCGGCTTTAGCAAATTCAGCCTCGGCTAGAGCGGCAATTTCTGCCTCCGCTGTAGGCGTGTACTTATCCTCTAAACAGAGCAGCACGGTGACATTAGGAACTTGATGTTGTTTCGCCCATTGAATTGTCTCAGGCAGGCGATCTACAAACGTTCGACCGCGAGTGACGAGCAGGACTAGAGGCGACATTACAAATTCAATAGGTTCAGTATCTTGCATGGTTTCTGCCACTGCCAATTTTTTAGCAAACCATGGAGTGAGCACCGGTTCAACAATCAGTGTTAATAAAATTACCCACATGCCAATCGGTACTAAACCAGTGATATCGGGCAATCCCAGACTGACAATCGTTACTAATAATACCGCTGGTAGGGCACCGGTTTCTCGCACACAAGCAATGAACAATAGTTCGCGGAAACTAAACTTTTCTTTACCAACCCACATAAACATTCCGAGCGTAGTGAATACGGCTAGCGGTCTGATCACCAACATGAATACGAAGGCTGCGGTAATACCAATAAGAGCATATTCCCAAAGTGCAGCTGGGTCGACCAATGAACCCAATAAAATAAAAATGATCGGTTTAAAGAAACCATCAATCAGCTGGTTAAAGAATCGTTCGGTATCATGCAAATGTTCCTTAATATTGAACAATAAACCCGCAATAAAGGCGGCTAAATACCCGCTACCCCCGAAGGCGATGGCAAAGGTAAACATAATGACGGGAATAAACAAAAAGAATGCAGAATCAGCTTCATACTCGCGCTCATGACGTTTCTTCCATCGTTGCAGAGCTTCTAAAATACCAAAACCGAGTGCACCGAAGAGAATGCCAAAACCTAATTGGGCAGCCAGGTTCATTAAACTGGTCAACGATAATGTCTGGCCGTACGCGAAGCCGAGTGAAGATAACACTGTACCTCCAGTAATGAGTGCTAGAAAAATAACCGTCAGCATGGTTCCGCTGACATCCGTCACGGCACTCTCCGAAATAATCATGTCTTTGACTAAGCCATTCTTGAAACGCAATTTCTTCAAAACCGGAATAATCGCAGCAGGATCAGTCGAAGCTAACACAGCGCCTAACAATACTGCTGTGGCAATCGTGATGTTTAAGCCCAAGGCTGAATTCAACCAAAGAATAGTTTGGCTAAACAGTAGTGAGGTAATGACTAATCCGATGAAACTCAGGAGGATAATTTTAACAAACAGTTTTTTAAAATTTGCAAATGCAGTTTCTAAACCGCCGCCAAATAAAATCAAGGTTGCACCTAAACCAACAATCGCACTTAAGACAGCTTCATGATGATCAATCGGCTCGAGAAATGGGTGAGCTGCCATGCCAATGAAGATCGCAATTACGAACGATGGTAATTTAATACCTTCCGAGATATAGAACACAGCAAAACTCAAGATCAACAACACAGCAATCATGAAAAAGGTACTAATCAAGGCTGGTTCATGACTATTGGCTAGCAAATCAAATAGTGGCTCGGCCCACCGACCCAATACCACTAATGCTCCGGTGATCGCTGCGGCAATGACGGCTTGGATGATAATAGTTTTTTGTTTCATAACAGCGGCAGTCTAGCGAGCCATTGCATTAATGTCAAAAGACATTAGACTATGAATATTCCTATGGACAGTACAGTTAAACGTGAAATCATCGTAGTCCTGCCTGATATTCGTTCCTTGCACAACGTTGGTTCGTTTTTTCGTACAGGCGATGCTGTGGGGGTACATAAAATTATCCTCACGGGCACTACGGGGACACCTGATAACCCGAAACTAAAAAAAGTTTCCTTGGGCGCGGAACTAATGGTGCCTTGGGAATATCATGCCGAGACGCTTGGTGCGTTGAAACAGTTGCAGCAGGAAGGTTTTCAACTGGTCGTGTTGGAAAAGACTGCGTCAAGCCAACACTATCAAACGGTAGAGTATTCTGGAAAAGTCGCTCTAGTCGTCGGTGCGGAGGTGAGTGGAGTACCTGAGCAAATTCTGAGTTTGGCTGATTTGGTTGTACATCTGCCAATGGTAGGCACTAAACGTTCACTCAATGTGTCGGTGGCTGGGGGAATCATGCTGTACCATCTGTTCACTACTTGACTTTACTCTATTTTTTAAGTAGACTAGCTGCTCCTAACACGAACAAAAATGGATACAAATTCTCCCATTACATTATCAATTCGCAATCTCACAGTTGAGGTTGGTGATAAACCTATATTGAAAGGTATTTCTTTAGATATTCCGCGCGGGGAGATTCATGCCATCATGGGTCCGAATGGATCAGGAAAAACAACATTATCACAGGTCATTATGGGACATCCTAAATATGTGGTGACCGGTGGTGAAATGATCTTCAAAGGTGAAAATATCTTAGCCCTCACTCCGGATAAGCGTGCGCAACTCGGTTTATTTTTGGCCTTTCAATATCCTAAGGAAATTCCTGGTATTAAATTACTGACTTTCTTGCGCAGTATCTATAATCATCGCACTCAGCAGCGATTAACTATTATGAAATTCAAGCAAGTGCTGGCAGAGAAATTGACTGCATTAAGCATAGATGATTCGTTTTTGGATCGCTATTTGAATACTGGGTTTTCTGGCGGTGAAAAGAAAAAGGCCGAGATGCTCCAGTTAGCGCTATTGCAACCTGATATTGCTATTCTGGATGAAACAGATTCTGGTTTAGATGTAGACGCTCTACGCGTGGTTTGCCAAAGTGTGCAGCAATTAAAGCAAGAGACAGATTTAGGCATTCTCCTGATCACTCACTACAATCGCATTTTAGATTACATTACTCCAGATTACGTGCATGTCTTGATTGATGGAAAAATTGTTAAATCTGGTGGAAAAGAATTTGCCAAAGAGGTGGAAGCCAAAGGTTACGATTGGTTACGTTAACGTGAATCATGACTGAAATTCCACAGAAGACAATTGAAGCGACGAACGCGATTTTTGCCGGTTTAAATCGTGATACGTTTGATCATAAAAATCAGTCGGATTACACCAAGGAGGCAACCCGTGGTGTATCCGAAGCCTTAGTACGTAAAATTTCTGCGGTTAAAAATGAACCTGCTTGGATGTTAGAAAAACGATTGGCAGGCTTGAAGCTTTGGAATGAAAAAGCGCTGCCCAATTGGGGGCCAGATCTATCCCAGTTAAATTTTGAGGAGATAATTTTCTATGCCGCCCCAGGAGAATCCACTCCAACAAAATCCTGGGATGAGGTGTCTCCAGATATTAAGAAAACCTTTGAACGATTAGGCATTCCTGAGGCCGAGAAAAAAATGTTAGCTGGGGTGGGTGCTCAATATGAATCCTCAACCGTATATCATCGCTTGAAAGAGCGTTGGGAAAAACTCGGCGTGATCTTTGAAGATATGGATGTTGCAGTTCAGAAGTATCCAGAGTTGGTACAACAATATTTCATGAATCGCTGTGTACCAATCCATGATCATAAATTTGCCGCTTTACATGCCGCGGTCTGGAGCGGTGGTACGTTCCTGTATGTGCCGAAAGGGGTGCAGGTGGACGCACCGATGCAGGCCTATTTCCGGATGAATGCGAAGAACATGGGACAGTTTGAGCATACGTTGATTATCATCGAAGATGGTGCGGATGCGCACTACATTGAAGGTTGTTCCGCGCCTAAGTATGGCTCGAGTTCATTGCACGCTGGTTGCGTGGAGGTGTTTGTACATGAGAATGCTCGTTTTCGATATTCGAGTGTTGAAAATTGGAGTCGGGACACTTATAACTTAAATACCAAGCGCGCCTTAGTCAGCAAGGATGGTCGCATGGAATGGGTTGGTGGCAACATGGGTAGTTGTGTCACGATGCTGTATCCCTGCAGCATTTTACAAGGTGAACGGGCGCATGCGGAGCATTTAGGCATTGCCTTTGCTGGTGCTGGACAGGTACAGGATACTGGAGCTAAGGTCATTCACTCTGCACCAAACACTACTTCCAGTGTCATTATGAAAAGTTTGAGTAAAGATGGTGGTAAGTCAGTCTATCGTGGTTTGCTCACGATCTCTCCGCGGGCTAAGGGCTCCGTAGCTAAAGTAAAATGCGATGCGCTGTTGCTCGATGATCATTCGATCTCAGAAACCATACCAGATATGAATGTACATCAAACCGATGTAACAATTGGTCATGAAGCCACGGTTGGACAAATTGGTGAAGAAGAGGTGTTTTATCTAATGTCACGTGGTTTATCAGAGCAAGAAGCTCATGCGATGGTGGTCAACGGTTTTATCGAACCGATCGTGAAAGCACTGCCATTAGAATATGCCGTGGAGATGAACCGTTTAATTGAGATGGAAATGGAAGGCTCAGTTGGCTAATGCATCTATGACCAAACAGATTCTGATTGACGGAACAGAGCCGGAAGTACAGATCGATTGTGCACCCAATGAGCAAATCGATGTCTTAATTGTCTTAAAAGGGGATGCGGTCGTGAAATGTCGTGCCACCTTACAAGCGCACAGCCAGTTACGGTGGCATAGTTTGATTCTTGGCGATAAAGTGCAATGCGAAGTATTTACTGATCACCTTGGGGAAGGCAGTAGTAGTAATCACATGGGTGTCTTTATTGGCCGCAACCACAATAATTACAAATTGAATTATCATTCTGTACACCGCGCTGCACACACTACAGGACATATTAAAATTCATGGTGTGTTGTTTGATGCTGCCTATGCTGATTTCAAAGGCAATATTGTCATCGAGCAAACTGCACACGACACCAATGCTACCCTGAACGAGCACACCATATTACTTGGAGATAAAGCGCGGAGTGATAGCATTCCACAGCTAGATATTCAGACGAGCGCGGTAAAAGCGGCTCACAGCTCAGGGATGAGCCGAATTGATGAAGAGCAATTATTTTATTGTGCCAGTCGTGGGCTCAGTCCTGAGGAATCCGCCCAATTAATTGTGCGTGGATTTTTAGCTGAGTGTGTTACTCTTCCGCAGCTCCAGACAATCATTGATGACTATTTACACTATGCACAAGACTGATTTCCCATTATTGCAGAGTAACCTGTCTTATCTGGACAACGCGGCTACGAGTCAAAAACCGGCTGTGGTTCTAGAAGCGATGGATCAATTTTATGGTACCTATAACGCAAACGTGCACCGTGGGCTCTATCAAATCAGTGAACAGGCAACGGCAGAATATGAACGGGCACGTGATACTGTGCAGGCGTTCATTCATGCCAAGCAGCGTGAAGAGATTATCTTCACGAGCGGCACTACTGCTGCGCTTAACACCATTGCGTATTCCTTAGGAAAATTGTTGTTACAGCCCGGCGACGTGGTGTTACTATCCTTAGTCGAACATCATAGCAATCTAGTACCGTGGCAGTTGGTTGCGAAACAGTACGGGGCTAAATTAGAGTTCTTTGATCCTGAACACCTGCCCACCACATTGCCCGAACACACTAAGATTATTTCGATGGCACACATTGCCAATAGCAGTGGCATGATATTACCGATTGCCGCCATGATCCAATTAGCCCATGCTAATGACATTCCAGTGATCATTGACGCTGCACAATCTGTGCCGCATCAAACTATCGATGTGCAAGCCTTGGATTGTGATTTTTTGGCGTTCTCCGGACATAAACTGTGCGGACCAACTGGGGTAGGGGTACTCTATGGCAAGCGCCAGTGGCTAGAGCGCATGGAGCCGATATTTGGCGGCGGAGACATGATTCGGCACGTCACTCTGCAAACTTCAACCTGGAATGATCTTCCCTACAAATTTGAAGCCGGAACGCCAAATATTTCAGGTGTCATTGGATTAGGTGTCGCAGTACGGTATCTCATGGGATTGGGTATGGATGCCATTCAGTTAGAAACACAAGCTGTCTATTCCTACTTACTCGAAGAATTGGCGCAACTCGATTTCATTACCGTGTATGGTCCGAAGCAACTAGCAGAGCGATCCAGTATTGCTTCGTTTACAATGCAGGGTGTACATGCGCATGACGTGGCTAGTATTTTAGATCAGCATCATGTGGCGGTGCGTGCTGGCCATCATTGTGCACAACCTGTAATGGAGCGTTGGGGTGTACCAGCGACGGCACGGGCTAGTGTCTATTTCTATAATGACAAATCGGACATTGATCGATTAGTAGTGGCTTTAAAAGACTGTTACGCTAAATTTAAATAATCCCTATGGACCCTTACCAGGAGCAGATCCTTGAGCACTATAAAGACCCGTTGAATTTTGGTTTATTACCAGACGCAAACTATGTGCGGAAAGAATATAATCCAACCTGCGGTGATCAGTTTACCTTTAGTCTGCGCGTCAACGCTGCCGGTGTGGTTGATGGCGTGGGATTTGAAGGTGAGGGCTGTGCGGTCAGTACTGCTGCGGCATCATTATTATCCGAAGCGTTAAAAGGCATGCCCCTAGATTCCGTATTACAGTTGCAACCCCAAGTTGTGCTAGACTTATTGGGAATTGAATTAGGTCCAACTCGATTAAAATGCGCATTATTACCACTACAAGCCGTTACTCGCATTACCTTACCCTCTGCCTAGGGTTGCTAGTGTTGTGCCTACCCACCACCGTGTTGGGGTATACTCTTAGTGACGCTACTGGCTGTTTCGAGCGATTACCAACTGTGCTGCGTGGCACCGAACCAATCTGTACGTTTACCATCACTCCAGATGCTGAGAGTGAAGAGATTGATATAACTACAGAAAATATTGATCCTGACGCTGTCACTGCGAGTTTTGCTGGAGATCAGCTAAACGTTGACTATGATGATCTGCTAATAATTAGCGGTACACTATCACAATCCACGACTGTTACCATTGCGCCTTGGTATCAAATGACGGACGAACTATGGTTCGTGGCTATTTCTGATAATCAAGCTCGCGGTACGGTCGAAACCAATCCTGTGTTTGAAGATATTCTACCGATTGTTAATCGTATCAACCCACCCTTCATGACGGATTCTGGTGACTTAGTGCAGGGTAGTAGCAATACAGAGACGCTAGAGGATATGTTCTCAGCGGTCTTAGCGAGTTTAGAAAACACAACAGTGCCAATTTATCCGATTGCTGGTAATCATGATTACGATCCTAATCTTTCAACCTACACATCATTTTTTGGGTCTGTCGATTATAGTTTTGAAGCCGGTCCGGCAAAAATTGTGGCGCTATCTACATCGGGAAGCAGCAGTAAAGGGACAGTAACGGAAGATCAATTAAGTTGGCTGACGAGTGAACTGGACACTAGCCAGAAAAAAATTGTGTTCGCTCATCATCCTGTATCTGTGCCCAGCTGGGGGAGTACCGCCTGTTGTTATCTCGACACTACTGAGCGTGATGCTTTAGCTGAAACCTTAGATGAAAACGAGATTGATTTACTGGTAACGGGTCATTCCCAAGGCTATGATTATCGCTTTTTAACAAGTGCTGATATCAGTACAATTCAAAGAGGTTTTTATCAATTAGTGACTGGCGGAGCGGGTGGTCATATTGTGCAGCCAGATGGTGATTTCCATTTTACACTGCTGCATGTCACCTCAGATGGAGTCGAGCTGACACCCTTCTATATCAATGATACGAGTTTGGCATTTGATGAGACGAATAACAATGGCAATAAAGATCTTGCCACCATTACGAGTGAATATACTGGCACTAGTGATCTACCATATCTACGGCTAAAGTTTGATTTAAATAATGATGACACTGCTTCCTATCTCGTCACAGATGCCACGGGTTCTTATCTGCCTTTCCAAAGCCATGTGTACGGTGATCACCGCATTCTGTTTGCTGCCGCTGAACAAGCTCAAAATACGACGGTAGAGTTCACGGCACAGTTGGCCACGACATTGCATGTTGGTACAACAAATACAGCAAATTCTGCTGGCCACATCCAATTTTTGGATCAGCCGAGTGATGATACTGCTGATACGAAGATTCATCTGTTACCGAGCAAACTCACCACTGTCATCACGGATATTGTCGCTACAGAACAAGGTTACAGTTGGATTGAGACACCGGTTACGCGGTCTGTGGATACGACCTATACTATTACAGATTTAACGGATGGTGATACCGTCTCTGTTTACCTGGATGATCAACTCGAGAAACGGCTAGTAGTACAAGATGGAGAGATTACGTTTACGCTGGCTGATAATGCCCGCCAGCGCTCATTAGCTGTGCAAATCGAACCTGCTATTGTGTTATCACAGATTGCGATTGTGCCTGCCAGTCTTGGGTCAGCACAAATCCGTTTTTTTAATTCGGATAGTAGTAATCTGCGTAACTTTACTGCCTACGCTGGCACTACCGGGGGATTCAATTTAAGCTACGGTAAAATTCGTGATGGTATTACCAACGATATCTTACTGAGTCGACCAGACCAAAAAGTGGGGCTGTTTAGCGAAACGGGCACACAACTAGATTTAGTGCGTAGTGATGCTGCGGTGCACGCGGCTGATGTTCGCGGGGATGACCGCGCAGAATTAGTGGTACAGCAAGGCAGTGGATTGCGTACCTACCGCTGGTCTGCAGACAAAGATCAATTTTTTCCCGTTGATCGACTGAGAGTAGACAATGGGTTGCAAGATTGGATGATTGCAGATAACAAGTTAGTGACGATTTCACATTCTGGAGAGTTTTTAAAACTGCGTCAGTATCGCTGGCACAACGGTTGGAAGCTAAAACGGCGTAAACGCGTACTGGCTGAATCCACCGTACGCATAAGCGGGCTGAACGATAATGTCGCCGTGGTGACAGATAGTTATGTGTATTTATATGATCAACAACTAACCCGATTGCAGAAAAAAAGTATTCCTACACACAAATATGTTCAGGTTTTGGCAGGGCAGTTGAATAACAGTAAGTTGGACACCTTAATGTTATTGGATGATCAAGGAACGGTGTATCCGTACCAAAGCCGTTCCACCGGTGAGTTAAAAGCATTGCCTAAGATTTTTGCTAACGCCCATCAAATGAGCGTGGTGCAATTTAGTGATCATGCTTATCAAAGTTTGATTACCACCACGCGTACCGCAGCGCCGATGGTAGCGATCTATTATTACAGTGCTACCAATGAAAGGTGGACGCAACGCTATCTATTCTCAGCCTACGGGAGCACATTTCCTGGTCTGGCAAATTTGGCGATTCAATAAGGGATGTGTTAAAATCGAACCATGCATAAACGCTTAGCACTCGTGATCATAGTGGCCATACTGATTCTGGTAGTCGCTGTTGTACTCTTTACTCTGTATTATGATCGTCCCACTACCGATTCAAATACAAATACCCCTGTCACTTATACGGTAGTCACTGATAATGAGTTAGTGATTCTGCATCTCAATGCCAATGTGTTGGCCTCAAAGGTAGGTGTGCGTTTACAATTGACCAGTCACTCACAAACGGAAGATGGTGTAGATACTGCAGTTACCGTGCAAGATAGTGCAGGCACTGAACTTGGTGAAATCCGTTTTAGTCGCATCGATGAAACCCAAACCGTCGGAAATTATCGTTTCCGTTTAGTGAGTGCAACTAAATCTGCTGTTCAAGTGTTGGCGTTGGCTACGGTTTCCGAGTAGCGCCGGCACTGCGTATACACCACTTATAGGTGGTTAAAGCCGTCAGCCCCATCGGTCCGCGCGCGTGTAGTTTTTGTGTAGAAATTCCCACTTCAGCTCCTAACCCAAATTCAAAACCATCGGTAAATGCCGTTGAGGTGTTTACGTATACTGCCGCTGCGTCGATCATTTGTAGGAATTGATCAGCCAGTTTTGTATTTTGTGTCAATATGGCTTCGGAGTGCCCAGAGGTATGCGTCTGAATAAAGTCCATGCCATCCTGGGCAGAGGCCACGGTTTTAATGGCTAAACGTAATGCTAGGAACTCTCGACCATAATCAGTCTTGGATGCTCGCTTTAGCAAGTGTGCTGGGTAAATGGGTTTTAATAGAGCGTAACTAGCAGAATCTGCGAGCAATTCCACCTCTGCAGCGGCCAATACTGGTGCTAATTGTGCATACAGTGGTTTGGCAATAGTGTTTTCAACCACTAAACAATCCAAAGCATTGCAGACCGTGCAGCGCCGGACTTTTGCATTGGCAATTACGGGCACGGCTAACTTTATGTTGGCTGTTTTCTCAACCAGTGTATGACAGACACCAGCTCCGGTTTCGATCACTGGGAGGGTCGCTGTTTGGCGCACAAATTGAATGAGACGTTCACTCCCACGAGGAATGATGACATCGATCAGGCCGTGTGCTTGCAGTAAAGCGTCGGTCACCCCGGGTTGTCTAGGATTTAATAACTGAACTACTGCTGTGGGTATCTGCGCTTTTTTTAAAACGCTGTGTATGATCTTGACCAAAGCCTGATTCGTATGATCAGCATCACGACTACCCTTTAACACAACTGCGTTACCAGTTTTAAATGCCAAACTAAATACCTCAACTGTCACATTTGGGCGAGCTTCATAAATCACTCCAATGACACCCAGGGGCACACGCCGCCGTTCAATCTGCAATCCAGATGCTTGTTTACTGTGCTCGAGTACCTCACCAACAGGGTCGGGTAATTTCACTACCGATTCCAAGCTATGAGCCATGTGCTCAATGCGGGCTGGCGTTAATGTCAGGCGATCACGCATGCCATAATCAGCGGGCACAGCCTTTAGATCTTTGGTGTTGGCAGCTAAAATAGCACGCGTATGTTTACGCAGTGCGCTCGCGAGCTTTTTTAACACAATATTTTTTTTCTGTGTCGTCAACGCAGCCAAGTGGTAGCTAGCTTGTTTGGTGGCAGTTAGATTCATTCGGATAGCTCTTTAGCGCGCTGATAGGCTGTAGCCAGTGCTTCGTTCCAGATACCAGCTAAATCTTTATCTGCAAAAACGGACAAGGCTCGTTCGGTAACTCCAGCTTTGGTCACTAATTGTTGTCGTAAGGTTGGTAAATCTATTTGGCTGTGCTCGATTAGTGCTAACGTTCCACGATAACTTTGTTCCACCAACAGGCGACTGTCTTCTGGATTAAAACCCAGTTTTTCAGCTGCTTGGATGTAGGCGAGTAAAGTAGTCATCAAATATGCCGGACCGCAACCACTAACCGCCGTAGCTTTATCAATCCAGTCGTCATTGTTCACCTCTAGTAACTTGGTTTCACTAGAAAGTGTTTGCACAAACCAGTCGGATTGGTCAGGAGACGTATCTTCAGTTTTACACCAAACAGTCATACCAGCTTTCATCCGTACAGTAGTATTTGGCATGCAACGAATTACTGTTTTGCTACCGGTTAAGCTCACTAGGTTAGCAGTGCGTATTCCTGCCATCACTGAGATAATCAATTTTTCCTTTAGTGGTAGGGGAGAGAGTAGTTTATAATCCTGGGGTCGAATGGCAAAAATGACAGTATCAAACGTAGACCAATCCGTCGTTGGGAAACTGGTACGTGTAATTACTACACTATTGGGCAATAGCTCATGAAACATCGTACCCATGATACCTCCGCCAATGATAGCTACATTAGACATAGAGTAATTTTAATTTATCAGCGTGCACTACCGGTTTATCCAGAGACTGATGACGACTGATCGCAGTAGCCACAACATTGGTATCATAGGCCACTACTCCACAGGCCACAATTTGACCCGCTTCATTTTCAATGCTGACCACTTCACCGGTTCTGAATTCTCCTGTGACTTTTTTAATTCCAACAGCCAATAAACTTTTGCGCTGCTTTAACGCTTCTTCTGCTCCCGCATCAATGACAATGGAGCCAAAATTATTACGGGCAGATAAAAACCACCGCACTTTGGCTTGTTCAGAACGGCTCGGCACAAGTGGGGGAATAAAAAACGTACCAGGGGGAGTTTCATCACCAATTAACTCGTAGGTAGATAGATTCATTCCATTTGCAATTACTGTAGGAATGCCAGCATACCAGGCTAAGCGAGCCGCCTCTACTTTAGCATGCATCCCGCCGATACCAGCTTCCGAGGATTGCGTATTGATCATTTTGAGTAAGACATCCGGATGTTTTACCGTATGGAATTTTTTTGCATCCGCTTCTGTAAATGGATTCTTATCGTACACTCCATCCGTATTGGTCATTAACACTAAGCGATCCGCATCTAATGCGATCGCCACAATTGCCGCTAAGCCATCATTGCCACCTGAAGATAATTCTAGAGTTGTGATCACATCGTTACCGTTAATGATCGGTACAATTCCTTCATCTAACATGTGTTTAAACACAGCAGTTGAATTGTAATAGCGATTCAATTCTGAAAATGTATTACGTGTCAACAAGGCTTGGGCCACAGTAATATCTACGGCATTAAAGGCTTCTACTAAGGCATGGATCAAATACGGTTGACCAACAGCTGCATACAGTTGGCGCCGCGCCATCGTGGTATACTTACTTTTTTCTTCCGGAGTTAATTGGACATGTTGTTTACCTGCACTAGCTGCACCAGAACAGACAATCACTAACTCATGGCCCGCAGCCTTCAACGTCGCAAACCGCTGAGCCAATTGATTCAACCATTCTTGCTGGATCTGTTTGGTGCCCTGCAACATGACATTGGAGCCCAATTTTACGACAAAACGCATGCCGACAGAATAGGTATTTTTTGACCTTTTGTCAATCCTTCACTAGACTATGTTGAGAATGATTATCGCACACGGACCACTTGGGTATTTGATCACTTACAGTTTACGTCGTTGGTGGCAATCCGCATTAACTGCAGGTCAACGACGCGTACTCTATTTCACCGCATTCATTGGTGGAATCTTTCCCGATATCGACCTCTTCTATTTCTACCTAGTTGATTCGACGGTATCACATCGGCAATTGTTGACCCATAGTATTTTGCCGTACAGCATTTTACTCATGCTAGGCTGCATCGGCATCTTTGGTGTACGTAAATTGCGCTTCTATGGTTGGTTGTGTTTCGTCTTTGCCCTCGGTGCTTACAGCCATATCGCGGCCGACATGATTGTAGGCATGGCTGCATTACTCAATCCATTCTCAATAGAAATGTACGGCTTAGTTTCGATTGCTTGGTATCGTGACAGCTGGTTCATGCGTTATAATTTAGTCACCAATTTTACATTAGAATTCATCATCATTGCTGGTGCTATTGGCACCGTAATTCGTAAACGTGGATGGTGGATTCTGTCGATTGTTGGTACGGTGCTCGTAGCGGGCCTGTTGTATTGGTTGAGTCAGCATAATTATAAACCGGATGGGTATTTTTACTATTCAGACACAGACGGTGACGGTTTAATGAATGCGTATGATCGCGATCTGGATAACGACGGTTTAGTGAATGTCATCGATACTGATATTGATCAAGATGGTGACGATAATGGCCTGGAAATATATCGCCAATTGTTCGCGGCAGACGGCTCGCTGTTCGATTATAGCTATGGTCACCTCATCGAGGTGCCATTACGCTTTGGATTAGTGAACCCAGCCGTGTTGATAGATCGTATGTATGCCAATATCGGCATTTTTTTTGGCGAAGAGATGTCTACGGATTATGATTCCAATCCTAATGGTTATCTGTCTGCTCCAACGGATAACACATTTTCTGAAACTTCAGATAATTGGATAGTTTGGCTCGATCATACTAATCGCTTGTTAGATGCGGCCGCCCCCTTACAAGAATTTGATCTTGTCTTCTTTAATTCAGGCTACGTTGCGCTATTTACTCGTGCCGAAGGCGCGGATGTCGTCTTGGATGTGCATCCCAGCCATCCCTATAGTCGCTATCAACCGTTGGATGAAGTGGTGGAACGTGAACAGGGGATCTACGCCATCGGTCGTCTGTTACCAAATGCGGTCGGTAAACACTATTAGTTTATGACCGATCAGACTGTCTGTGGTATAATAACCACAGTTCAGGTCGTATAAATAATCATGATCAGCACGACATATGTCACTAGATTTTTTTTATGCAATCATTTTAGGAGTTGTCCAAGGAATCACGGAGTTCATTCCAGTCTCCTCATCAGGCCACCTGATTCTATTGCACCAACTCTTTAACTTTGCCAATGACAACTCGCTGTATTTTGATGCCGCACTGAATACTGGCACATTAGTATCGCTGCTGATTTACTTTGCTAAAGATCTCTGGAAATATCTCACCACTCAGCCTAAGTTGATTCTAAAAATATTTGTTTCTTGTCTACCCGCCGGTGTGATTGGAGTAGTGTTTGGGGATACGATTGACCGTGTCCTACGTGCTAGCTGGATTGTGGTAGTGATGTTGATTGTGCTCTCCATTGTTTTTTTGCTCGTAGAACGTTATGCCAAACCGCACGTTGATTTTGACCATATTACTTGGCGGCATGCGATTGCGATGGGCTGCGCGCAAGCTGTTGCATTACTCTTTCCAGGAACATCGCGCTCCGGTATTACATTAGTTACCGGCATGACAATGGGGGTGAAACGGGCAGACGCCGCTCGCTTCTCGTTTATTATGGTTATTCCTTTGTACATGGCGATTGCAGCTAAATTACTCTGGGATTTACGTTCCGCAGCGCTTCCCAACAGCGAGTTGGTGTTAATGGGTGCCGGAACGCTAGCAGCAGCCGTCGTCGGCCTATTAGTGATTCATTTTTTACTGAACTATTTCCGTCGCGCCAGTTTGCGACCATTTGCTTATTATCGCCTGGCCTTAGCGGTGGTTGTCAGTCTGCTACTTTTCCTTTAAACTAGGCTCATATGCATGTTGTCATCCGCGCCGGTGGCGTTGGTACCCGCCTGTGGCCGGTGTCGCGCAATAGCCAACCCAAACAATTCCATGCCCTTACTGGATCGAAAACAATGATCCAAGAGGCGATTGATCGTGTGTTAGATCTGGTACCGCCAGAACAGATCTATGTTTCTTGCAATGCCACTACCGAACAAGTGGTGCGGGCAGAATTAGGTGCTATTCTAGAGCATAATTTGATTGTAGAACCTGCGATGCGCGATACCGCTGCCGCGGTTGGATTAGAAACGGTCATGATTGCCAAACATGATCCGCAAGCAATTATCGCCAGCTTGGGTTCCGATCATGTCATTAAAGATACCGCTGAATTTCAGCGTATTCTTAAACTGGCCGAAACCACCATTCAGCAGCATCCTGATCATATTCTCTGCATTGGCATTAAACCGATTCACGCTGATACCGGTTATGGATACATTGAATTATCCGATGCACTCAGTGGAGAGGTGTACAATGTAAGCTCATTTAAAGAGAAGCCTACCGCAGTGGTGGCTAAAGAATTTGTGACAGCCGGTAATTATCTGTGGAATGCCAATATGTTCGTCTGGCGTGCTGATACGTTGCTCAAGTTGTATCAACAACATATGCCGACGATGTATGAACAGTTGGTACAGATCCAGCAACATCCTGAACAATTAAACACGTTATATCCCGAACTCGAAAAGGTGGCGGTAGATTACGCCATTATTGAAAAAGCCGAGCACATCCTAGCGATTCCCGGTGCCTTTGGTTGGAATGATATCGGTGACTGGGCTCGCTTAAAAGATGAGATGGTCTCAGCTGAAGTAGAGAATTATAGTCATGGTGATCACATCGACATCGGTAGTAAAAATACGCTAGTCTTTTCGGAAACTAAACGTTTGATTGCCACTATTGGCACAACCGATTTGATCATCGTAGACACTGGAGATGCGTTATTGATCTGCGATAAGTATTCGAGTCAGAAAGTCAAAGAGCTGGTCGATCAATTAAAAAAGCAGAATCGTCAGTCTCTCTTATAAATATGAAATGGGTTGTTGGAACAATCATTTCACTCTGCCTGATATTAGCGATTGGATTTTGTTGGTATGTGGTCTCGGTAGCCAAGGTAACTACATTACCGCAGTCGGTTACTGTGGAGATACCAGACGGTAGTGGTACGGAAGGGGCTGCACAAGCTTTGGTCGATGGTGGCGTAGTTCAATCCGCTGTTTCGTTTATTGCCTATGCAACCATCAGTGGTCAACGCAGTGCAATTCGATCCGGTACATATACCTTCAGTGGAGATGTCAACATGCCACTGGTCATGAGTGTAATTACGAAAGCGCAATCGTTGCAAAACGAAGTGGAAGTGACTCTTCTGGAGGGTTGGACAACAGAACAGATGGGCGAAGCGTTAGCCCAAGCTTTACCATTCACCGCGGATGATTACGTGCGAGCAGCGAATGCCCAAGAGGTGAATGGGTACCTCTTTCCAGATACCTATCGTTTTTTTGTCGATGCTACTGTGCAAGATGTGATCGATAAGCAAGTCGCTGAATTTAATGCCAAATTTACGCCAGAAATGGAAACGGCCTTAGCTGCAAAAGGACGCACTAAAAAGGATGCTGTTATTTTGGCGAGTATCGTGGAAAAAGAGGCGCGGACATTTTCCGATAAAAAATTAGTAGCTGGTGTGTTTTGGAAACGTCTCGATAATGGTAAACGTTTAGAATCGGATGTGACCCTGAATTTCATTACCGGTAAAACCTCTACGGCTGTGCCCTTGTCGGATACGTTTATCGAGTCGGCATACAACACATACCGCAATGACGGTTTGCCACCGGGGGCCATTAGTAACCCTGGTTATGATGCCTTATATGCAGCCGTTTATCCGGAAGAGGCAAATTATTGGTATTTCATCGCAACACCCGACGGTGAAGTGTTGTATTCAGAAACTTACGAACAACATCTACAATACAAAGCTCAGTATTATCCATAATACAGTCTCGTATGCAACCACTCATCATCTCTCTTGGCGGATCCATTTTGTCTACACAAGCTGACAACTCTGTAGTTGTGCAGCAGTATGTTGAATGGCTCTTGAACTTGGCAAGCACACGCAGTGTGGCTGTAGTCATTGGTGGTGGTTATCGTGCCCGTGCTGCCATGACCGTAGCCAAACAGACCAATCCGCACATTACCGCCGAGGCATTAGATGAATTAGGAATTGCAGCTTCACGTGAAAATGCCAATTTAATGCGAGAACTTTGTGGTGTGCAGGCTGATTTAATCACGGATCCAAGAGTTGCATTAAAAACCACCCCGGGTTTAGTGTTTGGTGCCGGATGGATTCCTGGGCGCTCTACCGATTATGATGCGGTCTTGCTAGCCGTTACGAACCAAATTGACACTGTCTACAACGTTAGTAACATTACGCAAATCTATACAGCGGATCCTAAACTCAACCCTGACGCCAAGCCATTAGCAGAGCTTACCTGGGCACAATTGCAGCAATTAGTAGGCGATACGTGGACTCCAGGTCTCAATATGCCCTTCGACCCGATTGCGGCAAAATTAGCGACGGAACATCGCTTGACTGTTAAAGTAGTCAATGGCCATACGCTAGAGGAGGTGACTAAGGCCATCCAAGGAGAGTCATTTATAGGTACGGTTATCCACAATTGACCAAAAATAGGAAATCCTGTAGTATCATCGGGTATCCCAAGACCACAGGCAAATCTATAAGCCCTGTGCAGGAAACAACCCTTATACTAAAAGTTGGTATATCGATTGTATCTTGGTCTGCGATACGCAGCCCTTTTTATTTTAAAGCTAATTCATTAGTGTCCGTTTATGCCAAAGAACCGAGCGCAAAAAGCGCAACAGCTCGAGGCAATCACGAACGCTCTGAGCCACAAAGGAGTAGTTTTCTTCTCCCATAGTGGTCTGAAAGTAGCGGAAATGGAATCGTTGCGCAAAGATATGCGTAAGGAGAATAATTCCGTTATTGTCGCCAAACGTAACTTATTGTTACTGGCCCTCAAGCAGCAAGGTGTCGATATCGGCGCCGCTACGCTGAATGGAGCCGTAGCCGTAGCAACGGGAGACGATGAGGTACTACCAGCTAAAGTGGTAGCTACTTTCAAGCAAAAGCACGAAGTCGTTACATTCTTCGGCGGAATCTTGGAAAACCGCTTCATGAATGCGACGGAAGTTGAACAGCTCGCTTCGTTGCCCGGCAAACAGGAATTACTGGCCAAAATGGTCGGTTCTCTCCAAGCCCCAATTTCGGGCATGGTGAATGTCCTGGCTGGCAACTTACGTGGCTTAGTCACTGTGCTAGATGCTGTGCGTTCGCAAAAGTCCTCTTAATTAATTCAAGTTATTGTCACAACGATTATGTCTGACGAAGTCAAAACAGAAGCCGTCGAAGTACCAGAAAAGTTCAAAGCGCTCGTTGAGCAAATTGAAAAAATGTCTGTACTCGATCTCGCTGATTTAGTAAAGATTTTAGAGAAGAAGTTCGGTGTCTCAGCCGCTGCTCCGATGGCCATGATGGCTATGCCAGGCGCAGCTGGAGCGGGTGCAGCAGCTGCTGAAGAGAAAGATTCCTTCAACGTGGAATTATCTGAAGTAGGTGCTAACAAAATTGCTGTCATTAAGGTAGTCCGCGAAATCACTGGTCTTGGCTTGAAAGAAGCTAAAGATTTAGTAGACGGAGCTCCAAAGGTAGTTAAAGAAGGCGTCAAGAAAGAAGAAGCAGACGCTATGAAAGCTAAGATTGAAGAGGCTGGTGCAAAAGTAACCTTGAAATAAGGTCTTTACCCACTCTACACAAAAATCCCTCTCATTCGAGAGGGATTTTTTGTTTGGAAGCCCTTGAAAGGGGTTTGGGGTTAACTTCGGAAAGGGTTTATAACCCGATAGAGTAAACTTTATTGTCAGCGGCAACGTAGATCGTTTTGGTATCAGCGTTATAGGCAATATCCTTGGCATTACCGAACGCAGCAGATTTATATTGACCTTGTAGATTACCATCTTTATCTAGTACTACCACACGTTGCTGAGTAGGATTTAAAAGGATAAATGGATCGGCCGGATCATTCTTAATCAGTTTTACACTGCCGGCTAGGCTAGGGCTAAATTCATCGATTGAGAAACTACTCTGATCACCACCGTCGTATTTCTTTATGGAGCCGTCAGAGAACAATAGGTAAATTGAGCCATCAATATCTAGAGATACTGCGCCAGCAACATCTTCGCCATCGCTCAACCAGTTAGTCGCATCACCATAACTACTACCTTTTTTATCTAAGCGTACAATGCGATTTTGCTCTGCCGCTAAGATGTATAAGCGAGTTCCAAATACATCCATATCGGTTACGGTCGTATCTTCGTCTTTCAGGGCGACCTCAACGCTAGAGGTTTTTTCCAACACAGGATTAAACTGCACGAAATCCGCTTTGTTAATAGCAGCTAAGGTTGTGGCTGCAGAATCGTTTTCTAAAGATCGATAACCAGAAACGGTTGCGTCATCACTAATGACATTGGAGACTTCGTTTTTTTCGATATTTAAACGCCAAACCCCAGCTGAGCCAGTGGCAAAGGCGAAGACGTTATTGCCAATCAAACTAATAGCACCCACCTGAGCTTGGCCCACCGTGCTACTTAAATCACCAACCACGGTAGGTTGATCCAGTACAGTTACCTTATTGACCGTTCCATCTAGCTGATTAATCCGGCCTTGTAGATCAGCTCCGCTGGTACTGTACGCTTTACTGTCGTTAGGAATTTCATTCAGGACAGTTTGGGCTTCCGCTAAACTACTGCGGGCACCAGCATCATCGTTCATGACTTGTTTCGATTCTACTTCTCCTAGGAGGTTATCAATCTGTTGCAACTTAGCGGCGTATTGTTCATTATCCTCGGCGCGTTGTGTGGAACGATCTTTGGTTAACACACTGATCACGAGCACTACAACCGTTAAGGACAATAACGACATGAAGATTTTCTGTGGCGTACTCAAACGCTGCCAAAAACCTTTAGCACCAGAGATGGATCCGTTCATTGAGGCAGAGATGCTACTGCGTCGTTGGAAGATGGTGCGGAATAATCGCACGAGTGCCTTGCCCATCCAGATCAACGCGATCAATAGTTGATGTCCAACATTCATCAAAAATCTGGAGACAGCACGCCACACGTTCAGAGCAGTATTTTCGGATCGTACATAGTTATCGCTAACTGCGCGGCGTTGCTCCGTTTTACTTGTATTTTCACCACCGACATACTGTAAGCGTTTTTTAATCGATGGCCACAAGGATGGTGCTAATAAATCACCAGTAGTGCGCTCTTGATGCACTAATTTTGACATGGAATCATGTGCGGTCTGGACGGCATCTTCATCAGCAAAATCCATCCGATCGATAGCTTCAGACACCGTAATAGTTGCAGCGTCGGGAGTAGTAGCAACGGCACTCTCAGGTTCAAATTTAATGACAAAGGCAGCAATATTGGACAATGTATCCTGCGCAGACATCATGGACATAAGATAATCTACACTGTCAGTAGCAGTATGGTCTTTCACTGTGCGACGGAGTTTTTCTAACGACAAGTAATCTAATAAGTTACTGGTAGCGAACAACAAACCGCCTTGATCTGGACACTTTCCAGAGACGAGCGAATTGAATAGTTTAAGCGGTTGTACCTCAGCAGTCTGTGAACGCTGGACAATATCCGTAATGGATTCGTTCTGCACTAAGTATCCTTCGATCTTTCCAGTAGTACTAAAATAGGCCGTTTGATTGTGCATTACCCCTAATAAACCGTTGCAGCGATACGTCCAGGTTTCTCCGTATTGGTTGATCAAATCATGGATTGCCGCATTAACCTTATGTAGTGCGCGCTCGAAAGCAGCTTCAACTTCAAAATCAGTCGATCGGTAATAGGCGTCGGTAAAGACCTCGTCAATGGTCTGGACGATGGTTTCTGTAGCAGCCTCTGCTTGCTCAAACTCAATCAGAGCAAACACTCTGCCCAGATTTTTTTCCTCTAATGGAGAAGGAGTGGCAGTAAAGAGATGTATGGCGTTGCGTCCGTCGGCACGGTCTAAAAATAATTCGCCAAAGACAGGCTTATTCATGGAGCTTATTATACGGAAATGTGTTATACTTGTCTACATGCTGGAATCTTTATTCGGTTCGCGCACCCGCGTCAAGTTATTACGCCTCTTTATGAGCCATCCGGAACAGCGGTGGTTTGTGCGTGAATTAACGCGTGTTGTACAAGAACAGATCAATTCAGTCCGTCGAGAATTGGACCATTTAGAGCAATTGGGTTTGATTACCTCTACACTTGAGCAGCGGAAAAAATATTATCAGGTGAACACGACCTTTTCGCTCTATCCAGAGTTAAAAGCGCTCTTAATTAAATCCCGAGTTACCTTGGAAAAAGATGTCATCGAGCGGGTCTGTCGAGCGGCAAAAGTACAGCTTGTCACACTGCATGGTTATTTTGTGGATGATCCTGGTAGTATTATTGATCTCTTTATTGTGGGCGACATTACAAAAAAACAGCTGCAGCAATTGCTAGATGATTTTAAGCAGCAGTTTGGTCGTGAATTGCGCTACACACATATGTCTGCACAAGAATATAAATATCGTCGTGATGTGACGGATAAATTTCTGTTTACTATTCTACATAGTCCGCACATCGTATTGTTTGACCAACCAGTAAAATAATCAGTATACTTTACCTATGTCTATCGACCGTTGGGCAAAACATGCCAAAATCGCAGCCGTGATTAATAATGTACTTGCAGTTTTAGTATTGTTCATGGCCGCTACTCTGATTTATCTTTATCTGCGATGATCCTTACCGCGGTCCGTCGCTACGGTCTGCTTGTATTGATGCTGGTGCTAACGGGGTGCACCCAAGTTAGTTCTTTGATAAATACATCTACTGGAACGACTATTCCACCGGCCGATTTTGCATTTGTGGATGCTGGTAAAATCCAAATAGTGAATGTTAGTGGGGAAGTAACAGCCACTGCAGTGTCGGCAGCAGATGCACTGCCTGCGGTGTCGATAGAGGGAACACACATTTTGTATGTTGAACAGATTGGTGAAAAAAATCAATTAGTGGATTGGCAGACCGATAATGATCAATCAGAATTGATTTCACCGTTAGCTGGGCTTCCAACCCAACTCGAATTCAGTGCCGACGAAGACACTGCGCTAATCGTTGTTGATCAGCAACTCTACCTAATCTTTCTATTACAGCATCGCCTTGTGCGGGTACATGAAGGCGTAGAGCAAGCAAAGTTTTCAGACAGTAATCAACGCGTTGAATATCGTACTACTGATCAGCGTTTATTAAGCCGTGAATTTGCGGTAGATGGTAGCTTAGCTGATGCCAAGGCTTTAGCGAGCGATCCCTTTGCGGACCTTGTGATTGAGGAGCGTCCAAACACTCGAGTGGCTGGCTGGTCAAAACACGGCTTAGGAGTATACTATGTCGACGTCACAGGTGCGATCACCTTAGTACAATATGAATAAATTATGCTGATTATTAAGCGCGTTACACCGTATTGGACTAGCCTAGCAGTTATTGGCTTGTTGATTTGGTTAGTCAATCAGCCCACTGCATGGCTCTGGATTTTGGTAGGCCTACTACTGCTGCCGATCATCGCAACCTTACTCATGCGCCAATCGAGTTGGCGTTATGAATATGTAGGTTTAACTGTGCCGATGTTGCTATTAGTAGGTGGTGGATATACGTTTTTGCTGATCCAAGAAACAGTCGCGTTGCAGATTGCGGCGGTGATTGCTACTGGGCTCTTCTTTTTCTTGTTCGAAAAAAACCTATCCATTTTTTTGTTTCAACCCGCCAAATACATCCCGTTTTCGCTTGAGCACATTGCCATGTACTGCAATGTGATTGCTTCGTTTTTTGTCTATGTGAGCTTGTTCATTTTTTCAATCTTACGGTTAACGCATTTGCGTTACATTTTTATCATCGCGGTCTGTGTCACTGCCTTACTTGTTTGGCAAACTTTCTGGATTCAAAAAATCGCCTGGCAGAAAGCCAAATGGTTTGTGTTGGTGCTGACACTGGTAATTGGTCAAGTGGTGGTGGCGGTTTACTACTGGCCAGTGAGTTTCTTTGTCTCTGGTATTTTGGTCACGCTCCTACTGTATGTGTTGCTACATTTAAGTCGTCATCATCTGACCGATACGTTAACGAAACACATCGTCTGGCGGTACCTGATTACCGGTTCGATCGCCTTGATCGTCTTACTGGTCACGGCTCAGTGGAGATATAATTAGTTTGCGAGTGAATTCATATGGAACGCATCCCCGTACCGACCGCTCCTAGTGAGCGCACGAAATGGCAAAACCCCCAACCCAAACGGATTGGCTGGTTACTCTTAACCTTGTTGCTTAGTTTAGTCACTGGTTTTTCTGGGGCACTGTTAGCCAAAACATATCAGTTGGATCTACTGACACCAACCACACCTGAAATCATTGTGGTGCCAGAAAATACCGCATCAGGATCTTCGAGTATCGTACATCAATTACAGCAAACACAATCCGAGGCAGTGGTGTTGGTCAAACAAGCCGACGCTGTTTTGGGCATGGGTGTAGTACTAAGTAGTGATGGCTGGATCGTCGCGCTTGCCCAACCGTTAGTGGATCAAACCGAGGTGATGATTGAAACTGAAACCGGTAGAAGTTATCCGAGTGATGCCATGGTGTTTGATGCTGTGACAGGGCTTGTCTATATTCACATCAATCAAACAGGCTTACGCGTAGCACAATTTCGCAATGTGCCAGCAGTATTAGGTGAGAACATGGTAGCCTACACGCGAACATTAAAAGGGGATCAAGCCGCTTTTACGGCCATTGGCTTGGCTGGCGCCGAAGAGATTGCATTGGATCGTATTTTACCAGCCGAGTACTTAGGTGCCCCACTGTATGATTTAGATTATTCCATTATCGGGTTTGCCACAGATACCACTGCTGTGATCCCGATCTCGGCCGTCAATGACATCGCTTATGGATTATTTACCACCGGACAGATTGTGCGTGATCTTCCACTGTCAGAATAATTGGCGGTAGACTGGCCATCCGTTTTTTGGTAGAATAGAAGCCATGACTTACTTACGGATTATCTTTGCCCATTGGATCGCAGTTGTCGTAGTGACCGTTGTGACAGCTGGTTTAGCAGTTGGCCTCTCCTTTGTGCCCACTCAACTTTACTCATCTGAAGTTTCGTTGTTGATAGTGCAGCAACAGGATCAATACGTGGATCCTTATACCGCCCAAAAGGCAGCGGAAAAGTTAGGTCAAAACTTAGTCAGTGTGGCGAGTACCTTTGATTTTATGAATCGTGTTTTGGCGACAGGTACAGTTTCACCCGATCTTTTTAGTTCATCCACAGAAGAGCGTAAAAAACAGTGGGCCAAAATCCTTTCCGCGGAGATGATTGCGGATACTGGTGTGCTCCATGTGACAGCCTACGGACCAACCGCGGGAGAAGCGGAAGATATTGTCATGGCGGTCAGTACCGTGCTCACAACCAATTCAGCTGATTACTACGGTTCAAGTGATGTCCGCATTAAGCAGATTGATGGACCTGTTACATCCGACCGCCCAGTTAAACCAAACATCCCTCTTAATGGCGCGATTGCCGGTTTATTAGGGGCTATTCTGACCAGTGCTATCTTTATTGTGCGTGAAGAGACCAAGCGCACTGTTCAACAGCAACAGGCCATTCAATATGCTGTGGCTCCACAACAGATGATGCCACCACCTGATTCTGAACTGTATCCGATTCCACCAGTAGAATACAAAGTGCTGGATGAGTATCCAAAGCAGCCCTATGTTTATGGCGCTGAATTGAAAGCACAGCCGCGTTCACAAAAGCAGGAAGAGGAAGCCGTTTCCATGGAAGATCACCTGCGGTAACACCTTACGTTAAATTTACCCCACACAAACCCGCCCATTCCAAGGCGGGCTTTTGGAATAAAAAATCTCCCCTGTAAGGGGAGATTTATAGGGTGAAGTCAGCGACCGGTTAAGAGGTCTAAATTTTCCATATCTTTATCCACCAAACATTTTGATGAACTAAGGGATGGGAGGGAGGTGGGGAGCAATGTTCTACATTGTACTCATTCCACCTCCCTTCTTCGCTCATCCTACTTGCGTAGGAGGCCCATCTTCTC
>CAYLOJ010000014.1:0-33364 GCA_964385285.1 uncultured Gammaproteobacteria bacterium
TGGCGGGATTGCCCTGGTGCATCGTTTCTACGATTGCGCCAGGGCACCCTCATCTCACTCTTACACCGAAGCTCCCTTGTGCGGGAGACTTTTTATTTAGTATCTTCTGTCACTCTGTACCAATTTTTTTATTGCTACGTAATGAGGAAGAGAGGAGGGGTTTGCAAGAACCAGACTAATCTCAGGTTCTCCTCTGGCTGAACTTTATATAAAGAACAATCTTCGATTGATCAACAACATAGAACCCAGAGGGTGGTGCCCGACGAATGACCGTCGGCGTGAGGAACTGATGCCACAGTTCACTCATCGGACACCACCGTAGGTCACTGCATCAGGCGGGCTGTGCCAGGCGGAGCATCGGCTGGCCGTTCTCTCCGAGCAGCTTGCCGAGGCCGGTGATCACCTGGTCGCCCATCAACTTGATGGCGGGGATGCCCATCGAGCCGTAGGCGATGCGGAAGAACTCCGGATCCTCGATGCAGGCCGCCGAGTCCGGGCTGGCGATGATGCCCGCTCGCTCGAGGAGCCCGAACACGAGGTTCTCGCCGGTGTCGAGCTTGCGCACGCGACCGCTGTGGTCGGTGTACTGCATGCCGGCGACACCCTTGAGACGCGCCGACGTGTAGAAGCCACCTTCCATGACCGTCCAGTCGAGGCTGACGCGGGAGCCCTGGAGTGCACCCTGGATGCGCACGAGCTGTTCCTGGAGGACGTTGCGCCGCTGGAGCAGTTCGCGCCAGACACGCTCGGGACCGCCGGAGTTGATGAAGGCGAGCTGGAGCATCTGGCCGAGCATGTTCGGGGGGCCGTAGAGGTTGCCCTGGATGGCCACGAAGCGGCTGCGGAGGTCCGGGTTGGGGATGACGGTGAAGTTGACGCGGGTACCGCTTCCACCGGCCTTCATGACGCCGGTCATCATGGTGGTGTGGGAGGCCACCCACTCGCCGACCGCCCCCTCCCCGGAGTGCGCCAGACCGGCCGCGGCGCGAAGCAGCGAGCGGTGCGGGCGCAGCCACGCGAAGAGGGCGTACATGTCGTCGGCGTGGACGCCGAGACGGTGCTTGTAGACGACGCGGGCGATGTTCGCCATCCGGTCGGAACCGTAGGTGAGGCCCGACGGGTTGACCGGGTTGCAGAACATCAGGCCGCGGATGCGGGGGTTGGCCGAGCAGGCATCATCCAGCATCTCCGCCGACAGCAAGCCGCCGGGGCAGATGATGGGGTAGAAGCAGCCCGGGCCGAAGGCGTCCTCGATGATGTTGGGGTAGGTGCCCCAGGTCTCGACCGGGACGGCGATCATCGGCATCCCCTCGATCCCGCGCTCCTTGAGCTGCGCGAGCATGAAGGGGAGCAGGGCCTTGAGGGCCATGAAGGCGATCGACCGCCCACCGTGGGAGATCGTGACGTAGTCCCGCACCTCGAAGCCGAGCATCGTGTCGAGGAACGACTTGATGCCGGTGATGAGGCTGGGGTTGCCGCGAACGTCTCCATACGGGATGTCGAGGGTGGTGTCGAGGAGACCGGAAGCCATCATGCTCTCGATGACGACCATCGTCTCGGTGTCGCCCGCGAACTTGGCGGTGGTGTGGAGCGCGGTCAGCACCTCGCGCATCGTGTAGCCGGCGTTGCAGTCGCCGATGCCGCCCTGGATGATGGTGAGCCCCTCTTCGGTGAGGGCGTCTTCGAGGACGGTGCCACGGTTCTTGAGCGCGGCGGACACGCGGTTGACGGCGGGCATCTCGGCGCGGCCGATGGTGGGATCCGCCATCAGCGCGAGCTTGAGGATGCTGCCGTTGTCGTACAGGGGAGGTGCGGTGAGGGGAAGGTTCACGGTGGACTCCGGATCGGGGTGGGGTGTCATGGGTTGAGCGTCTCCGTCTTGTGTCACCCGAGCTACTGTTATTAAGTAGTCGGAGGTAGAGAGTTCAGCGTAACGGATACCAACCCGTCACACCGTTTGTGCGGCGTTTTATTTTGACAGGTGGTCCGTACAGCCACCTCCTGCTTATGCACTGCTTGTTGAGCGCTCCGTTTATGTTGATTGATCAAGTTGTCGAAGAACTCTGTTTTGGCGCAACCTTGCGGTTAAACCAAACACAGGACGTTGTGTAACGCCCCAGCTTTATATCGAGATATGTGGTTGCCGTCTAGAGGGATTATCTTATTTCTCAAACAACCAATTCGCACCATCAGTCATTGATGCACATTGGTAGGGAGAGGAATACTTTGCAGATGCACCAGATAACTCATGTCTATTCCTCGTGTCTTTAGAAAGAACGAGACTCTCTTGCATTCAACAACTCTTGACCAGGGTGGTGGCCGCCGACGAGAAAGCTCGCCGACGGCCACCCGTTGATCACCCGCGCATCGCTTGTTCAAGGGACTGCAGACCGAGCCGCAGGCTCTGGTGGGTTGGTCCGAACGAGAAGCGAACCCAGTTCTCCAGTCGACCAGGACGATTGGGGCGCCGTTGGCCTGGGTTGATGTCGAAGAACTGACCAGGAACGGTGATTACCTTGGCCGCAAGAGCCTTGCGGAAGAAACCATCTCCGGTATTCCAACCGGAGGGTAATGCTTCCACGTTGGCCCAGCAGTAGAAGCTGCCCTTCGGTGCGTCCAGTCGCAGGCCGAGGCGCCGCAGGCCATCCACCATCAGCTCGCGCTTGGCGGAGAAACATGCCTGGATGGCACGGGCCTCATTGTCTGAGGCCGTGGGGTCAAGCAGCGGCAATGCGGCCAGTTGCATCGGGTGGACCGCTCCTCCGTCGAGAAACGATCCAGCGCTGATGATCTTCTTGATCACCTCTTCCGGACCGATGGTCCAGGAGATGCGCCATCCCGGGTAGCGCCAGTTCTTTGTGATTCCGTCCACGATCAGGATGGGATCCTTGTTCACGTCGTCCACGTACTCCGCTGCCGACACCGTCAGCCGCGGACCCCCGAAGACATAGTGACTGTAGAATTCATCCATGATCAGGTAGCACCCCAGCTTCCGCGCTTCGACGACCCACTCAGCCAGCGCCTCGCCCGACAGCAGCTTACCAGTCGGGTTGGAAGGATTGCTGAAGAGCATAGCCATCAAGCCACGATCCAGCACCTCCTCACGGAAGCGCTTGGCGTCGAAGCTGCGGCCGCGGTGCCCACCGATGAACGGCGTAGGAGTGAAGGTACCGAACGACCCGAGCATCTCCTCGTACGCCGTGTAGTCGGGCAAGATGTGCCCAACCTTCACGGTGCCGAGAGAGGCGCCGATGCGGGTGAGTCCAGCACGTCCACCCGGGCTGATCGCGACGTTTGCGGCCGTGTAGGGCATCTTGCCCACACGGTAGCGCGCGTTGTAGAGGTTGGCGACAGCTTCGCGCAGTTGCATGATGCCGCCCACCGGACCGTATTCATGCACATCATCATCGCTGATGACGACACTACGGATCCGATCAGGAGCACCAGGCAGCGGTCCCGTCTCCGGCGCCCCCTGACCGAGGTTAGCCCAGGCGGGGTGGCCAGCAGTGTAGCCTGCCTGGAGAGCCTGTCCCATCACCCAGATCACTCCGGTGGCAGGGACGTTGCGGAAGGTTGCGGGGAGGTCACCATTGCCATTGGTGGTAGACGACATTTGAGTTTGCCCATCCTTTCTGAGAGTTGTTGATTGTCGAGGAGCCCTTATCCGACGCTGATCGCACGTGTGCAACCATGTGGGAGTAAGACGCGACATTGTTATGTCGACGTTGTTTCGCTTTATCTAGTCATTGTTAGATAAACAGAAACAACAGCGCATAATTGCGTTTAAGTGCGCACACCGTTATATCGAGATCTCTAGAACTCGTCTAGGGGGATTATCTTACTTACTGGCTACCCACTCCTGCTGGGCTTTTTCGTACTCGTCTGGATGCGAAACATCAAACCACTTCGTGGCAAATGGATAACCGCCAATCTGTCCACGGTGGGCTAAATCTGGCAGAATATCACGAGCCAAATATTTATTCTCACAGTTTGCGGGCAACAGTTCCAACAGTTTTGGATCACAGACTGCAATACCAGAGACTACTAAATTACTCTTATTATATTGTGCAGGCTTTTCAATCAAACGATAGACGCGATTACCTTGTAGTTCAGCCACTCCAAATAAACTAGGGTTGGTGGCAGCTGTGACAGCTAGAGTCATGACTACATGATCCATGTCTCGATGGAAACGCACTAATTCTTGTACATCAATATCTACCAAGACGTCACCATACATTAATAAGAAAGTATTGTTGATCAACCCTTTTACCAAAGCTAGAGATTGGGCCGTACCTGTCGGATTCTCTTCCTCAACATATTGAATGTTCACCTTCCACTGTGAACCATTTCCCAAATACTTTTGAATATCAGGACACTTCTTATTAATCACCATGATAATGTTGCGGATGTTGGCTTGGCGTAACAATTCAATCGTGTAAGCGATCACCGGTCGGTTTTCAATGCGACGCAGACATTTAATACTCTGCTCCTCTCGACCACTAGCTAAAATCACACAGGTATCGATACCGGCACCGAGGTAACGTCCAACAATATATTCAATCGCATGTGAGCGATTGCGAATCGTATCTCCGTCGATGTACTTATCTAAAGAGACTAAGACATCTTTGCGCATCGTGATGGTTAAGCGTTCTTTGCCCACTCGCTTTGTCATAAGGGTCATATGTTATCATATGATTTTATTTAGTCAACAGTCGTTGCGAAAGTGGTACAATAAGGTCAGATGAACATTGATCGACACTATTATCGTAAGGGTTACCAATTTATTGGTGGCGTGGATGAAGCTGGGCGCGGTGCCTGGGCAGGACCCTTGGTTGCTGCAGCGGTGGTCATGCCACCTGGACGTTATATTAAAGGGATTAACGATTCCAAATTACTAACACACAAACAGCGCGCGGACTTGCTGCCAAAAATTTTGGAACAAGCACTAAGCTGTGTGGTTGTGTCGATGAATCAAACCGAGATCGATGCGCTTGGCGTACATCAAGCCAACCTATTTGCACTATCATATTGCATTACGCATTTGGATCCTCAACCAGAGCTTGTGCTTGTCGATGGTTTTCGTTTGGATCATTTTGTAACCACCGAACGCATCGTGCATGGTGATGCGCGTAGCTACAGCATCGGTGCCGCTTCGATTGTTGCCAAAGTGGTGCGTGATACCTTAATGCAAGCGCTCGACTACGGTGATCAGCGTTACGGCTTTGCTGCACACAAGGGCTATGGTACAGCGCGACATCAAAAACAATTACAGCTGCACGGTGTGAGCAGCTGGCACCGGCGATCGTTTGCTCCGATTCACAAGCTGCTTTATACTTAAGATATGCAACAGAACAGTATCATCATTGATGTTCAGAAAATCCTTTATCATGCCCAATTAAAACTGGGTGATGTTGCTGCAGATTTTGGCACCGGTCGTGAGGCCAAAATGGCGTTACCAGCCGCAAAGGTAGTTGGTAAGAATGGTATTGTATATGCAGTGGATGTTGTAAAGGCTATCTTGCCAGCTATTGAGAACAAAGCCAAAATGCATGGCTTAAATAATGTACAAACGGTGTGGAGTGATTTAGAGATCTACGGAGCCACCAAGGCCATTCGTGATAACAGTTTAGCCGTAGGCTTTGCAGTGACCGTATTATTTCAGTCGAAGCAACGAGCAAACTTACTGAAAGAATGCCATCGCATGGTGCGGCCCGGAGGAAAGTTGATTGTAGCTGATTGGAAGCCGGATGTAGTGTCACCATTGGGTCCAGTAGAAGATATGCGCGTACATGCCGACGAAGTCAAAAAAATGGCTGCGGAATTGAATATGCAATTACACGAGGAATTTGATGCTGGCCCCTACCACTGGTGTCTTGTGTTCATCAAATAATAGTGATAGCCTAAATGCAGAAGAGCGTCCCTAAGTTGGGACGTTTTTGTTATGTATAAACGCCATCTTACTGGTCAACAGGGCGAGCAGAAAGCAGTCGATTATCTTACTATCCACGGTTACACTATTTTGGTGCGCAATTGGCAAAAGAAGATCGGCGAGATAGATATCATCGCTCAGAAGGATCAGGTGATCTATTTCTTTGAGGTGAAGACTCGTTCCGGTTTAAAGTATGGACACCCATTTCATGCCATCGGTAAACGGAAACGGGCAATGATCCGACGACTAGGATTAAGTTATGTGACCGATCGCCAATTGTCTTACCATGGCCTAGCAATCGGTGCTATTGGCATTATTCATCAGCAGATCATCTGCCTACCCAACATTGACAAGTTCTAACGTTCGGCTATACTTGCTACAGACTAATGTAAGGTAGTATTTCAAGATACTACTTTTTTTATTGGTTCAAGCGACTTTGTAATTTATTTATTTAAGAACGTTTTATGCCAGATCCAAAGGAAATTGGGGCGGCGATCAAACAGATTTGCGAAGAAAAAGGCATTCCGTTTGAAGCTGTCATCGAAACCATTGAGACTGCCCTAGCCGTGGCTTACCGTAAGGAAACAAGCCAAAAGGGTAAAGACATCCGTGTTGAATTTAATCCCAACGACGGTACGATGCGCGTGTTTGAGGTAACGACAGTTGTAGAGGATGATCTCTATGATCAATATGTTAAGGAAAAAGAAGCACGTGAAGCAGCTGGTGAAGACGCCGCTGCGATTGAACCCGTTCCAGCCGTGGATGCCAATGGCGAGCCAGTGAAACGGTTTAACCCAAAAACAGATATTCCTTATAGCCAAGCAAAAGAGGAAATTGCAGATATCGAAATGGGTGATGAAATTCGTGATGAAGTGGAAGTTCCAGCTGAATTTGGTCGCATGGCAGCCCAAACTGCTAAGCAGGTGATTATTCAGAAATTGCGTGAAGCAGAACGAGAGACTCTATTCAATTTGTATCAAGATCGTGCCGGTGAAATTATCAACGCCATGATTCAGCGCGTTGAAGGTAAAGTGGTGTTTGTGGATCTTGGTCAGGCCATCGCAGTGATGCCTCCGTCTGAACAGGTGCGTAACGAAGTGTACAAACCAGGTCAGCGCGTGAAGGTATTGCTACTCTCGATCGAAAAAACTAATCGTGGTCCTGAAATTGTCGCATCACGTTCACATCCAAACCTAGTGACCGCATTGTTCGCAGCAGAAGTTCCAGAAATTGGAGCGGGCAGTGTAGTCATTAAAGGCATTGCACGTGAAGCAGGTTCCCGTACAAAAATTGCAGTAGCAGCAACCGATCCAAATATTGACCCAATTGGCTCTTGTGTTGGCCAACGCGGTACACGTGTTCAAACTGTTATTACAGAATTGGGCGGAGAAAAAATTGATATCATCCATTATGATGAGGATGCTGTTAAATTCATCGTCCATGCTTTATCACCGGCTAAGATCACTTCAGTCGTCTTGAAAGAAGAAGATGGTAAGAAGATTGCCGTTGCTGAAGTACCGGATGATCAATTTTCATTGGCAATCGGTAAGAGTGGTCAGAATGTGCGTTTAGCTTCGCGCTTAACTGGTTGGTCTATTGATATCGTTCGGGCCGAAGGCAGCGCAACTGCTGAAGAAAAAACGGAAGACGCTGAAGCAGTCGCAGTTGAACCCACAACAGAAAACGATTCACAACCAGAATCGTCTGAGACAGAAACCAATAACCAAGATAATAAATAACATATGAATGCAGAATTAATGTTTGCACTCTTAGCTGCGGTTGCGGCTTTAGTGTACGGTGGCATTTTGATTGTCATGGTCAATAAAAAACCAGCTGGCAATGAAACCATGCAAAAAATTGCTAAAGCGATTCAAGAAGGCGCATCTGCGTATTTGAATCGTCAATATCGCACGATTGCAATTATCGCCGTCATCTTGTTTGTGGCCTTATGGTTAGCCATTAGTTTATCAATGGCTTTGGGCTTCCTCGTCGGTGCTGTGTTATCTGCGGTGGCTGGTTACATCGGTATGAACGTAGCTGTGCGCGCTAATGTACGGACCGCTGAAGCAGCTCGTCATGGCATGGCTGCTGCTATGAACGTTGGTGTTCAAGGTGGTGCTGTCACGGGCTTGCTCGTGGTTGGTCTTGGCTTACTGGGTGTAGCTGGTTATACCTGGTTATCCGGTGGCAATGTCGATGGCTTAATCGGCCTCGGTTTCGGTGGTAGTTTAATCTCCGTGTTTGCTCGGGTTGGTGGCGGTATCTTCACCAAAGCCGCTGATGTCGGCGCAGATTTAGTTGGTAAAGTAGAAGCTGGTATCCCAGAAGATGATCCACGCAATCCAGCCGTGATTGCTGATAACGTGGGTGACAATGTAGGTGATGATGCTGGTATGGCTGCTGACTTGTTTGAGACGTATGCCGTGACCACAGTAGCCGCAATGTTACTTGGTTCACTCGTATTCAAAGGCGAGGCTAAAGATATGGCCATGATGTTCCCATTGGTCTTGGGTGGCGTGGCAATCTTATGCACCATCGTTGGAACTTGGTTCATTCGTTTAGGTAGTTCCAAAAATATTATGGCTGGCCTCTACAAAGGGTTGGCAGTTTCTGGATTATTATCTGCTGTCGTATTCTATCCAGTAACGAAATGGTTGATGCTTGATAATGGGTTATATACTGTTGGCCAACTCTACGGCTCTGCATTAATCGGTTTAGCCGTTACTGCATTGCTGGTGTTGATTACTGAATACTATACTTCTACTCAATACAATCCAGTACAGTCTATTGCGGCTGCTTCTGAATCTGGTCATGGTACCAATGTTATTCAAGGCATCGCGGTTTCTTTGAAATCCACAGTAGCTCCGGTCATGGTCATTTTGATTGCCATTTTATCCGCTTATAGTTTGGCTGGTTTATACGGCATCGCCGTTGCTGCCATGGCAATGTTATCCTTAGCCGGTATCATCGTGACGATTGATGCCTTCGGTCCGATTACAGATAATGCTGGTGGAATTGCTGAAATGTCCAAGTTGCCTGATGATGTTCGTGAAGTTACCGACGCGTTAGATGCAGTTGGTAATACAACAAAAGCGGTAACTAAAGGTTATGCCATTGGTTCCGCTGCGCTTGCTGCCTTGGTATTATTTGCTGCCTTCACTCAAGATTATCTCGCCCGTTCTGGTGAAGCGTTAGAGTTCAGTTTAGAAGATCCTAAAGTGATCGTTGGTTTGTTCATTGGTGGAATGATCACTTACTACTTTGCTGCTTTGTGCATGCAAGCCGTCGGTAAGGCTGCGGGTAGTGTTGTGCATGAAGTGCGCCGTCAGTTCCGCGAGATTCCTGGAATTATGGATGGTACGGGTACTCCAGACTACGCAGCTTGTGTTGACTTGGTAACCAAATCGGCCTTGCGTCAAATGGTATTACCCGTCTTAGTTACTGTGTTCTCACCAGCTATCGTATGGTGGTTGCTAGGCCCAGTCGCTGTCGGTGGCGTCTTGATGGGCTCCATCGTTATCGGTGTCTACATGGCTATCTCCATGACGACTGGTGGTGGCGCTTGGGACAATGCCAAGAAGTATATTGAACAAGGCCATCATGGTGGGAAAGGCTCAGCTGCACACGCTGCTGCAGTGACTGGTGATACCGTTGGTGATCCTTACAAAGATACCGCTGGTCCTGCCATTAACCCGATGATTAAAGTATTGAACATAGTCGCCCTGTTATTGGTCGTCCTGTTCGTCTCCTAACTAATAAGACCTCTCCCCCTGCCCCTCTCTTAGTTTAGGAGAGGGGCGGTTGAAGACCAGGGAGGGGTCTAAAAACCTATTATGAATGTAACGAAGACAATTCAAGATAAGACAACTATTCTGTTGAAGGTGGAATTGCAGCCAGAAGAACTAACGCCGTATTTGGATAAAGCAATGAAGCGGATTAGTCAGGCAGTGAAGATTGATGGCTTCCGCCCTGGCCACGCTCCTAAAGAGATGGTGCTTCAACAAGTTGGTGGCGAGATGGCTCTCTATCAGGAGATTGTAGATGATGTATTAGAAAAAACGTTACCAGAGGCAGTGCAACAAGAGAAGATTGACTTCGTCGGTAAGCCCTCGGTGAATTTAGATACCTTGGCTCCTGGCAATGCTTTAGTCTATACAGCCACTTTTGCAACGATGCCTACTGTGCAGTTGAACAAATATAAAGAGGTCAAAGTAAAAAAAGTTGTAGATGCCATTGATGAAAAGAAATTCGAATCTACTTTAGACGATCTTCGTAAATTACGCGTGAAACATGAAGTGGTTGAGCGCGCAGCAGAAATGGGTGATCAAGTCGTGATTGACTTCGATATCAAATTAGCTGGCGTCTCCATTGAAGGCGGTCAAGGCAAAGAAGTTCCATTGGTTCTCGGTGAGCACTACTTCATTCCTGGATTTGAAGAGGCACTGGTTGGTGCCAAAGCTGGTGAAACCAAACAGTTCCAAGTTACTTTTCCTGAAGACTATGGCGCCAAACATCTTGCTGGCAAACAGTGCGATGTAACAGCCACGGTCGGTAAAGTATCCAAAGTGGTACTGCCAACGTTAGACGATGCTTTTGCTAAAGAATTGAACTTTGCTTCGGCTGACGAGCTCAAAGGTAAAATTCGTGAGAATTTAACCAAAGAACTTTCTCAAAAAGCGGAAGAGAAGTATGAGACAGAGGTGCTGGAAGCGATCATGAAGCAAGCGACCTTTGACCCAATTCCAAAACTAATGTTGGAATATGAAATGGATCGTATGATGGATGAGCTCAAACAGCAAGTGGAAGATCAGGGCGGTAAATTTGAAGACTACCTCTCCCACATTAAAAAGAATGAATCCGAATTGCGCGATAGTTGGACAGAACATGCCGACAAACGCGTGAAGGGTGCCTTAGTCATCAAAGCAGTAGCGGAAGCTGAAGATCTCAAAGTGAGTGAAGAAGCGATTACTGCTGAAGTAGAGCGCCGTAAAGCCTACTACAAAGATGCTCCAGATACCCAAAAGCAGATGGATGGCTTGGATTATCGTGCTTATGTGCGCACAGTACTACGCAACGAACAAGCGGTGACCAAATTAAAAGAATACGCGGCTAAGTAACGACTAGCACCGCGCTTACACCAACCCCCTTTCGTTTCTCGAAAGGGGGTTTTGGTTTTTAGCGTACTGACCGAATCGCTTTCTTTAACACTGCGACGGACTTTTTCAGAGCAGTTTTTTCTTTGGCATCTAATGGTAATTCTAGTTCTTGTACAATACCGCGACGGCCCAAAATTGAAGGTGTGCTTACCGCAACATTTTTTATACCATATTCGCCGTTCAGTACAGATGATACTGGAAAGATTTCCTGACTATTTGTCAGGATGGCTCGCACTAACTTGGAAACACAGGTAGCGATGGCTAAATTTGTAGAACCTTTTTTCTTGATGATGTCGTAGACTACAGTACGTACAGTATAATGAATAGCTTGCATTTCGGCTGCATTGTAATTTGGCATTGAGCGCAGGGGGATAGAGCCAATGTTCGCCGTGCTCAATGCAGGAAATGAGCTGTCACCATGTTCACCAAGAATGTCGGCATGAATGTTATGGGCGTTTACACCAAAGTAACGAGCTAGGTAGGAGCGAAATCGCGCTGTGTCTAGCACAGTGCCAGTACCAATAACCCGGTGTGAAGGGAACTTTGAATATTTTAACGCCAGGTAGGTCAACACATCTACCGGATTAGTGACGACCATTAAAATTGTATCAGGGGCATAACGTTTCACCTCTGCAATAATGCCCTTTAAAATCTTGGCATTGCGCCCCAGCAACTGTAGGCGTGTTTCGCCTGGGGCTTGAGCGGCTCCTGCTGTAATCACAACAATGTCCGAATGCTTAACGTCGCGATAAGATTTTGAAGCAGTAAATTCCACATGTGGCATAAAGGCACTGCCGTGTTCAATATCCATAATCTCCCCGCGAGCTTTCTCCAAGTTACGATCTAACAACACAACTTCACTGGCGGCGCCATCTAGTGCTAAGGCGTATGCGGTAGCTGTACCGACGTTACCTGCTCCAATGATTGAAACTTTTCCTGCCATATACTCAATCTATTAAAATAATATATACTATTAGTATGCCACAAATTGGTGCCCATGTCTCCGGAGCCGGAGGCCTATACAATGCCCCGCTTAACGCGGTAAAGGAAGGGCTCGAAACGTTTCAGATGTTCTCGCGTCCGCCACAAACCTTTAAATGTCCGCCACTGGATGATGCAGCTGTAGAATCGTTTAAACAGGCGGTCAAAGACGCCGGGTTTAAGCACTACTATATTCATGCTCCTTATTTAATCAGTCTGGCCTCGGCCAAACCAAGTCTGCGCTATGGCTCCATTACCATGCTTAAACAAGAGCTTGAGCGTGGTTCCCGATTAGGGGTACGTGGAGTAATGTTTCATACGGGTAGTGCTGCCAGCCAGCCAGATCGTCAAACAGGCATTCAAGTAGCCATTGATAGTCTGAATAAAATTTTGGAGGACTACAAAGGATCATGTATGTTGTTACTCGAGAATGCGGCTGGAGCAGGGAGTGTTCTGGGTTGCACCTTTGAAGAGTTGGCCCAGTTATATAAAGGGATAAAGAAGAACAAAGCCAAAGTGGGATTCTGCTTAGATACGGCTCACGCCTTTGGGTCTGGCTATGATCTGCGTACAAAGGCCGATGTGAATAAAACCTTGAAGTCATTTGATGAACTCTTAGGCTTGGAACATTTAATCTGCGTACAAATGAATGATTCCAAAGTCGATTTTGATAGCAAGAAGGATCGCCATGAACACATCGGTAAAGGCAAAATTGGCGCAGAAGGCTTGGGCTATCTCTTCAACCATCCCAAAATGAAAACAATGGATTTCCTATTAGAAACGGAACCTGAGGGTCGGCCGGAGGACGTTCAACTATTGAAAAAAATTAGAAAGTAATGCGGGTTACTATTCTTGGAGCGGGTCAGTATTATCTCACACCGGGAGATCTCTCTTTATATAACGCCACTGGTCAATTGGTAGAAACTAGTGATGCCAAGATCATTATGGATTTTGGCCGCGGCTGTTTGCGCAGCCTAACGCAGTTAGGCATCTCTGTGCATGAGATTGATCTCATCTGTATTTCCCATTTGCATCCGGATCACGTAGCAGATTTGTTACCATTCTTTCAGGCGCACTTTGTTGAACGTAAATTAAAACAAACTTCGGGCAAACAATTAACGATCATCGGCCCGGTAGGTACAAAACAGTGGTTTGAGACGGTAGCACAGTTGCTCTACGAGCCATTGTCGTATCAACCGCTGATTCTGGAAGATGTAAAGCAAAGCACCTTTGGGGCTCTTACCGTAAACACAACTCTACTCCAACATCTTATTCCGAATCTTGGTTATCGAATCAGTGATGGTGCACACAGTGTGACGTACTCCGGGGATACTGGTTATACGGTCATGTTATCGAAGTTTGCACACAACACGGATCTTCTGATATTAGAAGCAGCTAATGTTCCAGAGGTCACCAGTCCAGTTCATCTCAATGCGTTGCAATGTGGCCAAATAGCCACTGAGGCTGGCGCTAAACGGTTATTGCTGACGCACTATGGTTCCAGCTCCCGTGAGACTGAGTTACGGCGGGCGACAGCCCAAACCTTTGATGGTATACTCACTTTAGGAAAAGAATTATTGACTATCGAATTATCATAGTATGCACGTCATGAAAGAATTTGCCATCGGATTAGCTCTCCGTGCTGGTAATATGATGATGAAAGAGTTTCGCGCTCTTTCTCCGGAGCAGATTCGCTTTAAAGATAAGCGCGAGTTGGTCACCAATACTGATATTAAGGTGAATCATTTTTTGGTGGATAAAATCCGTCAGGCATTTCCATCGCATAGTATTTTGTCGGAGGAAGAAGGATTCAAAAAAGGCAAGGGTAGTAGTGACGGCTATCAATGGGTAGTGGATCCGTTAGATGGGACTACTAACTTCATTATGCGCCATACGTTTTTTACAACAACTCTGGCGCTCTTGAAAGATGGCGTTCCCCAGATTGGCATTATCTATGCTCCGTATACGCGAGAATTATTTGTAGCTGAAAAAGGGAAAGGCGCTCGCCGCAATGAGATGCGCATGCATGTTTCTGATGAAGGTAACTTAAAAACTTCATTTTTGTGTTTTGCTTACTCCCATGAAAAGAAATCTCTGCAACGTGCAGTGGCAGCCTACCAACATTTTGAATTTGAAACCCGCTCCATGCGGCACTTTGGTTCGTCCTCATTAGAACTAGCGTTCGTTGCTGCTGGTCGAGTGGATGGCATGATTATTACTCCGCCTGTGCGGATCTGGGACGTGGCCGCCGGTATGTTAATGGTGCAAGAAGCTGGTGGAATGGTAACTGATTTCAATGGCGACCCGAACAAAATTGCCACGAATGGCCTAGTCGTGAGTAACGGCAAAGTACACAAAGATATTCTGCGTGTGATCAAGCAGAAGAAGATATAGTTAAGCCGACTTTGTCTCGCCTTTGAACCAAGTGGTTACGTCGTTGTTGAGTAGTCCAACGAGTTTGATAATTCCCAAAACTAGGTAAGGGAAAGATAATAAGTTTAATGCCGAAATCACTAAGGCTGCTATCCAGGCCCACTGCTTTTGTTTGCGCAGTTGTAGTAAGACAATCAACTTGAAAATTCCCCAGAGCAAGAATCCAGATCCTAGTACAAATAACATAACTAAAGCTATGATGTCATCATCATTGGGCCCAAATAGGCGTGAAAAGCTGCTGACTAATCCTATAATCATCACGACTCCAATACCAAGCAAGATCAGTAGATCTAAGCACAGTTCAATAATGAAGCAAATGATAGTCTTCTTAAGAGGCTGAGGAATTGTAATCTGATTCATAATGGTCATTATTTGCTCAATTAAGCAGATGTGCCGAGAGAGGGAATCGAACCCTCATGGTATTGCTACCGACGGATTTTAAGTCCGTTGTGTCTACCAGTTCCACCATCCCGGCCGGGGGTGTGTTTAACGAAACAAACCGCACAGTTTACACCGTTTTAAGCTTGCTCGGGGAGAATACTAGGATTTCTTAGAAACGTCAATAAAGCCGTTAGCCGTTCAATTGTCCCGAAGTTACTAGCCAGGCAATGATGCCAGTGACGGTTAAGACAGCAATGACCAGAGTAACCAAGATAATCCATAGCCAGCGATTCCCTTTGGGCTTCGTTTGGGCAGCAGAAGCCTGCATTAAAGCTGCATTAACGTCCATGGTCTGCCAACCGCGGCTTTGCATAGCTTGAATAATCTCAGCATCGCTAAAGCCTAGAGTGCGACACTGGCGGATATAACTAGCTCCTAATTCAATAGATGACATATATCATATGAAACCACAGATTGAGCTTTTATTCAATACGTCTTTCGAAAAGTGAGCGAGAAACGGGGCTCGAACCCGCGACCTTCTCCATGGCAAGGAGACGCTCTACCAACTGAGCTACTCTCGCAGTAGTCCCAGTACTATAGATAAACTGATTCAGGCTGTCAATCCGCCTCTCAGCATGCTATTGTGAGGGCTAATCACCCTATGCTGACTATAATTATTCTTGGTTTTATCATCGGTCTCATGATCGGCTTGACCAGTATGGGCGGCGGCTCGATGATGACGCCTATTTTGATTACCTTTTTACATTATGATCCGGTAGTAGCAGTGGGTTCAGATATCGTTTATGCGGCTATCACCAAAGTAGCAGGATCAGCTATGCATTTCAAACAAAAAACTGTTGACCCACTGCTAGTGCGTCATCTAGCTTATGGTTCTGTACCAGCCGCTATCGCAGGTTCACTGCTGGCCTTAGTAGTGCACGATCATTTGCCTTCGACCAACGACTACTTAAAGTTATTGATTGGTCTAGCGATCTGCACCTCTGCCTCATTACTCTTTATCAGCATCTTTTTTGATATTCGCAACTTGAAGCAGTGGTTGCACGATCTGTTTAATGTGGCTCAACACCAGCGACTTTACACGATTCTAACAGGTGTGATTGGCGGATTTTTAGTCGGTCTAACTTCAGTAGGCGCTGGCAGTATTATGTTGGTATTCATGTTAGTGATCTATAACACCAGCACCAGAAAATTAATCGGTAGTGATATTGTGCATGCGACAATTCTATTATTCACGGCCGGAGCGGTGCATCTGTTTGCTGGCAATGTAGATTGGGGCTTAACCGTTGGTTTATTAATTGGTTCAATTCCTGGTGTGATTCTAGGCAGTAAGCTGGTGCAATATGTTCCGCGCACAGCCTTAAAAGCAGTGTTGGTAACTATTTTGTTCTTTCTTGGATCGCAACTGATCTACAAGTTTTTCTTTTAACAAAAATCCCCTCCAGAGAGGGGTGTTTGAGGCGTGGGCGGGAATCGAACCCGCGCATAAGAGTTTTGCAGACTCCTGCCTTACCGCTTGGCTACCACGCCTGGTAGTGTGCCTACGGTATCAAAAAAGGCGGTTGCTGTAAACCCAATCTGCCTATATGATAGCCAGATGAAAGTTTCATTTATTATTCCAGCTTGGAATGAAGAAAAGGGGATTGTGCAGACACTGGAACAGTTCAAGGCTTTACGTAAGTTAGAACATGAGGTGATTGTTTCTGATAATGGCAGTACCGATGCTACGGTAGAGTTATCTCGTCAGCATGGTGCTAAGGTAGCGTTACGTCCAACGGATGTACGAACTTCGATTGGTGAGTGTCGCAACCGTGGGGCCAAAATCGCTACCGGCGAGCTACTATGGTTTATTGATGCGGATGTTCGAATCACGGATATTGAAGCCAGTGTTGACGATGTCCTCCATTACTTTGCATCACATCCCGATATGGTTGGTTCCCCGATGCGGCTGGTGATTTATCCTGAGGAGGCTACCTTTGCTGACAAGTTCTGGTACATTGTATTTAACGCCACGGTTTGGATCCAGAACCGTATTCTGAAAACGGGTGCTTCCCCAGGGGATTGCATGATGATTCGTCGCAAAGATTTTGAACGTCTTAAAGGGTTTAACCCAAATTTCAAAACCGCGGAAGACTTTGAACTGTTTGGTCGCTTAGCCAAAATTGGCGAAGTGGGTTATGTGTGGCGTCGCACCGCCGCGATGTCGCCTCGTCGTATTCACCGTGATGGTTGGATGAAAGTGTTATCTCAATGGTTCAGCAACTGGTTTAACCAGGTAGTATTGAAACGTCATCAAGATACGGATTGGGAGGCTAGACGGTAAACTAGAGAAAAGATTAAGTTGGTTATTCGGACGCATCATTGATATGCTACAGTCATGAAAAAGTATTTTCTTATTACCACATGTTTGCTGATCGCTGGTTGCGGGTGGAAGTCTACTACTCCCGATTATCGGCTTATCACCGATCAGTCGAATTATAAAGAATATAGTTTTACTACGGATCCAAATAGTGGCGATAGCAGCTCTCTGGTTGTGCAGGCAATACGAGCTCAGCCCTCTGCACTCAGTTATGGAGCCAATGAGGTTGAGATTAATGATACTGAGAAACGTTATGATATAGGTGCATTCAGTGAAGATCAAAAGATTTCTGCCAATGGCCAAGACTACACTCTACATTTAGTGGATAAGACAACCGACACCTATGCTGTATATGCGGGTGACACTAAATTATTTGAACGTACAATGTGCTGGCCCGCATCGTTAGCTGCGGATCCTCGAGAAATATACACTGTCAATGGAAAACTAGCAGTGCAGTTTTTTGATTGTGATCAGCCTAAGGACTCAGATGAATTTACAACCGGTCCGTTTACACAGAATATCTATTATAACGGTCAATTTTTAAATGAAACTTACGGAGTAATGAATGCTCAATTGGTGTTCGTTTGGAATAATCAAATCGGTTTCATTGCTCAAGAAGGAGATGAGGAATATGTCTGGTTCAACGGTAATAAAATTAGTTCAGGCGTGAGTATCTATATTCAAAACTGTTGTGCCTCTCGCGAATGGACACCAACATTGTATGATAATGGTACGTTGGTATTCTACGGCTGGAAAACTGACAGCGAAGAATCAGTGATCATCGAAATCAGTTTAGAGTAACACGTAGGAATTCTAGTAAACGTTGACGGCAGTGTAGTGTTTGCCGAACTGACGAGCGGAAGCGGTACTGGGAAACCAGACATCAAAACTGTTACAACCGTAGCGTGGGGCCATCCGATCTTGTACCACAAATTTTTTATTACCAAATTGTTCAGGGAAGGTTACCGTCGTACCAAAGGGTAGACAGTTATTAGCCACAATGCCGTCTGCTACGGTAGCGCCAGAGGCAGTCGTAAACGGTGAAGAATCCGTTTGGCCAACAGTACTGGCATACGCAAACACGGTAGCGTTGATTGTTTTAATAGGGGTAGGTTCTGGCGCTAGCAATGGAGGTGGTGGAGCTGGCTGGGCCAAGCCTAGCGCTAAGATAAGGGTAAACATTGGATGCATAAGGGCGGGCACCTTAAAGGAAAAGAGGGCCAATGTCAATACAACAACTACATACGAACTCATACGCTGAACACAATTAGTGTACAACTTGGTATCCACTCCAATTTGAGATACAATAATAACCATGTCTACAATCAAACGTCATATTCCAGCCGTCATGGCCACACAGCACCCGGACAACGCCTCTGCACCCTATTGGGAGGCGGATGGAGATGGGTTTGTGTCTGCCAAGGAAGAGGTTGCCGAAGCGTATTCCGCCTATTCAGATTTAGGCGTAGATGAATACATGTGGGATTGGGAGGGTAAATATGTGGATGAAGCCGTGGTGGAGCGCCTACTCACTGAACACCATGACTATTTCAAAAAAAATCAGCTGGGCAAAGACAAATTCTTAACGTTCCGCATTCCAAATATTTGGGAAGAGAAGGGCTACTCGTTGGCTCGTGCGTTTATGGCAATGTTGACCGCAGCTGACATGGCTCGCGATATGAAAGTGGGCGAGCGTCCGCTATTTGAAGTGATCTTGCCCATGACGAGCTCTGCGCAACAACTACTACATATTCAAAAAACCTTTAGTAAACTCGCCAAAGTCAAACACCAACTATTCGAAGATAAAACAGCAGCCTTCGATTACATTGAGGTTATACCGTTGGTTGAAGAAGTTAAACAGATGTTCTCCATTCGCCAATTAATGGAGCGCTATCTTGAATTGCACAAAGAATATTATCAATCGACCCCAGTATATATTCGGCCATTCTTAGCGCGTAGTGACCCAGCGTTAGTTTCAGGGTTAATTCCTGCGGTGATCGCCAATAAAATTGCCTTGTCCGAATTATATCAGTGGGGAGATGCAAATAAGATTCCGGTCTACCCCATTATTGGCACGGGTTCCTTACCATTCCGTGGTTCCTGCGCACCAGATAATATTGATAAGTTCCTAGAAGAGTACCGTGGCATCCGTACGGTCACGATTCAATCGGCGTTCCGCTATGATTATCCATTAGCGCAGGTCAAGAGTGCGATTAAGAAAATCAAAGAGCTGAAACCACAAACTCCACAGTATTTTGCTAAGCGTGATGTCACTGTGCTGCAGGGGATCGTAAAAAAAGCTGAACAGCATTACCGTTCAGCGGTGACGGCTGTGGCTAAAGATATGTTTAAGATCTCACCATCTATTCCACGGCGTCGTGAACGACGTCTGCATATTGGCTTGTTGGGATACGGGCGGAGTATTGGTAAGAAACAATTTCCTCGAGCGATTAACTTTACTGCGGCGATGTATTCATTGGGAGTGCCTCCTGAATTAATCGGAACTGGACGCATCCTCAAATCACTTTCAAAGAGTGAGGGCGAATTAGTACACCAAGTTTATCGCTGCCTAGAACATGATCTAAAGTTAGCAGGCCGCTACCTGAATAAAGAAAATTTAGCATTTCTTGCCAAACGCGATCGCAGTTGGAAGGCAGTACAGGATGATATTCAATATGTCGAAGATTACTTTGGCTTGCAATTGGGTCCAAAAACAAACCAAGAATACTTGCATCGCAATGCCACGTCAGATATTTATTATCTGCAACGAGAACACCAGTCGATTGCTGCAGCGGTGTTGGCAGCCGGAAAACTACGCAAGAGTTTAGGATAATCATTGATCCTACTTGACGGTCAAACGCGTCTACTATATTCTGTAGTAGACAAATAATTAATCTATTTATTATCTCCATGGACGAAAAACCAAAAGGAACCATGCAAATGATCGACGCTCTACCACCACGCTTAGCCTTCTGGGCAGGAGTTGTGACTAGTGCTGGTACCATCTTTGCAATCGGTTTCGTCGTTATGATTGTGATGATGTTCAAAGGTGTTGAATTTCCATCCGCTGGCACGACCAGTAAAACGACTACTGCAAACACCAATGCAGCAAACACTAATGCGGCTGCTACAGATACCACTGGTACACCGTCTGGCACTATTGCTAGTGACACCATTCGTAACGTGCAAGGCACTGGTGATCTGACCATCGTAGAATACTCAGATATCGATTGCCCATTCTGTGTCCGCTTCCATCCAACCATGCAACAGGTCATGGATAACTATGATGGCAAAGTGCGCTGGGCTTACAAACACCTACCATTAACCAGTTTACATCCTAATGCCAAGAAGAAAGCATTGGCTTCAGAATGTGCAGCTGATCAGGGTAAGTTCTGGGAATTCATCGACACCATCGTGGAGAATACCGCTACGGACACTGAAGAAATTACCACTACAGCTGACGCGATTGGCTTAGATCGTACTAAATTTGACGATTGTCTAGCTAATGAGGACACGGCAGATCGTATTACCACCGATTCCGCTGAGGCTCAAAAGTTTGGCGCTCGTGGAACCCCATACGCCCTGGTGCTGGATAAAGACGGCAAGATTGTGGATGTCATTGAAGGTGCGTTACCTTATGACTCCGTTGCAGCCATCATCGATAGCCACCTGTAATTAGACTGCCAGTACAGTAGATCCAGTAGAGACGCATAATCTGCGTCTCTACTGTTTTATATTAATGTGATACAATATTGCCCATATGGAAATGTATGACTCAATTATTATCGGTTCAGGCCCGGCCGGATACACGGCCGCGATTTATGCGGCTCGGGCAAATTTAAAGGTATTGGTGCTAAAAGGAATTCAACCAGGTGGTCAGTTGACTACGACGACGGTCATTGAAAATTGGCCAGGGTATGCAGAGGGCATTGATGGCAGTGCCTTAATGCAGCAGATGGAGAAGCAGGCCTTACGGTTTGGCGCTACCATGGAACAAGCGGTAGTGACTGCAGTCGATTTTAAACAAGCCCCATTTACAGTTACCTGTGGAGAGGTTAGTTATACGGGCAAGACAGTTATTATTGCGACTGGCGCTCGTTCCCGTATGACTGATGCGCCAGGAGAAGCCGCATTGACTGGCAAAGGTGTTTCAACATGTGCGACCTGTGATGGTTTCTTTTATCGTAAGAAAGATATTATCGTGATCGGTGGAGGGGATACAGCAATGGAAGAGGCTAACTTTCTCACTAAGTTTGCAAACTCGGTTACGTTGATTCATCGGCGCGATAGCTTTCGAGCCAGCAAAATTATGGTAGATCGTACGATGGCGAATCCAAAAATCAAAGTGATCTGGGATAGCGCGATTGAAAAGTTCAATGGAGAAACCAAATTAGAGAGTGTCACGATTAAGAACTTGAAGACCAATGCACTGACTGAAATGCCGATCGCTGGTGTGTTCTTGGCGATTGGACATATTCCCAATACAGAAGTGTTCAAAGGCATTATCGATCTACACGAGAATGGTTACGTCAAAGCCCATGGGGCCACTGCTACCAACATTCCGGGAATCTTTTTTGCAGGCGATGTAGAAGATCAGCACTACCGCCAAGCTGTTACTGCTGCCGCTGCTGGTTGTAAGGCCGCCATCGATGTTGAAAAATATCTTGCTTAAGATCTGAGGACTATGACTGAACAACTTTTGAACAGTAAATCCTATCAACAGTTGTTTGAGGCAATGTTGACCTTAAAATCGGTGCCAGAGCTCAAAAAATTCTTTCGGGATCTTTGTACACGTACGGAATTAGCGGCGTTGGCTGAACGCTGGCAAGTGGTACAGTTGCTGCAATCTGGAATATCGTATCGTGAGATCAGTAAACAAACCGGTGCCAGTACTGCAACGGTTACGCGGGTTGCCCAATGGCTAAACCACGGCGAAGGTGGCTATCAGTTGGTATTGCGTCGTCAGAAGTCGCCGGCCCGCAAAGGGAAATAAAACGATCTAAGGCGAGTTGCAGATGTTGATCTGCAGTAGAGAAATGACCAAATACTAAGACCAAAATTTGTTTGGTCTGTTCGGTTACTTTTGTACGCGCAGAATCTGAGATAGGGCTACCAAATGGACCGTAATCATCAGCGCAGCACAATTTTCCACCAATCGAAATCTGTTTAGCTACGCCAGTATATTCTTCGTGCTCCTGGCCTAAGCGGATGGTGATTGCTCCACGGATTTGTTCAGCATCATAACAGCCAAACGGAAGGCGATATTCCATCGAACAGATATTATTAATATCCACCACAGGGTTGATCGAACGCACCGGTTCTCCTTTGATCGCACGACGCAGTAATGCCTCACTTGAAGGGCGATATTTAGTAGGATCAATCCCCACCGCACGAAATAGTAAGCGTATCTGTTGTACAATTGGATCTTCGCTTAATGGTGCAGTTTGAAACGCAGTTGCCATGGCTTGACCGCTTTGTTGTAACTCTGCGGACCGAGTTAAACCAATCGGAGCTGGTAGTGTTAGCCAACCGATTTTAACTGGCAACTGTGGTGCAATGTGGATCTCCATAGGACGTAGTGTATACTATCAGGCAAGGCTGAACAAACTAATCAGCCACGAATCCACATTAGTTGATTGTATGCAAGAATTCATCTTACAACCACAGGGTCTGTATTACCGTATAAATCGTTTCCAGCCAGGACGTCAAACGTTAGTATTTGTGCATGGATTATCTGGTAGCTCATCTGCTTGGATTCCATATGAGGAAGAGTTTGGTGGACGCTATAATATAGTCACACTTGATCTGCGTGGCCACGGAAAATCTCGTAAAGTCCGCGGTTATGCTGAATATGCAATCGAAAAATTCGCTGATGATTTTGCTGCCCTAGTAGAGGAGCTGAAACTAGAAAACTATATTTTAATCAGCCATTCTTTTGGAACACTCATGACGCTGGCGTATCTCCGAAAATACGGTCAAACGCCAGCTGCAGTCATCTTGTTTAGTCCAAACTACAAAGTAAAGAAAAATTTTTGGGCAAGCATCTTATACTATAGTTTATATTTCGTACCCATTCTTGGCATCTTACCGGTTTGGAAAAAAACGGGTCGACAGATTGATTATAATTTATATCGACACACCGGAGATTATAGTTTAAGTCGTATGTCAGTTGATATCGCTAGCACTAGTCTGCGCGTATATGTATATTGTATCCAACACGCTTTTAAATTTTCGTGTGAGGAATTTTTGCCCAAAATGCATATTCCGACCTTAATTGTACACGGCGGACAAGATAGTATCTTCCCCGTGGAGAACGCCAAAGTGATGGCTGCCCTCATTCCTGGTGCCCAATTAAAAGTAATAGAAAATGATAACCATATCTTGGTATTGAATGATCTAACAGGGTCTATGCAAGCGATTAAGGAGTTTGTAGCTGCAAGGAACTGAATTAACGTTGAGCGAAATACCAGAATCGAACTGGCGCCTCATCCTTGGGAAGGACGCGTACTACCATTATACTAATTTCGCAATCGTAGTTGATAGTCTACCGGGTTTTCTTAGAAAGGCAAGGTCTGATAACTATGGCCAGTATGTTCGATGTAACGTTTTAGATCCTTTACCGGCATAGTAATCGTATGTGTATTGATATTCGGATGGGCATTAATTAGCTCGTGTTCCATGATGGCTTCATCCAGAATGACTTTTATATGTTTCTCTTCATCAAATACTAGCCCCAATGGAGAAACTGAGCCAGGCTTAACTTGCAAATATTTTTCTAGCCGTTCTGGAGAAGCGAAGCCTACTTGTGATTCTCCTAAAATTTTAGAGAGCTGTTTTAGGTCAGCTTTTTTGGCATCAGTTATGACAACCAAATAATGTTGTGTACCTTTACGGTTACGCAAAAATAAACTTTTTACTTTAGCGCCTGGCATATCTTTGTAATATTCCATTGCCTCTTCAGAGGTGTAAACAGCGGGATGCGTATGTTCTTGAAAGGTAATGTCGAGATCTTTGAGGGTGCTATAGATTTTTTCCATATGGTATCAGTGTAATGAATACGTTTCTGCTTTACAAGTTTTACTAATCAAATACACTAACCGCGCATAGGAGAGTTCATGCCGTGGTACCGTCACCGCCGCCACCACCGTCGTAAGACGGGATGGTCAGCTCCGTCCGAGCGCAAGGTGGATTGGCATGTCGCCATTCCAGTTGCACTCCTGTTCACGCTGCTAGCGCTGGCGTTCTGCCGCTGCTAGCGATCTCACATTGATCATGTAAATGATCCGGGGCAGATGTGAGTTCAACATCAGGAGGAGAGTGCTGCCCCCTCCATCGCTATCTGTCTTACCGATTGGTTAGACGTAGAGCCATGGAGTGATATACTAGCTACAATGAAAAGGAAAGGGGGTGTGTTCCAATGATGATGTGTAAATGTTGCAATGGCTCTAATGGCCAGTGCGGTTGTATGCACCATAAAGTACCTATGCTCGGTGGTATGGGTTTAGTGATTTTAGGTGTAGTTCTATTCCTCACTAACTATGGTTGGTTGAGTATGGACTTATGGCAATGGTTATTACCGGTCGCCCTAGTGGTTGGCGGTATCCACTGCAGTATGTGCGCTACAATCAAGCGCATGGATAACTGCAAAATGCATAGTTGCAAATCCGGCGATAGTTGTTGCAAGTCAGAAGATACAATGAAGAAGTAATAGATCTATCCCAAAACCCCTCTCCAATATGGAAAGGGGTTTTTGGTTTGCAGATTTGCTTTCATTAAAACTCCCTCCTCTCCTTACAGAAGGGGGTCTATCTATTTCCAATCGTAGCTGTAACCCTCAGGCACAACTTCTACCCAGGTATTACCCCGCGCTAAGGCTATCTCATTACCATCGGCATCGTAGTAGCGCGTGCGATCTAAGCGGTCAGCTTTTTTCCAAGTACCTTTAGTCATGACACCATTGCGGAAGATATAGACATCGCCTTCACCGGTGACTGCGAAATTAACGCGACCCTTACCTTCAATATAGATCCCTTCCGGGACGGTTTCAATGATGATGTTGCGCGTGGTGAGTGTGTTGCCTGTATTCGCATCGGTTTGTAAAACACCTCCATTGGCGCGTTCATAATACTTACCCTCAGTATTGTAACGATATTGCACATCATAAGAACCTCCAAATGCAATGTTAACTTCTGTAGCTGTATCACCAGCCGGTAACTCTTCATCGTTTACAAAGTTCCAGGTAGCGTAAGTCGGCGCATCGGTCCAACTGTGGCCGTCACTGATAGCCGCATACAGATTTTCTGAATTCGTGAACAAGTTGTGAGGTGAGTATTTATTGTTATCGCGCCAGAAGTATTTCGATTCCAACAAGGCATCAATGTTCCGCATGTCAAAACGGGGGATCGCTAACATGGCAGTATAACTACCACCAGCATGCGCATAACCACAGTTATATTCAGAAGCAAACTCCAAATAGGTGTCACGCGCACTACGCACTGGCCCAATGGCATCAGCAGATTCCCCACCATAGACTGCCATTAAACGGGTGATGCCGCCTTCTACAATCACTTCATAGACAACTGATGCCGCCGACAATCCGGACTGCGGACGTACGCCGTCAAACGCAGCATTTTCGATCATCACACAACCCGGTACGATATTGGCATCCGCGGCGGCAACCATCATACCATCGAGGCGTCGCGCGAGGACGGTTGGCTCGTCAGCCTTCTTCTTCTTATTTTTTTTCTCGGTAGTGACCACCTTACCTTTAGAGTCATCAGGTTTATTTGTCACGACAGCGACCACCAGGATAAGTAGGATAACACCCAGTGCGACTGCAGCGGCAGTAAGTATACGGTGATTGCGATACCATGGTGTATTCTTGGTTGGTTTGCTCGTCTCAGGCGTAGTGATTTTTTCTGTTGGCTTTTGCACTACCTCATCTGTGGATGGTGGTAACGAAGTAGATTCGTTCGACTCGCTGGATTTTGAAATTTTTTTGCGTTTAGACATATCCATACTCTACACCATGCCACGGGGCTCAGCAACACGATTTGTGCTATACTGCAGTGGATGTGGACACACAATAAAATTCATTGGATCGTATGGTTTGGAATCCCGTTAGTGTTCGTACTAATCTTCGGTGTTATTTTGTGGGAACAGAGTAACCAAACGATCCAACCAGATCATACCGGCGGCATACCAATTTATTTAGCCAGTGATTGGGTGAAGGATCATGTTTCTTATCGCTTCCGTGAAGATGTTGTTGTTCCCGCAGAGCTACCGCATTATGAATTGCAATACATTCCATTTGATCGCGCTAGCCTAGATGAGTTGGTGAGACCATTCAATGCAGCGTTACTGGATGGTGTAACAGTGGGTGACGATGCGGTGACTTATCAAACGGTTGATCAGAGTTTTTTTGTCCAACAGCAACAAGATGGCTCAGTTAATTTTGAATATCATCTGTTTAGAACTCCAGAAGGCACAGATTATACGACCGAGAATCGCACACGGTTAACACATGAAGAGCAATTAGCAGCTGTACAAGCCTGGTTGGCACAGTATCCGCAATTTGCGAATGGATATCAGACGACCATTATGAATAAAGTGCATGGTGAGGACGTCGAGACGCTGTATCTAGCAACGGAGGACGGCGCGTATCGTTTTGAAGCTGCTAATTTTGGTTTTTATAATGGTCAGTTGCAAACGGTGTATGGCTGGGTAATCACAGGAATAGACGAGGTTGGTACGGTAGCGTACGGAACAAACATGCAAATCGAGCGCTACTTAAATAGTAATCCAGTTTTCCCTTATTACTCCAATACTTTCCCGGAGAATGTTAATGTGCGTTATCAACTAACGGGATTTCGCCAGAGCCCACTAGGACTAGAGATTGATTATGAAATGGTGGACGCCGAAGTCACCCGCCAAGCATTGAATATTTCTCATCCAGGATTTATTGGTGAGGGGTCGGCGTATGGGACGCTTGCTATTGGCAATGTGGATGAGCAAGCTGCTGCATTAGCGGAGATTGAACGATATCGACAAGAGATCGACTAAATCTAAAGAACCCTAGTCAATAAAAAAACGTCCTGTAACTCAGGACGTTTTTTAAATATGAGCGGGTGAGGGGAGTCGAACCCCTGGCATCAGATTGGAAATCTGAGGTATTACCGTTATACGACACCCGCCAAAGCATTCCCTTGTTGAGGGGATATGCCCTGGTCTAGCTGGCGTATTGGAAGTGTCATAATTGTTACCTCCACTACGTCAGAAATGACGAACACCATCATACGATTTTTTATCCACTTAAACAATCCATTATGCACAATAGCTGTGCATAGACCTGTGCAGAACTGTATAAAAACTGTGGATATCTAGTTACTTTTGGTTAAACCGCCATCCACAGGCAGTAAACAGCCGTTAATATAGGCCGCAGATTCCGATGCCAGAAAGGCTACGGTAGCTGCTAATTCTTCCACTTTTCCAAAGCGCTGCGTAGGAATAGTGCGCTGTAATTTATCTTTTTCCTCAGCCAACATATAACCAGATTGATCGGCTCGGGCTTGCAGCAATTGTTGCAGACGTTCAGTTTCAAACATTCCGGGTGCGACTACATTCACGGTCACTCCATCCTTGCCAACCTCATTGGCTAAACTCTTAGCGAGATTCGCAACTGCCGCCCGCATCGCATTGGAAGTAATTAAATTTTCAAGCGGTTGTTTAACTGAAGTAGAGGTCATACAAATAATGCGTCCCCAGCGTTGCTGCTGCATCATCGGCAAGACAGCACGTATTAAACGCACTGCGCTCATGAAGGTGAGATCAAAGGTGTTCTGCCAGTCGTGATCATCAATTGTCTGAAACATCCCAGATTTTGGACCGCCTGCATTCGTAACGAGCACATCGATCTTTCCTACTTGCGCGATGAGCGTCTGGACCTCTGCCGGCTGAGTTAAATCACAAGCAATGGCAATGGCTCCAATTTCTTTGGCCGTTGCTTCTAAAGTGTCCGGATGGCGTGCACAGATATAGGTACGTGCTCCTTCTTCCACAAATTGTTTCGCAATGGCTTTGCCTAAACCTTGTGAAGCACCTGTGACCAATGCAATTTTTTGATTTAGACGTAAATCCATGCTGTTATCATAACCGAGTTTGTGATAGCATTCAATTATATGGAAAATACCCAAACTACAACCAACCCAACACCAGTTGCCACAGGCACACCAACGGCGGATACCACACCGTCTACGTCGTCTAGTAAGTGGGGCTGCTTTCTATTGGCTGGAATCGGTTGTCTAGGATTGTTGGTAGTGATTGCGATTTTGGTTGGAGTAATTTTTTATTTTGTGAGCACGAGTACCAGTAGTCGATACACCAACTTGAATGATAACTACAACTATAATACGAACTATAATAATGATAATAGCAGTAACACCGGTTTTCAAAATACTGCAGAGTTGTCAGCCACTGCCCAGGCTTACCAGCTAGTGGCGTACCCAGGATTAAGTTATAACAGTTGGTCATACCCTTCCATTCAAGCCACCATCCCATACGCTAAAACAAGAACGCTGTCGGATGGAGACTATGGTCACCTATGGGTTGGCGCTAAACTCGACAATGGATACTTTATCCAGGTAGGCATGGCCAGTAGCGATGCTGTGGATGCCGACGGCAACATGATTTGGGATTATTTCTGGGAAGTCTGGAATGATCAAAATGAATATATCTATGGCTATCAGTCCGCTATGACCGAGAATGCTTGGGATCAAAATGCCGAGAATACATTTAGTATCACCTGCCAAGATCCTGACTCTGGCACTTGGGAGTTCTGGGTGAATCAACTGACAGTTGGCACTACTACTACCGGTGATTGCGGGATGGATCTGACAAACGCGAGTTTAACTTGGGAATTAGTGACAGACAAAACTCCTGGCCAGGCACTGCCCAAATTTGGACCATTTCAACTTGGCCCAATGGAGTATTGGGACGGCTATGATTGGTTAGCAGTTCCAGATGCCACACTGACTTATGGATATGGTTATATCAAAGATGGAACGGTTGTAGACCAAGCCAGTGTGTGTCCGCCATATGGAGCCACTGCAGCGGCTGCCGGTCAGTCCGTCTTTAGTGCAGGCGCTACTTTGTCCTGCCTGAGTCAGGGCGCGCAACTGTGGTCACTTTAGTTTTGAGAGTTTTCCAAACAAAATAGGCGATGACAACTGCCACTAGTAATAGCAGAATAAAGCGATACTCCGGAACGGCAATACCAGCGCCAACAAAATTCAACACCAGCATATTTGGAATGTAACCGAGCATCATGATGGTGTAGTAATCGCGTCGACGAATGCCGCTCGAACCTAGTAACAGACAGATAATATCCACTGGGAATAAGGGGATGGCATAGAGTAGGCCTAAACCAAACTTTGAAGTTTCTAACTTAGCGCTGTATAGGCTGTACTTCTCCTCACTGACGAAGCGGCGGATAAACGGCTGTCCGAACCAGCGAGACAGTTCGAATGCAATGCTTGAACCGATGATGCTGCCGACTAAGGCATAGACAAAGCCTATGCCGGAACCAAATAAGTAGCCGGTAGTAATCGAGAGCCAGCCACCAGGCAATGGGGCGATAATCACTTCCGCTGCGATCAAGAGAATCATAACAACTGGAGCAACGGGCCCGAACTGTGTAATGAACTGATCAAAATCTTGAGCGTCTAAAGAGAAGACGACGGTGTTGAGTAAGTAGTAACTAGCAATCATGACAGCTAGGACGACGAGAGCCGCTATAATATAGCGCCAGGTGAGAATAATTTTTTTCATTGACTAAAAGGGAAAAATCAAGTAGGATTAGTGTAATTGATTGTTGTCATCTTGTCACATGCCTTCGGCAGAAGACCCTCTTAATAGACTCATTGAAGCTGTTCTCAGTAAGCGCCCCATTTTGCGCGAATTGATGAAAAAACATGGCGAAAAGACGTTGGCCGAATACGCTAGTTTGTATACGGACGTCAATTTGAATCCACCCATTCAACGGCGCCAAGATGAACTAATTTCTACGATCCGCGAAGAAGTTGCTAAGCGTTTGGGGGATGCAGTTGGTGCCGGCGTGGCCAGACAGCTCGAACGTTATTACTTTGTCTCTACCAGTGATCATCACGGTCCAATTGTTGATACCTCATTTAGTAACGCCAACTTATTAGCGGCGGTGTCTCATGCAGCACATCAAGATCCTGCACTGGAATATATTATTGTGTTGGCATGCTCGAGTATTTCCTTTCGTAATATCTCGTTTCCACGTGGTTTAGTTTTTCATACGGTTAAAGAGGGTGTCAGCGATTTAGAGCACCTCAGTTTTTTTCCTGCCAGTGCTCGGTCTTGTCCGGTATTTAACTTTCGTTCCTACACCACTACAGAAATAGAGCAGGTGAAAAAGACTATACACAAGAATAAATATCGTTCAGAGATCGAAGATAAGCTAGTTGCTTTGTTAGACGATGTGTATCTGCAACCCGCAGCCTTAGCGGCTGGTACGTTTTCTGAGCAGGTCACATTGACGAATGCAGCGCTTTGGCGCAAGTTTTTTCAGCCCAATAGCGCGCCGGCTGAGCTGCTTTCCATTGAACAAGAAAGTGTCGTCACTGCTCTACTATTACGTTATCATCTGGATCAAGATACGATTATTCAGCATGTATTATTAGATGATGCCTACGAACCAATTCTGAAGCAATATTTCGATGGAATCATGGGTGGATTTTCCACCACAGAACACAGTGGTAGTTATTTATTCTGGGCATTACCACCTGGTCAAAAATATCGCGTCCAATTATGGAAGCAGGGCAATCAATTAGTGACTGATGATGGCAGTTATCGAGTGGACCTTACTGTTGATGCCTTGCGCGGCGCCTTAGAGCGTAAAGAAATTTTTCCAACCACACTGCTCGACTTTTTTGTGCTGTCCTTCTACTATGGTTTGAAATGTTTAGGTGGATTCAATCAGATTAATTATCTGACTTCCATGAAGGACGCATATATTAAGATGAATGTGGATTTGATGAATTATCGCAGTATTGAAGTATGCGCGCGTGCACAGACTCGTGAGATGAGTGACGGTTACTTAATTGCCTATGGTCAAACACCAGACAATACCGTTGTGCCAGTGAATGGAATTGACCTTTATCTCTATGGCAATGCTCAGACATGGCCTACGATCCAATCCGTTGCTGAAACTGTGACGATTAATGATGCCTTGTATCCCGCGTTGCCAGAGTTTTACCGTTATGTCTATACAGAAGAACAGCGTCTGCCTGAATTATCCGCTATTACACCAGAGCAGGTGATCTTACAGCGTGGCACGTTGCCACTGCTAAAACCGTGTGTAACTTTAGCCTAATTGACCTAAAGCCTAACCAGCATTATACTAGTAGCCGTTCAATATGATGGAAACCCCCGATACGTTTCAGCAGCTGCGCGATAGCATCTTATCGAAACGTCCTATTCTGAAAGAATTAGTGACGAAACGTGGCGACAAATCACTCTATGAGTACACTAAAGAATACATTAGTGTGAATTTGAATCCACCCATTCAGCATCGGCAAGATGAACTAGTTTCCACTTTTCAAGAGGAAGTAGCTAAAATTCTGGGTGATGAGATTGCCTCAAAGGCTGCACGCCAGCTGAGCAAATATTATTATGTGTCGACCGCTGATCATCTTGGACCAATTTCTTCACCTTTTTTTGTGAATGCCAATTTGGTCTTAGCTGCGCCGTATAAAGAAATTAATGATCCAGATCTGCAGTACGTTATTGTGTTAGCTTGTTCCAGCATCTCCTTCCGCAATAGTTCATTTCCACGGGGCTTAGAATTTCATAATGCCTTAAATAAGGATGGCATTAAGACAACTGAGCGTCTAGCGTTCTTTCCAGCGAGTATGCGTGCATGTCCCGTGTTCAACTGGCGGGCGTACACGGCCACAGAAATAGAAACCATGAAGAAGGACATCAATAACAAAGTGAAGAGTAAGACGCTGTCCGTGGACGCCGCACAGAAGTTAGTGACGATGTTGGACGAAGTTTATTTAGATCCAAGTGTCTTGGCCAGCCAAACCTTTGCTGAGCAGGTAACGAAAACTAACTACCGTTTGTGGCCAAGATTTTTCGGGTCACAGCCTAATCCTGCTGAATTGATTACGTTGGAACAAGAAACCCTAGTAACCAGATTGCTGTTAAAGTATCACATTGATCAAGATACGGTATTAAATCACCTGATCTTTGATGGTGAGTACGAAGCCTTAGTACGCCAATATTTTGAGGGAGTGATGGGTGCGTTCTCGGTCGAAAAAAATTGGGGTAGCTATCTGTTCTGGGCATTGCCACCAGGCCAAAAATATCGTGTGCAGTTATGGAAACAAGGTAATCGCCTGGTGACGCCTGATGGGAGTTATAGTGTTGAGTTAAGCCAAGAGGCCATTCGTGGTGCTTTAGAGCGACGGGAAATTTTTCCCACGACCATGACCGACTTTTTTGTTCTGTCATTCTATTATGGTTTGAAATGTGTAGGTGGATTCAATCAGATTAATTATCTGACGGACATGAAGAATGCGTATATCAAGATGAACGTTGATCGTCATAATTACCGTAGTATTGAGGTCTGCGCACGAGCCCAAACCAAAGAGATGAACGATGGATTTATTCTTGCCTTTTTGGAAGATGCCCAAGGCATGAAAGCTGCGGCGACTGGATTGGATCTGTTGTTGTATGGGGATGACAATACATGGCCACGTTTGGCTGAGACCATGCGTAGTTTGTCAGTAAAGCAGGCAGTTGATCTGATGTACCCAGAATTATATCCGGTGGTTTACAATGATGTTGACCGTGTTCCAACGCTCTCTGCTGTGACGACAGATGACATCATGCGACAAGAAGGCCTAGAGGGTAAAATTCAACCGTGCGCTAAATTGTACTAGCCATTCATGCATAGAATAAAAAACGTCCGTCATTGAAGGCGGACGTTTTTTGTATCACTGATTTTGTCGGGGATATCAGACTCGAACTGATGACCTTCTGGTCCCAAACCAGACGCGCTACCAACTGCGCTAATCCCCG
>CAYLOJ010000015.1:0-29972 GCA_964385285.1 uncultured Gammaproteobacteria bacterium
GACCTTTGCCTTGCGGTTAGATTTTCTTGATGCGGAACGGTGCACGTCATTAAGCCGACTGTATCGAGCTACCACTATCATCCCGGCAGAACAAAGTGAAGAGCTATTAAAACGAGCCGTCACGGCGGATTGGTGGCAACAGCTCTCAGCCATTGACTACACCCCATTAGCATCCGCCTCGGTTGGTCAAGTGATTACCGGCACGCTCACCACTGGAGAAGCGGTGGTTGTGAAATTAGTCAAAGGAGACTTTGAGCAGCAGTTCAAACAGGATATGCGCCACGCCAAACAGCTGATGCGCTGGGCCATCCGTTGCTATCCCAAATTAGAACGCGTCGCCGACCCCATTGGCATCCTCGAACATATTGAAGATTACACCTTAAACGAACTGGATCTCCGCCATGAAATCAAAGGTCATGATCAATTGCAGAGTATTCATACGCGCTATCAATCAACCTTTGATTTAAGTAAATTAAAATTTGCGAAACTCTATCCAGAGTTATCCAGCCAACGTGTGCTGGTTTCAGAACGCCTGCATGGAAAAACCTTAGACGAACTGCTACAAGCTGGCCAATTGCCTTACCAGGCTCTGCTGGAACTTTTCCACCTGCACGGTTTTTATCTGTTTGGGGTCGGAACCTTTCATGGCGATATTCATCCAGGCAATATCATTCTGCAGGATGGCAATTACTATTTTATTGATACAGGTGCAATTAGTCAGGTGGGTGATCGCATTCGTATCGGATTATTCTACTTTTTTGAGAAGTTATCTGCGTATGATTATGACGGTTGTGCCTATTATCTGAATCAAATGGCGGAACAGCGTATTCACGGCGCACGCTATGAGCAGTTTAGACTCGCCTGCTTAGCATTGTATCAAGACTTCACACACGCAACCGTATCCGAGGTGAGCTTAACACGCAAAATGATGCACACGATCAAATTAGGAGTGAATCATGGTATGGTCTTTGAACACGGCATGTACGGAATTATCAAAAGCCTAATGTATCTTGATGGTATGGTCTTGCGCTGCAATCCACAAGCGCGCCTACTACAAGATATGCGTCCATTTATTGATGAATTTAAACCGTTCGTCGGAAAACCGCTAGCGTAAAATTGGCAGTGAATTTGGTTCTTGATACGGTTCACCGTACTCAGCAGCTATGAGATGCGCAGTCATCCGGCCCGATTCATAAATGGTTGGTAGTCCACTGCCAGGATGCGTGCCTCCGCCAACTAAGAAACAGTTCTTGACCTCCTCAAACCGATTACGTGGACGCCAATAGAGCATCTGGTTAAACTGATGTCCGAGATTAAACACGGCACCTAAATAGACATGGTAATCCTCTTCCCAATTTTTGGGTGTAATCACCTTCTCTGCAACGATGGCTGCACGAATATCTTTTAAGCCAGCGCGCTGCTCCAACAGATTCAATACGACTTCACGGAAGCGTGGTGTCTCCTGCTCCCAATCGATACCACTACGATTATTCGGTACTGGCACTAAAACATACAGCGCAGATTTCCCTGCTGGTGCCATCGTGGCATCTGTCTGTACGTTGTTACAAACATAGACGGAAAGATCATCATTCAGAGGGCTGGCCTTGGTAATGCGATCCACGTAGCCTTTGTAATCCTTGGAAAAAATAATGGTGTTATGTGGCAGATCATACTGGCGATTCAAGCCCAGATATAACATGAAGGTTGAACACGAATATGGTTTTTTGGCTAACTTTTCCGGTCGCCACTTTTTAATAGTACCCTTGGGGAAAAGATGTTGTGTAGCGTAGGAGAAATCGGCATTGACCACTACCCGATCCGCCAACTGCTGTTCTCCATTTACCAGCACACCTGTCGCCACTCCGTTTTCAACCAAGATCTCCTCCACCGGACTATTTAAGTGAATGCGTACTCCCAACTCCGTAGCTGCTTTGGCCATGGCTTGAGATAGTTTCGTTAATCCACCTTCCACATGATAAACACCGTAACGATGTTCAATGTACGGTAAGATGGTAAACAAACCCGGACATTTCCACGGCGACATTCCTAAATATTTGGATTGAAACGAAAAGGCCAAACGTAAACGTTCGTCTTTAAAATAATCACCTAAGACATCAATCAGGGTTCGGCCGAAGGCAGCGTGTGGAATGGCAGCAAACACCCGACGGTCTAGTAGATCAGTGAAGTTCGTATATTTTTTTTGTAGCAATGGAAAGATGTGATCGAAGCGCTTTTTCTCTTGCGTCATGAAGCGATCATACGCTTGGCTACTGCCGGGAAACACGCGCTCTAGCTCAGCTGCCATTTTTTGTCGATCAGTAGAGACATCCAAGGTGGCATCATGAAAAAGCAAGCGATACATCGGGTCTAACCGAATGATTTTGACGTAGTCGTGCAAATCCTTGCCGACCTCGGCAAATAGTTCTTCCAAGATGCCAGGCAAGATAAAAAAAGTAGGACCAGTATCAAAGGTAAATTCACCTAATTTAATCTCTGCATTACGACCACCTACTTGTGCGGCTGATTCATACAGATCCACTGAAAAACCGCGTTTTGCTAAGAGCATCGCAGCGGATAATCCCCCTGGCCCGGCACCAACGATGGCAATGTGTCGTGTTGAATTGGAATGTGTACTCATTGGCGTACAATACCATGTTCACTATTGATTTCCAAATGCTTCGCGCGTAGATACAAAAAAATTGGCAACCCCACCGCTAGTCCAATGCCGAAGTTGAGCACGATTCCCACCCACCAGTACGGCAAGCGAATCCGACGACCTTCCACAACCATAAACACGGTTACAATAATGGCTGTCATGAAAAGATCTGCTGCATAAAAATTCACAATAGGATTCACCCAGAGCATTGTCCAAAGGTCACTAAATCGTAATCCTTTTTCAGCCACGTAAGGAACATATTGAGAGTATGGTGCAATTAATCCGGCCAGTGCTAGTAATAGATAGAATGATCTCGATTTCATGAGCGTAGCGTTTAATGATAATGCGCTAAATTAATTTAGTTTTCTATGATGCCATAACCGTATCACCTGTTTCAAGCCAGTGATGGCATCACGGTAGTAGAAGCGTTGCTGACGAGAGGCGGTGCTCATCTCCAGTTTCAGTTTGGCCAAGCGTTCTTCCAACACCGATAAGGGATGATCACGGAAAAAATCATCCAGCGGTATAAAAAAATTCATTCCCCGCATCAGTTCAGATTCACAAAATCCACAGACACGTTGTTCGTTCACCTCTAAGTTCGCTAACTGCAAACAGTAGGGGCAAATAGCGTTATACTGTCGCTTTCCAAACCAACGCATTAATAATTGCATTCGCGTGTCTGAATTACTCCACCACCCAGCACTACATCACCATCATAAAACACTACAAACTGGCCGGGCGTTACAGCCCGAGCTGGTTCAGCAAATTCGACGCGGTTACCGTTGATTGTGCATTTAATATCTGGTGAGCGATAACGAATCTTTACAGAGCATTCAAAACTGTCGGCCGGACGCTGACCGCTGACCCAATGTTCTTCCGCAAATGTACACCAGTTGGATAACAATGACGATTGATCATTGGCTTGGCAGATCACTAAGGTGTTATCTGTCATACGTTTATCAACCACATAATACGGACCCGTACCACCGATCTCCAACCCTTGGCGTTGACCGATTGTATAATACGCCAAGCCCTTATGCTCTCCCATGTAGGTGCCATCCGTCAGCTTCATCGGACCAGTGGGTGATTTCACATATTGCTTCACAAAGGTTTGAAAATCAATATCGCCGATAAAACACAAACCCTGACTATCTGGTTTTTTAGCTACCGGTAAACTAAATTTCTCAGCTAACGTTCTGACTTCCGATTTTAATAAGTGCCCAATTGGAAATAAGATCTTGGCTAACTGCGCCTGGTTCAGATGATAGATAAAATACGATTGATCTTTATTCGGATCAACACCCTTTTGTAATCGGTGCAACGTATTAGGTTGAGACGCATTGCTATGCGTCTCTACAGAATCGTGATCGATTCTGGCATAATGTCCCGTCGCGACATAATCAAAGCCGAGCTCGAGGGCTTTGTCTAAAAATGACAAAAATTTAATTTGCGTATTGCACAACACGTCCGGATTCGGCGTTCGCCCAGCGTTGGTTTCGTCTAAAAAATACTGAAATACTTTGGCGCGATACTCTTTCTCAAAATTAATGCTTTGCCACGGAATTCTCAAGTGCTTACAAATCCGCTCCACATCTTCCACATCTTTTTCCCATGGACACTGTTCATAGTTCCCGCGATAAAGCGCATCCGCTTCATCGGACCAGTTCTTCATGTAAAATCCCTCAACGGTATAGCCTTGCTGCAATAATAATGCCGCCGAGACAGCCGAATCGACTCCGCCACTCATGGCCACTGCCACTCGTTTCCCGGCACCCGGTAATTGGTTGTTTTTCTGAAAATCCTGTGTTATAGTCATACCCGTCTTAATGATAACCGATACTTTGAACTGACTATGGCAAAAAATACATTTAAACTCAAGTCCGGCTTAGCCCAAATGTTAAAAGGTGGCGTCATTATGGATGTCGTTACCGCTGAACAAGCCAAGATCGCCGAGAAGGCTGGAGCTTGCGCTGTGATGGCATTAGAACGGGTGCCGGCTGATATTCGGGCGATGGGTGGTGTGGCTCGCATGAGCGATCCTAAACTCATTAAGGAAATCATGAAGGCGGTTAGTATTCCGGTGATGGCGAAAGTGCGCATTGGTCACTTTGTTGAAGCTCAGATTATTGAATCCCTTGGCGTTGACTATATTGATGAATCGGAAGTACTCACCCAAGCCGACCCTTTTAACCATGTCGATAAAACTGCATTCAAAATCCCCTTTGTCTGTGGGGCTCGCAATTTGGGCGAGGCATTACGCCGCATTAATGAAGGTGCTGCTATGGTGCGCACTAAAGGTGAGGCTGGCACTGGAAATATTGTCGAAGCAGTTCGCCACATTCGTACAGTGAACAATGAAATCACCGCTCTGCAAAAGATGAACTCAGCACAATTGAAAAAAATAGCGAAGGAATATCGGGTACCGGTTGAGTTATTGCAAACCGTAAAGACATTAGGTCGTTTACCGGTGGTCAACTTTGCCGCCGGTGGTATTGCTACTCCGGCCGATGCTGCGCTCTGCATGCAGTTAGGTGTGGATGGTGTCTTCGTAGGCAGTGGCATCTATAAATCTAAAAATCCTGCCAAACGCGCCAAGGCAGTGGTAGAGGCTACTACACATTATAATGATCCAGAATGGTTAGCTCGCGTCTCTGAAGATTTAGGCGAACCGATGGTTGGCATCAATATCGATGATACCATCGTGCGCATGGCTGAACGTGGCATTTAACTGTGAACGCTAAGCCGACTGCAAAAAAAATCATTGGGGTACTCGCGCTACAAGGTGATTTTTTAGAGCATCTCGTTGCCTTACGTAAATTAAAGATCCCCGCCATTGAAGTGCGTAATCTAACCGACATCAAAAAAACTGCCGGACTCATTATTCCCGGCGGTGAAAGCACAGTAATTGGAAAATTACTGATCAGCACTGGGCTAGATCAGTGGATTAAAGCCCAGGTGAAAACGGGTTATGCGGTTTACGGAACCTGCGCGGGATGCATTTTGATCGCCAAACAGGTCGATTCAGAATATTCACTGCAACTGATTGATATTACGGTAAAGCGCAATGCCTACGGACGACAGCAAGATTCGTTTGATGAACCAGTAGATTCTAAGATCTTCAAAAACTTATCCGGGGTATTTATTCGTGCACCATTGATTAGTGCGACCGGAAAAAACGTGACCGTTTTGGCAACACATCATCAGCAACCGGTCTTGGTCCAGCAAGGCAATGTGTTAGCTAGCTCATTTCATCCGGAACTAACGGATGATCTATCCGTGCATCAATATTTTGCAACCTTAGTTCGCTAAGCATTTACGGCTTCAACCGCACCTCTAGGTTCGTCGCCACAGATAATTTCTCTCCAAATTCAACTGGATAAAACTGTTCGATATTGACTGTGGGTAGATGCAATGTACGACCAGCTTGTGGATGCCGATCAGGTAGAGTCACAAACACACAGGGGTCACCCGTTACACATGAAGTATGGATACCGATCTTGGGTTCACCATAACCATTCTTGCGGAAATCTGCGACGAGTATTACCACCTCGTGCGTTAATTCTTGCAGATCAGCCGGCACTTTCCATAATTCATTTCCCGGTTCGCGAGCAATGGCTTGGGCGATCGCGGTAATACGTTTACTGTCTTGATCTACGTCTACAAATTCTACATCTTCACCACCCTCGGCTCCGAACTGAACACCGGCCTGTTCTTCAGATGGAGACAATAATTTAGGATCAGCGGCCTTCAACTTTGCTTCCCATTCTGCTAACAAGGCAGCGTCGGGACGTGTAGTGGGCCGTGAACGACGTTCAGGTGATCGAGGCATGACGATAGATTAGCAAACTGATACAATAATGCAATGAGTTTCTGGATCGCCATGAGCGGTATGGTCATTACCTTAATCGGTCGATGGCAAAAACATCCCAACTGGAAACAACAGCATGGATTCTTTTGGGGAGCCGTCTTATTATTTTGTGCCGCTGTGATTGATCGTGAACCACTGATCATTAGTTTTGAATCAGTCATTTTGCTCGGCACTGGGTTGGCCTTTATTCCCCTACCGGCACGCTGGAAAAGTGTCATCACAATCACTAGTGGTCTGCTTGCCTTACTGACATTATTTATTCTCCAAATCCCGATCGATTGGCAGATTTTGTTGGGAATGCTCGGACTAGTGCTCGGCGCTACCGGCTTTGCCATGATGAATGATAAGCTGCAGCTAACAAGTGCAGTGATCATGACGATCTATAACGCTGTAAACATGATGGCAGGCGTACCGTCTGCGCTCCCCTTCACCATCTTAAATGCGGTGTTTGCGATTTTGGCAATACGGGCTCTATTTGCAAAACTGCAACGCTCTAATAAACCTTCAAACACTACCAACGATCCGAATCAACAAACCACTTGAAAAGCTAACAAGACCGTTTGAAATAGAAGCCAGCGACGAATAATGTCGTCACACACTACCACTGATACTGATCAAACACCCAATTGGTTAAACGATAGGTTTCATTGGTACGTTGACTCAAGGTTGGCGCACCCAGCACCACAGTAATAATTTGGTGATCATCTTCTTTGGTCCGCATCGCTAAACAATATAACGCTTCATCGATGTAGCCAGTCTTGCTGCCAGTAATATCTAAACTTGTCGTGAGTAACAAGGAATTAGTATTATTAAAATCGTGGAAGTTATTATAGTTGAGCGTTGTAAATGCGTAATACGGCGTCGCCGAAATATCCGCAATTGTATCATTCTGTAAAACTATTTTCATTAACTTGGCGTATTCCGCAGCGGTAGAAATGTTCCCAACAGCTAATCCGGATGGATCGGCAAAACGCGTATGCGTTAAGCCTAACTCATCAGCAGTGGTATTCATCATGCCAACAAATTCACTAACACTATATCCCGCGTTTCCTACTAAGGCATATGCAGCGTTATTAGCAGATCCCACCACCATAGCATTCATTAAGTTGCCCATCGTCATCGTTTCGCCTTCCGATACATGTAACGAACCACCCTCTTGATCATAACTGGAATGATAAGTAGCTGTATCCGCTAAATCGATCCCTTCATTAAACAACACATAGGCAGTCATTAATTTTGTCATGGAAGCAATGGAACGCTCTGTGGTACTATTGTAGCTATACAGCACATCACCTGTTGCCACATCAATGGCAATAGCCGCTTCCGCATCGATACTGCCGAAGTCAGAAAAATCGCTGGTTTTACTCGGCCCAAAGGGATCATTTTGATCTGCTGCCACTACTACATAAGCATGCAACGCTCCCCACTCTGTGCTGATCGTACGCGCTGAACGATTTAAACTAGAATCTAATTTCACCCAGCTACTACTGGTGGTGTTGTAATAATAAAATGCTCGATCGTATTTGTATTTCTTCCCTTTTAATTGATACTGAAATTGTAGTGGAATTTCTAACCAATCCGTTTCATTTTGGATTGTAAAACTATACACAGGTGACAGTGCAATTAAATTTTCGGGCAATGCAGGACCAGATTTTACTTTGCGCACCCAGGCGTTAGTAGCAGATTGCAAACTCGCTGGCTGGATCCCGACATCTAAACTACCACGCGTGAGCGTATACCCCGCAGCGCGAGTGGCGCTGTCTATCGTAATTTTAGTAACCGGCTGTTGCGCAAACACACTCCACGGCACAGCGCATAATACGGTAACGGTGAATAGTAGTTTACTCAGCCAAGCGTCCCGGACCATTAGGATCGTAGCCGTTATCTAATTCAACTTTGTCGTTATAGGTATCACCATCCGTATCTGCCAGAATTGGACTAGTATGATACTGGTTTAACTCTGCGTAATCGCTCAGACCATCAGCATCGGTATCACTCAGTGTGGCACTCGTTCCATAGCGCTTTTCATCAATATCCCGAATACCATCTTTATCGGTATCCAATGCCTGTAACGGAACCTCCCCATTCAGATTATAGGTATTCGCATTATTGGTTGGAGTGCCTAGATGATTGCTAGAAAAGGGATCCAACTCCATGAATAACCACACGCCCACGCCAATTAATGCCGCAACCACTCCAACAGCAATCAACACGATCATTAGTTTCTGAACTCCGCTTAAACCGGTACGCTTAAACAACTCCATGGCAGCATGATCAGCCATTGGTATTTGTGGTGCCATCGGTTGACTCAATGGCTTGGGACGGCCTGGTTGTGATGCAACCGGTAGCGGTTGTGGCGCCGGAACCGGCTGTTGGGGCACATGTTCAAACATGGGAATAGTATAGCATCTTCACGCTGTTTACGGTATACTAGCAGTAATGTTTCGCGATATTAAACTGACCCAGAAAATTTTCTTTATTTTCATCCTGATGATTATCTTGGTGATGAATTCATGGGCGTTTACCTTTACAACTATTCTAGATTTTCGGGATAGTTTTGATACGGTCCGCCAATATTCGTTTCCGAGTATCGTGACCACTTCAAAATTGAAAGATGATGTGCACGTGGCATTACTGGGCGTGTATAACTATGTCATTACGGGCGACGAAACCAGCAAAACACTCTATAAACAGCGTTTCAATAGCGCCATTGAAACGGAATATAGCCTATTCCAATTATCTCAAACTGCCACCGATTTTGAATTTACTCAACAGTTTAATGATAAATTGCTGACGGTCTACAATGCTGCAGATGCGCTAGTGAATTTATATGAATCCAATCCGAATGATCCAGCCGTGAAGGAACAATTGGATCAGTTGAATACAAGTCGGGATGCCTTTAACCAGTTTGTTGCTTCAGAAATTACGACCCAGATCACACAGCAAGTCGATTTGGCAGACAATGAAATTACGCGCACCGTGAATAACATTCAGCTCTACTTGGTGGGTATCTCTGCGTTAGTGTTAATCATCATTGTCTTCGTCGTCACCTTTATCTCAAATAACATCACCAAGCCAGTGAGGGCTTTAACCAAGGCGGCTCAAGAGTTCGGTAAAGGAAATTTCCACAAAGTTCCGGTTACCCGCAATGATGAGTTGGGTTTGTTTGCCAAAACCTTTAATACCATGGCAGAAAATATTCAGGCTAGCCAAAGTGCATTGCAAGAAGAATTGATCAAAACACAAGAACTGGATCGACAAAAATCGGAGTTCTTATCGATTGCCGCACATCAGTTGCGCACTCCCATGGCCGGTATCCGCTGGGTTAGCCAGATGCTCTACGACGGCGATATGGGTAAAATGACGGAAGAACAGACGCATCATTTGGGTAATGCCCTAGAAAATATTAATCGCATGATCAACCTGATTAATGATCTGCTCGATGTCACTAAAATTGAGGAACAAAAGTTCAAGTATAAATTTGTTATGACCGATCTTGTGCAGATCTTCCGTGATCAAATTGAACGCTTGTCGGAACTCGCTAATGGTAGTCATATCACCATTCAGTTATCACACGAACCGGCCGGGTCCATCTTAGCGGCAGTGGATGTCGAAAAGCTCAGCTTGGCAATCAATAATTTAATTGATAATGCCATAAAATATTCAAAAAAAGACAGTACTGTGGAGATCAGCCTGAGCAAGCATGGCAACCTAGTACATTGCTATGTCAAAGACCATGGCTTAGGGATTCCAAAACAATCACAGGCTGAAGTGTTTACAAAGTTTTTCCGGGCCCCAAATGTTCTAAAAGTAATTACGGAAGGAAGTGGTCTGGGCTTATTCCTCGTCAAAGATATCGTCTTGAAACATGAAGGTAAAATTTGGTTTGAATCAGAAGAAGGCACCGGTACTACCTTCTTCTTTGATCTACCGGTTACACAGCCCACTACGGATGTGCATCCTAGTCTAGCTTCTCGCTAGCCGCTCTCGGCCGACCCCTAAGAACCTAGTCGCCGTTGTGTCGTTTGTACGATTACCTTGGTAATATAATCGAGTTCAATATTCACAGAGTCTCCTACCTTCTGTTTGGCCAGCGTCGTTACACTGGCAGTGTGTGGGATTAAATCTACCGTCACACTGTTGCTTTCCACCTCTACAATCGTTAAGTTCACGCCGTTAATAGTCAGCGCTCCTTTGAGAACGACAAACTCTGAGTATTGGCTAGGAATGCGAATTGTAAACCGCACCTGACCAGATTCTGCAACAACGCCAACTACTGCGGCAACGGTATCCACGTGACCGTACACCAAATTACCTGATAATTTCGTCTGCAACGTAGCCGAGGGTTCGGCATGAATACGATCACCCACCTGCCAATCTAGGACATTCGTTTTGGCTAGTGTCTCGGGCATGTATTCCACAGCAAACTGATCCGCTTGGATAGCAACGACGGTTGAGCAGATCCCATGTAACAAGATACTTTCACCAATGGTCAATTCTCCCCACGTCGGTTTAGTAAACATGACACGCACAACCGAACCTGTTTCGACTGCACTCACCGTTACACATTCTTGGACAATTCCTGTAAACATTGTTTGATAGTTTGAATATCCCAGACCATTTGCTCCTGTAGTGCAGCGGCATCAGCAAATTGCTGGTTGGGGCGAATAAAGTGGGTTAATTCAAGCGTAATTGAACCAGTCATGTCAACAGTAGCATCCAGAATATGCGCTTCGGCTTGGCGATCTGTCTCTCCAAAGGTAATGGCAGCACCGACAAAGATGGCCGCCGGAAAACGTTGTATACGACCTTGCGGATCCGCATGTAATACAAAACCGGCATAGATTCCATCTGGAACCTCTGCCGGTGGTGTAATGTTCAAGGTAGGGACAGCTAATTGTCGTCCCCGACCACGATGTGACGCAATCGTACCGCTAAACTGATAAGCAACAGATTGCGCCACTGGTCGTTATTTACTGGCCTTACGTTTGGCAGGTTTAAGCTCGTTTTGTACTGCCTTCCAATGCGTTTTAAGATCTCGCTTCAACGACTTCACGGTTTCTTTGCCGACTTTTTTTTGAGCCGCGTATTCATCGACAACCTCTTCGACAATTGCATTGTATTTCTCCTGAGTCATTTTACTGACGGCATGCACGCGTTTGCCGATTTCACTGGACAAACCAATTGCCGTAGTTTTGATCTTCTTAGCTGCGTCTTTACCAGATTTAGTTTGCGTAAAGAAATACGCAGCTGCACCGGCCGCTAATACTGCACCAAGTGTAGTACCAATGGCAACGGTAGATAAAGCCTTTTTTGCTAGAGATTTTTTAACAACTTTCTTTTTCATAGTGGTTTTTTGTGATTTTTATTAAATTTAACTGCTGAAGTTAACTACAGTATAGCTAAAGTTCGACGGTTTGTCCACTGACCGGGAGTTCCACCCGGAGACCACGTCGCTGCAATACGCCAGCCAACACTTTGGCATTCTCTGGTTCACCGTGCGTCAACCAAACTTGCTTAGGCTGATGTGAGGCCGTATGTACCCAACTAACTAACTTGGATTGATCGGCATGTGCGGAGTACGCACCAATCGCACGCACTTTTGCTTTTACGGGTACGATTTCACCATCAATATTTACCTCTTTGGCTTTCTCTAGTAGCTGACGCCCAAGAGAACCCGCTACTTGATAACCAACAATGAGGACCTGGTTTTCTGAACCGGGCAAATAGTTTTTTGCATGGTAGCGCACACGACCGCCTTGCATCATTCCAGATCCGGCGATCACAATTTTGGGAGCTTTCATGTGAATGATACTACGGGATTCTTCAGCTGTGGAGGTAAATTTCAAGCCATTGAATTTGAACACATCATCACCTTTGGCTAACAAATATTGTGTTTCTTTATTGAACCAATCATTGTACTTTGGATACAAGCGCGTAGCCTTGATCGCTAATGGGCTATCAATAAAAATAGGGATATTCGGAATCTCCTTGTGTTCCACTAAATCGTTCAATTCATAGAGCAACTCTTGTGTACGTTCTAAGGCAAATGCTGGAATGAGCAGTGTACCTTTCATGGTCACTGTTTCATAGATGGCAGAAGATAATAGCAGTTTACGCTCACGCGCTGGCTCATGATCACGTTGACCATAGGTCGATTCCATGACCAGATAGTCGGTAGCGGGTAGCGCCTCTGTGGGCTTTAAAAGTGGAACAGGCGGATTCCCCAGATCGCCAGAGAACACAATTGTTTTACCACCAGCTGTAATACGAATAAACGCAGAACCCAAGACGTGTCCTGCATCAAAAAATTCAATGGCAAATGGCCCTACTTGAATCGGTTCATGATAATTTACACCATGAAATAAGGTAGCTGTCTGCTGCACATCACCTTCGCGGTATAACGGTGGATAGCCAGACAGTTCGGCATCTAACTGAATAACGTGGGCGCTATCTAATAACATCAGATAAGCCAGATCCAAGGTAGCATGCGTTCCAATCACCTGCCCAGCAAACCCCTCACGCACTAAGCGTGGAATGCGACCACAGTGATCAATATGCGCGTGTGTGACACACACTGCCGTGATCTGCGACGGGTCAAAGGCAAAAGCATCGTAGTTCTTATTATCGGTAAATTGTTCACCTTGGATCATTCCACAATCCACGACAATGCGGACATTATCCTGTTCTAATAAGTACTGTGAACCTGTCACCATGTGGCAGGCGCCTAAGAAGGTAATATTCATAAGGTGTTCAACGTGCGTTGATAATAACGTGCAAATAAGCGAACCGCTTTAGAGCGATGATCATATTTTTGTTTTCCGGCTACTCCCAGTTGGCTAAAGGTCTTGGTGTCGCCATCTGGAATAAAAATATTATCATACGGCATTTTTTTCTTACGCGGCCCACGCAATTCGCGAATTAATCTACCGCGACAGATACCTTTGAATAAGACTGGTTCAGCATGAGCAGACGTTTTTAAGGCAATATAACTACAGAAGTAAGCCCGTTGGCCAGGTTGAATTAAGCGAAACAACCCGGTAAAGCCAAGGGTCATAAATGCATACCGCGAAAGCACGCCAGGAAACTGTTTATACCCGACAAAAAAAATTCCCGTATCGTCGACAATCACTGGGCGTTTTACAATTGCATAGGCTTTTTCGACTTTATCACGCACCACTGCCGCAATATCGGTTGATTGGATTTCATCCACTTCGATGCGTTTGGCGATTACCTTAATATCGTACGGGCGCAAAGCCTCGCCAATTTCTAAGGCTTTTTGTGGGTTGCTGGTTAGCAAGACAACCGACCGCTTCATGCCGCCTTGCCTAAGGATTTACCACACATTTGACACACGCCTAGTGGAACGCGATTTTCACCAATCCCTACATTATATTTACGGTAAGCTCTGCCAGAAAAATAGACTAAAGAAGTAGAGCGATGCGAACGACGAATAGTAACGACATCACGATTTTTCAAGTGGAAATAATGCTCATTATTATCAGCCGCCACTAAGGCCGGACCGCGTTTAATCTGTACTTTTACTACTGTATCATTGGATACCAAGATGTGATCAGTCGTAGAAATGGAATTATTGAATGCAATGCCCAGCCCCTGACGGAAGGTGCTGCGCGTCACGCTTTGATAATAGCCACTACTGCCTAGTGGAGTGGCTACAATCACACCGTCCCCCAGCATCTCTTCGCCAAAAGGTTCGCCATTTAGCCATAGATTGTAACGTAAACCCGTATTGATGGCGGCATGTGCGACTAAAATATCATTCATTCCATATAACACCTTTCCGCCGTGTTTGACTTCTAATAACGGCTGCTCTTGAACACTGTATTGACCGCGTACCAATAATTCCAAGATCGTTTCTTTCGCCAAGCGGGCACACTGCGCACAAACCCGACTATGCCGAATCATCACTTTCGGTACGGAAGGGTAATGGCGCTCGGCAAATAACAGCGTGCCATCACCACCATAACACAGCACAAATTCTGGCTTACGCTTCACAATCTGAATGTCATTCGGATGGTGTTTGCGAATATATTGTGCTAACTCGTTTTTTTCTAAACCACTAATAACAACTTTCATAGAGAAATTATAGCACAAATTTAGTTAAACGCTCTAACGCCTGCTGAATTTTTCCGATCTCGTTAGCAAACGATAATCGGACATAGCCTTCCCCCCCAAAATAGATCCCAGGGACAAGGGCAACGTATTGTTCTTGCAACAAGCGTTTACAAAAAGTCACAGAATCCATCGACAAATTGCGGATATCTAAAAAGATATAAAACGCGCCTTGTGGAGCCACAGCCTGAATACGTGTCTGCGCTGCTACCCAATCTAATACTAATTGTCGACGCAATCGTAACTGACTGAGCCACTCCTTTGGCAGCCCCAGTTCGAGAGCCGGTGGCAAAGCAGCTTGCATTACATTTGAAACATTGCCAGTCAGATGGCTTTGCAGGGCGGTCATCGCCTTGATGATCTCTAGTGGCCCTGCGGCATACCCTACTCGCCAACCGGTCACAGCGGCGGCTTTAGAAATTCCATTCACTACAATTGTCTTCTGATAATAGTGGACAAACGAAGTAAAGTGATCATCGCTATAGATGATATGTTCATAGATTTCGTCAGAGATGACCCACACCTGATGACGCTCAGCCCACCGTGCTAACTGCTGCAGTATCTCTGCGCCATAGACGGCGCCAGTTGGATTATTGGGATAGTTCAGTACTAACCCTACCGTACGATTAGTAGTGGCGGCCTCGATGGCAGCCAGGTTAGGTAAAAATTGCTCTGTGGTTTCCACGCTCACGGGAACGCCACCAGCTAATTTGATCTGCTCAAGATAACTCACCCATGCGGGTTGTAGCACCAACACTTCGTCCCCCGGCTGCACGAGCGCTAAGAAAGCTGTATACAAAGCCTGTTTAGCGCCATTGGTAATCAAGATCTGTTCTGGTGAATACGTCACTTGATGCTGACGCTGTTCATAGCTGCAAACAGCCTGCTTAGCAAGCTGTAAACCAGCTACAGGAGAATAATGATTACTATTGTTCTGGACACTGGCAGCCACAGCGCTGCGCACAGGCTCTGGCGCGGCAAAATCTAGTTCACCAACACTGAGATTAATCACATCCTGCCCGGACGCTAACAAGGCTTTGGCTTCAGTATCTAGTGCAATCGTTTGTGAAGCGGTAACCTGACGCATACTTAATACCGGATGGATTAATCGTAAATCTCTTCTCGCTTCTCTCGCATGTAGGCAAACCAGTCTTCAAAGACATCCACAATTAATTTGAAAGGCGCTTCAATAATGACATCAAGCACAAAGACGAATACATTGACTTTCGAGAAATTCACAGAGATCATGCGACCAGCTCGCACGATCGGAATGGCAAAAAAATCAATAATGACACTGACGATATTCTCCCGTTTATCTAACACGACTAAATCTTTAGCCATTTGTCGGACGCGTAATCCAAAGAAACTGACCAGGGTTAAAAACACTGTAAACAATGCAATGCCCAACCAATTGAAGCCTAGGCCAGTTAATATAACGATTAACCCACCAAAGGTAACGACAAAGGCAAAGAGATAGAAGGCGCGAAACATGAAATTCAAGAACCAACCACGTGTCGTGAATGGACGAATCTTATAGAAGACCTCTTTGCCTTCATAACTGTAGACAAGATCCGTTACCCCTTCAATAATTTTTTGCGTATTAGCTTTTGCAGGAACATGAACCGCTAATGCGACAACGAACAGCAATAAAGGATGGAAGACAATGTTTACTCCCAACGGCAAATAGTTTAAATGGCCATACACAAAATAATCATATGGCAATTCAATGATCAATGCCAACATCATCTTTGTTACAAACAGGTAGATAATACTGCGCAAACTGGTACGACGTAATTTAATCTTTACCGATTTGTAACGTTGATTGGTAGTTTCTTCAATGACTTCCGTTAACTTATCCGGGCTTTGTAATAACGTCATCGGATCTGCATCTTTGCGGAGCCAATCGGATAACACTACAAATAAAATATTGATCTTGCGCATCTGGCGCACTAAACGCTCTTGCAACGGATGTTTAATCTGTTTGAGGATCGTTGCCCGAACATTCGTCACGTTGCGCGCGACGCGGTTCAAAGTATCTTCTTTCCCCTCTTTCCATTCCGGATAAAAATACTTCAATAGATTATAAGCAGTCAGATCAAGATCAAATTGCGGATAGGCTTTCAATACCGCCGCATAAATCAATACCTTACGTTCATCTTCCGTAATACGTTTGGATAAGATGTCGATGCGCTCCAACATGGTGACATACACAAACTCAATCATCCCATCTTTGTGTGGTGATGGCGACAATACCTCTTCCAATTCACAGGCCAACATGGTCAATGACCATTCAAAGGTTTCCTCCCGTTGTCGCCCCTCGAGTGGTGGAATGGCTTTGTTTAAGAAACGAGCGTGCTTAACCAGTGTCTTCGCAGCCTCGTCCACGGTAGCTTCTGGTAAGGTATTGTTTCGAATATATCCTCCGCGAATCAACTCGGTCACGAGTGGTCGGGCAATCGAAGCGGGATCTACTCCCGGAACAAACCGGCGCTTCAAAATCCGCAAGATCGTGGATTTAACGAGGAGGTGCTCTTCTTTGTAATCTAAAGAATTGCGCACTTTTTCATAAACAAAAGCGACGCGGCTGATCGCTTCAGTAATCTTAAATTTGGGTAGATGTGCTAATTCCTCTTTTAGCGCATGTTCACGTTTAATGGCTTTCACCAAACGTTGCACGCTCAGAGGAATTGTATAGGAAGAAGCCTCAGGCATATGGGCTAGATAATAACAGATTTTCCCCTTTTTGTCTAGTCTGCTAACACTGGATCGTTCTGCTTAATCCATTCCCAAATAATTTCTAAATGGTCAAAAGCCATCTCGCTCGCAGGCGGTAGTGCATCGATTGGCCACCACTGCATATCTGTCGATTCATCATCTGGTTTACCCGGCTGGGCAATGGGTTTGAGTGTAAAGACAAAACTCACATTTTGGCGATCATCTCCAGACCGCGCTGGTTTATCTAGCACGGTCAATAATCCGACTACCTCACTGGTATAACCCGTTTCCTCGAGCACTTCTCGCATCACTGCTTCTACGGTGGTTTCGTCACGTTCCATGTATCCGCCTGGCAATGCCCACTTGCCGCCCTCCCGTAAATGTGGCGCGCGCTTGGTCAGTAACACTTGATTATTTTGAATCATGACTCCATCGACTACTACGTGACGTAACTGGGCTTCCTTCTTATTTTCAAACTGGCAAGTAATCATGTTGAACTCACTTATTGATTATTATTAAGATAGTAACGCGTACCAGCATCTAAGCGACCTGACAACGTCAGCATATTATCTGTTTGATAACGCACCAAAGCTTCTTCTGTATCCGCATCGAACTCTGCATTGGTCTTACCTGAAAAATATCCCGCTGTCTTCAAACGATTTTCTAGAGCCTTGACCTGTGCAGAATGATCACCTAAGCCCAAATTTTCCGTAAACCCTTGGCGCACTACGAAGCCACTAGATTTTGCCGTGTCACCATTTGGATTAACCACACGAACAGCATATCTCCCGACCGCAAAGTCCGCCGGCACCGTTGCCGTAAGGCTAGTGCTGCCGTTAAAAACTACCTCCGTTAACTCAGTTGTTCCAAGATAGACCTTGGCACTAGATTTGAAGTGGCTGCCGGAAATCTCAATCGTCCGATCAGCATTATTCGATGCGTATGTATTCGTCAGACTATTGATAGTTAAACCTCCATTGACCACCCGGATAGCACGCTGCTCCGTTACTTTTCTGCCATCGGGATTCACTACGGTTAAGCTGTAGCGACGTGGCGATAAACCGGCTGGAACCGTAGCGGTAATTTTATGTCGACTCTGCACAACTACATTGTCTAATAAACGATCACGCAATTTCACCTTGGTTGTACCGGTCGTTTGAAAATTAGTTCCCCTAATCGTAATCGTATGTTCGCTGCTATTACTGAGACGCTTTGCCTTCACACTCGTGATGGTTTGACGATCACCGCGCAGCCAATCCACTGCAGTTTCCAAGAAACTCTCTAGAGTTGCAGAACCCTCATCGTTAATATTTTCAATTCCGAACGTGAGGTATAAGAGACGATAATTATCCGTTTCAACTTGTACACCTGCTGAGCGGTCTACACCATCACCCAGATTGTATTGGAATGCATTCAGCGCATCATCAGCCGTATTCACAGTGATTTCATCCACAGAATAATTGGTGGACACACCGGTGCCGGAAAGCACATACGGATCAATATTCAACGTTAGACCACTAAACAAACTATCGGTTGTTCCTGTCACTGTATCAGGTTCATAAAGCGTAGAAACAAATTGGGCATGGAGGTAATTCCAGTTAAAATCTCGACCACCAGCGTTCGCGGCTTGCATATTCTCGGAGGAGAATAAGAGATTGCCGCCCGCGTCAAGATAATTTTGGATCTCTGTGCTATCGGCTGGCCAAAACGCTGTGTCGAGCCAGATGACTAAGGGGTAATTGGCAATCACCTCGGTCGGCGAACCTAATAGTTCAGTATTCCAGACCATTGTGCTATAACCGAGCTGATCCATGGCTGTAACGACACGTTCTGTGCCAGCCACGCAATGCGCCACTCCACCATAAGACAAGCCTTGAATTGGCGCATCGTCACAACCCCCGTTGGCAACGATTAATACTTCGGGAGTATCGTTTACCCAAAATGTAGTGGTGTTGGTACTCGTTTCACTACTATCTGCATCGGTCACAGTCATGGTTAAAGTATATTCACCATCCACCGCATCGGAGGGAATAGTTAAGGGAATGGATTCCCAATACGTTTGTGGAAAATAGAATATTCCATAGTAGGATTCACCTACCACAATCGTTTGCGAAGTGCCAGATAAATCTGCAACACTGTCACCATTCGCATCAGTCACACTGTATGTAATAGTAGCGTCATGTGCTTGTAGATCATGCCCGGTCGGATAAGCATACGCAATCACTTGCTCACCGGCCTGATACACATTGTCCTCACCTGCTACAGTTATATCTTCTTCAATGACCCCACCACCTCCAAATGGCGTAGCTGAGCTAGTTTCCATTGGATAAATCCCTTGCACCGGAATAGTTGGGATGTCACTTAATAAGGCTAGTTGCATCACTGCAGAATCTGCGGTAGCTGGATCACCAGTCACTGTTACTAAACCGTCAGCATCATCCACTGTGAGTGTGACAGAAGCAATACCGTTTGCATCGGTCACGGAAGCCGGTACAGATAACGTGCCAGTGTTCGTACTCCAGGTAACGGTATCCCCTACAACTGCCGCGTGACTGGCATTACGTACAGAGGCATAGATGGTGGCAGTGGTCGTGCCATTCGTAACCAGTGCACCAGTATCAGCATACAGGATCGTGGATGCTGTCTGTGTACCTGTAGCATCCAAAGCATTGACTGTTCCGGCACCTGATAAATAATCCGCACCAGCGATCGTTCCAAAATCATCCGCGGTATGTTCTAGAATCTGCCGAGTGGCTCGAGCATTCGTACTAAATTTTTGCATGACCAGCGCAGCGACACCAGAGACCATCGGACTAGCCATCGAGGTACCAGAATAGCGCTCGTAGAGATTACCCGGAATCGAAGACAAGATATCGTCACCTGGGGCCAGGATATCCACTTTACCCCAGTTGGAGTAATCCGCTTTGTAACCATCTTCGGTCGTCGCTCCAACCGAGATGACAGAACTGTATCCCGCAGGATATGAACTAGCAGTGTAACTGTTACTGTTACCCGCGGCAGCCACGACCAACACATTATTACTCTCTGCGTAATCTATCGCTGCTTTTACCGTATTAGAAGGTAATGACGCGCCCAAACTCAAGTTGATAATATCCGCCCCCTCATCTACAGCATAACGGATCCCGTCGGCGATCGTACTATCCCAACCACTACCACCTGCATCGAGTACCTTCACAGGCATAATCTGTGCCGAAGGAGCAATTCCCTTTACACCTACAGAGTTATCTTCCGCGGCAATAATGCCGGCCACATGCGTACCATGCCCAGCTTCATCTTCAGGGTCAGCATCCGGAGTGACTGCAGTATATAAACTACCGATAAAATCATAGCCATAGTAATCATCCACATAGCCATTGCCATCATCATCCACACTGTTGTCAGGTGTCTCACCACTGTTCACCCAATTATTAGCATCTAAATCTTCGTGCAGATAATCTACACCCGTATCCACCACGGCCACAATTACTCCAGCACCGGTAGCTCCATTCGTTGAGGCGGCAGCGGCTGCTTGCACAGCATCGTATCCCCAGGATGTAGTTTCAGCCGTACTCATGGCATGGATTAAGTTATCCGGTTCAGCAAATTCAACATTGTCTTGCGTAGACCAATAGCGAATAGTTTCTGCTACACTACTGCCCCCCGTCACAGCAATGCGTGTCGGTGCCTGATTCTCCCATTTCACCACAATATGATCGCTAGCATAGGCATCCGTAGTTGCAAATCCACTCACTGTACGCTGTTCCCACGGATTTGCATTGAGATTTGACGTGAATGCGTAGCCTGCCAACGGCGTCACGACTAAAGACACTGTGGCGGTCAGCCAAAGTGCGAGCTTCGATAGATGTGCATGTATCATATGGTGCAATTAAACGTTATGCACCTATTATACTGACTATTGTTACGAGCGTCTATTGTCGATCTAGTACAATTAATCCCTCAATATGTGGTGTGCGTGGAAAGAAGTTAAACAATTTAGCGGCGCTAATGCGATAAGCTGTTAATAAACGTTCTACATCTCTGGCTTGAGTAGATAAATTGCAAGATAAATAGATCACCCGCTTTGGTTTGACTGCTAGTAGACGGGCCGTGACATCATCATGTAAACCAGCTCGCGGTGGATCGACAATGACGGTTTGATCTGCAGTAATGGCTTCCAGAATATGTTCAGTGGCTACACAACGTGCACTAAAATGTTTAAGCCCTAACGCCTGAATATTAGCACTAGCGGCAGCGGCTGCTTCCGCATTGCTTTCAATCACTAAGCCCGATTTAACTTTAGCGTGTAATGGTAACGAGATCGCGCCGACACCACCGTAGCAATCTAGCAGCTCCGTACCTTCATCAACGTATTGCCCTATCGTCTGAACCGCCTGTTCAAAAATTGGAACATTCACCTGAAAGAAGCCTAATAGATCATGCGTGAGTGGAACGCCATTGACCATACTAGTAATGGTCGTATCCCCGTTTTGGTAAATTAAGTCTGTAGGCACGGAAGCTGGACTACGATGATCCGAATAATAGATCGTAAACCCTAGGTTATGACTTAAGGTCGGTACTGGTGCGAGTGGCAGATCGCGATCGCGCACAAACAAACCAGCGATGGTTTGACCCTGCTCATTCGATAGCACAATCAGGCTCTTCATATTGTGGTCGGTCACTGGCAATGTTCGCAACCAAGTTAGAATTTCGTTCGCCGTCCGATTGATCGCCTCTGAAGCTAACACACAGGTATCAATGGGCATGCGCCAATGGGTGGCCCGTTTAAAAAAGGCAAAACATAAAGTTTTATCTTCCGTGTGGGTAAAACTGTACTCCATCTTATTCCGGTAACCTGTGGCCTGCTGCAGATCATCAACCAACTCCAATTGTTGAATGGCTGGATCTGTTTGGAATTTATAATAGCTGTCTTTAGCGAGTTGCAGTTTCAAGCGGTGCTCAGCATCCGAAGATAAAATTTGCCAGGGGCTACAGGAGGAGGAATGCGCTTCTAAGGGTTGAACACGTTCTGATGATGGAATGATCACCTCTGTGGCAATTCCCTCAAGAAAATTCGGTTTCTTTTTGGTGAGTTCAACAGAAACAGTTTCGCCAGGTAACGCATTCCACGCAAACACTACTTTCTTTTGTCCGGTTGGTGTATCCATGCGCGCTAACCCTTGGCCGCCGAACACCAGTTTCTCAATTTGTACCGTGACTTGTTTGCTTTTCATAACAACCGACAATATTAATAGTGGTAGGTTTTTCCATGCTCAATCGTCATGGCCCGATACAACTGCTCAATTAATACTACACTAGCGAGATCATGCGGCAATGTCCAATGCGATAACGCCAGCTTAACGGTAGCAGCCTGTTTAACCGCTTCACTTAAGCCTAGCGGCCCACCAATGACAATGGTAATCGTTCGGGTATGTTGAATCGACCAGCGCTCCAGTTCGCGTACAAATTCGACTGAGGTATACAGCTTACCAAATTCATCACAGGCGATCAGCGCACTGTCTGGAGACACGGCTTTCAAAATCCGTTCCCCTTCCGTTTTTACGATCTGTTCTTTACTTGCACTGGATAATATTTTTTCTGGCTTGATATACGTGGTCTGCACTTTAGCAAAGCCGGATAACCGCTTAGTGTATTCGGATACTAATTCTGCCCACGGACCAGCCGGGTGTTGTGATACAGCAATGAGATGAAAACTAAACATGATGTGGACATAGCTGGACTCGAACCAGCGACCTCTACAGTGTGAATGTAGCGCTCTAACCAACTGAGCTATATGTCCGAAGAGATTGAGAATGAGCGCTCAGGAGTATAACATTAGGCTTTCGCCTTGCCAAGCGCTAACCAATACGCTTGATCTGCTTTAGAAAAATGTTCAATAGCATAGCGCAACATCGTGCGTGGCATTGTGGCTGCGAACTCGGTGAGGAAAGCAATCTCCGCTTCGCGCGAACAGCGCTTGCCCACCTCACGCAACATCCAACCGACTGCTTTATGGATCAAATCATGCTTGTCGCGTTGCAAAAAACGGGCAACAAATAAAGTGGGTTTGGGGTCGCCATGTTTAATAAACGCATACGTCGCAATGATACCAATCCGGCGATCCCAGACAGAGCGTGACATGGCGAGCGTTTTGAGACGTTTGACGGATTGCTGAGTAGAAAATAGATATTCGCCTAAGATGCGATCCGCTGAAGAATCCACTAAATCCCAATTATTTATGTACTGTTTATATTGTAAATAATATTTTACAATCACACGCTGTTGCGCGGCATCGCTGTGTTGAAACTGGATCACCAGAATATGTAGCGCGGTCAGGCGATCTTCATGCCATGGTGATTGCAATAACTTGGTGATTTCTGAGAGCGACAGTGTTTTGAATTGCTTGGCGATCACACGTTGCTCTGGCACAGTTACACCACGAAACTTGTCTCCATAGCCATATTGGCCCGGCCCAGATTTAAAAAACCAAGCTGAAGATTTCGCTTTGGTGGGTGTCGCTATTGTTTGCAGGGCAAGCTGAACCTGCTTAGCGTTTAACATAACAATAGTATAGATCAGATTGACAGTTCAGTCTTGTCTGTTAAAGTCAGATCGCCAAATTCATGGCGGAGGTTCAATGACGAGGGAAGCATTAGTCGCGGCCATCAAGCAACATGAAGGCGCCTGTCGCATCTCCGGGGCAGGCTTCAAGGTGATGGAGATCAAGGAGCTGGCACCGGGCGTGATCGCGGTGCGTGACAACGACAACGAGTACACCTTGTATTTCGATCAGTCGATCGCGCTGCTGCCCACTAGTCCACTGTCTGACACCAGCGAAGAGTTGCCGGGGATGATCGACGGCGTTGGCTTCATCGAGTGTGTCACCGCGCGCAACTTCGCGATGATCAGCGAGGTCGCCAAGCACTGCCTGATCGTCACCAACTGGCACGCCGCGCCCGAGCCGCTGCTCTACTAGGATCATCTACCTCCAGGAGGCCGCCCGAACATGGAGAACTCGGGCTGCTACAAAAACACAGGACTAGCATCCTGTTTTTTTGTAATGATTGTAGTTACGATTAGTTGTCGGGGTAGCCAGATTTGAACTGACGACCTCACGCACCCCATGCGTGCGCGCTACCAACTGCGCTATACCCCGTAATGTTACTGACTAAGTGCTTGTAAGTCTGCCAACACTTCTGCAGCATGATTGGCTGGCTTCACGCCCTCGTAGATTTTAGCAATTTTTCCAGATGGGTCAATGAGATAAGAGTTGCGCTTAATCCCCATGAACAAACGACCCATGAATGATTTTTCTCCCCACACCTCATACGCAGTGCAGACGGATTTGTCTTCATCCGCTAACAGCGTAAATGGCAAGCCATATTTTTTCACAAACTTGGCATGGCTTTTCACAGAATCTGCACTAATGCCAATTACTTCTGCTTGCATCTCACCAAACTTTGGTAGATTATCGCGCAAGGTGCAGGCTTCCGTAGTACAACCGGGCGTATCATCTTTAGGGTAAAAATACAGCAAAACCCAACGGCCTTGATAATCCTTTAAATCATGTAGTGCGCCAGTATGATCTGGCAGATGAAAGGCGGGAGCCTTATCCCCAATCTTCAGAGTCATCACTCTCATGATTATTGACGCCGGCAACCGTCGCGATGTCGGCCTCTTCAAATAAAACGTGTTCCTGTTCAAATAACTTATTCAAGCCGTCAGCGTCTTTATCCTTAATCAACTGTTTCTGTAATTTGATTCCAGCTATCACAGCCCGAATTTTCTGAGGATGATCCAAAAAATAATCCATGGCGGCTTCACGTTTACCATCAGGGATAATATCTAATACCTTAAAAAAGGTGTCCTGATCGCGTCGCGTCAAACCGTCAAACGGATCTGCCAAAGCAACGTCTCCGTCCTCGGAGCCGAAACTGTCATCTAACCATGTATCGTCAAAATTTCCTCCCATAGATTCCTTAAGCCGCTAAACGTTCATGTAATTTAGCATTCCAGGTAGCTTCTACTTCTGGCTCAACATCTAAACCATCCTCACCTTCAAACGCCACTACTTGCATGGCACCGGGTAATACTTCAGAGAGTCGCCCACTTTGTAAGGCACGCTCTGCGCGGGTCTCGGCTTGCGCGAGACGATCTTCAAAAGAGATAACCTCTGCGCCCTCTTGTCGACCAGCACGTCGTTCTAAGTTCTTCATGAAATTGATCTTATTTGATTACTAGTATTGATTATCAGAAAAAACGGATTTTGTCAATAGCTGGGGGTTAGTATAGCATACAAAGCCGATGGCACAAATCTGTAATGACGAACACCTAACTAATGTGATATACTATGAAAAGTGCAACATCAAAATAATTTAGTTAGTAAAATTAAACACTACACTATGTCACATCGCATGTCATTGCGGTTGATTGGCGCGCTGGCGCTGACTCTACTGCCCTCTTTTGTTTCTGCTGAAACGATCGACCAAAATCGCGCTGCCGCCACTAATCTTGGGCTGTATGGTGGAGAGGTCCGCGACGTGGCTTCGGATCCGGATAGTGCCAACCTCTACGTGACTACCTACTCCCCCAACGGGTTTTTTCGCTCAGATGATGACGGTGCTACCTGGCACGGTTTAAATGCGGAAGTCTATGATTTAGGTGAACCACGCGGTGTTGAACTTGATGATGATGGTAATGTCTACTTACTCATTACCGAGGGCCTCTATAAAAGCACTGACCACGGCGTCACATTTACAGAGATTGGCAGTATTGATGCTTATGGAAACAACCTTGTTTATCATGATGGAACATTACTCGTTGGACGCAATGATGGGGCGGTTAGCATCAGCACGGATCACGGAGCCTCCTTTACGACTAGTGATGTGATACAAGCTGATAGTTACGTTACATCCTTATCTGCAGCGGCTACGCCAGAACAATACTATGCCGTGCTTGAGGATGGAAATAATGGCACGCTATATGTCTCAAACGATAACGGCAGCACCTGGAGTGAGGGTAACTATGATGATATTGCCAATCGCTATACGACTATTGCTGCGGACCCAAATACCGCTGATCACCTGATCATGTTAAGTTATGGCGAAGATGTTGATCCGTGGCAAAGTTACGATGGTGGCACTACCTGGGATCAGATCAGTATCTCAGGTACTACACCGACGGCCGTAAACTATGATAGTAGTGGTCGTATCTATATGGGCACGGTCTATTCCGATGATGATGGTGCAACTTGGAGTAATCTGAATACCACTACTCCAGCCAATCGGGTCAGTGGCGTATGGCCAGATACGAGTGATACAAATCGCCTTTATGGCAGCACCTTTGGCGCCGTCGCGATTAGTACAGATCGTGGCATAACCTGGACAGATTCCAACGCCGGGATTACTGCTGTCACCGTGTATGATGTTGCGCAATCTGCAGATAAGACGACCGTGTGGATAGCAACTGGTGCAGGTTTAGCACATACTACAGATTACACGGCTGAAACCCCAACTTGGGAATTTCCAATTAACTATGATTACTATCCTTCAACCGTTTGGGTTAGCCCGGCCGATAGTAATATCGTAGTAGTTGGCGGATATCAAGCACTGTATCGTAGTACAGACGGTGGGGACAGCTGGACAACGCTCTCAGAATGGAACAGTGATTATTCCGTACTCGAAATCGTCTCAGACCCAAATGATGCTACGCATGTCTATGCAGTAGGTGCGGTACAAAACCTGACCGATGCAGTCACGGGTGTGGTGATGATGAGTGCAGATAGTGGAGCTAGTTGGACCGATTTAAATATCACTAATGATGCTGCTAGCCAGGCCATTGCGGTTGCTCAAGATGGTGATGTGTATGTCGGGGCAGGCCAACTTGCCATTAATGATTCTACTACGGCGACTGGGATCTATAAATACAATGGTAGCAGTTGGTCCCAATTAACTGATTTTCCGGAAGAACAAGTGACTAGTTTAGTGGCTGACCAAGATGATGCCGACATTCTCTATGCGACCGCTAGCGATTTCAACAGTAATCAGCACGGTGATGGCGGTGTTTATAAAACAACGGACGGTGGTACAACCTGGACTAAATTATCCACTACCGCCAGTGGTTTAGAAAACGCCTCTAAGTATCGGGTGATTACTATCCAGAATTCAACCAATACACTTTACATGGGTGGAACCTCGATTGATGATAATGCCGGCACCATTTGGAAATCCACGGATGGCGGCACAACCTGGGGTCGCTACTACACCGGTTTACAAAGTGAAACCTTTAATAGCCTTCTCTTTGATGGTTTAATTGCCGGCAACAGTCGTGGTGCTTATGATGTTCGCGGTAAAGCAAAATACAGTGTCACTAAATCAGCGCGTCAAATTGCTGCTACGATTAAAGATGCTGCCACTGATAAACAATTGAAGCACCGCAAAGTCACCCTATGGAAGAAAAAACACGGAGATTGGGAAAAAGTAGATACAGATCATAGTAATCGTCATGGCAAGGTCAGTTTCCGTATTCATCCACGTAGTACTAGCCGTTACCAATTGCGTTATCAACCTACTGGCAACGCTGCTGAAGAATATACCAACTCACGATCACAAACGATCAAGATTAATCTCTAAACTAGCGCATAGCAAATGGAACAGGGGCGGCATCGTGCAAACGACACCGCCCCTTTCGGTTCCTCCTACGTTCAAACCTAGCTGAGACTACTCCCCGTTTACGAAAGCGGTGAGCTCCTCAACACTTCCGCTGAAGTGGTTGAGGTTGGTGTAGCCGTCGATGCCAGGAACCTCTCCCTGACTATCCCACTGCCAGAACTGGTAGACCTCCCACCCTTCGGGGATGGCCGGCGACGAGACCTCGTAGTCAGCCACCCACAGCGGGTTGCTGATGGGGTCAGTGGCTCCGATGCAGGTATCCCACCAGTCCTGTGTGGTGTAGATCACCACATCACGGCCGGTGAGTTCGCGGTACCCTTCCATGAAGCTGGTCACCCAGTCCATGAGGTCGGCGGAGGTCATGCCGTAGCAGACATCGCCGTATGGGTTGTACTCTAAGTCGAGCACGCCCGGGAGAGTCTGGCCATCACTGGTCCAGTCTCCACCGTGGTCCACGAAGTAGATCACCTGATCGGCAGCTCCCGAGCTATCCGGGGTCGCGAAGTGGTAGGCTCCCACGTAGAAACCGGCGCCGTATGCCTCGACCATCTGGTAGTCGAACTCCGAGCTCCGGTAGTAGTTCCCCTCAGTCGCCTTGATGAAGACGAAGGAGTATCCGGCGGAGCGCACGAGCGTCCAGTCGATGTCGACATCGAACTGAGCGACGTCGATCCCCTCCGTTGTGACGGGCGGTGTGGTCTCGGCAGTGTCGCCGTCCGTATCCCGCACGGTGTCTGGAGGAATGTAGGTATCTCCCGTGTGCCCGGTCGTGACCGGCGCAGTATCCTCGGGCTCGGCCATGACGACCTTGCCTTCGTTGTTCCGGTTGCACGCGATGATCAGCAGCAGCGTCAGCATGATGTCTCCGTGAGTCTTGGGTGGTAGCCTGAGGCTAGTGTGTTGAACGAACCTGCGAATGGTTCGCTAGGTGACAATAGAATACAATAATTTGCAAAAAAATCAAGGCTTGCTAAACTGTGTTGATGAAAAGTCATCGAGGAAAATATTTATACCTCCTCTGGGTTCATCTCCCATTGATTGGATTTTAATCCAGTCTTCACGTTTTAGATTAAAACAAGTTTATTATAGTAATTTAAGATTCTTATGGAATTTATTTGGATAGATTTTGTTACATTATTGGGAGTGCACCTATTAGGTTTAGTGAGTCCAGGACCAGATTTTATCGTCACCGTGAAGCAAAGCTTAAGTAGCGGCAAGCGTTCTGGCTACTATACTGCACTGGGTATTGCTTTTGGCTGTATGGTGCATATGACCTATTGCATCCTGGGCTTAGGATTTATCATCACCCAATCGGTGTTAGCACTGAGCATCTTAAAATATGTCGGGGCAGGCTACTTAATCTACATTGGTCTAAAAGCTTTGCGATCGAAAGCCAATCGCGCGGATCTGATCACCACTACAGCGGCACCGAGTACAGCTTGGGAATCATTTCGGATTGGTTTAATCACCAACCTATTCAATCCCAAAGCGACTTTGTTCTTCTTAAGTTTGTTCACTGTAGTGATGCGTCCTGGTACGGCTCTGAGCGTCCAATTTGTGTATGCGGTGATCTTAGCTTCAGTGGCTGCTAGTTGGTTTATGATGGTAAGTACCGTATTAACGATTGCTCCGGTACAACGTCGCTTCCAACAATATAAACATTGGATTGATCGTACAATGGGCGTGGTACTAATTGCGTTAGGCTTAAAGGTAGCTTTAACAAAATAATCTGATCCGCTAAACCAAATAACCCCGCACACGACGTGCGGGGTTATGAGTTAGAACTAGATCATTGAGCTTTAGCGACCACCTAACGTGGCATTGTGATAGCCACGTCGACTGCCACCACTGCGGGAACCGCCACGGCCCCCACCGAAACCACCACGGCCACCACGGCGTCCACCGAAACCACCACCACGACCACCCCAGGAAC
>CAYLOJ010000016.1:0-27080 GCA_964385285.1 uncultured Gammaproteobacteria bacterium
GTGCCTTGGGATGCTAAAGACAGCATGGATTGTTATGCTTTTGGTGGGGGCTGTGAATTACTTTATGACGCCAACTTTGGTCCGGCTACCTACAACGCTCAATTTTGTTTCTGGATGTTAAACGGACCTAATCATTCCCAATACTGTATTTTATGTGTGAATGGATGTCAGGATTTATTTGGCTGCGTAGGCTTAAAGAAAAAACAGTACTGTATTTTAAATAAACAATACAGCAAAGCCGATTACGAAATATTACGTGCCAAGATCATTGCCCACATGAAAACCACAGGAGAGTATGGCGAATTATTTCCAGCCCAGTACTCCCCATTTGGTTATAACGAAACTGCCGCTCAAGAATACTTTCCACTCACCCAAGCGGATACGCAATTGCGTGGCTGGAATTGGCGCGCAAATACTGGTGGCACCTATGGGAAAGAGACACTCGCTGAGATTACTTCCGAAACTGACCAAGTGTGTAAAGAAGTATTAGCGTGCGTGCAGTGTAAACAAAATTACAAAATCATTCCGCCAGAGTTCGCTTTATATCAACAGATGAACTTAGCACTGCCACGACAATGCCCGAATTGTCGACACTTACGCCGCATTCAGATGCGCAATCCCCGCCAGCTGTGGAACCGGCAATGTATGTGTACGCAGCCAGACCATAGACATGCTGGCCGTTGCACCAACCAATTTGAAACGAGTTATCATCCAGATCGCAAAGAACTGATCTACTGTGGGCCGTGCTACCAACAGGAGGTAGCTTGAGAAGATTAACTTACCGCTTGGTCCAAATTTGAGTGCCGTCAGTTTCGTTTTGAGTAGCTAGTACAATATTCCCTTGGTACCAAATGCCATCAGAAAACTGGCGATTATTCGTGGCAGAGTCGCCGGCACCATTTAAACCAGTGGCAGTTTGTTTAGTCCAATCCGCATCATGCCGTTTATAGACCACAGCATCTTCTGTATCGAAGCCTAAGAAATAAGCCGTGCTGGTATGTGGCTTCAGTACAATTTGAGTGTAGCAAAATGCTTTGTTTGGAGTCGTCGCATCTAACAACCAATTACTACCATCACGGGTAGAGACCACGCTTTGAACGGATTCATAGCAATTGCGTCGGGCAGTACCAGCGGCATAGAGCACATCCCCTTCTACTTGAAAATCTGCCACTTGAGTGGCTACATCATCAGATAAGGTCGTCAGTGAACTATAGTTAATTCCATCAATACTACTGTAAATTTCGGCTGGGTCACCGTTGGCTAAATAGATGGTATTGTCATAAACCACAGCGGCATCTAAACCACTTGCATAACTAGCGGGTAGATCGTTCATGAAGGTCCACGATAATGAGCCGTCAGTTGGTTTCTTTAATACCCGGACATTACCGTCACCAGCATTTTCAGCGTAGGCTAAAACCCAACCATGAAATTTCACCAGCTGACGTACAATCGTGTAAGCGGTATTGCCAAAGCCATCATAACTTAATCGGGTAGCACCTTCAGCGGTCATGCGCCAAACGGTTGCACCACTATCATTGTTCTCAAAAGCCACTAACGTACGATCTGCACTTTTATGTAATTTGGTAGAGACACCAACATTGGCATTGTCATCTAAAAATCCCCAGGTCGTCACATCGGTTTCTTCTGACCAACTATCACTACCTTCATGATAACGAAATAATTGCACGCCATGGGCATTATCTGTAATGGCAAATAGTTTGCCGCCAACTTTCATTAAAGTGGCTGCGGTATTATTCACATTATCAAAGCCATTGGTATTGGTCTGCTCCCAAGTTTTAGCTGATACTACCCCGGGCACTGCAATGGCTGCAGCCAAGAGACAACTGATAATAGTGCGATACATAAAGATATGACTTAATAATGGATATACTTAGTTTAGTGCATCGTTAAAGACCTGACTAGGTTACTTTGTATAAGCAAGCTATACTGCAGCAATGTCTATCTATACAAAAATAAGCATATTACTGATTGGGTTGTTGGCGGTACATGTCATCACCCAATATATACGCACTCGCCATTATTTGAATATCGGCATACCACTAGCAAGCCGAGCCGTACGCTATGAACAACATCCCGCCGATCCGACCACACGGATTCTAGTCATTGGTGATAGCACGGCCGTGGGTACAGGTGCAGATCGCCCAGAAGACAGTACCGCTGGCTTAATTGGTCAAGATTTTCCAACCAGTGATATCACCAACCTGGGTGTGAACGGTGCGCGTTTAGCTGATCTACCAGATCGTTTTAAAGTACTGGGTGATGATCAGTTTGATATTGTGTTAGTGCAAATTGGAGGAAATGATGTTTGGCACTTCACACCGTTTACGCAGATTGAAGTTTCTTTAACTACTGTTCTAAAAGAAGCAGACCGGGTTGGAAAACGAGTAGTGATTTTGCACGGTGGTGACTTCGCTACTGCCAAAGCATTACCGTTAGGAACGCGTTGGCTATTTAGTTGGCGCTCAAAAAAGTTACGCGATCTCTACCTACGTATCACTCCAGAATATGGTGCTCATTATGTAGATCTGTGGCATATCAATGGCGATCAACGAGATCATGCTACGGCTTTTTATGCCGTTGATCGTTTCCACCCGAGTAGTTCTGGCTATGCGGATTGGTATGCGCAAATTAAACCTGTTCTAGAATTAAATTAGTAGCTTGGAAGAGAAGAAGAGTCGTGCTATGCTCCTTGAGCTATGCATGAACTCCTCGCCAGTTTAAATGAACAACAACGTGCCGCCGCCCAACACACCGATGGTCCCGTTTTAATTTTAGCAGGCGCTGGTTCTGGTAAAACCAAGACACTAATTCATCGCATTGCATATATTATCGCAGCGGGGAAAGCCAAACCGTACAACATTCTAGCCGTGACGTTCACGAATAAAGCTTCCAAGGAGATGAAAGCGCGTTTGCATACCTTGCTCGGCACCAAAGTGAAGCATTATCCAGTGATGGGAACTTTCCATTCCGTATGTGTACAGATTCTGCGTCGAGAAATTGAAATTTTGGGCTACACCAAAACCTTTGTCATCTACAATGATGGAGATACCGACTCGTTGATTAAGAAGATCATGAAAGATCAAGGCTTAGATACAAAGGTAATTGCTCCAGGCTTAATCAAACATATCATCTCTCAAGCGAAGAATGATCTCAAATTACCAGAAGATTTTGCGGCCGAAGCCGGTGATGTGATGGAACGGACAGCCGCGGGAGTATACGAAGGTTATCAGAAAGCCTTGCACGAACATAACGCCCTAGACTTTGATGATCTCATTCGTCTCACCGTAAAACTATTTAAAGACTATCCAGAAGTACTGGCCAAATACCAACAAGCCTTTCAATATGTGATGGTCGATGAGTATCAAGATACGAATCATGCCCAATATTCGTTGGTACATATGCTCGCAGAAAAACACCAGAACATTTGTGTCGTGGGTGATGATTGGCAATCGATCTATTCCTGGCGCGGTGCGAATATCCAAAACATTTTGGATTTTGAAACGGACTATAAAGACTCCAAAGTGATTTTGTTAGAGCAGAATTATCGCTCCACCAAACATATCTTGAACGCGGCCAACGAAATTACTAAATATAATGTTCGGCAGAAAGATAAAACACTGTGGACGGAAAATGACCGTGGCCATAAAATTACGATCAAAGAGGTAGGCGACGAACAAGAGGAAGGTGAATTTGTGATTCGCTCTATCTTTGATGTCGCCGACAACGCTGCACCTATTGATGACAATGAACCACACTATGAATTAGATGGTGACACCCTAGATACGGATGGTGTAGAAGGAGTTGAAGAATCACTGCTAGATAAAATCATGAAGAGTCGCGCCTTTCAGGGCCAACAAGGCGATGCGCAGTTACAACGCATCATTCGCAATCAATTGAAAGTAACTGATTTGAGCAAATACGTCATCTTGTATCGTACCAATGCACAATCGCGTGCTTTGGAAGAATCCTTTTTGAAATACAATGTCCCCTACCGCATTATTGGTGGTTTGAAATTCTATGAGCGCAAAGAGATTAAAGATCTTATCGCTTATCTCCGTTCGGTTGTGAACCCGGCGGATTGGGTGAGCGTCGAACGGATTGTAAATATCCCAGCGCGTAGCTTGGGTGCAAATTCTTGGAAAAAAATTGAAACCACTTGTCGCGAAGCCGGTGTTACTTATTTAGATCTGCCAGCTGAACAGTATCCGGTGCTACGACCACAGCAACTAGAGGCATTTACAAAGTTTCAAGCGTTGATGCAATCACTCAACAAAAAAATCCAAACCCTCACTCCATCCGAAGCTGTAGATTTAGTGGTGAAAGCCACCCACTTCCGCGATCAATACAATCCGAAGTTGCCTGAGGATGTTAGTCGTTTAGAAAATATTGAAGAATTGAAATCCGTTACCAAAAAGTTTGATAACAAAACCGGCGCTGAAGGGATTATGGCGTTCTTAGAAGATGTGACGTTAGTGTCGGATCAAGATGATGTTGATGAACGCAGTAATGCCGTGAATATGATGACCGTACATGCTGCCAAAGGTTTGGAATTTGATACGGTCTTTATTTGTGGGATGGAAGAAGGTTTGTTCCCGCATTCTCGCAGTTTGTTCCAACCATCAGAAATGGAAGAAGAACGTCGTTTGTGTTATGTAGCGTTAACGCGCGCCAAACGCAAAGCCTATTTCGTCTACGCTGCACAGCGCACTGTCTACGGATCAACTCAAATCAATGCTCCATCGCGTTTTTTGAAGGACATCCCAGAAGAACTGGTTGATCGTCGCTAAAGTAAATATTCAGAGGGATAATAAAAAACTATTGCCTTTTATAAGGTGAAGTTGTATGATTGCAGAGTTCTATGGAGGGACGAAAACCAAAAAAAATTAATACTACTAAGAGTAAAGCAAAACGTCCGAGCAAAGTGCCGGCTACTCAAGGTAAATCTAGCACTGTTACAAAACGTCAGGCCGTTCTTTCTGTTCAGAAAAAACCCTCAACAAAAAAACCTGCTGCACAACCTGCTGTGCGAAAACCGATTGCTCGCGGTACAAAAAAAGTACAGAAAAAAACTGTTGTACGTACCACGCGCAAATCAGTTCCTGTCGTGGATAGCATCACTCAATTGCCGCCTTCGCGCGTCAGCGGCTTAACTCAGCCACTCACCGTTCAAGCGATTGCGAACCCAATGTTGAAACGGTCAGCCGATGTCCACCCCTGGTCGCTCCGTCATCATTTTGTCGTGATCATTAGCCTGACTTTGGTTGGTGTCATTGCTATGGTGTTGATTGCAAGCTACACACAATCCACCATTCAAGATATTGAATCTCTAAACACACCAAGCAGCACTTTAATGAAACCTACAGCTACCGAAACGCGTTTCTTTACTACCGCTGCTGGTGAAATCAAATTAGCCTTGCCCACAAGTTGGTCTGTTACAGAGAATACAGATGAGCAGATTACCTATACACACGCTACATTGCCAGATACGACTATCACCATTGATGTAACGGAGAATGATTACACCGATGTCGCTACTTGGTACACGGCGCTCAAGCCAGACTATACCAATAGTGCAGTGATTGCTTCTAGTGCGGAGGTATCGGCTTTGCGCGGCTTAACGGTGACGGCAACTTCCGCTGATGACAAACCACTAAAAATTGTTTACTTACCGATTCAAAAAAATCTCCGCGAACGTTACGTAGTCACCATTCAAGCCCAAAGCCCAGCCGATAGTGTCACTGCGGTTGATGAAGCGCTCACTGAAATCGTTTCCAATTTTTCGGTGAATTAAATATAAACCTAGAAGCTTTACCTCTCTAAATCTCCCCTTGCAGGGGAGATTTTTTTATACGGAAAGCCCGCCTATGGAAGTAGCGGGGTTGAGTGAGATAATAAATAAATTTTTTTGAATTTAAAGGAGTGGGTGAGGCAGGTACTCCGAGGGTGGTGAACGAATCACTTCCCTGCCTCAAACCATCCTATCGTGCACTCTGGATCGTCAGCGTCACCTCTTGGAGGAGGACAGACACCGAGAACCATGTCAGCACGATCAGCGTAGGACGCTGCAGCTCGATGCCATTCGGGACTCGAATCGTGGCAGTGATTGCGTCCGCAGACACAACCAGTTCCTCGACCTGGCCCGAAAGCCCGCCAATCGTGCACAAAAGCCGAACCGTTCCCAACTCTGGCGAACCAGACTGGAAAGGCAGTCGAACTTCGAGACGAGTGGCGAAACCACTGACATCATCACCGGAAACCCACTTCCGCACACGCGCCGGGCCGAACATCGGGGGATGTGACTCGGGCGAGACGACAGGAGTTTCAATCGCGCTAGAGCGCGGATAGTTGTTTCGCATCGGGGCACCACCAAGGAGGCGGCGCAGATTGCCGAAAGACGACATCGCAACACCTCTGGAGGATAGGGTGAGTGTATTGGGGAATAGGGACTTGGCCCTTCCCGAATTGAAACGTTAACCGAGTTCCGGACAGTCCGGAACATAGAAATATACACCATAAATTAACAAAATGTCAAGGCCTAGTTGTTTCACTGATATACTCGCGACTAATAGTCTGATAAAATAAGGCCTATGCCTGATACATACCCACAAATTACCTTAGACCCTACATTAACAGCTCAACCTAAGCCGATGGAGCCAGTTGTCTCGCCATCACAATCCGTTCCCTTGCAACCTGTCCCATCAGTTGCAGCCACTCAAACACCACAACCCTTATCCAAAAGCGAGGCTACTCAACCATTGAAACCTGCAGTCCCTCCCAGCGTATCAGCCCTACCTTCTGCCATGCCCAGTGATCAGTCAAGCCATGCAGTGATGCATGATCGTCGCAGGAGCGTTCAAACTGAATTAGAACAACTCCAGCAGGAAGAAAGCTCTTTGCTGAATAACATTAAAGACTGGCTGACGAAAGTTCAGGGCGCTGAAACTAAGCAACAAGCCTTAGAACGGGAATTGTTTGATCTGGATCGCCAACTCGCTGGTGTCCCCTCACCTGCTCAGGCTGCTGCTGAACGTGATGCAAAGTTAACACAACTTACCCAGCAACTGCAGCAGGCGGAAAGCAAAACAAAAGAGATCACCAAACTGCAGAAAATTGATGAGAAAAAAGCGTTTGATAACTATTCTGCCGGTGGACTGGATCGCCAAGGTCTCCTTGAGATGATGGAAACCATCCGCCAACGCTACGTGGAACAATTAGCCGCGGTGCAAAGTATGGCCGATGAAGCCAAACAAGCGATTAATGAGCTGAATCAGCCCACCCCAGTCGCCGCTCCAACTCCAGAAGCCCCTCGCAATGCCTCCACTGGTATGACGCCAATTGCGACTGTGCTCAAAGCTCAATCCCCTGTGGAATCTGTACCGGTAGCTCCTGTGGCTGAATCTGTTCCGGTCGAACCAATCGCCACTGCCACTCCAGTTGTATCTGTAAATCCTGTCAGCGCCAGTCCACTGATCAACAAACTAGCCACCCTACCAGAAGCAGCTGAGGGATTACTACATCATTTAGTCATTGAACTTCCTGCTCAAGGCAGCTATCCATTAATTCAGCGTTCCAGTGATGGCACGGGCGTCATTATCAGTGCGGATGCCAATGCTACCATTACTGATCGCTGCTTTTTAGCTGATGCTGACATCTTGCGTGTTGGCGCCACGGCTGAAGATATCATCCCCCTACCCATCAGTCAGATCGCTTCCAACGAGGCTACGCCACTACCAGCGCAGAGTTAGGCCTGACGTCGTGCGGCCGTCATGGCTTTGCTGTGTAATAACCGATAGTAACTAATCGCGAAGCGATGTGCTTCGTCACGCATGCGTTGTACTAAAAATAGTCCTTGTGAACCGGCTGGCAATGTGACGGGTATAGGGTTACCGGGCAAAAACAGTTCTTCCCGCTTCTTTGCTAATGCTGCCACCGACACGTTGGCCATCGCCCATAACTGATCCACTGCACTCAACTGGCCTTTACCGCCATCCATAATCGCTAAATCTGGTAACGGCCAATCCCGCTTTAATCTGCGCGTCACGACTTCACGTAGACTTTTAAAATCATCAGATTGTCCGATCACGGTACGAATTTTGAATCGTCGGTATTCTGCTTTATCCGGCAATCCATCGATAAATACAATCATCGAACCGACAATATGTTTACCTTGATGGTGCGAGATATCATACACTTCAATACGATGCAGCGGTTTATCTAATCCCAAACCCTGCGCCAACTCTTGTGTGCCGGTCTGAACATCTAAGGTTGTTTTTTGCATCTGCTCCAATAAATATTGACGTGGAGTTTTGCGTAAGGCCTGTAAACGTTCAACTGCTTGAATCTGGTTACGAATCCGTGCTGCCTTTTCAAATAACTGTTGTTCCGCTGCGTGCTGCATCTCGCGCGTTAACTCGGCGGCAAAGCCGGTTAATTTTCCTTCAAAAAAAGTGATGATACGATCGATCTGTTTCAGATAGTCTGCCTGCGAGATCTGTTCAATACAAGGTGCCTGGCAATTCCCTAAATAATATTCTAAACAAGCTTTGTGCGGTAGTACCCGACAGGTGCGATATTGAAAGATTGTATGCAATAGCTTCAACACATCGCGCAAACTCTTAGCATAAGGATACGGTCCGTAAAAAATACCACCAGAACCTAGCTCTGGGCGTCGCACTGCTAACACACGCGGAAAATCTTCATCGGTAATATGAATATAGAGGAAGCTTTTGTCATCCTTAGCTAGTGTATTGAAGCGCGGCTGATAATCTTTAATGAGTTGATCTTCTAACACGATGGCATCGGTTTCTGTAGCCACCGGAATCGTATCGATCAGATCAATTTGTGGAATCATCAACTGCTTCAACTCTGATAACTCTGTACCGGCTTGAAAATACGAACGCACTCGGTGTTTGAGCACTTTTGCCTTGCCCACATAAAGGACGTTGCCAAAGCGGTTCTTAAACAAATATACCCCCGGCTGATTAGGCAATAGCTTCAGTTGTTCTGCAATCGTTAATTCAGCCATAAGGGTTTACCCATTGACCTCAGTATAACATGGGCGTATACTACTTGCGATTCATATGGATAATTTCATTGGCATTCGCGGCGCTCGCGTCCACAACCTCAAAAATATTTCGGTCAATATTCCTCGGAATAAATTGGTCGTCATCACCGGCTTATCAGGCTCAGGTAAATCCTCATTGGCGTTCGATACCATTTATGCAGAAGGCCAACGCCGCTATGTCGAGAGCTTATCTGCTTATGCTCGTCAATTTTTGGGCCTAATGGACAAACCAGATGTGGACCAAATTTCAGGATTATCTCCTGCCATCTCGATTGATCAAAAAACCACCTCACATAATCCCCGTTCAACCGTGGGTACGGTTACAGAAATCTACGACTACATTCGTCTATTGTATGCTCGCATCGGTATTCCTCATTGTCCAAATGATGGTACCGTCGTTAGCAAACAAACGGTCAATCAAATCATTGAGTCTGTCCTGGCGATGCCAGCGGATAGTAAGATCGCTATTATTTCCCCGGTGATCCGCGACAAAAAAGGTGAGCACAAAGGTGTAATCGAACTTGCACGCAAGTCAGGCTATGTGCGTTTACGCATTGATGGCGTGATGATGCCGGTAGAAGAAGCCGAAGATCTAGCGTTGGATAAGAAGAAGAAACATGATATTGATGTGGTTATTGATCGTTTATCCCTTGGCGCTAATATCGATAAAGAACGTCTAGCAGAATCCTTAGAGACTGCTTTGGAACTTGGTAACGGCTTAGTCTTAGTACATGACACAGTGGCAGAAAAAGATCATTTGTATTCCGAACGATTTTGCTGCCCTAAATGCGGTTTCAATATTGAAGAACTCGAGCCACGTAATTTCTCATTTAATAGTCCTCATGGCGCGTGCACCGATTGTACTGGTTTAGGTACAAAGCTAGAAGTGGATGCAGATTTAGTGATCCCCAATAAAAAATTATCAATTGCCGAAGGCGCCATTCGTCCCTGGTCACGCACCTCTTCGAATCAAACTTGGATGATGCGCATTTTAGAAACCGTAGCTAAGGCTAATGGTTTCTCGGTCAATGATCCGGTGAAAGATCTCTCAAAAAAGGCGCTGGATATCGTGTTATTTGGCAGTGGCGATAAGAATTATGATGTTAACGATCCCTATGCCTCTGGTAAGGTAAAAGAGTTCTACACCGAATATGAAGGTGTCATTCCCAACTTGGCACGCCGCTACAGAGAAACGGAGTCTGATTATATGCGCAGTGAAATTGAGCGCTATATGCGTATCTTTGCGTGTCCAACCTGTCACGGCAAACGTCTCAAACCGGAAGCGCTTAGTGTCACTGTGCAAGGCATGGATATTGCTAGTCTGTGCTCACTCAGTATTAAACAACTACGTGAGGCGTTCATTAATTTTAAGTTTAATACCCGAGAGCAGAAAATTGCTGCCCCGGTTGTGAAAGAGGTCAAAGAACGTATTGAATTCTTACATAATGTAGGCTTGGATTATCTCACCATGGATCGGTCTGCTGCCACTTTATCTGGTGGTGAAGCGCAGCGCATTCGTTTAGCTACGCAAATTGGATCAGCCTTAATGGGCGTGATCTATATTCTGGATGAACCGTCTATTGGATTACATCAACGTGATAATGAACGCTTAATTGAGACCTTAAAAACGCTGCGTGATCTAGGCAATACGGTGATTGTTGTCGAACACGATGCTGATACGATTGAGGCGGCGGATCATGTGATTGATATTGGTCCGGGTGCTGGCAAACACGGTGGCGAGGTAGTAGCTGAAGGTACTCCGGCAGAGATCATGAAGAATAAAAAATCGATTACTGGGTTGTATATGTCTGGAAAAGAAAGTATCGATCCACCCAAACAGTATCGCAAAGGGAATGGAAAGTCGATTAAAATTCTCGGCGCTGAAGAGTTCAATTTGAAAAATGTTGACGTTGAAATTCCACTAGGCAAATTAGTCTGCATTACAGGAGTTTCTGGTTCGGGGAAATCCACGTTAATGATCGATATTCTAGCCAAAGCATTATCACAACACTTTTTTAATGCTAAAGAATACCCAGGTAAGCATCGAGAACTACAAGGCCTAGAACATTTAGATAAAGTGATTCACATCGATCAATCTCCGATTGGCCGCACTCCCCGTTCGAATACTGCTACCTACACTGGTGTGTTCACCTATATTCGCGATCTGTTCACACAAATTCCTGAAGCTAAGATGCGTGGATACAAAGCCGGACGCTTCTCCTTTAACGTCAAAGGTGGACGTTGCGAAGCTTGCCAAGGTGATGGAGTGCAGCGTATCGAAATGCACCTATTACCCGATGTGTATGTGAAATGTGATGAATGCAGTGGCAAACGTTACAACAAGCAGGCATTGGAGATTCATTACAAAGGCAAGACCATCGCTGATATTTTAGACATGACCGTAGAAGATGCTTTAATCTTTTTCCAGAATATCCCAGCCATCAAAGAAAAATTGCAGACACTCACTGATGTAGGCTTGGGTTATGTACAATTAGGCCAAAATGCTACAACGTTATCTGGTGGTGAAGCTCAACGTATTAAACTGGCTACTGAATTATCTCGTCGTGCTACAGGTAAAACACTATATATCTTGGACGAACCGACTACTGGGCTACACTTTGCAGATGTGAAACGGTTACTCAGTGTCTTGCACAAGCTAGTTGATAAAGGTAACAGCGTGCTTATTATTGAGCACAACTTAGATGTGATCAAATGCGCCGATTGGTTGATTGATCTTGGCCCTGAGGGTGGCGATGGCGGTGGTGAGATTGTAGCAGTCGGTACACCACGTGATGTCGTTAAAGTAGAGCGCTCGTACACTGCCAAGTTCCTACGTAAATTATTAAAGTAAGTACTAGATGACGCCACTTGAACGCTCCATTGTCCAGACGGTGGCCTATTTTGATCTTTTTGATTTTCCCTTAACTTATCCTGAGCTTTTCCGGTATCTATGGCAAGCTCCAGCCACTACCTTGAGTGAGGTCATACGACAATCCGCGACAATGCCGCAGCTAGCCATACACAATGGGTTTGTGATGTTAGCTGGTCGCACAGACTTAGTCCGCACCCGGGCTGAACACTATGTGGAAAGTGAGATTAAATTTAATAAGCGACGACGGCTTTTATCGTTCTTTGCCTTACTTCCTGGAGTGCAAGCCATCTATGTTGTGAACACAATGGCTTATCACAATGTCCATGCGGATAGTGATATTGATTTACTCATTGTCGCTCAGCCAAAAAAAATCTGGGCAGTGCGTTTTTATACCACCGTGCTCGCAAAATTTCTGCGCGTGCGCCCACGTCCTGGTCATACAAAAGATGCCTTATGTTTGAGTTTCTATGCGACAACGGATGGCTTAGCTAAATTACCACAGTTACGCCACAGTGATGCAGATGCTATGGAAGCCTACTGGCTTGCGCAAGCCTTTCCGATTTATGATCCTGAACACACTGCCGTACAATTTGTAAACTCTGCTTGGATAAAAACTGTTCTACCTAATTCCGCCATACAAACACCACACAGCAATTGGCTGATCCAGCACACCTGGTTTCACACCCTTTGTCATCGCATTGGCAGTATCTTCTTGTGGGATAGCCTGCTAAAACAACTACAACTCTGGATCATGCCTCGGCAGCTGAAACAACTGAGTGGGCCACTAGAAAGTGGCGTCGTGGTACTCACCGACGACGTAATGAAATTTCACACCCATGATCCTCGACCAGAATTAATGGAACGCTGGAAAGCTAGCTACTCTCGGTAGGGGCCACGCAATTGAGTGCCAGTAGATGAGGCAACTACATACCAACGCGCCTCGTTCACTTTGTTGTTTCCATCTGTCCCTAAACCGCTAAAGACATAGTACGGTTCAATCCGATGATTCAGTTCATCGTAAACATATTCAAGCTGCACGTCATCGATGGTCATACTGGTCAGACGGTCGCTACCATGGGTATGAATAGTCTGTGGGAATACGGTTGTATTATCACCTGGGTACTGGAAAGCCTGCAACTCAATCATCGCTTGAGTTACCGATTTGAGTGTCAAAACCTCACTGCGCGTAGCTTGCTGCAACAATAGAAATAGATTATCTACACGCATATTCGTTACCTCACTACCGTGCAGTTGGACAGCGATGCCTGGTAACCGCAGTGGTAATTCATCGCCCGCCGCCTCTCCATAACGTAATGAGGTATGTGGTGCATAGTAGACAATCAAGCGATCCTGAACTGGTGTTTGATCTCCATCTTGGCAGAAGGCGTCTTTAGCGACAGTACGCTCCGGGCTGCTCACCTGTGTAATCTGCATATCGCTTTGAGTGACTTCCACAAAACGATGGGAGGATAAAAATTGAAAGCCATAATCCTGCGCCTGCGTATCTGCAATTGGCTCGGTTAAATTCGTCAATTTACAAATTGCTGTCTGCCGCATCTGAAAATCTACTGAGCCCGTATTATTGAACGCTATGAATAACGGACGAAATTCTGTCGGATCTTCCTCCACATAATAAGTCCCATTGACGTAGGTAAATTGATTCAGTGGCAAGGAAACAAAGTGCCGCAAAGCTGCATATTGCAATTGATCCTCAGTTAATGCTTCCGGTACGGTATAACTATATGCTGATTCAACGGGAATAAAATCTTCAGCTTTAATATTAACCGCAAAACTCGGTTGGATCGTATCGGTATCGGTTTGTGCAGGTGTATCTGTGACATAGCTGGTACCAAACAGTGTTTCATCAGTTTCCGTTAATGATTGTCTAACCACCTCAACCGCTGGTAATTCACCTTGTTGGAATAGAAAGCTTGGTCGCCGTTTCGTGACCTCGGTGATGAGACTAGATACAGTGGTGGGATTCGTTTCTTGCTGAACGAGTTTAGCTTTGAGTGGTTCACGATACATCACCGCCAACACCATGCCGGTGCTCACTACGAGGACAGTGATCAAAGCTAACAATGAACTCGGTTGCAGCAAGCGTTGCAAAAACGAATAGCGCACGAACGTCATGCGTAGCCGCTTACGGTCCAGAATCAAACGCATCAAGCGCAGTTGCTGACTGGGCGACAAAGTCGCATAGGTATTGCGCTGCTGATAGATATTATGTACCTGCTCTAAAAAGATCGGTGTCACTTTGCGTAAGCGTTGGCTGGCAGTGGCCTGCAGTTGCTGCACATCTACCAGTGAAGTTTGTAACACAATCGACAATTCGGAGGTGCTTAAATTGGCACCATGCCACAATTCAAATACGAGCCATTCACGGGTGGGTAGCTGTTGAATGGCATACCAAACTTTCTGGGCATCATGGCTCAGATGATGCTTGAGTTTTTTGGGCATCGTATCTTGCAGTGGTGGAATACGATTTTCGCGCTGTTGTAGATGCTGAATGACCTGTGAAAATAGATATAAGCGAAAACTACCTTGTTGCGGAGAAAACGTATGCAGGTATTTATAGGCAGCTGTAAAAATATCTACCATCAGCTGCTGAGCGGCAGCTTCATTATAAAATGTCGCCCCTAACGTCGCTCGATAGAGATCGTTGGCGTATAAAGCAAATAACTTACCAAACGCAGCTTCGTAATCTTCATGGGCATTGGCAAAAATAATACGTTCCTGATCGGTCATGCGTTACAGTATAGCACAGGATGATTGACAAATCACCGCATCAAATCCAAACTGCCGCCGCTAAGACGCATTTTAGCGCTCTTTGGCTACCTGGTTTACTCCAGTATGGGTGATTGATGAATCCAGTCTCGACGTTGTTAGATCTACCCCCGATGTCTGCCGCAACGGTGATCATCCTTCAACAGGTTGCACTGTGATCGCCGACCTGCGTGAAGCCGGTCAAGCAGTCGAACAGGTCATCCGGGCCGGTCACGAACAGAAGTTAGAGGAATTGACAAACAGCACCTGCTCCGCTATGATAATCCAGCAAATATCGCGGGGTGGAGCAACTGGCAGCTCGCTTGGCTCATAACCAAGAGGTTGGGGGTTCGAGTCCCTTCCCCGCAACATTCATCGCAAAAAGTAAGACGCCCAATTGTGGGCGTTTTTACTTTATAATACTCACATTCTACCAAACGTCGCACAAAGGTATGAACACAGAATGGGCAACGCTTGGACATTTGTGCCCACCGGGTGCCCAAAGTAATTTACTTTTCTAGTGTTTGCACTAACGGGGAGTGGGTTTGCCACCCTCCCCCTAGGTGAAACAAAAAAGATCACTAAAAAATATTTAGCAACTCAACTAATTTAGTACTCAGCAACAAGCTTTCCCACTTTGATTGTCATCGCCTCTTCGCTTACCTGATAAAACTCGGCGAGCTGTGCAATAGCGGTGGATAGTTTAATGCCTCGAGAAATATATGCATTTAAACGACGTTCAACATCAAATGCAGGCATTAGTAATTCGGCAGCGAATTGATTTGCCTGAATCTCTAGCATATCAGTGCCTGTAGAAGCTTTTTTACTTCTCATGAAGATATATGGTCCATCATGAGTATTAACATACAAATTCTCCATAGCACCATGAAGTCTTAAATGACCAATTTCATGAGCAACAGAAAATCGTCTTCGTTTCAAAGAATGGTTTGCGTTGATAACTATAACTGGTCTTCCATCCTTAGTATTCATCTTTAGGAAACCGGAAACATCATCACTCATAACCTCTTCATGATATTTGATACCTAAACCTTCTAGAATTTCACCAAGTTCTAGAGGTTTACGCAAATAAGCCTTTCCTTCATAAAACTTCAATGCTTCATTTCTTGCAATCTCAATCTGAGAAAAATAATCCTGCATAGCTAATACTTATTTACTATCTCACTAAAATGGCTTTCAAGCTTTATATACTTATTATTATCCAACTCTTTTTGAACATGCATAAAGATGTGATCTGGTTTAATATCCAAAAAACCTGAGATCAGAAATAGCTGAAGTACGCTCATTCTTTGTCTTCCCTGCTCTAATTTAGATCCAGCGCTACGACTAATATGTAGTCCTGCACCACTAATAAGATCATCTATAGTAAGATTTTTCTCTTGGCGTTTCATCCGAACGTATTGACCAAGCAACTCATCAAACAACTGTGCTTTGCCTAAGACCGGTTTCATGAGAGCATGGTATCAGATAATCAAAAGTTTCGCAATAGTTAATTTATCCACAGTTGACTTTAAAAACAGAGTCTGATATTTTGTAAGGTAATGAAAACAGGCCCCCATTGGTACGGTTGGCCTGAATTCAGGATCTAACTAATGGTCAATTTTGACCGATCTCATTATGACACAATAATGGGATCTTGCAACATTGGCTGCCCCACCGGGTATGGAATCTAAATTTACTGAATGACTCTTGGCTAATATCTCTGCCCTGCCGGATGATACGCCTATTTAACATGCAAGCTTCTGAGAGACACTTTGTAACAGCTTATCCATATAATGGACACTGACACTAAAGAGGTGCGCAGTCACCTCTACTCTCCTACTTTAAATTTAACGTAAATTACTATGGAAACCAAACTGGTGACCTATGATCTAAATGCTCCTGGAAGCGATTATAACGCAGTCTATGATTACCTACGTTCTCTGGGAGCATGGGCTCGTCCAACGGAATCGACATGGCTGATCAAGACAGATAAAACTGTCGCACAATTGCGCAATGAACTAAAAAACCAAATCGATGAGAATGACAAAGTATTCATTATCGATGTAACTGGTCGTGCTTGCGCATGGTCGGGGCTTAACGATCAAGTAAGTCAATGGATCAGCAATAAGCTTTAAGCAGATGCCGCAGAAGAGACACAATATCTCTTCTGCGATTTAACTCTATCAATAATCATAGTATGACAAAAAGCATTCATTCTACACCCCTCGGAAATAAGTGGGCAGTTAAACAATCAAACCAAAATAAACCGCTGTCCACACACAGGACTCAAGCAGCTGCGATTAAAGCTGGACGGACTGAAGCTAAACATCAATCGGCTGAACATGTTATTCATGGACGTGACGGACAGATCCGTGAGAAGAACAGTTACGGCAACGACCCAAGTAAGAGTAAGGGATAATAACGCACAATTATCCAGCTACATTTTCTTCCGGAGCGTTGTCCACCGGGTGTCCAAAAAAATGTAGAAGGATGTTAATTGCTGATAGTTGCAGAGGGTATTTGAGACGGTGCTGATGGGTTAAATTGGTGTTAACCTTCGGTAAATTTTAGCTAGATTTAGCGAAAATTATTTGACCTAGACGGCCGTTTCGAATCCCTCCCCCGCAACATCTATCACGAACACTAAGATGCCTAAGACCAGGCATCTTTTGTGTTCAGTGAGTTGAACAATCAATCAATCAGAGTACTATATCTGTATGTTAAAGCGCCTAGTCCAATATGGTTTGTACTTCATACTGGTGTTACTCCCCTTTCAAACTCGTTTTTTACTGATCGAATCCTCTAACCCGTTTGGTACGATTAGTATCTATGTGTTTGATCTGGTGATTATTCTGGTCGGATTGATGTGGGTATGGAACTGGTATCACCAATCCAACCATCGCATCAACTGGACGGCAGTCACAACTATCTTAGCGTTCTACATTGTTGCTAATGGAGCTAGCTATTTTGCGTCAGATAAAACGATCGCACTTTATTACGCACTGCAGCTGGTTGTGGGCCTTTGGCTCTTAGCGATGATCGCCACTAGCAAACTCAATCACACAATCTTATTGGGCGTGATGATCTTTAATGGCAGCATTCAAGCGGTCATGGGAATGATCCAATTTAGCACTCAACATGTCCTGGCGAGTAAATGGTTGGGCATGGCGGCACAGCTACCTGAATTATCTGGCACTAGCGTCGTTGTTACCACGGCAGGCAGATGGTTACGCGCCTATGCCCTTTTGCCACATCCAAATGTCGCCGGTGGCGTGATGGTATTAGGTTTGATTGCGGCCGCTTACTTATCTAAACGACATTGGCAATTAGCCATCGCTGGCAGTCTGATCTCCTTTGGTTTGATTCTGACATTTTCGCGCGGGGCATTGATCAGCTGGTGTATGATCTTCATCATTATGGTGATGGCCCGAAAAATGCGTGCCAGTTTTGTCTTAACCGTCTTGGCAACGCTCATCGTTTGTCTAACAATTTATTGGCCGCTCGTTACTAGTCGTGCCAGCACATCGCAGTTCACTGAACAACTCTCGATCTCAGAGCGTCAGCAACAACTAGAGCAGTTTGGTGAGATCTTTAAAACGCGCTGGCCATTCGGAGTTGGACTAGGACAATATACGGTTACAGCACAACCGACTAGCCCTTATGACTATGCTCAGCCCATTCATAATGTCTCATTAATGTTACTAGCTGAACTCGGTATCCTCGGCACCATGCTCTGGTTTAGCCTGATCCTGGAACCAATGTGGAAATTAAAATATCAATTAGCCAAACATCCTGCCGCGTACATATTATTAGCGGTGATCTTCCTCGGAATCTTTGATCATTATTGGTGGACGCTCTCTAGCTTTACTATCTTGTGGTGTGCCCTGATTGGCTGGCTGTGGTTAGAGATACCACAACACCAACCAAAAATGGCAAAAGCTTCCACCCAACACAAATAAGTGAAAAATTTCATGCATACCAAAGGCCGGGAGTTTGATTTTGCGATCTAAACTGTAAAATATTACACCGCTGGTATACAACACTCCGCCCAGTACCAGCCAAAATAGCATCGGCGAAGTAAAGCGTGTCAATAATGGTCCTAGCGCAATCAACAACAACCAGCCCATGGCTAAATAATGCACAGTACTAACCAGGTGGGATGGATGCCAACGTGGTATGGTTTTACTTAAAATTCCTAGTACGGCCAACGCTAAACTCACTGCAAACAAACTCCACCCCCAGCCACCACGCAAACCCAATAAACAGATTGGGGTATACGTAGCGGCAATCAGCACATAGATCATACAATGATCGATTGTCTGAAGTACTACCTTGGCCCTTAGAAGATGATGCGGCAATAAATGGTAGGTGGCGCTTGCCACATAGAGGAGCACCAGGCCGCTGCCAAAGATGACGGAGGCAGTAATTCCGCGCCCCCCTTGGCCAAAAATAGCTAATAATACGAGCCCAGCGATCGCTAAACCTGCCCCAATAGCGTGCAAAATCCCGCTTAAAATGTCATTACTACGCTGGTGAATCATTGTCTTGACTTGTGTGGATGCATTAGATACACTATTTTAGCACTCTTAGTCGAAGAGTGCTAAAATAATCAATTTTTATCTAATACATCTCAATAAAGTATTGTATGAACTTACAACCCGTAGGAGATCGCATCTTGGTCCGCCCGCTCACTGAAGCTGAAGTCACCGCTTCAGGAATTGTCTTACCAAGTACTGTCGATCGCGAGAAAAAAGCTGAAGGTGAAGTCGTTGCCATTGGCGACGGTGAAGAAGTAAAAAAACTCACACTAAAAGTTGGTGACACTGTCATGTTTGGCAAATATGCCGGAGATGATATTGAATTCAACAAAGAAGATTTAAAGTTCCTCAAACATGATGAGGTCTTAGCAATCGTTAAAAAGTAATTGTAACCCTATTATACTATGGCAAAAGATATTCAATACGGTGAGGATTGCCGCGACGGTCTCCGCGCTGGTGCAAACAAATTAGCCAATGCTGTGAAAGTAACGTTAGGACCCAAAGGTCGCAATGTTGTGATCGATAAAGGTTTTGGCGCTCCAGTGATCACTAAAGATGGTGTCACCGTAGCTAAAGAAGTCGAATTAGAAAATAAGATCGAAAACGTTGGTGCAGAAATTATTAAAGAAGCTGCTTCCAAAACGAACGATGTTGCTGGAGACGGTACCACAACAGCTACGGTGTTAGCTCAATCGATCGTTAACGAAGGTTTGAAAAATGTAGCTGCCGGTGTTAATCCATTGAGTTTAAAGCGTGGTATTGATAAAGGCGTTAGTGCTGTACTGGATTTCCTGAAAAATAACCTCAGTAAACCAGTGACGACCAAGGAAGAAAAAGCTCAAGTCGCATCGATTTCAGCTAATGATACAGAAATTGGTCAGATTATTGCTGAAGCCATTGAAGAAGTTGGCGATAACGGCGTGGTCAGTGTTGAGGAATCACAAAGCTTTGGTTTAGAAAAACGCAAAGTAGAAGGTTTGCAATTTGATAAGGGTTACGTCTCAGCTTACATGATCACCAATCCGGAGCGCATGGAATCTGAGTATCGCGATCCATTTATCTTGATTACAGATAAGAAAATCTCGGCTGTTTCTGAGATTGTTCCGATCTTAGAGAAAGTAGCTCAAGCTGGTCGTAAGGAATTAGTCATCATCGCTGAAGATGTCGATGGTGAAGCTCTTGCTACCCTGGTCGTCAACAAACTCCGTGGCACTTTCAACACACTAGCTATCAAGGCTCCTGGTTTTGGTGATCGCCGCAAAGAGATGTTAGAAGATATTGCTGTCCTGACTGGTGGTCGCGTGATTACTGAAGAAGTAGGTCTAAAGTTAGATAACGTAGAGTTAACTGATCTTGGCCGCGCTAGCAAAGTGAAAGCGACGAAGGATAATACCACGATCATCGAAGGCAAAGGTGAAAAAGCCAACCTTGAAGATCGCATTGCTCAGATCAAAAAAATGATTGATGAAACGGATTCTGATTTCGATCGTGAGAAACTGCAGGAACGTTTGGCCAAATTGTCCGGTGGCGTTGCTGTCTTGCGTGTTGGTGCTGCAACCGAAACTGAAATGGAAGAAAAGAAACATCGCATTGAAGATGCACTAGCCGCGACGAAGGCTGCTATGGCTGAAGGTATGGTTGCTGGTGGTGGCACCGCTTTAGTACGCGCCATCTCGGCATTAGATGGTTTAAAACTTGATCATGAAGAGATGATCGGTTTGAACATTTTACGCCGTGCTTTAGAAGAACCCTTACGCCAAATCGCACAGAATGCCGGTTATGAAGCTTCCGTAGTTGTCGAAGGCGTCAAACAACGCAAAGGCAATGAAGGCTTCAATGCTGCTACTGGTGAGTATGGTGACTTAGTGAAGGCCGGTATTATCGACCCGACTAAAGTTACCCGCTCTGCTTTGGAAAACGCTGCATCTGCTGCTTCTATGTTGCTCACAACCGAAGCAGTGATCACTGAAATCCCAAAGAAGGATGATGCTTCTCCAGCTGGTGGTATGGGCATGGGTGGTGGCATGGGTGGAATGATGTAATCCAAACAAACAATCATTCATCAACACACAACCCCGGGGATTAAACCCGGGGTTGTTGTTTTAGTGGTTGCCTAATTTGAAAAAATCTGTTATAATGTTGAAGAATATTAATCATTTAATGTACTCTCCTTGTATGGAAGAACATAAAAATATGGCGACTCCTACCTTCGACGCCAAAGACGTAGAAGAGAACAAAGTACTAGCTTGCTTAAGTTACGTTGGTATTTTGTTTCTCATCCCGATGTTGGTAAAAAAGGATAGTAAGTTCTGCCAAGAAAATGCTCGCCAGGGCGTAGTCATGTTCGTTGCAGGCTTGCTCGGCGTGATTCCGGTGATTGGCTGGATCTGGGCTATGGTCGTGTTAGTTGTTGCAGTCATTGCAATCATCAACACGCTCCAAGGTAAGTTCTGGAAAATCCCAGGCGCTTACGACCTCTCTCGCAAATTAAACTTCTAATCTAATCCACTCCACATAGGAGTAGCGATTGATCAGTAAACAAATAACCCCGCACTCAAAGTGCGGGGTTATTGTTGTATTAGAGAGAGTAAACCTAAGCTGCCTCTTCGTCGCTGCGTGGTGCTTCTGAACCAGCCGCGTCACCGCCTTTTTCACCTTGCTCAACAGCTAACACGATATCTTTCTTGATGGTTTCCATTAACTTTGGTTTCTCACGCAGATAAGTTTTGGCTGTCTCACGGCCGACTCCTAATTTTTCCTCTTTGTAAGCGTAACTATTGCCAAGCTTCTCAATGACTCCAAATTGCACGCCAGTTTCTAAGAGATCACCAGCTAACGAGATCCCTTCATTGTACATGATATCAAATTCGGTAGTCCGGAATGGAGCGGCCACTTTGTTTTTCACAATCTTGGCTTTCACACGATTGCCGATCACACGATCACCCTGCTTAATCTGAGCAGCGCGACGAATTTCAATACGTACAGAGGAGTAGAACTTCAGAGCAGAACCGCCACTAGTGGTTTCCGGATTGCCAAACATCACGCCAATCTTCATACGAATTTGGTTAATGAAGATGACTGTAGTTCCACTCTTGCCGACGATGGCAGTGAGTTTACGTAAAGCCTTACTCATCAGACGTGCTTGGGTACCAACGGCACTATCGCCCATCTCCCCTTCAATTTCAGCTTTTGGTGTTAATGCGGCCACAGAGTCAATAACGATCACATCAATTCCACCCGAACGCACTAATGTTTCAACGATATCCAACGCCTGCTCACCCGTATCTGGTTGAGAGATCAATAATTCTTCTACATTCACGCCAATCCGTTTGGCATATTCAGGATCTAAGGCATGCTCTGCATCCACGAAGGCAGCAATTCCACCCATTTTTTGTACCTCAGCTACAATGTGCTGAGCTAATGTAGTTTTTCCGGATGATTCTGGACCATAGAGTTCAATGACACGACCTTTGGGAACACCGCCAACCCCGAGAGCGAGGTCCAAAGAGATACAACCTGTCGGAATGGCCTCTACTTTCATCTGAGTGGCGTCGCCCATCTTCATAATGGCGCTGTCCCCAAACCGCTCACGAATTTGATCAATCGCGGTTTGTGTGGCTTTGGCTTTTGGATTGTTGGCTACAGGAGCCTTAGCTGTTTTTGGCATACTAATGTTCGGTTAGAGACACATGGCAATGCGTCTGTACGGTTAAATTTATTTATCTTCTACGTAGATTTGTACGTATTGGATCTTCGGTTGACTACGTTTAGTTTTGGCTTCAATCTTGAGAATATTTGTACCCGGCTGCAAGGACATCTGCTGCGAAAACTGCCCATTTGGCAACACCGGAATGACCTGATCGTTAATTGAGACTACCGCTTCTGGAGCAGTTTGTCCAGCTACAGTTAGCACACGTTCCGCATACTCAACCTTGGCTGGCAAAGCTACTACATCCAATATTGGTGGTTCAACAATATTCGTAATTTCAAGCCCAAAATATGCTACTAACCCCAAGATCACAAAGACGATCACTAGACCAACTACCACAAAACGCAATTGCAATGGTTGTTTTGTAAGATACCGTTTCAAGGTTGGAATATCCGGATTACGTTCATACACTTTGAGTTCAGACAACAACAATGGCTCTACAGTAGCATAGCTAACCCCGAGCAACTTTGCATAACGCTGCACATAGTTTTTTACAAAGACTGCACTCGGCAAAGCCGTATAGCGGCTATCTTCAATGGCAGTGATGTATTCCGCTTTAATACGTAACTTGGCACTCACCTGAGCGACGCTGAGACGACTACTTTCACGCACACGTTTTAACTTACGGCCAAGCGTTTCGGCGTTGGCGATCGTCCGTTGATTAAACGTATTTGGAAGTTGCGTCGTCATCGGAGTTAGTAGTCTCAGCATCATCCTCATCACCATCTTCGTTGCTTTGTGGTGGCAATGTGGTGGTCGAATAATCGGAATCGTTCAATGGGATATCGTCATCGCTAGGGCCCGCTGCCATGAGCGCCTCAGCTCCAGCCAAAATTTCACGAGGCTTAGCTCCATCAGCTGGTCCAATAAAGCCTTGTTCTTCTAAGATATCTAGCAAACGTGCTGCCCGTGCATAACCGACTCGCAACCGACGCTGTAGTAAGGAAGCAGACGCTTTCTGAGATTCCATAATGACCTTCTTCGCAGACGGTAGTAACTCATCATCTTGCTCGCCGTCCGTAAAGGCTTGGGGTAAGGCAGAATTTGGAGTGCGTTCTACCACTTCATGATCGTATTCCGGTTTATCTTTGCCTTTCAGATAATCCACTACTGCATTCACCTCTTCTTCTGATACGAAGGCACCTTGCAAACGACGTGGTTTAGAAGAATCAGCACTCATATACAACATATCACCACGCCCTAACAATTTTTCTGCTCCGGACATGTCCAAGATGGTTCGTGAATCGACTACCGAAGCGGTAGAAAAGGCACAACGCGTTGTGATATTGGCCTTAATCAAACCGGTAATGACATCGACAGATGGACGTTGCGTTGCTAATACCAAATGGATACCCACGGCACGTGCCATCTGAGCCAAGCGCACAATGGCAGCTTCCACTTCGCGTGGAGCCGTTGCCATTAGATCAGCCAACTCATCAATGACGAATACGATGTATGGCATACGGGTATCGGGATGTGCAGCATTGTAACCGGCGATATCACGCTTGCGGGCTTGTGATAACACCTCATAGCGACGATCCATTTCATTCACAGTCCACTGCAAAGCATTGATTGTCTTCTGTACATCGGTAATGACTGGAGTCAACAAGTGTGGAATGTCGTTGTACATCGTGAACTCTACGCGCTTCGGATCGACCAAGATAATTTTCAGATCATCTGGACCATTTTGGTACAACAAGCTCAACAGCACTGTATTCATACACACGGATTTACCCGAACCCGTAGCACCAGCAATTAACATATGTGGCATGCCAGCTAAATCTCCGGTAAAGGTTTTTCCAGAAACATCTTTACCAAAAGCGAGGGTCAAGTTGGTTTTACGCTGTTTGAATTCATCAGATTCAAATAATTCGCGCAAACCGACCTGAGCAGCTTTTAGATTCGGCACTTCAATTCCAACCAAAGACTTTCCAGGAATTGGGGCTTCTGTACGAATTGGATGTGCAGCCAATGCAAGCGCGAGATCATTTTGCAGTGACACAATCTGAGATACCTTTACACCAGAGGCTGGGCGGAAACTATATTGCGTTACCGTGGGGCCAATACTGACCGGACCCATCTCTACTTCGATTCCGAAGTTATGCAACGTTTTCACGATCACCTCTTTGTTATGTTCAATATCACCACTCGTTGGCTTGCCTTTAGCACCAGATAACAATTCGATTGGCAAATCAATCTTGCGATGATGCTTAGGTACTTGCAACTTCATCTGCTTCACTGGACGACTTGGCTTCATCTCATCTAAAGCCTCCAGACTACGCTCCGTGAAGGCAGCTTCTGCCATCTCTTCATCTAAGTCTGTTTCAGGATCTTCCTCTGGCTCAGACTCCTCTTCCAATTCGTCCTCCACATAGGGTTCTGTTTCTTCTACGCTGGCCAGGGCTTGCTCTTTAGCAATAGAGATCCGTTGACGGGCAGTTGCAAACAACGCCACAACAAAGCGTAAGGTTTTGCCTAAAAAGGTGCGGGCAGGAATATGTTGAATCAAGTGCTGTAAAGAAGTGTTAAAGACAATCAATAGAGAGATCAGCAATAAGGCAATGAATACGACTACAGCCACACTGACACTGGCAAAGCTGCGGAAAATGTAGGTCAGCGCCACACCGATATAACCACCGGCTGCAGGCTGAAAGACATCAATTAATCCAAAGACACCAATACACATGGCCGCAATGCCTACCCCAAATAGTGGCGACAACTCAGCTTCTTCTTCACGTGGATAGAGCAGATTATAGACAATAATCAACAAAAAGAGCGGGATAGCATAACGACCTAATCCCACTATTGCTGTTAATAGACTATTCAAGTAACCCCCAACTGTACCAGCCCAGCCAAATAAACTGAAAAAAACGATCAGGTCTAAGGCTAAGACACCAATACTGATAATGCCACGACGCGTGGCAGGGTCCATGACTGTTTGCGCAACGGCAACTTTGGATGATTTCGACTTTTTCGGCATAACGTTGCCAAACTATAGCATATTTTCAAGGTGCTGTCTAAGCCCTTCTCTGCTGCCCTGGAACGCAAAAAGCGCCCAGTGATGGCGCTCTTAGTTATAGTTTTATCGTGTTTTAACTTCGAAGTCAAGTAAACTCACTTGGCTTTCAAGTAGAAACAAGAAAGGCTGGAAGGGTGGGGAGGCCTAGACTGAACCGCGATTGCTCGCAGCCAGCCGTCAGCTTCCCCACCCGTCACTTCCTACGGAACGCACTCGGTCTGAGCACTGGTGTCGCCCCCATAGGCGTACCACCAGTCCCAGTCGTCGCTGCAATCGAGCACGCCGTCGTGATCCCAATCGTTGGCACCACCGCAGCTCCAATCACAGCTCTCGTCAACCACGCCGTCGCAGTTGTCATCTACCCAGTTGGCGTACTCAGCGGCACCGGGGTATTTGTCCCCATCCGCATCGTCACAGTCGCCACCATATTCGGTGACGCCATCGCCATCGTCGTCCGTCTCCCAGGTGGAGTCCAGATCGTCGCCGTCGCAGTCCTGATCGACACCATCGCTGCCCCAGTCACGAGCACCGGGGTAGATGCTGGCGGCGTAATCGTTACAGTCGCCATCCGCATCAGAGAAACCATCACCATCGTCGTCGATGGCATCGGCCTCGTCAGTGGAACCATCACAGTCATCATCCACGCCATTGGACCATTCATGGGCGCCAGGGAAAATCGCGGAGGCAGCATCGTTACAGTCACCGGCCGCATCGCTGTAGCCGTCGCCATCGTCGTCGATATCGTAATTGGTGTCGATATCGTCGCCGTCACAGTCCTGGTCCGTACCATCGCCACCCCAGTCGTAGGCACCGGGGTAGATGGAGACATTGGTGTCATCGCAGTCGCCATCGTTCTCGGAGTACCCGTCGAGATCGTCATCGACCGTGTTGGGGTCGACGTAGATCCCGGTGTCCGTGGCACCAGTGTCGGTCTCCTCATCGGTATCACCCGAGTCGGAATCCGCATTGCCAGTGTCTTCCACTGAACCGGTGTCTTCGACCGTACCCGTATCGGCACCACCGGAATCCGTGGACCCGGTGTCGGTGTCGGTGTCGGTGTCGGTGTCGGTGTCGGTGTCGGTGTCGGTGTC
>CAYLOJ010000017.1:0-26060 GCA_964385285.1 uncultured Gammaproteobacteria bacterium
TAACCAGCCGGATGTTGCCAACTGCTGCCTCCCACTAATTGTGGAACTGTTTTTTCAGGTGTGGTATAGGCGTAGTAGTCACTGCCATAGAGATCAGTATCTAAACTCACTGCGAATTCAGCACACAGTTGAAAGGTAGTGTCTGAAGTTTTGTTATAACTATAATCGGCATTTGTATTCGGATCCGTAGCGAGTGGTCCTGTCCATGCTGCTAGTGCTGCTGTATCTGCTGGCAGGGTGGATTCCAACTGCGCATAATTCATGATCTGATTTTGCAGATTCATTAGATCATTAACGCGCTGTTCATCTAGACGAACACCACGCTGTTGTGCAGGTGTGCCAGCGATCCAAAAACCGCTTGCAATACTAATGAGTAGCACACAACCAGCGATTATTGCCGTGATCATCGGGATTTTGGAAGCTTCATCATGGCGATGGAGTTCCCATTGGTAGTAGCCTAGAACAACAGCGGCAATGAGTAAGACGACAATTACTTTAGCAATGAACTGGCTGGTGATTTCACCACCGTAAAAATTGTAGATCAATACCATTAAATCAATAATGATGGTGATGGCAGTAATAAACTGTGTTAAGTACAGTAACCACCGACGCGTTTTCATCTGACGCAATTGTGGTGCTAGGCGAAATTCCTTTTGAATCACCCATGTAATGTAAACCAATACTGGAAAGGCGACTAACAGCGCTGAGCTGGACCAACGAATACCGTCATAAATAGACATGTGGTTGAAGCCAAGGGCAGCGTCAAACCAGATCTCATTTATGTACTGAAAGTACAAAGTGATTATTGCAATCACGCTCACATAGAGCATGGCAATCATCAACAGATGTAAAAACACGTGTTTGGGCGTGGCGTAGCCAGGCGCTTTGATTGGATTTTCCATAGGCATACAGTATACCACGTTCGTACTTCTAGGCACGATCCCGTTGTCATACAAGGATCATGCACACAAGAACGATGAACGATGGACTTTGCCAGTACCGGAATAATCTCATATCCATCGTTCCCTGTGCAGTTGCCTGCAGAACCCACCGCGTGGGAGTGACCCAGAATTTGGTCGCTTTTTGGACTACATCAGGCTACGCCGCCGGGAGGTTGCGCGGATCGCACAACCAGCCCGTCACCGCGCTCGCCGCCGCCACCGCCGGAGAGACCAGGTAGACATCTCCCTTCGCACCCATGCGGCCTGCGAAGTTGCGGTTGGTGGTCGACGCCGTGACCTCACCGGGCTTGGGGATACCCGGACCGTTTCCGATGCAGGCACCACAGCCAGGCTGGGTGACCACGCACCCCTTGGCCCTGAGCATCGCCAGGACGCCCTCGGATTCAGCGGCGTCGTAGACGTCCTGGCTGGAGGGGGTGACGGTCACGCGCACACCGTTGGCGATCTGCCGGTTGGCCAGCACGCCAGCGAAGGCGCGCAGGTCCGCCAGGGAACCACCAGTGCAGGACCCGACGACCACGTTGTGGATGGCAACGAGGTTCGCCGCCGCTTCCTGGAGGGACTGCCGGTTGCGGCTGTCACCCGGGGTGGCGACGGTCAGCGGGATCTCGGTGAGATCGAAATTGAAGATGCGCTCGTAGGCAGCATCGTCGTCCGGGTAGACGAGCATTTCCTGGATGACTTCGCGCGGCAAGCCACGCTGGTCCATCAGGAAGGAGATGATCGGTTCGCACGGCTCGATCACGCCGGTCATCAGGCCGCCTTCGACCGTCATGTTGGTGAGCACGCTCAGCTCGTCGACAGAGAACGAGTCGAGTGCGGACCCCCCGATCTGGATCACACAGGTGTCCGTCGGGCTAGTCCGCCACAGCTCCTCGCGGAAATACGGCATGCCGATGATGTGGAGGATGATGTCCTTGGGGGTCAGGTTCTGGTATCCCTTCCCGTTGAGCATCACCCGCACCACCTTCGGCACCGTCACGGGGATAAGACCCGTCCGGAAGGCGAACGCCATGGCCGTGGACCCAACCCCAAACGCGAAGGCGTTGAGCACGCCGGCGGTGGGGGTGTGGGAGTCGGTCATGACGGCGATCGTTCCCGGATTGACGTACCTCTCCACCGCGATGCGGTGACAGACACCCGGCTGGAGCTCGCGCCCAGGGCCGTGGATGGGGATGTTGTACTCCCCACACGCCGTGACCATCTCCGCGGTGAGCGCCTGCGCGTTGGCGAGGCGGGCCGCCTTGACGGGCTCGGGGACGGTGGGCTGGTCGATGAGCACGAAGTGGTCTTCGAAGGCGCGGACGAGCTCCGGATCCGTGATCGGAGCATCGCCGTACCCATCACGGTAGAGCGAGACAACCATCCCGGCCGTGTACTCGTGTACACCCCTGAAGCCGGCGCGGCAGAGCACCTGGTCACCGGGCTGGACGCTGTCCATCCCGAAGATGAGCTCATTGCCGTTGCGACCGGTCCAGGTGTTGCGGGCGATCAGCTTCTGCACCACGTTCTGGCCGGAGGCGTCCCAGGCCTGAGTGTCGTACCAGGGGGACAGCGTACCGTCGAGCACCTGCGTGCCGAAGGGGAGTAAGCCCCCCATCTCCGCCACCATCCGGAAGAACGGCGGAAGATCGGTGTACAGGGTGGAGAGGTTGATGGCCTCACCTGCGGTCAGGCGGTCCAACACAGAGAAGTCGGTCGTGAACGGCATGCCGCAGTAGACCATGTTCTCCTGGAAGATCCGCTGGAACGAGTGGGCCACCACGAGCTGGATGCCGGCGCCCTGGTGGGCCGTGACGGCCACCTCGCGGGAGGAGCCGCTGCCGTAGGCGTCGCCGCCGACGATCACGGTGAAACCACCCTGCTGGACGGAGCCGGCACTGACCACGCCCTGGTAGTTCTCCAGGAAGTAGGGGCCGAGGATCTCGGGGGTGTATCCACGGGTGCAGTTGCCACCCGAGATCATCCCGTCGGTGTTGACGCCGTAGTCGAGGGGCTGGCCGTCGTAGTTGATCTCCCCACCGTCGAGCTGCTGCTTGAGCAAACCCGGGTCGGCAGTAAGGTACAACACGCGGTCGAGACCGGTGAGAGTGAGCAGACGAGACATGGGACTCCTGAAGTGCTGCGCTGGTCTCAGTTAATGAGATGCGTTGAGAGTGGACCAGTAGGTGCAGCGAATTATTTGCGTTTTCTATCTAATAACGAATAAACACAAACAGATCGCTGCACAGACTGGCGATCACAGCTGAAACCGAACGGTTTAGCAAAATGTAGTAATGATAAAAAGAACATATCAAAAAACCGCATATTCCTCCTTATGCAGCGCTCAGATTGAACAACAAATGATCTCAGACGTCAAGCCGCAGCGTATGTACCAGCTAGGCGACCGGTAGCCCAAGCAGATTGAAGATTAAAACCACCAGTATAGCCATCAATATTGAGAATCTCTCCAGCAAAGAATAATCCCGGGCAGAGTTTAGATTCCATCGTGCTTGGATTAACCTCCGTAAGTTCAACCCCTCCGGCCGTCACGAATTCATCACCCGTGCCACGACCGACCACGCTAAGCGGGCATTGTTTGAGATGGTCCAAAATACGTTGGCGCATCACTTTGCTGACTTCCGCATTGATTTTATCTGCCGGCAATTGCAAGACAGCTAGTAATTGCGCCACCATCGATTTTGGTAGCCAAGCATGCAGTGTTGTGCTCAATTGCTGCCTAGGATTAAGTGTAATGATCTGATTCAATTCATGTCGCAGTTGTTCCGTTGATAAAGTCGGTAGCCAATCCACTAGTAACGGTAACGGATGATCTTTGGTGTAATTCAAAAAGGCGACTTGTGAGGATAGTGCGAAGACAGCGGGACCACTTAACCCTTGGTGAGTGAGGACAATTGGTCCAGTAAAGTGATACTGTTTCTGGCCAGCAATCGCTAAGCCAACGGCGACAAACGATACACCGGCTAAATCTTTGATCCAACTATCGGACACAATAAACGAATTCAAACTAGCCGCTAGCGGAGTAATCTGATGCCCCAACGTTTCCGCAAAGAGATAACCATCACCCGTTGAACCGGTGTAGCGACGAGCTTGGCCACCGGTGGTTAAGATTAAGCGATCGACCGTATAACTTGTACCGGTCTTAGATTGCAGCTTAAATTGTTTTGAAGGGAGCTGGACGATCTGATCAATACTGGTTTCGCTGTGTACGTGTACCTTACTGTGGGCAAACAAGCGTTCAAATACTGCGACAATATCTGTGCCGCGATCGGATTGTGGGAACACGCGACGATCATCCTGGGTATAGAGTGGTACACCATGGGCTTCAAACCAGTCATAGACCTTTTCCGGACCAAACTGATACATGGCACTGGTCAAAAATTTGGAACCACGTGGATATTTGGTCAGTAGTTCTCGAATATCACGAATACCGGTAGTCACATTACAACGCCCACCGCCAGAGATGCTGACTTTACGGCCGAGTACTTTGTTTTTTTCAATCAATAATACCTGCGCTTCTGGAGCTAATTCCTGAATTGTAGCTGCCGCCATCAAACCAGCGGCACCTGCGCCAATAATCCCTACCGTCATGCTGGTTATTGACCGCTAATGATATCGCCCAAAATTCCACCAACACGCTTGGTGGTGCCTTCATGTTTGGCACCAGCATTAATGCGGTCAGCAATGCGAGAAAACGGTAGACTTTGTAATAGCACAGTGCCGGGACCCGTTAAATTGGCATAGAATAATCCTTCACCGCCAAATAGAACATTTTTAAAACCACCAATAAATTGGATATCGTAGCGCACATCACTGCTAAAGGCAGCTAAACAGCCGGTATCTACTCGCAACGTTTCTCCTGCTGCCAAGGTCTTCGTAATCAATGTACCGCCGATATGGATAATAGCGATGCCACTGCCAGATAATTTTTGGAGAATGAATCCTTCACCGCCAAATAACCCAGCCCCGAGTTTTTTGGTAAAGGCAATATCGACATCAATGCCATTGGCTGCACACAAAAAACTGTCCTTTTGGCAAATCAGTTGACCACCATATGTATTCAGATCGACTGGTAATAGTTTACCAGGATAGGGTGCAGCAAACCCAACGGCCCGCCGTACAGTATCTCGATTCGTATAACTGCTGATAAAAAAACTTTCTCCCGTAAACATCCGTTTGATGCCTTTTACCAAACCGCCGTCCATGTTGGTTTGCATCTCAATTCCATTTTCCATGTACAGCATGGAACCAATTTCTGCCCGTACCCCTTCACCAGGGTCCAGGGTAATACTAACCGCCTGCAAATCTTCGCCGTGAATTTCGTAATCGATTTGATCTGCCATATCCAAGAAGACTAATGATTAACGCTTATACTATATCACCACCCACTGAACAGGCCAATTATTTCGCAAAGTGTTGGGATTGACCAAGAAAGAGGTGGTCCTGCTCTTGAACACGTGGTTCTACTAAGAGCGCTCTTTGGTTCATTCCTCGTAAATAGAGCCCATGGAGTGTGCGCACCCGTGATAAAGCTACGTAGCCCATTCCTGGCGCAAACGATTTAGATAGATCAACTTCAATATCATCTAAGGTCATGCCTTGGCTTTTGTGTACAGTAATTGCCCAGGCTAAGCGCAACGGTATCTGGCTAATTTGGCCTAGCGTTTTGTGATCTTGATCGATCGCCCAACTATCCGGTAACACGGTGATGGTTTTGCCTTCTGCAGTTTGAATTGTCACGCCATCATATTCAAAACCAGTCACAGTACCTAAGGTTCCATTGACGTAACCTAGTTTACTATTATTTTTCACACACATCACTGCCGCACCCACTTTCAGTTTTAATTCTTGCGGCGCAAGGCAATATTTTTTTAATTGTTCTACCGCATCCTTTTTTCCGGTGCTCGTCATCTGAAACACTTTAAGTGTGCCGGGAATTTTATCCAGCTCAGCAGCGTTCACTGCATCCACATCAATATTATGGGTATAGAGGCGAGTGGGTGTAATATCGTCGGGCAAAGTAGCGGCTAAACGTTCTTGTAGTTGTTCGATGGTAGCCTCATTCAACTGACCGCTGCGAATCTCATGTAGAATCGCTAATAATGGATCATCACTTTGTCGGTAGACCACGTCTAAATAGCACACCACAAGGTCTTCCATGGCTGTCCAAACTCTGGATTCAAATGCAAATTGGGCTTTTGCGCCACCGCGTGTAATGGGGGGTAGCTGAAAAAAATCTCCCGATAGTACGACTTGGATTCCGCCAAACGGCGCACGGTTATTGCGCAAAGCTTGTAGAATGATACTGACTGCATCCAAACGCGGTGCATCAAACATCGAGATTTCATCGATAATCAGAATATCCGTATTTTCGAAGCGTTTATGTAAATACTCCTTTTGCATTAACGCATCTAAGGTGTATTCACTGATGCTGTCCGCAATACCTAAACCAGACCAAGAATGGATAGTTGTCCCACCCAGATGCGTAGCTGCAATTCCGGTTGAGGCGGTAACGGCAATTTTTTTCCCTTCTGCTTTCGCCCAGCCAATGAACTGGTTGAGTAGATAGGTTTTTCCAGCACCTGCTGGTCCGGTTAAAAATACATTACGCCCAGCCTGTAAGTAGGCGAGTGCCTTCGCTTGATCCACCTAACGAATGGCTAGTAGTTCAACATCAAACTTGAGCGTAGCATTCCCTGGAATCACGCCACCAGCACCAGCTGCGCCATAAGCGAGATTCGGTGGAATCACCAAGGTACGTTTTCCTCCGATGGCCATGCCAGCAACTCCTTCATCCCAACCCGCAATGACCTCGCCCATATCTAATGTAAAGGCGAACGGGGCGCGTTGCACGGAACTATCAAAGACAGTTCCATCCATCAAGGTTCCAGTATAGTGGACTTCGACTAGATCGCCAGATTTTGCAATGGGACCTGTACCAACGACTGTATCTTCAAATTGTAAGCCGGTTGCTGTAGTTTGCATAGATTAATGTTAACTAAGTTATTCAGAGACACAGTATGCACCACTTGTGCTATCTGGGCTAGTCGTTCCGCAATCTACAGTAGTGACTACTTCATTAACAAGATCGTCTGATTCCACAGCATCTAGATTATTCCAATTGACATTGGCGGAATCATACAAGGAGTCATCATCAGCGTTTAGAGCGTCGTGGTCCAATTTTTCTAATTTTGCTGCGATTACATACTCACTACCATCATCACTACTTGCATAGGTATAAACATACCCCAAGGCATCATCATTCGTTTCGTCGATGGGCATGTTAGTAATAAACGGTGTGACGCTGTTTGCGAAATCTGACCAGGTAGCATTGGTGGTTGCATCAGTAATTGGAAAAGTATCATACTCACGATAGTAGAGTTCGACGGCGTCTTGTAAGGTTTTAAGATCTGCCAGACGCTTGGTGTCACGGGCTTTTTGCTGAGCAGTGGTCAGCGAGACAATCGCTAAGGTCGCTAATAAGCCAATGATCGCGATTACGATCAATAATTCAATTAAGGTAAAGCCGTTGTATTTTGTGGCGTGTCGTGAGGAGGTCATATAAATACAAATAAAATAAGTTGCTAATAGTATAGCATTCTTGACCAATCCTTGCACAAATTGTGCAAGGATCAGGGTTGGAATCTTTGCCAGTTTAGGCTATACTAGAGCGCATGTTAATAACTGCACCCTCATACGTTGCTTACCGGAAATCACATTCCGCAGCCGAAGACTATCAGTTTGATCTAATCATTATTGGTTCAGGCACGGGCGGTTTAAGTGCCGCCTCGTTTTTAGCGCAGGCCGGGAAACGGGTTCTACTGCTGGAACAACATTATTCGATTGGCGGCTACACGCATGCTTTTCAACGTAATGGCTATATGTGGGATGTGGGCTTACATTATGTTGGACAGGTACACTTACCAGGAACTACGCAACGCCAGGTGTTTGATTACATTACCAAGGGGCAGTTGAAATGGGAGCCCCTGGATCATGTCTATGATCGCGCTGTGTTTGGTAACAAGGAGTATGAATTTCCCAGCGGCAAAGAAAATCTACGAGCTAAATTAAAAGAGTACTTTCCAGCCGCAAAAGACCAAGCGTCGATTGATCAGTATTTTGTTTTACTGGACGAGGTGGCGAACCTGGGAGCGGGTTATTACATTGAAAAGGCGTTACCACCAATGCTATCAAAACTGATCGGTGGCTGGCTTCGTCGTAAATTGTTGAAGTACTCAGATCAACTGACCTTAGATGTGTTACATCGTATTACCGATAACGAACAGCTGATCGGTGTCCTGACTGCGCAGTATGGGGATTATGGTCTGCAACCAGCAGAGAGTAGTTTCTATATGCATGCTATTTTGGCAAATCATTACATGGATGGTGCGGGCTACCCGGTAGGTGGAGCGTCACGGTTAGCGGAATGCATTGTACCGATCATTGAACAAGCCAGTGGGGTAGTGTTATCACGCGCGCGCGTGAAACAGATTGTGGTAGAGGGCAATACGGCAGTAGGCGTAGAGATGATGGATGGAGGTAAATTCTACGCCAAAACCATTGTCAGTGATGCCGGCATTGTAAATACTTACAAATCATTATTACCAACCGCTGTGGCTGAGCGTCATCATCTCGATCAGCAACTGTCACAACTAGAGCCATCGCTGGCACATGTCGGTTTGTATGTAGGGATTAAAGAATCGACTAAGGGATTAAACTTGCCGAAATGTAACTACTGGATCTTCCCGGATGAGTATAATCATCTCAAGAGCCAGCAGGCTTACACAAAATTAGAAGATCGCATTCCCGTCGCGTTTGCCTCCTTCCCATCAGCCAAAGACCCGGAATCGGAAATGCACACACCTGGCCGAACGATGGCAGAGGTGATTATTCTTGTACCTTATACCTGGTTTAAACAGTGGAATGACACGCAATGGCATCGCCGGGGCGAGGAATATGCCAAATTAAAAGCAATGTTAGCTGACCAGTTATTTGAGCAGCTCTATCGAGTAGCCCCACAATTAAAAGGCAAGGTTGATTATTTTGAAGTTTCTACGCCAGTATCGACAAAACATTTTGCCGGACATCCAAGTGGCGAGATCTATGGCACCAATCACACTCCGAAACGTTTCCGCCAACAGTTCTTGCGCCCCCACACGCCTGTACGCCATCTGTTTTTAACGGGCCAAGATGTGGTTACTGCTAGTATTGCGGGTGGTACCATGGGAGGATTATTATCGGCTTCGGCTATTCTCAAAAAGAATCTACTCAGCACAGTGACGCATGCAAAATAAGCAGCAGCGGATCGCAATTATTGGCGCTGGACCAGCGGGTTTAACGGCTGCGGAAACCTTGCAGGAGCTTGGCTATACCAACGTGACTGTATTCGAAAAATCTGATCACGCCGGTGGTAAGTGTAGTAGTTTGGAATTCGAGGGAAAGATCTATGAATTAGGTGCTGGTGTGCTAACCGAAAATAATGTTGTGCCGCTGCGATTAGCCCGCAAGTATCATGTACCGACGCAGATTGCAGAGTTTGGTCGTAGCATGACGGTTGATGTGGTCGAGCCTAATCGCTGGCTGACATTACTGGAATTATTTATCCGCTATCGACGCCTGGCAAAGCGCTTTAAGCGAGTAGCCGAGCCGGGTTGGAAGCAGATTCCATCCGAATTAACTGTGCCATATACGCAGTTTGCTCGAGCCCATGGCCTTAAGCGCTTGAATGTTTACCTGGGGCTATTCTTTACCGGTTTTGGCTATTCATATTTAGATACGGTGCCAGCTGCCTATGTGCTGAAATACTATAATTGGAGCACCGTGCTGGCGTACGCGCGCAAACAGGTATATAGCTTTCCATCAGGTATTCAGCAGTTATGGCAGACAGTCGCCGATCATCATCAGGTACAGTACAACACAGCTATTCAACAGATCACGCGTGATGAGCAGGTCACCATTACAACTCATCGCGGCACAGAGCAGTATGATGCCCTCATCATTACTACACCACTAGATGAAAGTTTACACTATCTGACCGCAGTTGAATCTGAGCGTGACCTGTTCGAAAAAATTCAATATGTGGATTATCGGACTGTTTTTTGTCAGTTAGAAAATTTTCCTAAGCAGAGTGGTTATATGCCAGTGAATTATTCAGCTGAGCATGGCGGTGAGGTAGTGTTTTGGTACCACCGACATCTGGAGACCAACCTGTATGCCTTTTACACATTGGCACCCTGGTCACAACGTGAACAGATTACAGACGCTCAGGTAGTGGAAAATGTGCAGCGTGTGGTGAAGCGTTTTGGTGGGCGAGTGCAGGCAGTGCATAGCATTGCACGCTGGAAATACTTTCCCCATGTACGTTCAGAGGATCTTCGGGCTGGTTTTTATGATCGTTTAGAAGCATTGCAAGGGGAGCGACGTACCTTTTACGCGGGAGAGATTATGAACTTCAGTTGTGTAGGTTTTACCGCTGAATATGCCGAAGCACTGGTGAAGCGATTTTTCTAACAATCGCATTGTGACTCCAAACAAAAAACGACTGTGACCAGCCGTTTTTTGTATAGCGTTACCGCTAGTTAGGCACGCTTCACATTGACTGCGCGTGGTCCTTTTTCTGAATCTTCCGTTTCGAAAGATACAGTGTCACCCTGATGAAGTTCATCGAAGGTTACATCCACTAAAGAAGAAGAGTGGAAGAAAATTTCTTTCTCTTGGCCTTCAACGGTGATGAAACCAAATCCCTTATCGGTGATGGTTTTGATTGTTCCTGTCATAGACATTTACGTTCGTTAATTAGATGCGGTAGAACGTTTAAGTCTGGTTGTCCTTAAAGAAGATCTATTGCTAAGGGAGTATGGGCGCATTACTGGCTTTGGTCAAGCTAAAGTGTTGTGTTGCCATAAACAGATCACCCCACAGTTGAGTGTGGGGTGATGGTGTGAAGTACAGATTAGTCTGCTTTGTTGGTCTTTATGACCAGTTTACTTCTTATCTTTCTTCTTGCTCTTCTTCTTACTGACTTTTTCCCATGGTTTGCGCTTGGCGTCTTTGGCGGCCAACATAGCAGCCTTGGCGGCTAAGCGTTTTTTAGTTTTACGAGGATGCTTCACTTTATTGTGGATACTCCCCAGTGCTCCAAAGCGTTTGGACATATAGATCGTTATGAGTAATTATCTGGCAATATCATACACTATATTCGGATTTCAGCCTACCCTTGCGTATGAATTGCCAGTTTGTAGTCCAGTAATTGAAAAATCTTCTGCATTTGATTCAAGTATTCAGCCAAACCCGCTTGATATTCAGTAAGGTGTTCAGGCCAAACTTCATCCATCAGCACCTCATTTAGTGATAAGGTGGTACGTGTATAGCGGCTAAGCATCGTAGCGGGTGTGTAGAGCAGAATACGATTATCAGCCGTTGCTAAATTGAATGTAAAATTTGATCGTCGTATAGCAATTAAATCCTGCATGGTGTCGGGATCAAAGAAGTAGTATGGCGAGCTAGCGTCCTCAGCATAGACGTTAAATAGCCAATTGAATTCATCAGCTTCTAGCCGACGATCAGTAGAAGCTGCTGGTTGGAAGCGATCTAGGCGGTCGTATAACTGAACGCGCGTGTGATGAAGCTTGGTAACAAACTCAATACCCAGGTAGTCTTGGCTAATTGCTTTCTCCTCTTTACCACGTGTCAGTCGGAATGTGATCAGGTTATAGGGCCATTGTACCTCCGTTGATTGATACACATCCTTCACTTGTAGTTGATCTGATCCGCGTGTTAGTGCATAGGCAGATAAGCATTCAGGTTGGTTGACGTGTTGGAATCGCCAACGTTCTAAAGCACGACTCTGCATTGATCGGATCAAACGATATCTCCAACTTGAATAGTTTCCTACCATGATCATGATCACTACGATCAAAATAAATACTAGGAGCGGTCGAACCAGAAGTACAAGTATTACCCCGATCGTAGGGATTGAAATGAGTATCCCAATGCGCTTTTGAATAGTGGTCATGCTGCTTATTTATGATAACCAGTGGCAGCAGCCCACTCCGCTGTAGTATTAAAGGGATAGATCACTTTGCCAGGGCCTAACGGATCAAAGCCATTAATAATTTCCTCGCCATCCGAATAACCATCACCGTCTGTATCTGTCTTTGTGGCAGACAATCCGAAGTAGGATTCGTCTACATCAATAATACCATCACTATCTTGATCGACTGCTTTTAAGTCATCTGGAATAGTGAATGTACTATTGCCAGCATCAGCAGGATCTTGGCCAATCGCTAATTCTAAACCATCGGATTGACCGTCGCCATCCGTATCGATCTTAGTACCATCAGTATGTAAATAATATATTTCCCAGTAGGCAATTAAACTATCTTGTTCATGATCATAACCGCTCAGTGGTACGGCGGTTTTAAGGTCGCAGTTTGCCGAACTGGCGGCCAAATAGAAACAGTTATTGTACGTAGCTGTTTGTGCATTGGTATTTACTGTGTTCCTATTGCCATTATCATTTACGGCGGCAGCTGTGTTGGTATTAGTGGTCTCAGTAGTAGTGACACGTGGTTCAAGATCCACTACCTGATTGCGATTCGTATTAAGATTACTGTTCATATTAGAATTGGCAATCACTGCATTTGTAGCCCTATTAGAAATTTGATTGGCATTCTCGATTTGGACAGCGGAACCGGCCGCAAAAAAGATCCCCAACATTATAACGCAGTAACTCACTATGGCCCAATAGAAGCGGGGAGGAATGAAGGGTTTATAGGCATTGTATTTTTTTAAAATCCGATCACGCTTTGTCAAAGCATGAGGGAATTCAAAGCCAAATAGTAAAAATAACCAGAAGATCGTTGGGCCAACGGCTACCGTTTCCTGTGGATAGGTTTTTTTCAATGCCGTGATCTCCAGGATGATCCGGACTAGACAATAAATAAATAATATCGTTCCAATTAGCGAGGCGAATAATTCTGCAAAACTCAGACCTAGACCCAGCCAGGCAGTGGTGCGGAATAGATGTTGCAATTGGTTAAAACCAAATGATATGGTCAGCACGTATAAACAAAAGATCAAGGAGAATAGCCAGTTTTTAAAATTCGAACCCATAATCAGTAATTAATTGTTTAGCAAACCTTGCATCTTTTTAGCGATGAAGTTGGTAGCAAAGTTGGGGCTAAGACGATAGAGCTTGTTCAAGAAATTAGAATCCTTACCGAGATAAATTCGAGTTGCATTGCGTTCCATCCCTTTGATAATGAGGGCGGCAGCTGCATCAGCTGACAGCATTGGAATCGCTTTAGCAGTGGAGGAGTCACTAGCTAGTTTTGGGCCAGTGACACCAGAATTCTTGGTGATATTCGTCGCAGTGGCACCAGGAAATACTACACTGACATGCACGGATGTATCCTTTAACTCTGCATATAATCCCTCGGTGAGTAATTTGACCGCTGCTTTAGAGGCGCCATAAACACTTTGGCCAGGCACAGGTAAAAAGCCGCCCATGCTCGATACATTTACTAAGTAAGATTCTGGACGCGATAGTAATTCCGGCAAAAAGGTTTTAGTCATGTACAGTGTGCCAAAAAAATTGACCTGCATGACGCGATTAATATCAGCATACTCAAGATCTACTACTTTCACGAAGGGCTGAATAATGCCAGCATTATTGATGACGCCATCAATCGAGCCGTGTTGCTCTTTTACTTCCTTAGCTAATTGCTCCACAGCAGACAACTCCGCAATATTTGCTACATGCAAAGTCAGTTGGCTACTGAGTTCACCGGCCAAGTGTTGAGTTTCTTGTAGCGATTCTAAACGGAGATCCGCCGCGGCAACCTTTGCACCTTTACGCAGTAAGGCCAAAGTTAATGCACGGCCGATGCCGCTGCCCGCGCCAGTGACGACAAATTGTTTATGTTGTATTTGCATATGGTTTTGGGTTACACATTAGTAAACGCCTAATAACCACAGTATAGTCCTCCTTGTGTAGTCTGTTAAATGTTACTCGGGTTTATTGCCTTAGAATCTTCTCTAGAATTTTCCCCTTGCCAATTCATCAACGAACTTACGTACTCACGCCCCCCACAAATCAAGCCAGTAATCAATTTACGGTTTGGGCTCAGTTTAGGAGCTTTGGCAAAGAACGTTTCAAAGTCTGTGCCGTTGTTGGCCAACTGTTCAGCTGCTGCATGGCGTTCCGCATAGCTGTTGTGTTCTGGCAGTAGATGCTTTGCGCCCGTTTCTGCGGTGTATGCCACTCCTAAGCCTAGTGCTAACCGAGTATATTTTAGCCATGGTTGGCATTGGCATAGTAGGCTACAAACTCTACAGCGCTCAGCAAAATTCAATTAGCGAAGAAGATGTTAGTGTTAGTAGTGGCAGTGGTACACAACGTTATGTTAGCTTCTCAATCGTAACGCAGGAATTTGCATTGCCTGCTGAAGGCATTGCTACCATTAATCGCATGATTGACCTGCACGAAGAATATAATGTACCGCTCGATGTAATTGTCGATGACGCTAGCATGCAGGTATATGCTGAACAAGCCCCTGACGTCATTGAACGTTTAAGAAATTCACCCGTCGTAGCTGTGAGTTATCACACTCGTCCACCCGTGCCTTACTACAAAAAATTTGATTTTGCTGGCCTCAGTGAATTGTCTGCGTCGGAGCTTTATGCCCGACTGTTGCAATATGAGGAACAGGGGGTTGATCTAGTGACAGGAGAACCACGTACCGGAGTAGGTGGTTATCAATTTATAAAAGACCAAATTGGTTACGCTCCGATCATGGCCGGTCTAATTACTGAGCCAACATTTGCTCCCAGCTTGTTGAAAATCTATGCTGAAAAAGGTGCACAGTTTGTGATTGAGCACCGTGACGAACCGATTGAGCCAAATCAATTCCAAGGCGACTTAATGATTCGTCCTGAAACTATCCCGCTCATTTTTACAGAACATATTGAAGATTCGCCCGAGCAACTCATTGCTGATCAATTTGCAAATGCACCAGAGGTTGATGGTCCCATTTTCATGAGCATTAAAACTCATGACAATGATTTTTATGCAACTCAATCTGCTTGGCTAAGCGTTTATCTCAATCAAGGTGGACGCGGTACCCCTCAGCCGCCGTTCGATTTGTCTGTTTACGATCAATATGCGGAGTTGCTCACAGCTAACGAGCAGGGCAATCGTTGGGCAGCTTATACAGCCGCAGTAAAGTATGCAGCTGAGCATCAGCAAGAGTTTACGTTAATTAATGCCAAAGCATTAAAAACTGTTATAGAGCAAAGTGGACAAACAAGTGATCGTGATGCAACCACAGCAACAGCAACAGCAACAAACACGACTACCACATCATCTATTTATGTCACATTAGCCAGTCATAATGAAGAACCAGGCGGGGGACGTAATTATCCAAATTTTCTAATGGATGAGGAAGCTTTTTGGGAGCATCGCGCAGCAGTCATTGATTTTGCACAGCAAGTCATGTCAGCTGGGGCGGTGTATCATTGGCAGTCAGATTGGAACTTTCTGCAAGCCGTGGCCAAATATGATACTTGAACGGTTGATACGAATGGAAAGAATATTGTGCGCTACCTCTCTGAGGATTTAGGAGTGCAAATTGACCCTCACTCGCATGAGCGATTCTATAATTACGCCGATGTCGCATATCTCATTCAACAATTGGGTGTGGAACCCAGTCATGTCGTAGGTGGTTTTTTAGTGTGGCCACTAGAGGAATCAAAGTTAGAATATTTGTGGTCACCGATTATTAGTACGATAGACCCAAATTATACTTGGCAGGCTGAAATTTTATGGGGTGGTGGTAGTCCGAATCACCAAGCAGATTACACAGTGTCTGGTGTGTGGAAACCAGCTGGTACAGAACAATATTTAACGCATAGTGAAACTGCTCCACTACCGGATATTGGTAGCTACACCAGTTCTTGGGATGGATTGGATGATTTACTATCCAAGCAAGCTGCTGGTACGCTCGAGCCTGGTATCTATACCATTACCATTATGATGAACCAAGATGAGATGTGGGACCCATCTATTATTAGTGAAACCGTAGCCCAAATTCAAGCGCATCAATCGGCCGTGGATACCGGAAGTATGACATGGGCAACTTTTGAAGATATTATCACGATCTGGCAAGATGAATTTGATAGTCAACCCACAATCTATGAGACTGAAAGTGAGGATTCTAAGGCTAGTCAATTACGTAACTCAAACACATCCACCCGTTTCAATAAATCATCAAATAATACACAGGTGGACCAAGGCAGTTGTGGTGATGGCATCTGCCAACCCATTGAACAAAAACTAAACGCTTGCAGCAGTGATTGCTAACGAAACTATTTACCCCTCTAATTCTCTTTGCTTTGTACACATCACACTACTTACTTGCTACCCAATGTTAGCTGCCAAAAAGAAAAAAACAAGTAAACTCCATAATTTAGCCTACAAACACCTCCCGCAGTTTTAGGAGGTATTTTTTAGTACATCCTAATTTGGGGCACACATCCTTGACAATTCACAAGAAGCTACTATAGTGTTGGCGCTCTTTGATAACCCTATCCCCTAAATAAGGGGACGGAGCCAGGCAGTTCTCCGTCATTAAAACTCTAAACAATAGGCCTAATTGGCCTTCGTTCCTCCCTAAGAAGCTACATTTTATTGAATGCAGCCACTAGGAGAGTTTTCTGGAAATGACCTAATAAGGTCATTTTTTATTTGCGCAATGCGGTATTTAGATCAAGACGGTATTATCTAAATTCCGGATTGTAATTTCGCAATCCAACCACGGAGGTTTCATGCGCTTCTTCATCCTCTTCACCCTCTTTTCCCACTCCGCCCAGGCTGCCGACAGCTTCAGCGACACCGCGTCGTGGGAGGCCTATCTTGGCTCCCCGACCGTCTACAGCGTCGAGTTGGAGTCCGGCTACAGCGAAGGTGACGCGATCGCGATCGGTGAGGTGCTCAGCTCGTCTGGCATCTACACCGTCACCGTCTCGGACTACACGATCAACTCCAGCGAAGGCTGGGGAATCGTGTACACCTGCTCAGGCTCCACGGAGTACTGGGGGATCACAATGGACGGTTGTGGGCTCAGCCTGCGACCGTCCCTCGATCTCGCGGATCCGACGTCGGTGACCTTCGGGCTCGACACGGAGACCAGCGCTGTCGCCTTCGGGCTTGCCAGCTTGACGTACGATCTCCAGGTGGAGTTCTACCTCGCTGGCTCCCTCGTGGATACGGTCACCGTCGGCGGTGGTTTCGAGAGCGATGGTGTAACCCACTTCGTGGGCCTCCACACCAGCAACTTCGACACCATCTTCATCACCACTGATCCGTACGCGGACGATGGCATCGGTATCGACTACATCCGCTTTACGGCGGACAGGGATGCCGACAACTACCTCGAGGGTGGTGATTGCGACGACGCTGATCCGACCATCTACCCGGGCGCCGCGGAAGTGTGCGACGGGATTGACAACAACTGTGATGGCGACGTCTCCGATGAAGCCGATGCAGATGGTGATGGCAATCGGGTCTGTGCAGGAGACTGTGACGACTATGATGCCACGGTCAATCCGGGCGAGTCCGAGTTTCCGTACAACGGCGTCGATGACGACTGTGACCCACTCACCTCCGACGACGATCTCGATGGGGATGGGTACGGCAACGTGTACGACTGCGATGACACACGCCCTGATGTCTATCCTGGAGCCACGGAAACGTGCGACGGGAGCGACCAGGACTGCGACGGCATCGTGGATGACGGCACCAGCTGCTCCGATGACGATCTCGACGGGTACTCCGAGGACACCGGCGACTGCAACGACGCCAACTCCGCCCAGTCCCCGGCTATTAGCGAGGACTGTAACGGCGTCGATGACGACTGCGATGGCGCGATCGACGAAGACTGGGTAGCCGACACAGACAAGAACAAGATCCTAGATTGCCTCCAGGACGACAACGACGGAGATTTGTATTACTCCAACGATTGCAACGATGAGGACAGCACCATCCATCCCGGAGCTACGGAAACGTGCGACGGGGTCGACAATGACTGTTCCGGGGTTGCGGATGACACCGTAGAGTGTGAGGACGCCGACGGTGACGGGTACAGCACCTTCGCAGGCGACTGCGACGATTCAAGTGCCACCAGTTTCCCCGGCGCCACGGAAACGTGCAACAGCATCGACGACAACTGCGATGGCAGCATCGACGAGGGAGTCCCCGTAGATGCCGCCACCTGGTTCGCCGATGCGGATGCTGATGGCTGGGGTAACCCAGTCACTAGCACAATCGCCTGCTCGGCTCCGACTGGGTATGTGGCAGATGCAACCGATTGCGTCGACAGCAATGTCGCGGTTCACCCGTATGCCACCGAGATCTGCAACAGCATCGACGACAACTGCGATGGCAGCATCGATGAGGGCAACCCCTCGGATGGTGCTACCACCTGGTACGCCGACTATGACGGAGACAGCTACGGTAACCAGGGCGAGACATATATCGCCTGCGGTCAGCCAGGTGGCTACGTGGCCGATGCAACGGATTGTCAGGACCACAACGAAGCCATTCACCCGGGTGCGGTGGAAGTATGCACCACATGGGACATGAACTGCGATGGAGCAACATCCTACGTGGACGAAGATGGGGATTATAGCCTAGATGGCTGTGACGATTGCGACGACGCCGACGGCTCGATCAACCCCGCTGCCACGGAAGTGTGCAACTACGTTGATGACAACTGCAATGGCAGCATCGACGAGGGAATCGTCATCCCCACCTGGTACATCGATGCGGATGCGGATGGATATGGAGCGGACTACCTGAGTTCGCTCACCCAATGTAATCCCCAATGGAACTACATAGTTTCCAGAGGGGGTGATTGCAATGATGCAATAAGTAGCATCAACCCCGCCGGAACGGAGATCTGCAACTATTACGACGATGACTGCGATGGCAGCATCGACGAAGGGATGGTAACCTACGCCTATTATCATGACGATGACGGTGACGGTTGGGGTGTTGGTGACCCAACCATCAGTTGTCATTACAGTACAATGTATGTAGAAGTTGGAGGTGATTGCGACGATGAGAATTTCGCAATCAATCCAGATTGCACAGCAGTGTGCTCAAACTCCGGCACAGATTTGAACTGTGACGGGGTTCTAGAGCCGGAGTGCGAAAAAAGCTCCGGGTGTGCGCCAGGCGGAAGCCTGTGCAGCTCAACCGGCGTAACGCCAGCCAGCTTCGGTTGGTTGAGCATGTTGGTGGCGTTGGCGATCATTCGTCGGCGCCCCACTAAGGCGGAGGAAGTTACCTAGGCTGTGATGGGCTAGGGCAACTAGAGGGGTGGGATGTGAATGAATAACTCATATCCCGCCCCCACACTTTTTACCAATTTTTTATATCTACTTACTAGTTGCGCTATTATTACACTATGCACAAAAAATTACCTATTATTTCAATCATGCTATTGGTGGGGTTTATCACTCCGATGTTAGTATTTGGCGCTAGTCGTTTCCCAAAACCAACAATCGTAGACGATACCTTACAACCCACCCAAGTAAAAATTCATTGGGAAAAGCAATCAAAGGTAAAACGCTACCAACTTCGTTTGTTCAATAGCGATTGTTCTAATCGTATTAAAAAATACAAAATTAGTAAACATAAAACTCATAAAGTTATTAAAGCACTAACTGCGGATACAAAGTACTGTATAAAAATGCGCGCCAAGTACAAAGATGGTACGCATGATCGATTTTCAAACCCACGTAGATTCACCACTACAGCTAATGCCATAGTAGCAACACCGTTACAGTTAGGGGTAAACTTTATTCCCTACTTCAGTACAGAAAATGCAGCTTTGTCTGAAGCTACTCAACCAACTGCCATTGAAGCCACCTTTACTGATTTAGGTATCGGAACATTTCGACAGATGACTGGCTCTGATCTGATTTGGTCTAATGTCAGCGCTGCGAATAATCAATTTGATTTTACTACTGAAGATGCTGTGTTGACGACAACTACACATGAACCCATTGTCACTTTATTTTCCTATCAATTCGCTGAGGGAACCTCACCAGAAGATGAACTCATGGGAGATACTACCCCAGAAAAAAACCTAACTGCCGAGCAAGAGACCTATATTGGCACGGTCGTAGATCGTTACAAAGCAGATGTCACTTACTGGGAAATTGGTAATGAACTAGCCCATTGGGAAAGTGATTATCCTGGTCAATTTACTCCAGAAGAACAGGGTGCTTGGCTGGCAGCTGTCTCAGCAGTGATTAAAGAGCATGATCCTGAGGCTAAAGTGGTGTTACCTGGATTAATTAATATTACCACCGATAATACTGATGATTGGTTAACTGGAGTAATTGCTGGTGGCGGCACGGAGTGGTTTGATATTGTTGGTTACCATTACTATAACCGCTGGCAAGCCTTTGAAGAGGCGCGCTCAGCTTTGCAGACAACTTTAGTCAACTTAGGTATTGCTGATAAACCTGTCTGGCTAACGGAAACGGGCGCTACTTCAGATGTCACGTTAACGAATAAAACTAACTATCCAAATTCCACAACTGAACAAGCTGCTGATGTGTTTCGTCGCATTATTCCCAGTTACGCAGCGGGCGACGAAGTGGCTATTTGGCACACGTTGCTTGGCAATACAGAAACAGACAATAATTTTAGATATTTTGGTCTTTTAGACGGTTCCCTGAATAAAAAACCGGCCTATTATTCTCTACAATTACTGAGCACAGAAATTTTACCGTTCAACACAGTTGAGAAGCAAACAGACTATGTATATCAAATTACCAAAACAGATGGGGCTATTTATTATGTAGCTTGGTCAGCAACTGCAGATAACATGGCCATACCAACTGGTATTACACAATATACCAGTGTCGTCCCAAATGATGATGGCAGCTTTAATTGGATCGATGTTGATCCGGGTGACACTGTCAATTTAAATACTATTCCCATACTATTAAGATGAATGTGCATAAAAAAATCTTATTGTGCATGTTCACATTTCTGCTTTTACTGCTCAGTGGTTGGGTAATTTTTTATGAGTTCTTTTATATGACTTATGATGAGTCTTGGGAACAAGAAGCCTTGATTACTGCAATCACACGACAAGCGGTGGTTGAAGTTGATCCAGCAATTTGTCTTCGCTTGCAAAATGGCCCATTATTCTGGGCAAAAAATTTAGATTATCACTGGAAGCTACTACAAAACCCTATCGTCGCTCATTATCCAAGAAGTCAATGTCTTGACCAATATCAATCTACAAAAAAGATCATTTTGAATTAAACAGCCACATACGCCAAACTTCATTCATTAAGTAATCATAAAAAAAATTATGCTGTTAAGCACTATCAAAAGCTTTATAGCCTTGATTACCTTAGTAGGATTGCCACGCATTGCCTCAGCCAGCAGCCTATCTGCTGCAGATTTTGTGCGTCTAACAGGCACACAGTAAATAACCATTTAGGGGGCAATATCGTGAGTGGTGATTTTAATGGCGATGGCTATCAAGACAGGCTTATACTAAAGCGATGCAACGACGTTGGGTTACGATAGTTATTTTCACGATCTGTGTTGGCATTCGCGGCGTGATGATTTAGTTAGTGGTGACTGATCAAATAAACCCCATGGCCTCACAGGAGGTCAATACTAATAACGCAATCGTTCCAACTGCGTAACTCAAACACATCCACCCGTTTCAATAAATCATCAAATAATACGCAGGTGGACCAAGGTAGTTGTGGTGATGGTATTTGCCAACCCATTTGTATCCGCAAAATCTTCTCCATGGCATTGCCTTTTGCTAACTCATCAATCAGTTTATCTAAATAGTGAATCTCGCGCATCAATCGACTTCAGTTTTGGTGCGTCCTTTTCGCCTTGCTTTTTGAAGGTAGGGTGGGCAAACTCTTCCAAAACTCATTTTGTAGATCCTATGATTCAAAGTTTTTGCATTTTTCATAGCAATAGTATAGCACTTTTGAATATTTACAGTCACTCACCGTGGCGCGCATATACGTAGATTAGCAATAGGAGTATGCTGACCTTATGAAAAAAGGATATTTTTCCAACTTACAAAGCATCACTCAAACGAATGAGAATTTTCGTCACGTTCTGTACTCTGCTGAGCACAGTCAATTAGTTCTAATGTCACTTGCTCCAGGCGAGGAGATCGGCTTAGAGACCCACGAAGATGGAGACCAATTTTTTAGTTTTGTACACGGCGAAGGAAAGGTGAAGATCAATGCTACGGAATACAGCGTGGGTGAGGGGGATTGCATTATTGTCCCTGCCGGGGCTCAACATAATGTGATGAATGCATCGCAAACGGATACGCTAACACTGTATACTATTTATGCTCCCGCACATCATATGGACGGTATCATTCGTAAAACCAAGCGGGAGGCAAGAGCCAATAGTATTGATTTTGATGGCGTGACTACAGAATAGTGTCGTTAACCGTTCACCAAAAGAAACGGTAACTATCTGTTCCATTGGAACTTATGTAGCAATTGTGACGTGGGTTACTCAGTGGTATTAAACTCGACGGTCCACTCAATACCGAATTTGTCTCTAAACATTCCAAAATATGAACCCCAAGGGCTCTCGGCAATTGGCATTTCAACCGTGCCACCTACAGAAAGTCCGTTAAATAATTGGTCGGCTTCTTCTTTGCTGGCTGCGCGTATGGCTATTTTTGATCTGTTTTCATTTTCACTAACACGCCCCATACTTTCTGGGATGTCATTGGCAATTCAATGCGTAGTATTTTGTGCGCATCTTTTTCGTCTACGGGAAATTCTGGACTAGCGAGATCTTTCAGACGAGTAAGCTGTGTGAACTCTCCGCCAAATACGGATTTGTAAAATGTAAACGCTTCTTCGGCATTTCCGTTGAAGTTAATCCAGGGGTTGATTGCCGTCATATTTTGGAATTAATTATTGATAATTAGTTAATGATTTTCCCTTTACTATTCGCTAACCGTTCGTGCCAATGTTGAAGTTGTTCCGGTGTTTGTCTTGCCCAATCCGTTACTTCACCAACAATCTTCAATGGTGTTTGAGTACGATACGAGCGTGTGAGATTACCAGGAAACTTGTGATTGGTAAGGTTTGGGTCATGTTCATAACTTCCGGTTGGTTCAACAATATACACATGTGGAGATCCATCGCCTTGAGCTAGCTCCGCAGCCAGTCCTGCCCCGTTTGCTAAGGCAGTAAAATAAATATGGTTCATGATCACATCTGCCTTATAATTCGACCGGTTCCCTGGTGTGAGCAAATCACCAACTTGCAAATCTGCTTTTGTTCCATGGTAAAAAGGGCCCTCGTCTTTGGGTTTGTCTGTAAACGAATTTGCCAATGCCGAATTCTTTTTTGCGTTTTCAATATCGTTCAAGTCCTCATAGCATTTGGCAATATCTCGATAAAGAGGAGAAAACGCTGCTTCAACGGCAACGTCATTTAGTTGGATGGCAAACTGTAAAGCCGTTTCAATCCATTTTAATTTGCTCGAAACATCAGATTGATGTCGCGCTACATAATAGGCAGCCAGAAATTTTTCGAAATCACTGGTCGCTTCGCTCCAGGCTTGAAGAAAAAGCTTTCTAGCTTCTTCACGTCGGTCCTGTTCTTCCATGTTCATGCCTTGCAGGCAACGTTGAACAATAGAGTTATGTGGATCAAATTGCATTTTGCAGATCCTTAGTTAAAAAGTGTAACATACTATACATGATGAATGATGAGTAACAGATGGTCAATCTCTGAGCGGCTCTGACATACTGTTAGACGATACTGAATATACACGATAGTATATATAGAATGCGGATTACAGTGCGGGTTATTCCAAAAGCCAAACGGAATGTAGTCAAACAGCTCGATGCTACGTCTTATAAAATTTGGGTAACAGCAGCACCACAGCAAGGTAAAGCGACCGCTGCTGCCATCAAATTATTATCTGCAGAACTTGGCATCGCACCATCATTACTTAGCCTTGTTAGTGGTGCTACTAGTCGTAATAAGGTGGTTAAGATTGAATAGATAGACTGTTTATTTCCAGCGCCTATGGCGAGATAGGTTTTGAAAATCTGTCACTTCTTTTTTTATTGCAGGCTCCGTTTTCTGTCGCTGTTCAGCTCGGTATGCCTCGTAATGTTCAGGAAATCGATCGCGTAATTCTTCCAAAAAACCATTCATTTTTTCCACGAATTTTTTGCTCAAAAAATCTGTCTCAGACCCAGCCAATATAACTTCAAAATCTTCGGTGCTTACTTCAAGATCATATATAATTCCTGAACGAACATACGCAGCATTCCATGATGTATCCAGTAATCTTTGCTGAGTATATTCTGGCTGCCCACTAGAGTACTCTTCATTATCCATAAGTAAATGAGCCCAGGCGGAGTGATCATGCAGGGCCATATTTTTCATATCGGAGGCATTTTGATAGTACGATGAAAAATAATATTCTCCATTATCTGGATGCGCACAGTCCTCGAAATACATCTCAAATGTTGTATACTCATTCTGATCAAATGCATGGGTTAAATCAGAGAATGCTCGAAATAGGCGCGTATCTTGGTAAGGCACATCTAAATATTGCGTTGTATCCTCGAACTCCGGATGATCATCAGAAGGATGAGGTAAATCTTTATCATGGCCATGTGGGCCTCGGCTGAACGGTTTAGGATCTATAGCATGATCAAGTTCATGCATCACAACTGAAATAAGTCGTTCAGTCATTATCCCGTTGTCTTCAGACCAAAAAGTGGTATCAGTAAATACAATGTATTCTTTTTCTGGATCCTTTTTTATGTCCGTGTACGCACCAACATCCTCATAGCTCTTTGGCAGATCTTCGTTAGCCACTATGAAAAATCTATCATCATTTAGCATACTGTAACCAGTGTCGACGCTATCTTGCCATTGCTCAACAATTTCATCAATGGTTGGATTTGGGTTGTCAAATCCAACCAGTGGACGGCTCTTTTCTGCGATCTGTCTGTACAACTCCATATGCTCAACGACTTCGTCGAGCCGTGTTTCCACCATCTCTTTTTCCTCGTCATTTAGCGGGCGAGCAGCCTCTGGTATACACCCTGGTGGGAGAGTGGCGAGCAGGGCCGCACTACATGCCCTAATGAAACTTTTCATAATATAAGTATAAATTTCTAACCAGTATTGTCAAAGGTCTGGTTGAAATTTTTTCTGGAACGCAGACGTGGCAGGACAGCTTTTGAACGATGCTTGGAAGGCTGCCTTTCCAATAACCGAGTTAGTGATCAGAGATTGTCTGGCCTATAAACACAAATGTCACCTTAATAATCACCGCCGACCATGTAGTAACGGTTCACGTTCGTGCCATTGCACGCAATAGTCATTGCTGTACATTTTGCTGCATCAGCAAGATTAAATGCAGCAGTAGCATTACTTCCAGTAATGGTTGGTGTCCAAGGAGTGGTATTAAAGTACACACCAAAGTCGCCTGTCCTCCACTGGTACTCTAGTTGAGCCACTAGTAAGTATCCCTCGGCTAAGTCATTCACACTATTTCTATTTAATGGAAGATAGGCATAATTACCCGAACGTAACGGCGAACCACAACCGCCGTTCACAACTGTCGTGGTCCATAAATTTTGTGGGTCTTCCAACAAAGTGCTCAAATAGGGTTGGAGCACACGCACTAAGGCAGTGTCTACACAGCCACTGGAATTTGGATAGCCACCATGATCAATGGCGTACATTTCTACAGCAACTTTCAACTGCGTCAGATCAGCTACTCTTTGCATATCACGTGCTCGACTCGTTTGGTTACTGAAATCGTATGTGCCTGCTAGGAGATCACCCCAATTGATAGCTTCAACACCGATGGGAAGCAATAACACTAGACTCAGCATTAAACTCGTAATTGTTTTGACTGTTTTAGTGTTCATAATCGGCGATGTGGCTACTTAAAGTGAATGGAATGCAGGGGTAGCAGGACTCGAACCCGCGACGCGCGGTTTTGGAGACCGCCGCTCTACCAACTGAGCTATACCCCTA
>CAYLOJ010000018.1:0-25475 GCA_964385285.1 uncultured Gammaproteobacteria bacterium
AGTGCTGTATAATATTCCAAATCGTGATTGCGGAAATTACTCCAGTGGTGGTGCCACAACGACGGAATACTTAGATTGGGTCACTCAATTTTCAGAAGGAATTCGCAACCGCAAGGCCGTAGTCATTCTGGAACCAGACGCTCTGGCCTTAGATTGTTTATATGATAGCTCTGCTCCTTTAATTGCTGAAGCAGTCACTATTCTCAAGGCGCGTTCAAACACTGCGGTCTACCTGGATGCGGGCCATCCAAATTGGATTCAGCCAAAGGAGATGGCAGAACGACTGCGAACGGCAAATATTGCTGAAGCGGATGGCTTTGCGCTCAATGTATCGAATTTTTATAAAACAAAACGCAATCTCAACTACGGTCGCAATATCTCGAGTCGATTACATGACAAACACTTTATCATTGATACTAGTCGCAACGGCAATGGTTCAAATGGAGAATGGTGTAATCCTAGCGGTCGCGCCCTTGGACATCTCCCCACCACTACTACTGGTCATGGCCGCGTCGATGCTTATCTATGGGTCAAGCCACCGGGTGAATCTGATGGATACTGCAATGGCGGTCCAGCGGCTGGTGATTGGTGGGCCGAATATGCATTAGACCTAATCGATTAGCAGCTCAGGAAAGACCTATGGTAGAATAGAGGCCTATGCAAGTACAAACTCATAAAGTATTAATCGTCACTACCAATCACACCACCTACCTGCATTCAAATCACACAACTGGTAACTGGCTGAGCGAAGTCACACATTTTTACGATGTCCTCCACAAGGCAGGCTACGCTATTGATCTCACGAGCCCAGAAGGCGGGCCGATTCCCTTCGACCCTAAAAGCCTAAAATTACAAGAACCGATCAATAACCGATGGTGGCAAGATGCGACGTTTGCAGATGCCATCGCCAATACAATTCCAGCCAGTGAAGTAAAGTGGCAAGACTATGACGCGATCTATTATGCAGGCGGACATGGAGTGATGTGGGATTTTCCTGATAATCCGTATTATCAAACGATCGCCCAAGCCTTATATGAGGATGGAAAAATTGTTTCCGCAGTCTGTCATGGCGTCGGTGGTTTGCTCAATATCAAATTAAAGAATGGTCAATTTCTGATCAAGGATAAAGCACTAACTGGCTTTTCCAATTTCGAAGAACGTTTGGCGGGGTTAAAGAAACAAGTTCCCTTTTTGTTAGAATCCAATTTAGTCAAACGTGGAGCGCGGTATCAGAAAAATCTTATCCCCTTTCGACCTTATTGCGTCACGACAGAACGCTTAATTACTGGACAAAATCCAAACTCTGCGCACTTAGTTGGCGAGGCAGTTGTGGAGGCACTACGCACAGACCGTCCATCGAATATTAATTAGGGATCATGTCTTGGTTTCTCATTGCACTGATTGCTCCAGCTTTGTGGAGTATTAGTAATCACATCGATAAGTTTTTAGTTGGACGCTATTTTAAAGGAGCAGCCGGAGCATTGATTATTTTTTCAGCCTTAATCGGTATTCTGGTCGTGCCCATCATCTACTTGATTCATCCCGATGTCTTTAGCGTTACCGCCACACAAGCCGGTATCATGTTAACGTGCGGCTTGATCGATATTATTGCAGTAGCACTTTACTTACATGCCCTACAAAAAGGTGAGGCCTCTGTCGTCGTTCCTTTTTTTCAGCTCGTACCTGTCCTCACATTCCTATTGGCCTACTTGATTCTGCACGAAACACTAACCAATCAACAAATCATGGGGATGAGTATCGTTGTGCTGAGCGGTATGGCATTAGCTCTCGATTTGCAGGCCAAGATTCCGAAACTGCATGGAAAACTAGTACTCCTCATGTTGGGCTCCTCTGGATTGCTTGCCACTAGTGCTTTGCTATTCAAAGTTGTGGCAGTTGAAACAGATTTCTGGACAACTGCCTTTTGGAACTATCTGGGCACCATCATCATGGGAGTGATTTTTTTCAGCTGCGTACCAAAGTATCGTCGTGAATTCTTTCAGGTATTTCAACATAAATCCGGTCGTGTGATTGGCCTCAATCTATTCAATGAAATCATCAACGTCTTAGCCTCACTGGCCATGCGTTTTGCCAGTCTGTTAGCGCCGCTAGCCCTGGTATACACAACCGTTAATGGTTTGCAGCCTGTTTTTGTCTTGCTGGGTGGAATTGGCTTAACATTGTGGTGGCCACGGTTCGGCGAGGAAAATTTACAGTGGAAACCTTTGTTACAAAAATTACTCACGGTGGGTGTGATGGTGATTGGCACTTACCTGCTGAACAGCTAAGTTGTATACTACAAAGACCAACTTAATCTTAAGTTTACTGTATGCGTTTATACCATTTGGGTTTGGCTGCCCTACTATCAGCGTTACCCCTAGCATCACAAGCCTTAACAGATTCTGGTTTAACAGTTGAGCCATATATCCAGAGAGTTTCAAAGCACGCCGCTACTGTGTTGGCTCGGTCAGATGCTAGTCAAACCGTTGATTTATATTATCGTAAAGTTGGTGCAACCAACTGGAAACAACAGAATGAAGAGGATGCCGATACCCACCATCGCTATCGTCTCACTAGTCTCAAAAAAAATACCAGTTACGAATATTATCTCCGCAACAGCTCCGGTGATCATCTGACGCAAACCCATACGTTTACCACCCGACGTGATATTACGAATGGCCAGCCCTTACGCGTGGCCGTCTTCGGCGATTCTGGAGTTGCGACGACTACTCAGTATGAAGTAGCCAGTGAAATCACTGCCTGGCAACCTGATCTGCTGCTACACACTGGGGATATCGTTTATGACTCTGGTACCGAACAAGAATTCATTGATAAATTTTTTACTGTTTATTCTAATCTGTTACCAGAAATACCGTTTTACGGATCTATTGGTAATCATGACTACACCACAGAACAAGCTGGACCCTATAAAGAGTTCTTTGAGACGCCTAAAAATGGTGATGATGAAGACTACTATTCATTCAACTTTGATAATACTCACTTCGTTGCTTTGAATTCCAACTTAGATTACAGCGTTGGCAGCGACCAATATGAATGGCTAGATGACGATTTAGCCGGAACTAACAAACGCTGGGTGATTGTGTTCTTCCACCATCCCCCATACAGTTCAGGTAGCCATGGCAGCACAACGGATATGCAGGATACCCTAGTTCCATTATTTGAAGAACATAACGTGGATTTAGTCTTAAACGGTCATGAACATAACTATGAACGTTTTGATAAAATCAATGGTGTTCAATACATTATTACTGGTGGCGGTGGGAACAGTTTATATGACATGGGCACGGAACTAGAAGATTCTGCCCTGTTCTTTTCGGAAAATCATTTTGTAGGCTTAGAAATTGCTCATGATACGCTCAGCATTGAAGCGATTGATGAAGATGGCTTTGTCTTCGATGAAATTACGCTGGAATAAACTGTTTATCAGTTAACTAACAAAAATAGCCTATCCGCGGATAGGCTATTTTCTTTCTGTTGGACCGACTTACCGACCAATCTTTTTCTCGTGGGCGCCAACGTTGATCCAGGTCTTTAAGCCTGTATCTGGGGTCACGGAGATAGTATCGATGCCTTGTTCCACTAAGAACTCAGCGATCTCTGGGAAATCGGATGGCGCTTGGCCACAGATACCGATTTTCTTCCCCGCTTTATGAACACTTTCAATGGCCATGGCTAAGAGTTTCTTCACAGCTGGGTTACGTTCATCATAGATATGAGCCACTAAACCTGAATCCCGATCTAAGCCTAAAGTTAACTGGGTGAGATCATTAGAACCAATGGAGAAACCATCAAAGATCTTAATAAACTCATCAGCCAATAATACGTTCGAAGGGATTTCACACATCATATAGATCTGCAATCCGTTCTCCCCTTGCACTAAGCCATTCTCGTTCATCACTTGAATCACTTTACGACCTTCTTCAGGAGTACGACAGAATGGAATCATCAACTTCATGTTGGTTAGACCCATTTCATCACGCACGCGCTTCATTGCCACGCATTCTAACGCAAAGGCTGATTTGTATTCATCCGAGTAATAACGGGAAGCACCGCGCCAGCCGATCATTGGATTCTCTTCATGTGGTTCGAATTGACGACCGCCAACTAAGTTAGCATATTCGTTCGATTTGAAATCCGACAAACGCACAATGACTTGATTCGGATAGTAAGCCGCAGCAATCCGACCCACTCCAGTAGCCAATAAGTCTACAAAGAAATCAGATTTAACAGGATAGTTATAGGTCAATTCAACGATTTGCTGTTTGGCAGCTTCGTCTTTCAAATCATCAAAGTGTAGTAAAGCTAAAGGATGCACTTTAATGGCGTTCAAGATAATCATCTCTAAGCGAGCCAAACCAACACCTTTATTCGGAATCATGGCAAAATCGAACGCGCGGGAAGGATCCCCAACGATCTGCATGATATCAGTTTTTGGAGTTTCGATTGAACCAAGATCGGTCTTCTTCACTTCAAATTCAATCATGCCTTCATAAACGTAACCGCGCTCACCCTCTGCACAAGAAACGGTTACCTCTTGGCCGGTGGTTAGTGTGGTCGTCGCTTTTTTCGTACCCACAACACATGGAATGCCTAATTCGCGTGAAACGATAGCAGCGTGCGATGTACGACCGCCAGAGTTAGTCACAATGGCTGAGGCAATCTTCATGATTGGTTCCCAATCTGGATCGGTAATCTCAGTCACTAGAACTTCACCAGGTTTGAAATCATGAATATGACTAGTATCCTTGAGTACACGTACTTTGCCGGCACCCACTTTCGAACCAACCGAGACACCTTCAACGATGGTTTTGCCTTTACCTTTCATGATATATTCTTCCAACACTTTATTGTTGGCTTGAGAGTGCACGGTTTCAGGACGAGCTTGGACGATATACAATTTACCGTTGATACCATCTTTGGCCCACTCCATATCCATGGATTTACCGTAGTGCTGTTCAATCAAGCAAGCCCAGTAAGCCAATTGCAAAGCTTCATCATCTGTTAGTACATATTTCTTGCGATCTTCTTCAGCCACAGGCACTTCTTTCACTGGACTATTGCCTTCGGTGCTGTAAACCATCTTGTCCTCCTTATGACCACGAGATTTACCAACAATCGGACGATATTTAAATTTGACCTCTTCACCATTCACCTGCACACCATCCATTAACGTTGGTTTGAAAATGTAGTATTCATCGGGCTCCACTTTACCTTGCACCACCATTTCCCCTAAGCCGTAAGCCGCATTGATTAACACGGCATTCTGGAAGCCAGATTCTGTATCGATCGAGAACATCACGCCAGAACCCGCTTCATCTGCCCGCACCATTTTCTGAACACCGACTGATAAGGAAACGTTGAAGTGATCGTAACCTTTATCAGCGCGGTAAGAGATGGCACGATTAGTAAATAATGAAGCCATGCAACGTTTCGTAGCATCAATCACGTCATAGGCACCACGAATATTCAAAAAAGTTTCCTGCTGACCAGCAAATGAGGCATCAGGCATATCTTCAGCCGTGGCAGAACTACGTACGGCCACATCCATCTCCTCGCCATTATTTTCCAATTTGCATAATTCAGCATAACTAGTTTCGATGGCTGTTTTGAGATCTTCTGGCAACTCAGCCTCTAAAATAGTTTCACGGACACGATGACCATGTTCTTGCAAGTTCTTCAGATCATGAGTATTTAACGTTTGCAGAATCTCTTTGATTTTAGCTTTGACACCAGTCTGTTCTAAGAAATATTCGTAAGCCGCAGCAGTGATGGCATAACCATTAGGCACCCGTACGCCCTTGCTGGACATATTTTGGTACATTTCACCTAATGAAGCATTCTTGCCACCGGCATAGGCTACATCAGCCATGCTGAGCTCTTTAAACCAGAGAATATGGGCTGTTTTTTTATCTACTGCCATAAAAAATCTCAATAATGAAATTACAAACGATGGGGCGTATTGTACCGGTAATATGCTACGCCGTCAATTTGACAATCGCCTTTGTAAAGGCCTGTTTAACCTGATCACGTAACTGCGGATCGGCTGTTTTAAATAGCAGTTCGATCGATTGTTTCCCAATACCGCGATAATCCAGTCGGCTATACCCTACTAATTCAAGATCATGAGGTAGACCGATGAATTGCCACGTAGCGGTTTCTCCGTGTATACCATAGCCAGATTGGATCGGCTCAGCACTCATCACCAAACCACTGCGTTCATCACCATAGCGAGCAGTCCGTTCGAGGAGATCGCCTTGTTCATATCTTGTATCGGTCACCGCAACAGCGGATAATGATGACTGTGTAAGATCTCCCAAGATATCTAAATAGACTCGATCAATGGAAGGACCCTGAACACGCAATTGATCGGTTGGAATAACATGTTGCAATGACTCTTCGAACATACTCGGTACCTTATTTAGACGATCAAGTGATCCTCTCCATAAGGTACCGCACTTCTCAAGGGATGAGAATAGTGCGCTAGCTGTCCCCGATTACTCGGCAGCTAGTCCTCCGCTTTACCCCTTAGCCTAGGGGTCACAGGTTCCGGTCAACTACCAGAATCACCACCGGTATCGCCACCAGTGTCACGCCGAGGTTCGAAACAATCGTTATCGATTGCACCATCGCAATCGTTGTCGATCTTGTCACAGAACTCGGTGGCACCGGGAAAGGTGCTGGGATTGCTGTCGTTGCAATCCGGTCCAGGTTCAGAACCCACCTGGATGCAAACCCAGGGTTGTTCTTTGCTGGCTTCGAACAACAACACCTCACCATCCACGCCATCGCCGTCCGCATCAACAATCACGTTGACACAGGGCGGGAAAGCAAGATTGCATCCCGTCAAAAGGGTGAGGGAAGAAAGAACAACTACCACCAGAAATGCGCGCATATGAACTCCAAAATGAAGCGCGCCAATGACAACGAAGTACCGAGATACTTCAACTTGAGGATTGGACTAACTCGTCTCGGCGAGTCATCCCTAGTTGCCTAGAGCAGAGTCCTGCATGGATAGGATATTTTCCTGTACACGCAGCGCACTGCTGTAAAAATTTTTTTGAACCGGGACATTGTATCGTTAAAGTTGAAACTGTCAAGACGCTACTGCTACTTGTCATGCTGTTTAACTTCGTCGCTTGACACAATGTCTGATAGCCATTAGTATGGCGGCGCTTTAGATTCCCCAAATGGTCTCTTCAGCCCGTTCTTTACAACAACGACTATAGATAAGACCTATAGCGGGTTTAGTCTCGTTCCCCATGGTAACGAACAAATACGGCTTGCCGTGTTCTCCAGATCAATTGGTTTGGGTTTTTTCACATACAGGCTGGCCGCCTGTTTTTTGTATCTAAGCACATACTCACGTACAGCAGATTATTTAGAAATCATTCTGATTAGTCTGCTGTGCGGCGAGCATTGAGCTTAGCCAAGATTCAATTCAATTTTTCCTATTCCTTCAGCAAGAATAGGTTGGAGTAGCCATGCACAAACTGTGCATTCTCGTGAAGCTCGGCATCATCAGCCTTCTTCTCCAGGCCTGTACCCAGGAGGTCTTCGTCAAGAACGAGGACTTCGATGGAGACGGCTTCGGAGAGAATTACGGAGACTGTGATGACGAAGATGCAAACGTTAATCCAGATGCTGAAGAGCTCTGTGATGAGATCGACAACAACTGTGACGGGAAGGTCAACAACAATCCCGTCAACGGCTCCACCTGGTATGCTGATGCAGACGGCGATGCGTTCGGGAATCCTTCCGACAGCATCGTAGCCTGTGATCAGCCGACTGGATACGTAGACAATGGCCAGGACTGCAACGATCTGGATGCAGATGATGCACCCGGCAAGTATGAGTTCTGTGATGGCTTCGACAACGATTGCGATGGCGCCATTGATGAAGAAGATGCCATTGATGCACTGATCTGGTATCAAGACACCGACAACGACGGGTTTGGTGATGCGGGTAACACCGTCATCGCCTGCACCCAGCCCGTGGGGGCTGAAAACAATGCGCAGGATTGTGTGGACAGCGATGTCAACATTCATCCCGGCGCGACTGAAGTGTGCAACGGTCTCGATGACAATTGCGATGGTGCCATTGATGAGGCTGGCGCACTCGGCATGTCTACCTGGTACCTGGATGCAGATGCTGATGGGTATGGAGATGTGGGTAACACCATCAACTCCTGTGACCAGCCCACCGGCTATGTGAGCAACGACCAGGATTGCAATGATAGTGATGCTGGGATTCTTCCCGGCGCTACTGAAATGTGCAATCTGATCGACGATGACTGTGATGGTAACATCGACGACAATGCGGTCGACATGGAGATCTGGTACGCGGACATGGACAACGACAGCTACGGTGGCGTCTCCTACGCAACCCTGTCTTGCACCCAGCCCCTCGGCTATGTGAGCAACGACCAGGATTGCAATGATCTGGTCTTCAGTGCTCATCCTGGCGCAACGGAAGTCTGCGATAACGTGGACAACGATTGTGACGGGACCATTGACGTCAATGCCGTTGATGCCGCCACGTGGTACGCGGATACGGATAATGATGGATACGGCGACCTGCGGTATCCGGCGATTAGCTGTACCCAGCCGAATGGTGTTGGCTTCTTCTACGTCTCTGATGCAACGGATTGCGACGACAGCAATGTCAACGTATATCCTACTGCTGATGAACTCTGCAACAGCATCGATGATGACTGTGATGGAGCGACGGATGAAGCTGATGCGTTGGATGCTACCGTGTGGTATGCAGATACTGACGGTGACCTCTACGGCGACGTGGGTAACACCACGCTCGACTGTACGGTACCGACTGGGTATCTGGCTGATGCGACGGATTGTGACGACAGCAATGTCAACACCTATCCTGGAGCTGATGAATACTGTAATGGTGTCGACGACAACTGTGATGGAAACATCGATGAAGCGGTTGTGGATCCCAGCACTCTGTATGAAGATACCGACGGTGACGGGTTTGGTGATGCAGCAAGCACCATTCAGGCATGTGGCCTGATCACGGGCTACGCGGTCAACAATGGAGATTGTGACGATACCGATTCAACCACCTACCCCGGTGCCCCTGAAATCTGGTACGACGGCATCAATCAGAACTGCGATAGTCTTAGCGACTATGACGCGGATGGTGATGGGACGGATCTGTGGTCCGATGGTCGGGGCAGTGATTGTAATGATTACGATGCCCAGATCAACACCGCAGCCGCTGAGGCCTGCAATGGTCTTGATGATGACTGCGATGGTCGTGTCGATGAAGATTGGGCCGTGGGTGCAGAATGTACCTACGATGACAATGATGGTGATGGGTATGGATCCAGCAATGAAGATTGCAACGATGCCAACCCCGCGATCAATCCCGGAGCTGTAGAGCTCTGTGATGACGGTATCGACAACGACTGCTCCGGAGTGGCCGACGGTCTTGATGGTATTGAACTCTGCTATTAGCAAAGCTGTAGTAGATGCACTGGTGACGCTCACACCAGCCTAAACATCAAAGAGTAGGAGGACCAATCTAGACGTTTACTGTTCAGTAGACGGCAGACGATTGGCACGTTTATATAGGAATAAACGTGGTACTTTGTGGAGAGTTGCTTAAAACTCTCTAGAAACTACTAAAATCGATATACAGTGCGAGTTGACAAAACAGCCAACTTAGCCTAGGATGGCGGCGCTCTAGATTCCCCAAATGGTCTCATGAGCACGCTCTTTTACAGTAACGACTATAGAGGACATCTATAGCGGGTTTGAGTCTCGTTCCCAATGGTAATGGACAAACGCGGTTTACCGTGTTCTCCCGACTTGAGTACTGTCTGGGTTTTTTAGAATGAGCAGGGTAACAACCCTGTTTTTTGTTTGGTAGCCAAGCACTGTCCTATTTCTAGATAATGAGCATCAGAAATAATTATCTAAAGGTAGGGCCGTGTTTGGTACAGCGGAGAGTATCTGCTGACGCTGCTACAGGGAAACTTGTAGTGGTGCTTATCAAACATTGTGTGGTATGCCCGCCGGAAGCGCATTCTTAAGGAAACAACATGCGCCTCTTCTCATTCAACGTGAAGCCCTTCGACATCAACCTCAGCTGGATCGTCTGGATCGTCTGCATGATCACGGCGTGTAACACGCCGGATCTGCCGGACAACAAGACTGATACTGGCGGCTGCCCCCAGATGCTCGTCTGGTACGTGGACAGCGACAGTGATGGCTATGGCGACCCCTACGGGCGCAGCATCTTCAGCTGTGATATGCCGCCAAACTACTCCGAGAACGCCAAGGACTGTGACGACTCGGACTCCAGCATCAACCCCGGTGCGGACGAGCTCTGCGACGGTGTCGACAACGACTGCGACAGTGATGTCGACGAAAAGTCGGCTACTGACGCCAGCGCCTGGTACGCGGATGCCGACGCGGACGGTTACGGCGACTCGGGTAACTCCGAGACCGCCTGCAGCCAGCCCGCCGGGTACGTCTCTGACGCCACCGACTGTGACGACTCCGACGCCGGGATCAACCCCGGTGTTGAGGAGACCGACTGCACCGACCCCACGGACTACAACTGTGATGGTTTGGTCAGCTACAGCGACGCGGACAGTGACGGCTTCGCAGCCTGCGTGGACTGCGACGACTCCGACGCTGGGATCAACCCCAGTGCGGACGAGCAGTGCAACGGCGTCGACGACAACTGCGACGGTCTCGGTGACGAGGTCGACCAGGACGGAGATGTGTATATGGTCTGCAACGGCGACTGTGACGACAGCAACGATCACATCAGCCCGAGCGCGATCGAGCTCTGCAACGGCATCGACGACAACTGTGATGGCGTGACCGACGAGGACAGCGCCATCGACACGCTCACCTGGTACGCGGACACCGACGGGGACGGCTACGGCGACGAGGGTAACTCCGAGACCGCCTGCAGCGCCCCCACCGGATACGTCTCTGACGCCACCGACTGTGACGACTCCGACGCTGGGATCAACCCCAGTGCGGACGAGCAGTGCAATGGTATCGACGACGACTGTGACGGCAACATCGACAACGATGCGGTCGACATGGAGATCTGGTACGCGGACACCGACGTGGATGGTTACGGCGACGTGACCAACACCGTTCAGGACTGTGTGCTCCCCACGGGGTACGTCAGCGACGCCACCGACTGTGACGACTCCGACGCTGGGATCAACCCCAGTGCGGACGAGCAGTGCAATGGTATCGACGACGACTGTGACGGCAACATCGACAACGATGCGGTCGACATGGAGATCTGGTACGCGGACACCGACGGGGACGGCTATGGGAACGTGGGTAACACCACCAACTCCTGTGACCTGCCCACTGGGTACGTTGCCGACGCCACGGACTGCGATGACTCCGAGATCGGGATCAACCCCGGTGCGGACGAGCGGTGCGATGGCGTGGACAACAACTGCGATGGCGTGACCGACGAGGACAGCGCCATCGACACGCTCACCTGGTACGCGGACACCGACGGGGACGGCTATGGGGATATGACCATCGTGGTCATTACCTGTGATGCACCGATTGGCTACACCAGTGAAGCCGATGACTGCGATGACCACAACGACCGTATCTACCCGGGTGCCGAAGAGCTCGACTGCGCCGACCCCACGGACTACAACTGTGACGGGTCCGGTGGCAGCACCGACTATGACGGTGATGGGTTCGCGGCCTGCCAGGACTGTGACGACTCCGACGCTGGGATCAAACCCAGTGTGGACGAGCAGTGCAACGGCGTCGACGACAACTGCGACGGCAACGTCGACAGTGGAGCGATCGACGAGACGATCTGGTACGCGGATGCCGATGGAGACGACTATGGGAACGTGTATGAAACCACCAATTCCTGTGATCAACCCAGCGGCTACGTCACCGACGCCACGGACTGTGACGACTCCAACTCTGGGATCTTCCCGGGCGCGGACGAGCAGTGCGACGGCGTGGACAACAACTGCGATGGCGTGACCGACGAGGACAGCGCCATCGACGCGCTCACCTGGTATGCCGATGCCGACTTGGATGGGCATGGCGATGGGAGCAATTCCTTCGTCTCCTGTTACATCCCTATGGGTGGGAACACCAGCAGCGATGACTGTGACGACTCGAACCCGGGAGTGTATCCCGGTGCCAACGAGTTGTGCGACAGCATCGACAACAACTGCGACGGTGAGATCGACGAGATCGCGCCCACCTGGTACGCGGACACCGACGGGGACGGCTACGGAGACGTGGCCAACACCGTTCAGGACTGCAATATGCCGGCTGGGTACATCGCCAACGCCACGGACTGTGACGACTCCGTCGCCCGGGTGAACCCGAGCGCGGATGAGCAGTGCAACGGTGTGGACGACAACTGCGACGGCAACGTCGACAGTAGCGCAATCGACGAGACGATCTGGTACGCGGACATCGACGGGGACGGCTATGGGGATCACAACACCAGCCAGATGGCCTGTTCCCAGCCGACTGGGTACATCGCGGTCAATTCCGACTGCGATGACACCAACGCCGCGATCAACGTGGCGGCCACCGAGCTGTGTGACGGCATCGACAACGACTGCGATTACGAGGCCGACGAGGACTCCGCGGTCGACGCGCTCACCTGGTACGCGGACATGGACCACGATGGCTACGGGAACGTGGCCAACACGACTGTGTCGTGTCTGCTGCCCCCCGGCAGCTACGTGGCCGATTCCACGGATTGCGATGATGGAAACATCACCGTCAATCCTGGAGAGGTCGAATGGCCGTATGATGGTGTGGACCAGGACTGCGATGGTCTCGGCGACGACGATGACTTGGACCAGGACGGATACGTTCTGGTCGATGACTGCAACGACTACAACCCGAGCGAAAGCCCGGGTGTGACGGAGCAGTGCAATGGCATCGACGACGACTGCGACGGCGTGACCGACGAGGACTGGGAACTCGGTGCGTTGTGCACGTACGACGACAACGACTCGGACGGCTACGGCAGCGCCAACGAGGACTGCAACGATTTCGACGCCAGCATCAACCCCGGCGCCACGGAGATCTGCTCCGACGGGATCGATAACGACTGCTCCGGAGTGGCCGACGGGATCGACAACCTCGAGGTCTGCTACTAGTATACCCAAACGACACTGGTGAGCTCACACCAGTCTAAACATCAAAGAGTAGGAGGACCGATGCGTACTGCTAGCAATGGCACTACAAGATTCGGCGCGTTTGGACAACAACAAACGCGGTACTTTGTAAGGATGACTACTCGTCCTTAGAAAATACTTAAACTAACTGATGTAGCTTGATCAAATTTGATCCGCCGCTTTTACCAACTGGCTGACCGGTAACTAATACAATATAATCACCGTGATTTGCGTGTTTAGTTTTTTTCAAAATGGCAGTGGTAGAACGAATGAGTGCGTCTAGATTCTTTGAGGTCGGCAAAATCAGTGTTTCCACTCCCCAACTCATGGCTAATTGACGCTGAGTACTCGGATGATTCGTTAAAGCAATGATCGGTTTATCCGGATGATGCCGAGCAATCATACGAGCGGCTTGGCCAGATAAGGAATGGACCACAATGGCCTTCACCCGATCTTGCTCGGCCAGATCATCGGCGACTACAGAAATGGCATCTTCCACAGTTTCTTTTTGTAATTTCAAAAAGTGTAATGGCACATCGTCATACGTCGAGGCTTCCGTTTCTTCAATGATATCTTTCATCATCGCCACGGCATCAACAGGATATTTCCCAAACGCGGATTCACCCGATAACATCACTGCATCGGTGTGATCAATCACTGCGTTCGCGACATCGGATACTTCGGCTCGGGTCGGACGTGGATTCTGAATCATCGATTCCAACATTTGAGTAGCCACAATGACAGGCTTACCGGCCAACATACATTTTTTAATGATCTCTTTTTGCGCCAAAGGCACATCTGAGGGATTAATCTCGATACCCAAATCTCCACGCGCTACCATAATGCCATCTGACACCGCGAGAATTTGATCAAAATTATCCAAGCCTTCTTTACGTTCAATCTTCGAGATAATTTTTACTGGCTTCTTGCCGATCAATTTGCGCAAAGCCAAAACGTTGGAGGCATCTTTGACAAAGGATAACGCCACAAAATCAATGTCCTGTGATAAACCAAATTTCAGATCTAATTTATCTTTTGGTGTAATCACATCAGCTTCAATAGTCACGCCCGGCAAATTAATGCCTTTGTGTGAAAAGATGACTCCGGCCTTTGCCACGGTGCCGTAGATAAATTTATCTTTGACCTGCTTCACTTCAATATCAATCAAACCGTCGCTGATCAAAATATGTTTACCAGGTTTGGTGAACTTATAGAGCTGTTCGTAACCCAATGGAATGATCTTCTCTTTACCGGTAATCAACAATTTATAATTAATGAAGGACTGTGGAATGAACACTACTCGCTCACCGCGAATTAATTCAATGCCATCACGATGCACTTCTCCTACTCGGATGCGCGGACCTTGCAGATCTTGCATGATCGCAATCGTGTGATTAGCTGCTTTGGCTGCACTACGGACATTGGCAATCAACTGTTTGTGATTATCATATGTACCATGAGAAAAATTCAAACGAGCAACATCCATGCCACTCGAAATCATTTGTGTTAATACCGCTTTTGATTCGGAAGCTGGGCCGATCGTACAGATAATTTTTGTGCGTTTCATGCGTTTTAGTATATCACAATGACTAATCATCGTCTCGGCCAATATAGCGCGCAGATTGATCTAATAATCGTTCGACTCCCTGCGGCATGGGTCTATTACCCTTTAACTCTGCCAACGCTGAAGCAAGTTGTTGCCATAATTGAGATAATCGAGCATCGGCACTTCGATTTGGAATAGTTTGCAACCGATCCAACACAACCGTAACTCGACTAGCTAGGGCATCACGTTCTTCTCTATTTGGATCCACTAACTTAGGAGTTGGTGCTGTCTCAATGCGTTCTAACATTTGATCAACCAATGCAGCGGATGGTTGAAGTGTTGGCGTGGCCGTTTCAGAGGGCTGGCGCTGCTGGCCAGAGTTAGCTGTGACAGGACGTGGTTCATAGTGTAATTTTAAACTTTGCACATAATCACGTGAGTAAGCCGGGTTGACCTCACTATTGTTATTACGTGCACGGACAACTTCACGACCAGACACAGATGGAGGAAATTCAGTCACTAATTTAGTGAACATCTTAGGATTGCAACCAATTTCAGCTTGTGCGGCCATGGCAGACATGTGATCTGGTAAATCACGAATATCTTCCACAGCAGATATCTCCAGGCGCATGCGTTCGATTAGTTCTGGTGATAAATAGCCAACCACACCAGCTATTTGGAATTCGTCTGGGGTAGGCTGCAGTTGCTGCAATAATTTGGTTAACGCATACGGACTACGTAAGCGTAGTTCAGCCTGTGCTTGCTGGCGTGTTAACCAAGTGTCTGAAATATGTTCAGGACGCTTGACCTCACGTGATGGTCGGGGTTCAGGCATATATTAGATGGCAGTTTAGCATTTTTTTGACTTAAAATCAAGCAAACGCAAAACCCCTCTCCTGAGAGGAGAGGGGTTTGGGAGGAGGTCTAACTGTAAACGTTTAGTCGTTTACGCGTTCAACGTAATCTCCGGTTTCAGTGTTGATACGGATGACTTCACCTTCTTTAATGAAGAGAGGCACGGCTACTTCATAACCGGTTTCTACAATCACCTTTTTAGTGACATTACCCGCTGAATCACCTTTCACTCCAGGTGGAGCCTGAATAACTTTTAGGTTTACTTTAGCCGGTAAAGAAACAGTGACTGGCTTATCGTTAAAGTTGAGCACATCAACGTTCTCGCCTTCTTTGATGTAGTTACCGATATCACCGACCTGGTCTTGGGCAAAGCCGAACTGTTCGTAGTTTTCGTTGTCCATGAAGTTGAAGTTATCACCTTCTTTATACATGAACTGAGCTTGACTACGACGTAGATCCGCTTCTTCAATTTTATCACCAGGTTTAAAGGTTTTTTCTAGAATCTGGCCAGTGATCAAATGACGCAATTTAGTACGCATCACCGGTTTACGTTGCGCTGTGCGCATGAAATCGGACCACACGACTTGATACGGAGAGTTATCCAAGTTGACGACTGCGCCAACCCGGAGATCATTCATTGTAAGCATGCAGAGGAAAGTTTAAAGAATCAACCGCGCTTAGTAGCGAGTGTAAGGAACTAAACCCATGAAACGCGCGCGTTTCACAGCATTCGCTAATTGACGTTGCATGCGAGCATGCGCGCCAGTACGTTTGCCAGGTAAGATTTTGGAATAGTTGGAGATAATCAAGCGGAGTAATTCGACATGTTTATAATCGATCTCATCATAGTTCAACGATTCGAGATCTTTTACATAGAAGCGATTACGTTTACTGGCATGATTGCCATAACTACTGTGACTGTTGGAACGAGTTGGTTTCATAGAGGTAGATTAAAATGGGATATCTTCAATACTAATTTCTTCGTCTGGAGCGCTGGTAGGAGCTGGGGCATCACCGGCAACGGCTTTGCTACTGGTACCAGCTGGAGCGCCTCCGCCCATACCGCTGGCAGACTTACTGTCTAACATAATCATGTTATCGAGGACAATTTCAGTGCGATATTTTTTCTGACCAGATGGATCATCCCAAGAGCGGGTTTCCATGCGACCTTCTAAATAGAGACGCATCCCCTTTTTCACATATTGCTGAATAATCTCAGCCAACTTACGCCAAGCCACAATATTGTGAAACTCAGCCTTCTCTTGGCGTTGACCCTGAGCATCTTTCCACTGACGGTTGGTAGCAACTGAGAAACTTGCCACAGCTTGGCCAGTTTGCAATGTGCGCACCTCGGGTTCTTTTGTGACCCGACCGATGATCATGACTTTATTTAAATCCATATGGGTGAGGATTAAAGTTTTTTATCTAAGTCAGAGTCTTCTAAAATGGCGTCTAATTTTTTGTCTAGCTCTTCAATAGATACTTTTTGATCTTCGGCAACGACTTCTTCTGTATGTTTACTGGAAACAGATTTAGCAAATTCCATTTCTGCTTCCGTTAAAGCGGTAGCACTGGTTTGCTCAGTTTTTGCAACTGGAGCAACAGCACCAGCTACTACAGGACGCTGTTTTTTATATTTCTCACCAGCTAACATCTCTTTGATGCGATCAGCTGATAAAGGAACAGACTTGGTTAACAAAAAGCGCATGACGCGATTTTCTAAACGCAATTGCTTATCGAGCGCTTGTAACGCACTAGCCTCGAGATCAAATTGCATCACATGGTAATAACCATAACTCTCTTGGCCCATTTTGTAAGCCAAGCGACGACGGTCCATATCTACTTCGGCAGTGGTTGTAGCACCGGCAGCTTTGACGAGTTCAGCCACGATGGCTTTTAACTCAGGCACCTGCGCCATTTCCAACGAACCTGGCAGAATGTACATTAATTCGTAATGTTGGATCATAACGTATAAAACGTAATAAATTGTGTATCCCACCCATTATGTTGTGCCCGTATGCGCGGGAACATAATATGGATATAAAGAGTAGGACACTTGATTAAGCTCCGCTATAGTACAACTCTACGGTTTAGGTGTCAAGACGACAAACCAGCTATCCCCTTGGCCTAAACAATCCAACATCCGATAATATGGAACGATCAAGCCCCGAAACCAAACTAAATGCACTAGAGTCCTCATTCGATTTGGCTTTAGCTTATTCGTCCAGACGGGATTCCTCTGTCCTTCCGTTCCAGGATAATCTTTGACATCGTGCTGTAATTGCATCCAGAGATTAGGGGTACGCGTCTGGATAAGACTGACTGTGAAACCAGTTGCATCAGCCAGGCGATTAATACTGTCTTTTGAGAAAAAGTTGACATGATAAGGAACATGCCAGTTAATCCAAACTTTCTGGGTTTTTTTCCGATTGGCACTTTCTACATTCGGGAAACTCATCTGCAATTTACCGTTAGGTTTAAGTAGTCGTTTGGCTAGTTTCAAAAACGCAATCGGATCAGCTGTATGTTCTAATAATTGGTTCATACTGATCATATCAAAACTGTGCTCCGCCCAAGGGGCTGTACTGAGATCTCCAAAATGAATATCCAAGCCCAAAGCGGCAGCAACCGGTTTAATGTTCTCATCAAACTCGGTACCATGTGGATCAGCTCCTAGTGCTTTCATTTCTAATAGAGATGTTCCATCTCCACAGCCTACATCTAGTGCCCGATCACCTGGGGTAACAGCATGATAGGTAATATTGGTATCCCCCATCCACCATTTCCAGATCCGCTGCTTTAGACTGCCACGATAGACTGCATTGTTTTTGACACCTTCAGCCGTAACCGCCTGGCGGGGATAATGTGAGGTATACATCGCTGCCATCTCACTAGCAGTCGGTTCCGGCGCTAGTTGGGCAAAGCCGCATAGCTCACAGTGGTGGATGTTATAAAAGCCAGGATAACCATAACGATCATCAAAGAGCCCTTCCAACCACAACTGAGTAGGTTGACTGCAAATTTTACAGTTCGGGTTGGACATAGTGATATTGATAGATCTGCCACTCAAGCAGTGTATCATGCTGCTGTTGAGCAATTAATGTAAAGCGCTCAGGATTAGCCTGCACCAAGGCAGCCATGTTTGCTTGATCAGTAGCGGCTGCGCCACTATAGGTATAATTCAGAAAAAGATAGTCAATCTGATTGGCTTCCAAAAAGGCGGTTAGGTCTGGTGTAACTGTACCACCGTAATAACGTTTCGGATAAATCTTGCTAAATTTACGCACTCCCGGGGTGATCAGATCATTGGTAATGATCGGATCACCTGTATAATACTGTAACCGATAAGGATGCATATTACCGTACATATGGATCATCTGATTTGGGGTATCCAACTGCGGTAAAGGTTGTAAAGTAGCGGTGGCTAAAGCCGCACCATAGTCATAATCATTTTCTGCGCTCCGCAAGCCGTACTCTACAAACATTGGTGAGAATTTCATTACAGCTAATGCCAAGACCAGCGCTAATAAAGCAGGTCGCTGCCACCGCCAGTGCGGATGTAATGTCAGCCAAATGAAGGCAGCTGCAAACAAAGCGAAGATCGCAATATAGATCATCGGTTTATATTGCAACGCGGTCTGTAAAAACGATTCTGAATTTACAGCCGCACTGTAGACAGCATCACGCACTGTGAACCAATAACCAACGAAGGACAGAGTGGACAATATACTAAATACTACCAGCAACCACGGTTTTGGTTTATCTAAAATAGTTTGTACTGCTCGCGCAGAGAAGTAAACTAAACACAAGGTAATCGGCAATGTAATGCGGAAGCCATGCGCAAAATCGGCTTGATGGTAGTTAAAGTAGGCAAACACAGCAAACAAGATAAAGAAGATCAGATCAGCGCGAATGGCATCATACTGTTTACGCAAACCGTCGAAGACTGCTTTAGCCCGCGCGCCTAAACCAATAATGGTAAGCGGCCACACAAACACGTTCAGATCTGTCTCAGAAAAATTATTCAGATAAATCGAAGCCAGCTTTTGAATGATGGTAGTCTGTGCAAAGGGGTGCTGTGCATCCACGATGCCTTCTAAGGTTTGGCCAGTTGTATGAATGGTACCGGCTTGATCCGTGAAGACCTGACCTGCCTGGGTAAATGTTTGGCTTGTCTCCATAGACTGCGTGCTAATATGCACCAACTGATCTGTCACTACAAAACTCTGTCCTAACACCGCTAAGACAAACCGATTAGCAATTGCATAATAATCGCCAAAGATAGCCGCTAAGCCAGTATGAAGTAAACGTGGGTACGGGAAGATATTAAAATCCAACAAAATAATCATAGCCAACGCGCTCGGCAACAGTACAATTACAAGATCACGCACAATCGATAATATGCGTTTTAGCCAACTTTGTTTACTGAAGAGATAATCTAACCCTAACGGTAGAATAATCACCGGCAACATTAAGAACCAATAATATTCTTTAACCAACAACACAAAGGCTAGCGCCAAGCCCAGCTGCCAAGCGACTGACCGTTTCAATAAAAGCCATACCAATAACGCAATCGAAAATGCTGCCGGCACATCTAGCATGTAACGCACACCGAACAACCAAAAACCAGTGACTAGTGGCAGCATCCAAAGCAACCACATCCGTTCAGATGATCTAAAATTTAATACACGACTCATTGCATAGAGCAAAACAATACTGCCTAACGCAAAGGCAATAATGATTAAACGTGTGATAAAGAAATCATTGGTTTGCAAAGTTTGTTGCAAAACATAACCAAACCAAGGGATCAAGCCGACATGCTCCGTATTGATATCATGCCAGGCGATCTCGCCGTTCGCTGCAGCAACGTAACTACGTGTGATGGTGCTATATAAATATTCATCTGGAGTAGGCCAGAGAATTTGATTTAGCCCTAGTAGTAAAATGGCTGCACACAAAAAGAAGGCAATAAACTGCCAGTGGGGTTGAAGCTGCTTGCGGATGCTAGTCAAACGACCTTTCATAGCTCCACATACTATACTCTACCCACGCAATGCTTTCCAGGTGCTGATGATGACGGCCCAGGTAAACAGATAGAGATAATAATAGAACATCATCGCTGTGAACTTAACCTTGTAGTACCATTTGGGAGCACTATGATAGTAATAACGCAAGGTATATTTGATATTATTATGTGACCGAATACTGGTCATATTCTTGTATAACTGCTTGAGAGTCAAACGATTACCGGCCGATTCAATACCTGAAATTCCACCCACATCATAGAGTACGGAATCATAAGATAACACCAAACGAAAACCACGTTTTTTCAGCTGCAAAAACAGATCATAATCTCCATAGTAATGCGGCAATAATTCCCCATTGAAGTTATAAGCCCGCAAAGCAGCAATCGGCAATAAAGTTAAACGACAGGTTAACACATCAATATCACCAGCATAGTCACCATGCTCTGCTAACGGTACTGGCGTGTAGGTATGTGTGCTCCACTTTAAGGTGTAGGCAGAATCAAATAATTTTTTTGGATTGTTATACTCTTTTGAGATAGAACCCACAATCGCGTCGCCTTGAGCGTTGCTATATTTTTTGCTTGCCGCCACTAAGGCTGCCACCGCATTTGGTTCGGCGTATTGATCGTTGTTAGCACACAGTACGTAATCCCCAGGTTGCGCCACAGTAAATACGTGCTCAACACCTTTCTGCATTGAGCGAGTCCAGTACCAATTACCGGGTCCAGTAACAATCTGGGCGTCGGGCCAACGTTGCAGAATCGTTTCGGCAGTACCATCCGTGGAACCATCATCCACAATCACGTACTGAATCTTACCAACCGTTTGTTTATCTAAGGCTTCCAGAAACCGAAGTGTAAACTCTTTACGATTGAATACTGCTACCACTGCATAAATCATACTGTACAATTACAATTCGGAAGGCGACTTTCCTTCTAAGTAAACCCGGCACCAGAGTTCTAGTAGAATATATTTATATTGCAGAAATACTTGTGGTGCGGTGGTTGCCATGAACAGATACGCTAACCGCTTACGGTCAATCACGCCATGGCGCATCAAGTAACCACCGTATAACTTGCGGCCATACTTCCAAATCACGGCCGCAAACCACTGCTCCACTGGCGGGCGGAACCCCTGTTTCGGACGATCGACGACCTCACTAGGTAAAAATTCACGGACGGCATCTTTCAAGAGTTGCTTTGTTGGTTGTTGATTCAGTTCGTGATTAGTTTTATTCAAACCTACCGCCAGTTCTACTAACTTATAATCCAAGAACGGTGAACGTAACTCTACTGAATGACGCATGCTCATACGATCACTCAACGCGACAGCATTAGAGAACAACCAAGTCGATGATAATCGTTCAATCATGGCGGCTGGTACTTGGGTCGCATCACCTAGCTGAGCATATTGGCTATTGTTATCGGCCGGCAGTTGGGCAGCAAATTTTTTCGGATACAACCACTTCTTTTTCTGCTCTAATAATTTGAAGTCGGGATTGGTATCATAGAAAGCTAAGTGAGTCGTTTGGCCCGCCGCCACTTGTTCATTCGTTTTCTTCACTGCATCAGCAATCCATTGGTAGCCCCAGAAAATTTCATCCGCGCCAATGCCGTTCAACATCACACGAATTCCCTTTTCGCTAGCGGCTTGCATCACGCGGGAAATACTATAGGCAGCAATGTCAGCAATGGGGTCGTCCATGGCGGCGACTAACTTCGGAAAATCTTGAATGAAGTCTGCGGTCGTTAATTCAATTTGGTGCAACGTAATCCCCAATTCATCCGATAACATCTGAGCCTTTTCACGTTCATCATAGTTGGGACGCCCAGCATAACCAATCGTAAACGCATTAGTAACATCTTTATTGGAATTATGGTGTTTTACCAAAGCCGCTACAGTACTCGAATCTAGACCACCACTTAAGGCGATGCCCACCGGCACATCCGAACGTCCAATAATATCAGAGATATACAACAATTCATCCCGCACCAATTTAGCGGCTTCTTCTTGTGTCGCCGTCACCGGAGCGCTATCCAACATTTGCCAGTACGCTTTAATTTCAATGGCTAACGTTGTCAGATGAATTTTGGCATAATGCCCAGCCGGTACTTTGGTGACTTCCTTAACCATGGTCATTGGTTCAGGAATAAATTGATAATGGAGAAACAGATCAATTGCCTCTGGGCGCAAGGTTAGCTCTTCTGGATTATATGCTTTCGTCACGGCTTTAAATTCTGAAGCATAGTAAAAGCGGTCATCTTTAGTAGCATAATAGATCGGCTTTTCACTCATACGATCGCGTACCAAGTACAACAGATTCTGTTTTTTATCGTACAAACTGATGGCATACATGCCGCGCAGTTTTAATAGTCCATCCATCCCCGCTTCTTCATATAAGTGACAGATCGTCTCCCCATCACCATGCGTACGAAACGTATGACCACGCTCTTCAAGTTCCTTGCGCAATTCAACAAAGTTATAGATCTCACCATTAAACAGCACAACGATCGATTCATCTTCGTTATACAATGGCTGATTCGCTCCAGCCACATCAATAATACTAAGGCGTCGCATGCCCATATGCACCTGATCGGCCTGATACCAACCCGCCCCATCCGGACCACGGTGGGATAGGCAGTTATTCATCTGTTCTGCGACGACTCTATCGTTTTGATTTAAAGTGGCGCGTGACACTAGCCCCGAAATTCCGCACATAGTGATATAGGATATTTAAATAATAATTACGCCCTACCCATGATAGCATACGTTCCGTGCGGGTGCGATAATTGATCGATGAAGCCTGGACAGCTGCAACCGCATCAGCCCGATAACCTAACTTGGTCAGATACGGCAAAAAAATAGCTTTGTAATCTGCCCAGATATCGTTATCCCAACTCCGATGGTGGTTACTCAAATATCGCACCCAAGGGCGAGCCACAAAATAGCAGTTGGGTTGTTGCATCATCATCGTGGCCAACGCAAAAATATGAATAAAGTTTTTACCAATATAAGATTGCACTTGCGGTAAGGCTTGCTCCCAAGCTGAGCGTTTAAATATATTGACGGACATCGTCAACATATTCGTGCCTAAAATTTGAAAATAGGATGGACGTGGTGTCGGGTAAAAATAAAAATCATCCACTTGTGTTGCATGCACATCGCTACTTAAACTAATCATCTGATCTGCGGTGACCATCTGCTTTGCCGCGTCGTACCGCTGGTAGTTCATCAGATACGTCGTCGCGGGATGTGCTTGGATGATGTCGAGTACAGCGTTCACGCCGCCTGGTAAAATGGAATCATCGTCACTCAACAACCAACAATACTCACCTTGCGCTGCCTGTACGACTGATAATACATTACGATCAAAACCTATGTTAGCGGCCTGGTGAATCACTCGAATCGTTTGTGTTGGATGTGTGGCCACAATCGTCTGCAGTTGCTCAGCAGTTCCATCTGTTGAACCATTATTACTAATGACGATCTCTACATCGGCAGTCATTTGCGCAATCACGGCCTCAACAGTTTTGGCCATATCACTGGCGCGATTATAGGTGGGAATGCAAATACTAAGTTTGGGCATATTAAGCGTGAATCAATGCTAACAAGTTACGCGCAAATGCCTCAACTGTAAAGCTATTGATCGCATGACGATACTGCTGATCTAATAATTCTGCACGTTCAGTTGCTGGTAAATTGAGGAGTGTTTTCAATTTGGCTTGCAGGGCTGGTTGATCGCCTTGCGGAAAAATACAACGATCATTATTGATCACCTCAGGAATTGCCCCATTTGAGCTACCCAATACCATTGTTTGGCACATCATTCCTTCCGCTAACACCCGACCAAATAGCTCATAGAAATTGTTATAGTTTTTTGTCGGCAATACTAACAGGTCAATACAGTTATAGAAAGTTACTAATTGATCATAGGGTTTATCACCTACCCAGATCACGCGTTCAGTCACCTGCAATCGTTCCGCCAAGGTTTTGCATTCGGCAATATAATCTTCATGGCCAGAACCCACTACTACGAACACCACATCAGTTGGTAAGCCAGTTAGAGATTGAATAACATCGCTAACCCCTTTCTCACGCACCACACGACCCACAAAACCAACCATCCGTTTAGACGTTAACGTCTGATCCAAACCAAACTCAACTAATAATTCCGCTTTAGTTTTGGTTGAGCGTTTAAACCGTTCTGGATTACTACTCCAATAGACATGCTGCACTTTATCCTTGGGGCGCATTGCTTTCCGAATCCGATCGGCTTGCAGTTGATTACGTGCCACGAACCGATGCACAAAATGTTTGTTCCACCACAACAACATCCGACCAGCCCGCTGTGGCACAACGGTAGCATCTTCTAAGTAATGTGCTTGGCTCCAAGTGACAATTTTATAGCGACGCAATAATAGCAATTTAAAAAAGATCACCCAAAAGGTATCAACCGTATATACCTCATCTGTGACAATCACGGTTTGCGGTTTGAATTTGAGAATCGTCAGAAACAACTCTGGCCAATACCCAGATAAATGATACCGTTTAGGATCAACTAACTTACTTGGAATATACTCAACATCTTTAACTGTACTACGAGCGGGCCAAGTTTGCGGACGATACCCATTGGTATAAATAATCTCCTTAGGCAGAACAACTTTCACTTGATTTCCTGCCGCAGCCACTGCTGAGAAGAATTCCTGAAATTGAGGATTAGCGCCGTAGTGACTAAGAAACAGAATGCGCTGAGCGGGCGCCATAACTAACCGCGAACGGACCAATGATGTTCTAATAACACACTACCCTGACCTTCTGGTGGCATTTGCCCACTGCCAAAGAAATCACCAAATTCGAC
>CAYLOJ010000019.1:0-4693 GCA_964385285.1 uncultured Gammaproteobacteria bacterium
ATTAGGATTGACTTTGGCGTTGTTTTGGGGTAGAGTGACCGTTAATTATGCCCGAAAGCATCCGTCCATTACGTGTTGATCGCTTACGTGGGGCAGCACCACGTTCAGAATCTATTGATAATCAGCGAGAATCTTTTTCAGTAACGGATCCTGAACTAAAACGTTGGTACCCTGATCGGGCAACGTTAACTGTTAAAGAACAATCACCAAAGCGGGATGAGCGCTATGATGCTACGGATGCAGAACGCGCAGCCAGTAGTAGTGAACTACTTTCGATGCCAGCTGGTAGTGCTTGGCCAGATGATTTGCCTAAAAAGATGTTGGCGGAGTTAGAAAGCGGCCACTACCATGTTGGTACTATTTTAGAATCATTCGCAGTCAAATGGCCTCGTGAGAAATGTGCCCGTGATGTTTGGCAAAATTTTTTTGATGCCAACGGATATAGTTTAAATGGAATTGTTCCTACCATTACAGAAGAAGGCGGTGTATTTACAATCCGTATTGAGGGCAATGCTATCTATGATCCGCGTAAATTATTGCATATTGGTGGCACCTCTAAACAATTTGATACCCGGGCAGCCGGAGGGTTCGGTGAAGGAACCGCCGTATCATCCTTTGTGCTGTTGCGCGATTATGCGGTCGACGCCATCCAGTTTGAATCTGTCGGATGGAAATTGGACTTTGAATTAAAAACAGCTCAACGCGGTACTACTACAGAACAAGAGCGTGGCTTGTTTGCTACCTTAGCGCACAATGATCAACGCGAAGAAGGGAATGCCATTACCATAGTGACACGCGATGCCAAGATGGTAGAAACGCTGCGCGATGCTAAGGAATTATTTTATTATGAAGGACATCCGGATTTTAAGGATCCATTATTTGAGAATGATTTCGGAGGAATAAAACTGTTACCGCGTGGTGAGGGCTATGGTGAGCCGAAGGGGCATTTATATGATGCAGGTCAGCGCCGCCATTATGAAAATATCACGCAGTGGGATAATTTAGAATGGATGCATTTTTGGACCAAACATAAATCCTTACCATCAGATCGTGATCGCGGCAAAGCTACGCGTCAGGAAGTGACAGAACATATGATTCAACCGTTTGTAGAGTCGTTGGATTTTGCCGCTGCGGAAGCCTTGGTGTATAAGCTAGAGCCAATGTGGGACGAAGGTTCGTATTATTATCCCGTCGTTGAGTTACTGGATCGGCTCTGTAAAAAATTGAAGGCGGCCAATCGCACATTAATATTTCCTGAAAAATGTGTAGCGACCAATATGATGAATTTTAGAATCACGCAGATCATGAAGCAGAGTGGACACCGATTATGTCATGGTGCATTAGCTGAAGTTGGAATGAAGACACAATCGACACGTTGGCACGAATTGCAGAATCATTTTCGAATCGAAGCTCAGCCCGAACAGGCTCGGCGCATTGAAATCCTGCAACACGCAGCTCGACTGTTAGAAAAAACTGCCAAAGAGATCTGGTTATTTGAAAGTTCATCGATGAATGGTGTGTTGCGTGGACAATATGGTGGTGAGCAACACGTATGGTTAACGGATGCGGAGGTTCAATCACAGCCCTTCCATGAAGCACTAGCAACCTATTTGCATGAATTAGATCACCAGTATGGGAATGATGGCTCGGCTGAGTTTACAGATGCGTTAACTAAAACCCTAGGCGCAGTGATGAAAAATCAAATTGATCACCCAGATGAATGGCGAGCGTTAGCGGCGCAATGGACTGCTGGCTCCGATCAAAATAATTAAGGGCCACGAGTTCATTGTTGGCACTGATTAATTTGGATGAAATGAATCGAATTTTGAAGTTTATCTATCGCATCGCTCTCTACTGTGTTGCTTTAGTTGGTTTAGGATTCATCGGTGTGTACCTAGCCATGCGTTTACATTGGACAGATGTGCCAGGGGATACAGATCTGCGTAGCGATCAATTTGCCTTAGTCGCTCAAACAGCCGGTGAGGATGCCAAGGCTGATCTGCAACCCACTTTAGAGATGGCAGAAACAGCGACTACATTATCCATCGCCGAGTTGGATCAAAAAATCGCTGACGCCATTGCCTATCAAAGCCAGCTCGAAACTGTAAAACAAGCCAAACAAGTTATCCTGTGCAAAATTGAAGTCTTAGCAAAGTACGATGGGTATGATGCCCCAGGCGTCTGGTCAGTTTATCAAACTACACAATCTGAAGTCGTACTTCAAAAAATGCAATTTGCCTTAGAACCGTATCTATCAGTGGAATATTTCACTGAGTTGGCGGCTTGCGCAACACAGCCCAATGCTGAACTGACAGAGGAGAGTGTTAGTAACTTCGTGTTGCAATCGACGATGGGCCACAGTCTGTTTACTTGGCGCACAGCTGAAGAATGGCCAAGTCTCGCAGAGGCAGTACGTAAAGATGCGGATGTGATTAATCGCGTGGCAACAGAAACAGGTGTGCCGGCGCGCTTAATCGCAGCTAGTTTATTGGTAGAACAATTACGACTGTATCATACACAACGTGAATACTATGAACAGTATTTTGCACCGCTGAAGATTTTGGCCAGTGCAACAAAATTTGCCTGGGGTGTAATGAGCATTAAAGAGCAGACAGCTAGACAGATTGAAGATCATCTCAACGATGCAAACTCACCATACTATTTGGGCAGTGATGATGCACACCGTTTAGACTTTACTACCAGTGATACTACGACGGAGCGTTACCAGCGCTTAACCAACGAAGACGACCATTATTATTCTTATCTCTATGGCGCATTATATTTTAAACAGTTAATGACTCAGTGGCAGAGCGCAGGCTTTGACATTAGCGACCGACCAGAGATTTTACTCACCTTGTTTAATATTGGGTTTGAACATTCAGAACCAAAGGTAGATCCTGCTGTCGGCGGCTCAACTCTCGAGATCAATGGTCGCACCTACACGTTTGGGGGATTGGGTTATGAGATCTATTATTCGAGTGAATTCTTAGAAAACTTCCCATTACTTCCTTAGGCAGTGCATTGACCAGCCAGGTGGGCACGCCTATACTGATTCCAATGATCTCCTTTACGCGGGTAGTCTCTGGAATCGTCTGGATTGGCAGTGCAGTGGCAATCGTTTTTGGTATTTATCATCATCTCAAGATCTACGACCCCTTTGTATTAGTGTCAGCTTGTATCTATGTATTGGTGGTGGTTTCTACTCAGTGGGCACACCCCAATCGTAAACTGACTGCCTTATTGCAACTATTCATGATCGTGAATATGATTTTAAATGGGTTCGGTACCAATGGTTTATATCGCACTTCGTTGCACTACGATGACCTAGTACATTTTTTGTCACCAGCCTTTTTAATGTTTGCCGGCTTAATGTGGCAACGCATACGGCAGCGGCCATTATGGGTGGCGGTAGTATTTTCAATACTCATCTCAGTGGGTTGGGAGCCAACGGAAATCGCTTTTGACTATTACTTTAAAACGCATACTTACGGACAAACTGGTCAGGATCTCGACACAGTCTACGACATCATCATGGATCTGTCCGGTATCATCGTAGCAGGGTTGGTGTATTGGAAATGGGAACAACCGCTGTTGCGTTGGTTGCGTACTGGTACACGTTCTAATTAATTGACCACACTTTATATATGCGTATTGCCGAATTAGCACCACTCTGGAAAACAGTGCCGCCACAGCGGTATGGGGGGAGTGAGTTAGTAGTCAGTAATTTAACAGAATCCTTGGTTGCTCAGGGCCATGATGTCACCCTATTTGCTTGTGGTGGTTCAGTGACCAGTGCAAAATTCGTACCAGTGATTGATCGACCAATGTATGATCTCACGGGTGGTTCTTTTTGGAATGCGGTCCCACCGTATGATTTCCTGCTGTACGATGAGTTATTCAAACGGCTCGATGAATTTGATGTCATTCATAATCATCTCAGCTTTCCGCCGTTGGTCTTTAGTCGCTTATTAAAGCAGCCGGTGTTCACCACGCTACACAGTAGTTTGCCACCCGATTTTCAATATTTGGCTGACCGTTTTAAAGATAACAACTTCGTTTCGATTAGTAATGCGCAACGTACATTGGCGCCGCAGTTGAACTATGTCGAAACCATTTATCACGGTATTGATACTTCCAGCTACGCGCAGGCAGTCGCGGCGCATACTGGGCCTCGTGATTATTTTTTATTTTTAGGGACACTTTCCAAAAATAAGGGCATTGATACCGTGGTGCGCGCGGCCAAAGCGACGGGTCAGAAATTAGTGATTGCCGGAGAGGTGCGTGCTGAAGATAAACCATTTTTGGATGAAATGGTGTTGCCGTATGTAGATGGAGATCAAATTAAACTGCTTGGCGAGATTGACGTTATTGAGAAGCGAAAATTATTTGCTGGGGCAAAAGCCTTTTTATTTCCAATTCGCTGGATGGAAGCATTTGGCTTAGTGGTTGCAGAAGCATTAGCAGCCGGTACGCCGGTGATTGCGTTCCGGAATGGTTCTCTTCCAGAATTGATTGAGGATGGCGTGACCGGTTACTTGGTCGATACGGAGGCAGAATTCCAAGAGCGTATGCTTATTCATAATGCTGATCTCTAACTAACAAAAAAAACTAATATTAAATAAACCTTTACGTCATGATTAAGAGCCTTGACTTTAAAAAGTTACTCATTTAAAGGATTATTATAAGAGTAAGG
>CAYLOJ010000019.1:4703-22647 GCA_964385285.1 uncultured Gammaproteobacteria bacterium
TGGTGGGGGAGATTGATTCTGCACATTGCCAAACTGTTGCTCAAGAGCGTTTTGATTCCAAAATCATGGCTGCCAATTACGTTCGATTATTCGAGCGTTTCATTTGACAAAACGCAAATTTGTAATATAATAAAAGTCCCTAACCCCGGGGTTCTCAGCTTAAAGTTTACTAATGAAGGGGAGTTCGCATGTTCATCGTTTTAGCCATTTTCATTGCTTTATTACTACTCACCCTACTTTCTCCTTGGCTTGGATTATTCGCAACTTTACTCTATGTTCTACTCGCCACGGGAGTGTTAGTGTTGCGTTTGATCTCCTCACTGTCCGGACCAAAGCCGATTAAGGCAGCATTATCGGATCCGACAGCTTTTATCTCAATTCACGTTCCAACCTACAATGAGCCACCTGCGCTTGTTAAAAATACCTTGCGCGCACTTGCCAAACTAGATTACCCGCACTATGAAGTGTTGGTGATTGATAACAACACCGCCGATGCAGCGGTGTGGGAACCAGTGCAACGCTATTGTGAGCAATTAGGGGACCAGTTCCATTTTTTTCACGTTGATCAACTATCTGGATATAAAGCCGGTGCTTTGAATTATCTATTGAACCACATCGATGCTCGAACTACGCATGTGGCAGTGGTGGATGCGGACTATGAAGTGAAGAAAGATTTTTTGAATGTTGCTCTGCCACATTTTACCGACCACGTTGCATTAGTGCAATTTCCACAAGCGTATCGTAATGCTGGAAAATCGAATCGAGGGATGACACTCGATTATGAGTACTTTTTTGGCGGAGTCATGAATTTTTCCAACCAGTTACAGGCGGTCTCTTCCACGGGTACACTCAGTATTGTGACGCTGGCAGCATTAAAACAATTAAAACAGTGGGATCAAGAGGTTGTAACAGAAGATGCGGAACTTGGTTTACGTTTGAACGTAATGGGTTTTCGAGGCGTCTACGTGGATCAAGTAGTGGGGAAGGGCGTCATGCCCCATGATCTGAAGTCGCTCAAAAAACAGCGCCGCCGTTGGTCATTTGGGAATGCACAAATTTTGCGACGACATCTCGGACCATTATTAGTGAGCCAGCAATTGTCTTGGCGACAGCGCTTAGCATTATTAGCTCAAATTACAGCGTGGTTTGATTTTACATTACTCGCTCTAGTGTTCTTACTGGCTGGCTTTGCAGGGTTTCTCTGGCGGCATGATATTGCCTCGTTATGGGTATGGGAAATCACTGCAACGTTTATTATTCTAACGCATGTGCTGCAGTTTGCCTCCTGTTGCCTGATTGGATTGCGGCGCGGTTATACGTTAGGTGATGTGATCATGGCTTATGCGACACGATCTAGTCTGATTGTCGTATCCGCAACAGCTTGGTTAGAAGCTTTAATAGACCATCGCGGAAGATTTGATCACACTAATAAATTTGTACCTAAGCAAGTCACCTATTTATGGCAAACGGGTGCCATGGAATTAGGTTTGGGTACGGCTGGCGTACTATTAGCGTTACTCGTGGGATGGTGGTTTCCGTTAGTGGCTATTGCTTTGTTCTTGTTTAGTAGTAGTTGCTTTATGGTGATCTATCTGCAAAGGCAATTGCGATTCACACATCACTTGTCTGGGCAGCTCATGCAGCAGATGAAGGCATCGTTTCAGTAGGGTATGGGAAATCGCTTTCCCAATACGTTCATCTTCGGTTCTGCAACTTCAGCGTATCAAGTAGAAGGCGGGATTCACAATACCGATTGGTCTGCATTTGAACAAGCTGGTCGGATTCGTGAACACCAATTGGTAGGGGCGGCTGCGAATCATTACCAGCTGTATGCTGAGGATATTCAATTAGCAAAATCGCTGGGCCAACAAGCCTTTCGTTTTAGTATTGAATGGGCCAGAGTAGAACCCCAACCGGGTGTGTTTGATTCTGAAGTCATCGCACATTATCGTCATGTGTTAGAACGGATTCATAGTCTAGAGATGAAGGCTTTTGTCACACTGCACCATTTCACGAATCCATTATGGTTTAGCCAAGCCGGTGGATGGCATGCCCCACAAGCGGCAGATCATTTCGTGCCTTATGTGCAAACGATCGTCACTGCTCTAGGGGATTTAGTAGACAATTGGATCATCTTTAATGAGCCTAATGTCTTCCTGCGACATGGTTATCGTTTAGGGATCTGGCCGCCAGCACTGAAAAGTGGCCGACTACGGCGACGGGCTTGGCGTAATCTCATCGATGCTCAACAACGTAGTTATGGAGTGATCAAAGCACAGTATCCTCACATTCCCGTTGGCATCAGTATCTCTACAATTTATTACTATCCTGCTAAACCCAATCCTTGGGATCAGTATGTTGCTAAACACACGCACGCGCAGGAAAACACAGCTTGGCCAATTGCAACGCAAGGTAGTTATGATTTTATTGGACTGCAGTATTATTTTTCCCAACGTTGTCGTTTCCAGTTGCGCTGGCCGTGGTTGATTCAAGAGAGTGGGGATCGTTTACTACAAACTGACTTTGGTTGGGATATTGACCCAGAGGGCTTGTATCGGCTACTCCAATTGTTTCAACGTTTTAAGGTGCCCTGCTATATTACCGAAAATGGGATTGCAGATGCGAAAGATACAATGCGCTCCAGTTATATTGTGCAGCATTTAGAGCAAGTATTACGCGCTCTGCAGGATGGCATGGATGTACGTGGTTACTTCTACTGGTCACTATTAGATAATTTTGAATGGCTAGAAGGGTATGCGATGCGTTTTGGTTTGGTGGCAGTGGATTTCAAAACACAGCGTCGTACCGTTCGCCCGAGTGCTGAAATCTATAAGCAGATCTGTTTAACGAAACAGCTGCCAATATCTTCCACCAACGTTTAGTGACAAGGTTACAATTGTGGTGCCAACCAAATGGCCAGCGGCAATACGATGGCACTCACTAGGGTAGAGAGCACGATGGTGCTTGAGACTGCTTGTTTATCCATCGGATAAATTTCCGCCAAGGCAAAGGTCGTAATGGCTACAGGCATACAAGCTTGAATAAACGTCGTGTCCAACCAATGGCTATTTGGTAACAGCCAGACGATACCACCGATGACACCAGGTACGATCAGCAGTTTGAGCGCTGTGAGTTTGGAGGCAATACGCATCGCGTGCCGCTTGGGATGATTCCAGGCGATGAAAATACCTAGCGCAACTAGTACAGTCGGGGAGGCAGCCGCAGCAATCAGGATGATTAATTGTTTCAGGGCATCCGGTAATGCCAAGGTAGTGCTACCTAAGATCAAGCCAATAGCAGTCGCAATCATTAATGGATTTTTGAGGGTCGCTAGAATGATCTTGCGCACGTTAATTTTTTTTGAGCGAGAGGATTCCAATATGCCAATGCCTAAGGTTAATGTGACCGCAATCATGATGGCCACAATGAGACTGCCTTCAGCTGCAGCGGTATCCCCAAAGACGAATTGTAAAGCGGGGATACCAATGTAACCCGCTAAGGAAAAATAGACCCCAATGGTATACGTATTGGTATCGGCACGGTTCAGGCCTCGCCATTTACAGATGGCATGGGTGAGCAAGATAATGCCGACTCCATACGCGATCTGTACGAGTACAATGGGGCCCTGTTTGCTGATATCTAAATCTGTAAAGGCTAAGCTTTTTAAGATCAGCGCGGGAAAGGCGATATAATAGCTGAATAAATTCAGGGTGGCCACCCACGATAATTGGGCAACCTTGGTTCTACCGGCAATGTATCCAACAGCAATTAAACCAAATAATGGCAGCAGTAAATTGATAATCGCGAACATGGCTAAAGTCTATCACATGTGATAAAGTAAGCCTATGATTGCACTGGTCACAGGTGCCGCCCGGGGGATCGGCCGAGCCATCGCTTTAGATTTAGCCGCACATGGTAGTACCGTGATTGTGCATTATCGCCATTCTACGGAAGCGGCGAAAGCGGTGCTCAAAGAAATTCAAACCACTGCACCGGCTTCTCGGATGATGCAAGCTAATTTGGAGCACACGGATGAGATGGATCGACTATTTTCTAGCATCCATCAGACCTATGGTCGCTTAGATGTATTAATCAATACAGTGGGAAATTTTGGTACCTATCATCCGATTACCGAAGTGACTTTGGAGGAGTTTGATGATGTGATGGACAGTAATGTACGCGCAACCTTCGCCTGCATTCAGCGAGCTATTCCACTGATGCGCACTGCTGGTGGCGGCAAGATTATTAATTTTGCCTGTGCGACTGCCGAACATACCTTAGCTCGAAAATTTACAGTGCCCTACTATATTGCCAAGGCAGGGGTGGTTACCTTAACTAAGTCGTATGCTCCAGTATTGGCCAAGGATCATATTACAGTGAATAGTATCTCGCCGGGGATCGTAGAAAATAGTATGATTACGCAATCCCTACCAATGGGACGACCCGCGGCATTTTCTGATCTTACCCAAACCGTACGGTGGCTTTTATCAGAGCAGGCGAGTTATGTGTCTGGTGCTAATATCGAAGTGGCTGGTGGCTGGTCTCCACAGTTATAATCCTCCTATGTCATTATTATACTGCGATCCATCTAAACCCCATCATGTGCTATTACGCTGTGGTGATGCCGTGTTAGATTTAGCTAAACCCCACGCTGCAGAGCTGTTGCGTGCCATGACCACACTAATGGAACAGGCAACTGCCGAATCCCATGAATCTGTAGAGGGGATCGTGGTGGTGAATCAGGCAGAATCGTTCACCTTAATTCGGGTCATTGCGACCATTGCGAATGCGCTGGCTTATAGCAAGGGTCTTAAGTTATACGCGCTTGCTAGTAGTGAAGCCGCACTGGGTGAACCTGTGCCAGTCATTGTTCCGCAATACAGTGCGGCACCGAATATTACACCGGCTAAAGTAAAAACGATCTAACAGTATGGCATTTCGCGCTCTAGATAATAAAGCTAAACGGATTCACTTATTGCGCTATATCGTGGCTAGTCGCTGGGTGCTGCATGCCCTGATTGTGGTATTAGGATTAATTCAAAAAGCGATCGGGGTGGCGGATTTTGATATGAGTATCTTTGCGCTGTTGGCAGTCACTTACAGTTATAATCTTGGTTTTTATCTCTACCTGAGGCGCGATCAGAATCGCATTAGTGAACGTGGACTCTTTTGGGTAGGTGTGTCGCAAGTGATTTTTGATCAGATCATCTATTCGGTTGTGTTATACGCTTCTGGTGGGGTAGAGAGTTTATCCTTTTTGTTCTACTTCCTCACTATCTTCATGGCCATTTTACTGTTTAATGAATTGCAGATTATTGCCTTAATGCTCTTTACGGTCGCCTTGTACATCAGTGTCTTAACCTTAGAATATCGTGGAATCATTCCACACATTGCTCGCTATCATTTTGATCCTGGGTTTTATCAGAATATTGGTGTCACGGTACACAATGCTGCTACGGTAGTATTTATATTAGTCTTCACCTCATTTTTTGCCGCTTTCATTAACAACTTGATTCGCCAGCGCGAGGATGATATTGAATCTGAACGTGATCGGTTGGTAGCCATCGTTAATAATTTAGTAGATGGTATTATTTTGTTAGATCACCGTGGGCGCATTGTCTTAATGAATCCATATGCCCAACGCCTGTTACGTTTACGTGGCCGCCACTACACGAACACTGTTTTATCTACCAATCAGTTTGAAGCGTCACTACATCCACTCGTTCAATTTATTTTGAGCGCCACGGATGAGCCGGTCTACGAAAGTTCTGAGCTCACTATTGATGAGGGGGATGATCATATTATTATTCAGGGGACTGCTTTACAGGTTACGGATCAAGACGGCACCAATATTGGCGCCTTGGTCATTTTGCGGAATGTGACCAAAGAGAAAGATCTCGACCAAATGAAATCAGATTTTATCTCTGTCGCCGCGCATCAATTACGTACACCATTATCCACTTTGAAATGGCTATTCAAACTATTATTAGATGGCGATGGTGGGCCGATGTCTGAAAAGCAGATGGATCTGATTGGCAAAGGTTACCAGCGGAATGAAGAGGTGATTGAGATTGTGAATAATCTATTAGATGTTTCGGAGATCGAGGGTGGGCGTTTACCCTTAACGTTTGTGGAAGCATCATTAGCGGACATGTTACGTGATCTCAGTGAGGCATCTAAAGTGCATGGATTGCGAAAAGAGGTTGCAATTGAATATCGGGCTGATGATGTCTTGCCCACCATGAAGATAGATCGACAAAAGATGAAGATGGCCTTTCAGAATTTAATTGAAAATGCCATCAAGTATTCGTATCCAAAGCAAGCCGTCACGATTTCAGTAGCATTAGACAATGATGAGGTAGTGGTGAACATTATTGATCGGGGGATCGGTATGTCAGAAGAAACTAAAGATAAATTGTTTACCAAGTTTTTCCGTGGTCGTGAAGCAGTAGCAAAGGATCCCTCTGGCTCGGGCTTGGGGCTCTATATTGTGCGCAACATTATTGAGAAACACGGCGGTTCGATTGATATCAATTCTAGTCTTGGTAAGGGCACAACGTTTACTGTGCGATTACCGATTACATAACACCTACACCACAATTTACCTCACTCCATCCCACCCCTTCCAAGGGTGGGTGTTTTTATTGAGAATCTTTATTTAAAAGCCCCTGAGAGGGGTTTGGGATAAAGCCCCAGAGATTAGGTGGATAAAGGGGAGTTTGGGGTTTACACGGTATATGTTGTGGTATATAATGGATAAAAGTTAATTAAAAGTGGTAAGAAGTGGGGATAACTTTGGGGATAACCCAACAAAACTGTGGATATGTTTATCGGTGAGTACCAACATAATCTGGATGATAAGGCTCGTTTGGCCTTACCAGTGAAGTTTCGTGAGGCTTTTGCTCATGGAGCGGTGGTGACCCGTGGGTTAGATCACTGCCTATTTATCTATTCTGCCGATGAATGGAAGAAGTTGGCTGACAAGTTAGCAACATTACCAATTGCGACTGCTAATACGCGGGCCTTTTCTCGTTTGATGTTAGCTGGTGCAATGGATTGCAGTCTCGATAAGCAGGGCCGCGTGGTATTACCAGAATATTTACGTGAATATGCCGGCATTAAAAAATCTGTAGTTGTTGCTGGTTTATACAACCGCTTAGAACTGTGGGATGAAGCGGCTTGGAAAACTTATAAGACGGCGACCGAAGCTGAAAGCAACACCATTGCTGAAGCTCTTTCACAATTAGGGGTTTAAAGTTCGACACTATCCTTTTTACGCAAAGGGGATAATGCGGACCTTTAAAACTATGATGCCTACTCAACACGTTCCAGTTCTGGCAACTGAAGTCATCGATCTGCTTCAACCGCAGCCAGGTGCCATCATGATAGATGGGACTCTCGGTGGCGGGGGGCATGCCGCTTTACTTCTAGACGCAGTGGCACCCAACGGTGCGCTGTACGGATTCGATCAGGATCCAGAAGCCATTGCGCTGGTGACGGAGCGATTAGGCAAACAGTATGGTCCTAAACAGTTCATTCCAATTGTGGCAAACGCTGCCACTATCAAAGCTGCCTGCGACACCTGGAAGATTACCGGTCGTGTCCAAGGCATTCTCTTCGACCTAGGTTATTCATCTGACCAGTTGGCTCGGGGTAGAGGATTTTCTTTCCGTGCATTATCTGATCCTTTGGATCTGCGCATGGATCCCTCACTCAACGATAGTGCCGCTGACCTCCTGAATACAGGAACGGTTCCAATGCTTGTCGAGCTGTTCCGTAACTATGGTGAAGTGAAGCACCCGCAGCAGTTAGCTCGGACGATTGCCGAATGGCGTCTGGATCGCCCGATTCAAACTGTGGCGGATTTGGTGGCATGTGTGCAGCAGGCTTACCACACTCAATCCAGCGATGTACTCGCGAAAGTGTGGCAAGCCTGTCGCATTGCCGTGAACGATGAATTAAATACGTTGGCAGCAATGCTCGTCGATGCGCTTACTGTCTTATCTCCTGGCGGTAGGATGGCCGTCATAACCTTCCATTCGCTAGAAGATAGGATAGTAAAACAGCTCTTCAAACAGTGGAGTGATACCAAGTGTATATGTCCACCAGAAGTACCCCTTTGCGTTTGTAAACGTGAACCCCTGGCACGGTTGGTCACCAAACATGCCATTGGTCCCAACGCAGCTGAATTAAAACTTAATCCGCGTTCCCGAAGCGCTAAAGTTCGGGCCATAGAAAAACTCTAAGGAAACATTAACCAGTATGACTAAATTAACCAGACTAACTAACAGTAAACTCAGCCTGAAAAAACAGGTGGTGGTGCGCCGTTTTTGGCACAACACAGCCTTAATCAATGTCGCATTGGCTGGTGTATTAGTGTTATGTGGCTTGGGGTATTTGGGGATTGTGAATTCCACAGCACAAGATACGTTTGCAGTATCCTCATTGTCACGACGTATTGATGAAACTAAAAGCGCAAATCAACGGTTAGAACTTGATATTGCCGAAGTGATGGCTTTGCCACACATCAGCGCTAATGCTGAGCATACCAATATGGTCTCAGCAACTTCAGTGCATTATTTGGATGAATCGTCAGCTGTCGCGTTATCGCAATAACTCACAGCAACGCGCTAGCAAGTACGATCGTTTAGATTACTTGCGATTTGCGTTTGTGGTCTTTGGTGGCATCATTGCTCTGCGTTTGTTTATCGTCCAAATTATACAGCACGGTTACTATGAGGCATTGGCAGTTGATCACCATGAGTTGTTTGAAGAGTTGTTCCCAGAACGTGGTGAAATCTTAGTGCATGATCGCTATAGTGAAACGGGGACAGTGCCGATTGCCACGAATAAAACGTTGTATGAAGTTCATGCTGAACCTAAACACATTACTGATGTGCAAGCCGCCGTGGATGCTTTGTCGCCATTATTGTCGATTCCTAAAGATGAGCTCAAAGCCAAACTAGATAAACCCGACGATCCAGAAGAATTACTCAAGCGACGCGTAACAGAAGAGGTGGTGAATGCGATTAAAGATCTGAAATTAAAGGGCATCTATTATGATGAGGAGCAGTGGCGCTATTATCCGGAAGGGGAGTACATGGCGCATCTGACCGGTTATTTTGGATATTCGGATACCGATAAAATTGGGCAGTACGGTTTAGAAGGTTACTATGACAAAGAATTATCTGGCCAGGTGGGTTATATCTCTGGTGAAAAAGATGCCCTAGGTCGATTCCTTACTATCGGGGATAATTTTATTCAGGAAGCGGTGGATGGTGACGATCTAGTATTAACCATCGATAAAAATGTTCAGTACACTGCATGCACACAGTTAAAAAAAGAAACCGAGCGTCTATCTGCAAAAGAAAGTAGTTTAATTATCATGGAGCCCAAGACTGGTGCGATTATTGCTATGTGTAATTATCCCAGTTATGACCCTAATACCTACAATGAGGTCGAATCGATTGATGTGTTTGCCAATTCTGCGGTGAGTGATGCCTATGAACCCGGTTCAGTATTTAAGGCGGTCACCATGGCCGCTGGCTTGGATACGGGATCAGTCACGCCAAATACAACTTACAATGATACAGGAGAGGTGAAAGTTGCTGGATATCCGATTACAAACTTTGATGGCCGAGCCTATGGCACACAAGACATGAAAGTGGTGCTAGAAAAATCTTTGAACTTAGGAACAATCTTTGTGGTGCAGCAAACGGGGAATGAAGCCTTTAAAAATTACGTGCATAGTTTTGGCTTTGGCGAACCCACGGGCATTGAGCTACCCAGTGAGCAAGCCGGTGATATTAGTTCGTTAGATAGTTTGAAAGATGTCTATAGTTATACTGGTTCATTTGGTCATGGCATCACTACCACGCCCCTACAGATGGTTAATGCGTTTGCGGCAATTGCTAACCAAGGGATGTTGATGAAACCTTATTTGGTTGAGAAGCGCATCGTCAGCAGTGGTGCTGAAATTCCTACAGAACCAGTGGAGGTGCGACAGGCGATTAGCCCCGATACGGCGCGTACCCTTACTGCGATGTTGGTCAATGTGATTGATACCGGTACGGCGCATCGTATTCATCAGATGATTCCGAATTATTACTTAGCTGGCAAAACAGGTACTGCCTTGGTAGTGAATAGTAATGGCAAATATGATGCCAGTCGTCATAATGATACGATGGTTGGATACGGCCCAGTATCGGATCCTAAATTTGTTATGTTGATTAAGATGAATGAACCACAGAGTCAGTATGCAGAAGGTTCCGTAGTGCCGTTATGGGGGGAGATTGCTCAGGATTTGATCAATTATTATCGGATCCCACCGGATCGGGAGGAATAATATGCACCTGTTCAAACGATGGTTACAAACCATGCTGCATCATTTAGCAAAATGGGTCTTACAGCGCCAACGTCCCATTGTGTTGGCGGTGACAGGCAGTGTTGGCAAAACCTCAACCAAAGAGGCAGTCTATGCCGTGCTGAAAAGCAAATATACGGTTCGCCGCACCTTGGAGAATTACAATAATGAGATCGGCTTACCACTCACCGTCATTGGTAGTGCAACCGGAGGGCGCAACCCATTGAAGTGGTTGGGGATTGTACTCAAGGCACTGGCTTATAGTTTGTGGCCACTACCATACCCTAAAGTTTTAGTGTTGGAGATGGGTGCTGATAAGCCAGGGGATATCAAGTACCTGACAGATCTGGCTCCTGCCCATATCGGTATGCTCACAATGATCTCGGATACTCCTTCGCATTTGGAACATTTTAAAGATGTGGAGCAGTTGGCCAACGAGAAATTGATCATGCTGAAGCACTTGGGCAGACAAGATATTGCGATTGCGAACCTAGATGAAAGTTTTGTGGTGGAGGCGCTGCCTAAATTAAAATCTAAAGTATTTAGCATCTCGACCAAAACTGATGCAGACTTAACGGCGTTTGATATTGATTATGCTAAAGATCCGATGAAATTAGCATACGAACCTGCGGCTTCTGGCTTGCGTTTTAAGATCCGTTACCAAGGTAGTATCGTACCAGTATTTATTCCTGGAGCAGTTGGAATGCCCACTGTGTATAGTGCGCTCTTTGCGATGGCGTGTGGATTGCAATTAAAGATGAATTTAGTGGATATCATCGCAGCGCTCCAAGAGTATCAGGGTCCGAATGGGCGTTTACGATTACTACCCGGTAAACAACATACGGTGTTAATTGATGATACCTATAATTCTTCACCCGCCGCTGCGCGTGAAGCCTTAACGATTCTAAATGAAATGAAAACTCCTGGTCGACGAATTGCCGTGTTGGGAGTAATGGCAGAGTTGGGTGCAGCTACCAGACGTTCACACAGCGCGCTAGGAAAATTTTTAGCGAATTTAGAGATTGATATTTTGGTTACGGTGAATGAAGAAGCCGAAGTCATTGCGGAAGCAGCGATTGAGCACGGTTTCCCAGCTGCCATGACGTTTCATTATGCCGATGCCAATGCCGCAGCTGCCAATGTGCCACCGATGTTGCAACCCAATGATATTGTCTTATTGAAAGGTTCTCAGATCTCGCGCTTAGAGAAGGTGGTAAAAACCTGCTTAGAAGATCCCAGTATCGCGGATGCTGTGTTAGTGCGCCAGTATGGCAAGTGGAGTAAGTCTTAAATCCACGGCTTACGATTTAGCGGCTTGTCGCAAGGTTGCGCAGATTACCTATGCTGCCTTCGCACAATTGCCGCAGTATATTGTGGCTGGGGTTACCGAGCGTCAATTAGCTTGGCGGATGGGTCGGTTGCTGCAAGAAGCTGGATCCCAACAACGCGCCTTTCCTGTGATTGCCGCTTTTGGTTCCAGCGCTGCAGAACCACATCATAAATGTACCGATCGCGTATTAAAAGTAGGAGAGTTGGTCAAAGTGGATGCTGGTGGTGTCTTCAAACAGATGCGTGGTGATGTCACACGCACCTATCACTTAGGTAAACCTACTGCCTTATTTACCGAACGGTTTAATGCTGTCGTCAAGGCTCAACAGCTCGCGTTCAAACAGATGTTGCCTGGCAATTCGGGTAATCAAGTCGATGCGGCTGCTCGGGATTATTTACGCTCACTTAATTTACATAAACTATTCATCCATAGCCTCGGCCATGGTGTTGGACGTGCCATACATCAGCCACCGTTCATGACACCATCTGCGAAAGGAAGACGGTTAATTCAAAAAGGTGAAGTCATTACCGATGAGCCTGGTGTCTACGAAGCTGGTTGGGGTGGTATTCGGTTAGAAGATATGGTAGAGATCACAGCCAACGGAGCCAAGTGGCTAGGGGAGCCGGTGAAGAGTATTCGAGAGATTATTTTGCCAGCTTAGGGCGATGGCGCAATCTGATGACAAATTCAGATCGCAGATCTGCTAATTTGTCATCGAGATAATCTTTAGTAACCGTTTGAGCTAAACGACCACGAATCTGATCAAGTTCACGGTAAAATTCATCCTTAGTGACCATAGTGGTCTCGATATTCGTCAGACGTTCATCTACAGTCGTGGCAAAGGTATTCACTGCTACTAAGACGTCTTGAATTGTGGGTTCGATATCTTGTTTCATAGAGTTGGAGAGTAATTGTAGTGCTATACAAGGAGGTAGTCAAAACCCCAGACCTCAACCCCCAACCCCTTCTCCTTCATGAGGAGAAGGGGAGGAGCGAGGCAGGCTAGAAGGGTTCTGTGATCGGCTCAACGACGGTTTCTTCAGCAACCACTTCGCGTTTGCTTTTGCCGAGCATAATCATCTTCTCAGCGATCACATCGGTGACGTACTTAGTGACGCCATCCTTTTCATAAGAATGGTGATCTAAACGACCTTCGATATACACGCGATCACCTTTTTTGAGGTATTGCTGTAAACGATCACCTAATTTGTTCCAAGCCACAATGGTATGAAAATCAACTTTTTCTTTCTGTTCGCCTGATTTATCTTTCCAGACAAAATTAGTGGCGATGTTCGTGCGAGTGACACTTCGGCCAGCCGCAGTTTGTTTTTGTTCAGGCTCAGTGGATAAATGACCAATGAGCGTAACGCGATTCAAATCCATAACGAATTCTAGTTACTTTAAGTAATGAGATAGTACTGACAGAGATGATGGATAACGCGTTAGACATCGATGATTCCGGACAGTAAGCTCCTGCTTAGTTAGTCAGAAGCTTACTGCTAGGAATACAGCGCAGTGTTACACGGAGGGGTAAAGAGGTTAACTTTACTACTTAGGAAAAGAGCGCCACCTAAGAGTGTGTAACACCGCTAAATTGTGTAGGCACTACAGGCCAAGACCAATGCTTGTGTCCGTAGCTAGCGGCGGGCTGCCCAGTAGAAACTGTTTTACTACCAGAGAGACGTCACTATAAAAAAACTGAGGTGTCCATAGATGGAAGGAAGTGATTCTGCTGGCCCGACAACATCATGTTGCGAGGAGAGTAGAGCTTCGTTTCGATCTGAGGTTGGACGCCTCAATTTTTCTAATTTAACTTTAACAAATTTTTATACTCCGTCAAGAGTCTAGTTTTACACATTTTTTACACCATCTATAAAAGTTTTTGGTAGTCACTATTCTTATCGGCATCTTCTTTAATTAATTTCCGAATATAATCTGCTTTATTGATCTCTCGATATTGGCCTAACCAATCGAGGTAATGCTCAATAGCTGGAGTGAGCCGCAAAGTAAATTTTATGTTAGGGGTGTCTTCTAATTTGACATTGCGATCAATCGACTGTAGGAATTTGTTTAGCACATCTTTGAGTGTGGTACTTGTATAACTGCGTGGTTGGACAGTTTTAGGAACATTCGGTTTCTGGAGATGCATCAACATATCGCGGGGCTCACGATTTTTAGGATATAAACAGAGTGTCGGGCGTTGTAATACAATAGCCTGCGCTAAAATATAGTGCAGTTCATCAGCCGGGTAGGAGATTTCTAGAATGATTGCATCTACGCGTTCCAATGCGTTTAATGAAAAACTGTGCATCGTTGCATCAGGGATATGAGTCATATCCGTCCATACTTTCACATTCGCTTCCGTGAGAATGCTACCAATATCGGTTGGAGCTTTATTGAGGAGGTAGATGTTCATAACGGTTTGAGTACCCCGAATTCACTCGCTTGATTCGTTTCCATGTATTGTTTCAACTCCAGCAGTGTATTGGTGCGTCCGACTCCTGTCATCAATTTCATCTGCACAGTAATCAATGGTAATGCTGGCAATAACAATACCTCTGGGGGCAATCGTTTTTTGATGGTATTACCAACCACGACAATCAAGCGACCACTAGGATATTCAAGCTGACTTGGGAGTGCCTGCTCCTGGTGGGCTGGGAAGAGTAGTGCGGCTGTATTATCTGGCAGAGTGGGAATGGCAAAATCGGGTTGTCGCTGTAGGACAACAATTTTAGTTGAATAGCGAGGATTAAATTCGGGTTTACCATGATGGCGTGGTGGAGTATGAGCGTTCAGTTCAATACCAAACCGTACCGTCGCAATTTCACCGTCTGGCCAAGCCGTAAAGCCTGCTTGATCCATGCCACTCACTTCTTGCGCGCGTACCGCCTGCACAATGTGTGGACCGTATCCTAAAATCACACCACGACAATTAAGGGTGGCCAGTTGAACAGATGTCACCAAGCTCGTGCGTAGACTCATCTCGCGATATGCCATCTGCTCTTCACTGGAAAAATTACCGGGGAAATTAAAGAAGTTTTCCGATAAGGTAGTGCCAGTGAAAATAATGGGCTTTCCGAGATTAGTAAGTTGATAGGCTAATAGGTTGGCAGTATAGATGGCATTATCAATACTATGGATAACTACAAAACCATCATAGTTGTCGTAGTTGCTAATCACGGCTTGGCCAATATCAGCAGCTAAACTGTAAGAGACATCTGCCCCGGCAACATGATTTAAAATATGAATATCTACTTGTGCTACGAGTTGTAGCTCTAAGTAGGTTTGTAATTTGATTTCCGCCTCTTTAGCAAGGAACGTGCCCTCTAATGGCAACCCTCCTGTGTAGAGTACTAACACTTTCATGTGGGCATCCTGCACCCTTTTTTGAAAGTTGGCAAGAGTCAGCGCCGTCGCGTGTTTTTTTATCCACAAGCAGACTTAGCCTGTATTTATTGATTAAAGTGCTCAAAAATGGCACTGCGCCGTCGCGTGAATTTACTTGTGCAAATTTTAGCTTTGTTTACACTAGTTACAGACTTTCGCTGCACATTTGTTCACCTCCGCCTCACCGTACGTGGTTGCCCTTGGACGCCCAATCACGACTACCGAAGTGTTGAAGTGAGAATGTACCCACCGTTACTCTAATGGTTCCTTCATTGGAAAACGGTGGGCAGCGAAAGCGCCCTGGTTGATGACAGGATAAGTGCTACAGGATTTAATTCATTTACTAGCTGAAGTGAATTGGATCCTGGGACACTACCAGGACACTTCTCCTGTATTCCGGTTTCCGGAGTAGAGGAGAGTGTGCATGTTTCAGCTCTGGAGAAGTGATGATCACCCGTTCCTTGACCTTGCTGTTCGCCCTCGCGGCCTGCAGCCCGTTCCCCAACACGCACTACAACGGTACGTCGTCGTACGATCCCACGGAGGTCGACACCGCAAACTCACTCGATCCCGCGCTCCAGGAGCAGATCGAGTCTGGTGAGCGCTTCGAGTTCTGGGTGGAGGCAATGAGCTCGTTCGTCGTGGCCAACATGGACCAGACGTACACCTTCGATCGCGACAACTTCTTCTGGGTCATCGAGCAGACCTACCCCGAAGTGGTGGCGCACTACGAGCGCAACGCCCCCGAGACGCCGGACACGGTCACTATCGACGGCCTGCTGGAGGGGATCGCGCTTGTGAACCAGTACGTCCGCGATCAGACCCAGTCGTCCAGCGGTTCCGCCCCGCCGCCGTCCACCTACAGTGGGTGGTACTGGTGGGGCTACCAGCGCTGCTACACCGGCTCCGACTCCGATGCGATGATCGCGAAGATGACCGTCGGTTCCGCCTCGCTGACCCTCAGCGGCATCGGCACGATCCCGGGCGGTGTGCTCGCCTTGTTGGCCGGCCTCGCCAGCTACTACGACGCGCACTACGGCGGGTTCTGCCTGAACATTCAGTGGAACACTCAGGTGACCGTGAGTCATCCGTAGGCTGAACTACTGGGGAGAGCGTGCTACAATTAGTACGTTCTCCCCACAGCTCATTCACTAACTAAAGATCAACATATGGATATCGTAAACTCAACTGGCTGGTTGATTTTAGTCTTGCTCATTAGCTTGCCATTACAATATTTCTCTTACCAACGTACCGCCGGTTTTAAAAATGAACGTGCTGCACAAGCTAATTTGATTCGCACCGTACTCAGTTTGTGTATGGTGTTGTACATCGTGTTCCATCCTCTGCAGAATTATTCCCCATTGTTGCAGTTGGTTACCTCAGTGATGTTTGTGGGTGTGGTGATCTATGTGAGTGAAGCGGTTTTAAAAAAGTGGACAGTGAAAAAATCTTAATTATTTTATTTAATAAAACCTTATGAAACTATTACAGATCACTTCAATCTCTACTATCACTGCCAGTTTGGTGCTGTTAGCAGGTTGCAGTTCCACTCCAGCTACAAATACAAATGCCGCAGTCAATACAAACGTAGCTAATACGAATGTTGTGGTAAATGAAAATACAAATACAGAAGTTAGTAGTGATGTAGATACTTCTGATTGGCTGACTTATATGAATGATGAGTATGGGTTTAGTTTTAAGTATCCAAGTGAATGGGGTGGTACTGTCATTACAACCCGAGGACCTGGTGATTATCAAACTGGTTCAGTAATACAAATTGCTTTTGATAATGATAGCTCTAGAAATGGTAATCAATTAACTGCTGTTATTAAAGTTGAGACTTTGGATTACAAGTTTAATGGTCCGTCAGACGGCAATACAATATCTTTTGCCAGTTTAGATCTAACTCAGTCAGAGGCAGATGTTAATAATGCGCTAAAAAATGATACTACTGCCGATATTATTACTACAAAAGTCACTACTGCAAATAACATTCAAGGCGTTAGGTTAGATGAAAATGTAGTCAGTTTAGGTGGAGAAAATGAACTGTATATTGAATACTTACTTCCAAAGTTCAACTCCAATCAGAATATTAGAATTTATGGGGAAAAGGAAATAGATCAAATTCTTGAAGTAATGGTGAATACTTTGACTATTTAATTCCCGTACTGGCTCACTGTCTCTGAATAATAACTGTTCCGAGACAGTAGCTAGTCTAGGAATTCTCCTATACTAGAATCGCTCCTTCACAAATTGAGGTCGTCATGGAACGGTACATTCGCTTCCTTCTGGTCGCTATGATCGCTCAGTTCATCTGCATCAACCATTCGTACGCTGGGGAATTTGTGTTCCCCTTCGCCTCCACCTCTGCTTACAGTAACTACTGGGCGCTCGAAGATTCGTACCCGGGTCACAAGGGTGTGGACTATGCGTGTCCTCAGGGGACTCCCGTCTATTCCTCGGTCACTGGTACTGTCGTCTCTGTCAAGGAAGATGAGTATACCAAGTCCTGCTCCGGATTCGGTAACAACATCCTCATCTCCTACGGTAGCTACACTATCCGTTACGCGCACCTCCTTGCCAATTCGATTCCCTTGAATACTGGCGATCCTGTTAATGCAGGTCAGAAGGTGGGTGAGACCAGCAATACTGGTTATACTACCAATACTGATCTGCAGTGTTTGCCTGGGGTGGGATATCATCTCCATTACGAGGTGCAGTACAACGGCACTCCCGTTAATCCTTACGCATACAACGGCGGTCTGTTCAAGATCGATAGTGATGGAACCTATCATTTCCCGAGTGAGGTGGTCGACTGCGCCAACTACTCCGACTACATCGACGACACCGAAACCGAGTTCGAC
>CAYLOJ010000020.1:0-3239 GCA_964385285.1 uncultured Gammaproteobacteria bacterium
GCCCAGAAGAGCACGGTCGCACTAATGTTGGAACAGGTGAATTTGAGTTGCACATAGGTATGAAAGGGGTGTTTGCAACCTGTGGTGAGGTATATGATGGCTTCACGATTGATCCCAAAGGTGGAAATCCTGACATTTTTGTATTTCCAGAGGACCGCCTGACTGCCGCACATACCATCTGCGTTCAAGGTGAGGTGGCATTGGGCACGCTATACGAACACGCCTTAGATACGCCACTACGTCAGTTATATAAGGGGCGTGAACAACCACTATCTACTGCCGAGTTCACTCAGCATGCTGCCCTAGCTACGATTTTGGAGTTACTGTCGCATCGTGTAGTTCCGCCTGAGGAAGTAACGCCAGGACCATATTTTGAGGTTTGTTTGGATACAAAGGAGGTGGGGATGCCAACCATGTTAATTGTGGATGACGAGCCTGATTATTACTATGAGCAGGCAGTAGCCTACTGGCCTGAATTTGCTGCGCAAGTCCCCATTATTACATTGCAGCAAGTAGTGGAATCTATCAGGCATTGTCCAGTCGAGGCCGTGCCGCATCAACACATGCCGAAAGGTGATATCGAACGTTTTGTATTTTATGCTAACAGAGGGGAGTTAAATTTAGAGCAGTTACGCTATCAATCTAGTTAATGTTACGATTGGCATCTGTCGCTTGCTGAGCTCCGCAGCAGTGTCACATTCTCAACAATTACAGGACAGTTGAAACAGTTGTAATTAGATTTTCTTCAGCAGGCCTCTGTTCTTCACAATATTTTTATAGTCCCACTGAATCGTTTTGGATTCTTTCAGCCATTTGCGCAGATCAGCTAACATCACATCGGCAACGGTTTGATAGCGAATCTCTGCGGCTTTAAACGAACCTTCTTTAGTTAGACCTTTATGTTTAAAAGATTGGCCACTAAAGAACATCACATTCAGATCGCCCGCTTTGCGCAGGGTATAGCTCACTACAGGATTCCCATCAATAAACCAGACCGGACTGCCATGCCAGATTTTGCTGGTAGTTTTAGCTTTGGGTAAGGCTTTATCGATCTCAGCGCGTAAGAGCGCAGATAATTTTTTAGCATCACCCTTCATCAGGGCATTATAACCGGCGACGGTTGTGGCAGTAGTTTTTTTCATACCAGCACTATACCATACTTTGCAGTAAGGGGAGACGGCTTGACAGAACCATCACGACCCGCTTAAATGTGGCCGCGTTCAACTTTAACTGGATCAAACCAACCAGTAGTGGAACGTGAAAGGGCCTAAAAAGCCATGTTCAGCAAGCAGTCCGTTCTGTCCACCATGATCGCCGCGTCCCTCGTTGCCTGCGAGCCCTACGCCGTGCAGGAGCCCGTCGCCATCACCGTCAACCCGGTGTTCACCGACGACTACCAGTGCGCCAAGGGGGTCCTCGGCGGCGGCTACAACGAGCACTCCCGCGAGGAGTTCACGTACGGGTCGGACGCCGTGCACAACCTGGTGGGCGACGTGGTCAGCGAGAACACCCTCGAGGACTACGCGAGTGTCACGTGGTTGGTCGACTCGGCTGACTGGCTGGCGTACGAGAACTGGAATGTCACCACTCTGTGGTGGCACGACGAGTCGTGCACCGGTCAGAACGCCTCCACCACCATGCAGACGGGCGAGTACTTCTTCTCCGTCGGTACGGACATCAGCGCGATCGACTGCGCGCCTACGAGCGATCCGCTCGAGATGAACTGCGTCACCACGACGCTGACGTCCGACACGGGCAGCCTGTAGGCGCTGAGCTTCCATACTAGCAAGAACCTTCCGCAGCAGGGGTTCGGAGCAGTTGCTAGTATCAACTTAAACCAAAGGAGGATCGAGGCCTGCTCCACTCGATCACAGTGCACAGAATGAATTGTGTGTAGTGTGATCGTTTCTATAATGCGTTTGTGTGATATAGTATGGCTATAGCACAACTATTAAAAACCAAAGATCTATGGCCATGTTTAAAAGGGTCAGTGTCGTCTTAGCTCTCATTGTGATGTTAGTGCTCAACACACTGGCGGTAGTACTACCCATTAACAATATCAGCACCAAGGCGTTATCTGATGCGATTCCATCCTTGTTTGTACCAGCCGGTTATGTCTTTAGCATCTGGTCGTTGATCTATCTAGCGTTAACTGGCTATGCTGTTTACCAAGCGCTACCGCTGGCACGTAACCAACAAGCGTTGCAGGGGATCAGTTGGTTGTTTGTGATCAACGCATTGGCGAATGCGGGTTGGATTTTGTTATGGCATTATCAGTATGTTGCCTTGAGCGTTGTGTTAATGCTCGTGATCTTGGTCACGTTGATTCTCATCTACCTACGTTTAGATATTGGGCGACAACGCGTGAGTTGGTCGCAGTACGCATTTACTCATTTCCCGTTTAGTCTCTACCTGGGTTGGATTAGCGTTGCCACCATCGCAAATATCGCGGGCGCTTTAACCGTACATCATTGGAATGGCTTTGGCATTGCACCGGAGATCTGGTCAATGTTGCTACTGATCATTGCTACGGTACTGACCCTGGCCATGCTGATTTTGCGTCGTGACTATGTGTTTGCAGGTGTGATCGTTTGGGCTGTGATCGGCATTGCATTAAACTTTCCAGATATTCAAATCATTGTTTGGACTGCCTACGCCTGTGTAATTGTGGTGTGTGGAGCAAGTCTAGCGATGACGTTGAAAAAAAGTCGATCTCTCTAATTACAATTCACTTATAACTATAGAGATCGAGTGGAACAGGCTCGATCCTCCTTGAGTGTGAAGTCACGCTGTTCCGAGGCGTAACTGTTGCTGCCTAATCACTGCTGATGAGAATCACCTGCATGTGAGCAGGCACGAACACCCGTGGGCGGCAGAGCGAGATCCGCGCTTCAGGTGCTGAGCCCGGCGTTTTGGGCTCGACAACTGTGTATGTAGCCTCAGGCTCGATGTCGTCCCGAGTTTCGGTCGGCATGAACTGGAAGCGATTACCGATCTTGAGATCGCCATACCGTTTTATTTGCATCACCCCTCCACGTTGGATGCGCCAACACTGTACTCCGACCACTGATTTTTGCAAGCTGACTTGAACCGCCGATTATGCTAATCTGAATAGATTACAAACTATAGTTTTATATGAAATTTAGAATTCTACTTAGTGCGGCCATTAGTTGCGGATTAGTGTTATCCGGTTGTGCGGATACAAGTCAAACAGCTGAATTGCTGAATACCAATACTAG
>CAYLOJ010000020.1:3339-18681 GCA_964385285.1 uncultured Gammaproteobacteria bacterium
ATGGCTGCTTCCACGGATCAAGGTGCCAGCTGGACATTTCATACCTTGACTTATCTCAACTTTCCACAACCACGTGACCCGAGCGATCCGGATGTTATTTTGTTACCAGATGGAACCTATCGCTTATATTACACATCCACTTTGCAAAGTGGTCGTTTGGGCATTGTGTATGCCACTAGCCCTGATGGTTATACCTTTACCTACCAAGGAGAATCATTAGAAGTCATTGGTGATGTCATTGATTCAACTACCTTTTTCTACAACGGCCTCTGGCACATGTTTGTCCTACAAGAAAAAGTGGAGGGCCAACTACACGCCACTTCAGAAGATGGCCTGACCTTTAACTTAACAACACCACCACAACTCGAATTGCCCTTGGATCATTATATTGCCTCCAATCCGATTGTATCTGCTGATCAAGTGCGTATCTTTGCGTTTAATGGACCAGAAAAAAATATTCGCTCATTTACCTCGACCGATGCGGTACACTGGGTAAGTAGTGAGATTGCAATCGAAGGCGATGATGCCGCCACTCTAAACACAGGCTATATTCAGGACCTCTCGGTAGCACAATTGTCTGATGGCCGCTATCTGATGGTCTACGTGAGTGCATTGCCAGAATAAGTAAGCATGCCGAACTCTTCGTATCATCAGTACATCATGACTGACATCTTCGCCGGTATTCCGGAGGTGTCGTCTCGCGCCATGTTTGGCGGATACGGCATCTACCAAGCGGGAGTATTTTTCGGGTTAATTGCTGAGGATCAACTCTACTTCAAAGTGGATGATTCAAATCGGGCTCAATATGAGCAGGCCAAGAGCCAGCCCTTTATTTATTATAAAGGCAAACAGCCAATGACCATGCAGTACTGGTTGGTGCCGGAAGAGGTTTTAGAAAATAAAGCGGAGCTCATTACCTGGATGAACCAATCGGTTCAAATTGCTAAGCGTAGTAAACGGCGCGTTCAACCGGTTCGTCGCCAAGCCAAGAGCAAACAATCATAGTCGTTGACTTCACCTTGAATTCACGTAAAATGCGAAATACTATTCTTAAATTATTACTAATTACCCACTATGTCTAAAAGAAGTCTAGTAGCTAGTTTGGCAGTCATTACCTTGTTAGCCGGTTGCGGCACTGCGGCCACGCTCAAATCTAATGCTAATATTGACACTACGACAGTGTATACAGCCACGGATGTAGCTGCGCATAACAAATCTGCGGATTGTTGGCTGATTATTGATCAGAAAGTTTACGATGTGACTAGCTATATTCCTAATCACCCAGGTGGCCAACAGCTGTTGGCAGGTTGTGGGGTAGACGCCACAGGCCTCTTCACGGGTACAACCGGAATGGGTCGAATGCATTCGGCTGCTGCCAAGGCGATGTTAGCCAACTATCAGATCGGCAAACTCTAACCATCTTGAGAAGAGAGTAGAGGTGTACAGACCAGTCGCGTATGCGGTGGCCATTGGTTGATCATCTACGGTTTTTTTGATAGAATCTCTCCTCGGTGAGTAATCCTCGCAACTATGGCAAAAAAACCAACCGGACCAAGTATCTTCATTGTGTTAAAGCCCTATAAAGGAGCGGTACTTTTTTTAATTGTAGTCGCACTCGGTATTAATCTATTGACTCTTACAGTGCCTAAGGTGATCTCTCACTCGATTGATACCTTTATTCAAGGCAATTTTAACAGTACCCAAATGACTGTTGTCTTCCTGGCTATTATGCTGGGCATCTTCGGTTTAAACTATTTGCAAACTGTCTTGCAAACCGTTACATCCGAGCGGATTGGTAAAGATCTACGACAAGAGTTAGCCGCTAAAATTTCTCGCCAAAGTTATTCCAGCATCCAAACTCTTACACCAGCTAAGTTATTGACGAATCTGACTTCCGACATTGATGCCGTGAAGTTGTTTGTGGCCCAGGCCATTGTGTCGATCGTTGCCTCGGTAGTGACGATTGTGGGCGCCAGTATCTTATTATTATTGATTAACTGGAAACTCGCTTTAGCGGTCTTAACTATTTTACCGATAATTGGTGGTGTGTTTTTCTTCGTCTTGAGCAGAGTACGTAAATTATTTGTCCAAACGCGTGCCGTAATCGACTGGTTGAATAAGGTGATTAATGAAAGTATTCTGGGGGCTGGATTGATTCGTATTTTGAATTCACAGCAACCCGAGTATCTAAAATTTCTTGAGGCCAGCAATAAAGCCAAAGATCTTGGATTACAAATTTTAAAGATGTTTGCTGCCATGTTGCCGATTATTACCTTTGTGGCCAGTATGGCGACAGTGATTATTCTAGCGTTGGGTGGACACTATGTGATTAATGGTTCCATGACCTTGGGAGATTTTGCTGCATTTAATAGTTATCTGAGCACACTAATTTTTCCGATTTTTGTGATCGGCTTCATGAGCAATATCATCGCTCAAGCAACGGCGTCGTATGGTCGTATTGTCGATGTCTTAAAAAGTGCAGAGCAGGAGGAGATCGGCACACGGGATGTCACGCTGCGTGGTGATATTGCCTTTCATGATGTCTCGATCAGCTATGGAGACAAACCCGCGCTTAGCCATGTAGATTTAACCATTCCAGCCGGTACACGTACGGCGATCATTGGCCCAACCGCTGCCGGCAAAACCCAACTACTACACCTACTAACCGGCTTAATCGTGCCACAAACCGGAGAGATTACCTTTGATGGCCAACCGCTCCAAAGCTATGCCAAAACTGCTTTGCATCGCCAGATCGGGTTTGTCTTTCAAGATAGCATCTTGTTCAATTTACCGTTGCGCGAAAATATTGGTTTTAGCGACACCGTGACAGAAGCGGATTTAGAGCGCGCCATCACTGCAGCCGAGCTGACTGATTTTATTGCTGCACTACCAGATGGCCTCAATACCATCGTATCTGAACGGGGTAGCACACTATCCGGCGGACAAAAACAACGCATCATGTTAGCTCGCGCCTTAGCCTTGAATCCGCGGATCTTGTTATTAGACGATTTCACTGCACGTGTCGATGCTCAAACTGAGGCAAATATCTTAGCGAACATTACCCGGCTGTATCCAAATTTGACATTAGTGTCAGTGACACAAAAGATCTCATCGGTGGAGGCCTATGATCAAATTGTGGTCTTAATGGAAGGGGAGATCTTGGGGAAGGGAACACATACAGAGTTGCTCGCGACATCTCCGGAATACGTACAGATATTTGAATCTCAGCAAAGTATGCACGCCTATGAATGATTATCGTTTGAATACGGATGCCAAAGCCACACAGCCGAGCAGTGGTCTGTGGACGGCGGTAAAAAATCTGTCGCCACTGTTAGCGGGTGAGCGACGGCAATTGTGGTATGCGGCTGGCGCGATTATTCTGAATTCGACTTTAAATTTAGTTGGGCCAGTGATTGTTGGACATACCGTGGATGATTATATTCAGAACGGAGATTACCATGGGGTATTAGTGAATACGGGTTGGCTACTCCTGATTTATAGCGTAGCGCTATTTTCTACCTATGGTCAGACGCGCTTAATGGGTGGTGTGGGTCAGCGTGTCTTATCACGCTTACGTAATCTGGTCTTTGAGAAACTGCAAGCCTTACCACTGACTTTTTTTCAACAGAATAAAGCGGGCGATCTCATTTCGCGCATTAATAATGATACCGATAAACTCGGTCAATTCTTCTCCCAATCATTGATGCAATTTATCGGCAATATCTTTATGATTATTGGCTCTGGCATTGCACTCATTTTGATTAATCCTCGACTCGGTTTAGCGGCGTTGGGGCCAGCACTGGGGATCTTAATCATTACCAAACTATTGGGTCCTTGGGTGAAGCGTCAAAACAGTATCAACATGACGAGCGTAGGGGGGATGAGTGCAGAGATTCAGGAAAGTTTAAATAACTTTAAGGTAGTAGTAGCGTTTAATCGGCGTGATTTTTTTCGTAAATCCTTTGAAGCAACCAATGCGATTAATTACAAAACCGCTGTCCGCGCTGGAATTGCCAATAACACCTTTACTCCCATTTATGGATTAGGGGCCAACCTGGCCATCTTGATTGTTTTGTTATATGGATTTCACCTCATTACATTAGGCCTGTTTACCTTTGGACTGATCATCAGTTTCTTGACTTACATTACGCGCTTTTATGATCCGTTGCGTCAAATGGCGGCATTATGGACAACGTTCCAAGTGGCATTGGCAGGTTGGGATCGTATTCATGCCATTCTAACGCTAGATCCAGATTTAGTGGTATTGCCACAACCAGCATCACCGACAGACGCTGCGTCTAAGGTAGCGACCTTGCCGCCCCTAGTTGAATTCAAGCAAGTCTCTTTCCAGTACGCGGAAGATGCAGTCATTTTGAAAAAAATTAACTTTAAATTGGAGCACGGCAAAACCTACGCCTTAGTGGGGCCAACCGGTGGTGGTAAAACCACTACAGCTTCTTTGATGGCACGCTTGTTTGACCCAACCGAGGGGATCATTCAGTTAGATGGTAAGGATCTGCGTAGTTACACGCCAGCCGAACGTGCTCAAAAAATTGGTTTTATTCTACAGGAGCCTTATCTGTTTACAGGTACGGTTGGTGACAACATTCGTTACAGTCATCCTGAGTATGCCACAGCGGATAATACGGTTTTGAGTAAGGCACTACAAGAACGTAATTTAGATGCCATTATTGCCAAGTTTAATGAAGGGCTTGATACACGTGTGGAGGCAAACGGCGATGCGATGAGCTTAGGACAAAAACAGTTAATCGCTTTTGTGCGGGCGATTTTACGTAATCCTGATCTATTAATTTTAGATGAAGCGACTGCAAACATCGATACGGTGACTGAGCAACTGTTGGAAGCAATCTTACGCAAGCTGCCCGCAAACACCACTCGGGTTGTGATCGCGCATCGCTTAAATACAATTGCCGACGCGGATACCATTTTCTTTGTAAATGCAGGTGAGATCAAAGAAGCGGGTTCAATGGAACAAGCGGTGGAGATGTTGCTACACAATCAACGCAAGAGTTAGCTGATCGCTATAATCTTATACTCAATCGTTCGTTCACCGGCTTTCACAGTCACGGTGCTGCCAACGGGTTGTCCTAATAGCGCTTCACCGAGTGGAGATTTAAACGAGATTACTCCACCATTTGGATTGGTTTCTGTTGAACCCAGAATCTGAAATTGTTTTTCACCAACAGGCGTCTGTAAAGTGACTGTGTGGCCAATCTGCACTGTATTCGTATCGGTGGTAGTTTGGATAATCGTCGCGTGATTGATCTGATAGTTAAGTTCATCCATCTGACGCAGCAAACCCCGCAGGCGGCCTTTGGCAATTTGGTATTCAGCGTTCTCAGAGAAATCACCATTCTCACCGTACATCTTAGTTTCTTGCATGGCTTTGATGAGCGTGACCGTTTTAATATGCTGCAATTTTTCTTTGAGGGTACGCAACTTCGACTCCGTCATGGTGAGGTCGAGCTGCATATGAGTATATTTTCCGGGTTTTCGAATGGGTACGCGCATAGTGACGTTATTCTAACATGGGCGTATAATAACGGCTATGAAATGCACAACCTCTGCACCCTTATGAGTCAGGTGGAACATTTTAAACCAGAGAGATCAGCGATTCATCCCGAAGCCCTGCAAGTGATCGAGCAGGTCTGGAATCAGTCGATTGAACGATTATCGCCACAAGATCGGACTCAATGGGAGCGCCGTCAGCAGCGTGGAAAACCCGTGTTTGAACGGACCGATCCAAATTTATATAAACGTTTAATTGGAGCTGCTTCTGGAGCGCTTGAAATGGCCCGGGCAGCTGCTTCTGGAAAAACCGTAGATTTAGGCGGCTATGTTAGTGAGTATGTTATTCAGCGCCTTCCAATACTTACTGAACACCCTGAATTCTTTGCTGCCACTAATGCAGAAAATATTTTAGCTGCAGCCGCCACTACAATTGCGCAACGTATTGCCCAACGAGCTAATGAGTCTTTGCATCAGTTATCTGGAGAGACCCTGCCTCTTTTATTACCTGGCCAAGTTATAGAAATTAATTTTCCATCTGGTAAATCGTTAACAACTACTCTGGAACGGGTCACAGGAGCGGGTCAATTAATCGTGCAACCAAATGATCAGGAAATGGGGGTAGCAATAAGCTTTATTTTAGGGGCTACCATAGCGCCAGAACAATTAAAGGTCTCAGATCAAAAGGTCTGGATGCAATTGGCAGGGGATGAGTTAACACGTTACGAAGACTATTGTCGTATTAAAGGAAAGACCTTATGAGTACATCTGTAGAAGAAATTCAGCAACGCAATCAACGCGTGGAAGCAGATAAAGCCTGGGAAACTAGCTGGATGCGCATAGCCTGTTTAGCAGTACTGATTTATATTGTGGCGGCCATATTCATGTGGCGAATCGGCGTAGCTCAATTTTGGTGGAATGCGCTTATTCCGCCGGTTGGATATGTTTTGTCTACCTTGTCACTTTCACCGTTGAAGCGGTGGTGGATTCGAAAATATCTACGGCGTTAACTGGGTAGTGTTTAATTGACTTCAACAGAAAAGCCGTTTCCGCAATACGCGCATAGTGACGTTATTCTAACATGGGCGTATAATAACGGCTATGAAACATACTACATCTTTATCAGCAGGTTTAATCCTTAGTTTATTCTTGTTGGGAGCAGGTTGCACTAATCCATCGACTACTCCCAATGATGTTCAAGTCACGATCTCTAATGAGTCCAATCAGGCCGAAGTGACGGATTGGTACCCCACAACCCAAGGACCATGGGATGGAGCTATTCATATAGCTACTTCAACCGATGGCTTAAATTTTCAGCAGGGGGGAGTATTACTTGAACAAGCTGGTGTACCAAATTTACTACGTTTAGCTGATGGGACACTCATTTTGACCTATCAATATTTCTCTCCAGACTCTGAGTCGTTATTTGATGTAATTGCCTACTCAGTCTCGAATGACAATGGTACTCACTGGAGTACAACGATACCTGTTGCCTTGGCAGGATTGCCCACAGGATTAGATAGCAAAAAGCATCCAATGGATCCGACGCTCGTACAGTTAGCAGATGGACGTTTGCGCTTATATTTCACTTATCATGCGCAAGGAAATAAAACTGCTGCTTTGTATACTGCTACTGCCCCAGATGATAAGATCGATTCAATCTTCCAAGTGGATGCAACGCCAGCGTTGATGACCGATAGTAATTTGCTTGATCCTGCAGTAGTCTATTTTGATGGTGCCTGGCAACACTATACCTGGCAGGATGGCAGTGATGAGAATTATCATTCCACCTCCACCGATGGCACTAGCTTTACTCTACAAGACAATATCACGTTACCGATGGATTTTCTTGGACAGGTGATTACAACGGATGAGGGTTTGCGTTTTTACGGGACTGGTAAGGGAGGAGTAGTTTCTGCCGTATCTACCGACGGTAGCGATTGGACGATGGAAGCCGGTCAGCGTATTCAAGGTGCTGATCCCGCGGTGCAGCGCTTGGCAGATGGCAGCTACGTAATGGTTTACACCTCACTGAATTTTAATTAAACCAAAACACCCTGAGGTATGTAGGGTGTTGTTGGTGTAGGGTGTGCTGAGATCTAGAATTGCGCGCCGCGTTCGGCAAGCAATGCTTTGAACTGTTTTTCCGTGAAGAAGGCTGCGGGATTATCTGAAAGTCTTTGGTTGGCCTCAATCACCATGGTACTACTAACACCATAACTATTGGTCAGTGACCATTGTTTGATCTGGGAGGTTGACGGATCAATCACGAAGTCGTAACTACCAGCGTTAATTGCCCAGTCATTACCCATAACATCTTCTGCTAGCACATAGGTGGCATGCAATAATCCTTGGTCATCGGTAGTGAAGTTTTTTAAGACACCGTTCTCTTCCACATGCGTCAGTTGATTGGCGCTTTCTACGGCTACATCGATCCCGCCATACTGCACCTGTTGTTGTAATTCCGATAGCTGAGTTTGTTCAGCCAGATCAGCTGCTTCAGCTGCACTGGCGATGCTGACTACCCCAGTAGCGACATGATAGTGATAGACGGCTGAAGCAGTAGCATTGGCCTTTAATTGGAAGTAGATATCTTTAACGGCTACACTCGATTCATATTGTTTTAGGTAATTGATATCAGGAATATAGACACTCTGTTTATACTGACTGCCGTTGGATTGGTTTACGAACTCATCTGCCACACTACGTTCCATTGGCTCACCACTGGGTGTGGTAGGGTTCAAATAGAACAAACTATTTTGATGGCGTTCTGGAATCAAAGCGTCGTCAGTGACAGTGATCGTTTCTAATTCAATATCAGTGGTTAACGGTTCCGTGGTATCCCATTGTACTACTAGATAGTCATCGGCGTTCAGAAATGCGTTGGGTTGATAATCGGTCACGGTTGCAGCGACAAAGGCAGCGGCATTCACAGTGTTATCTGTACAATCCAACGGGCTCGTGGTCGTATAACCACCAGTCACTCCTTCATAGGTAACGCCGCGTGGATCGTAGATGCAGGTATGATTGGAAGTAGCGGAGACACTGCCATTTAAGAAGCCGCTCACTAACTGCGTATCATTATTGGTACTAATAGTAATTCGGTTTAATGCGGTTTGCCAGTTTTCAGTTGTATAGTCAGAACTAGTACTAGCTCCATTAGCGTTCACATTGGCAACATCTACCGGATTTCCAGAATCCATATTGCGTAAACGTTGATAAATAATCGTATCCGCTTGTAGATCAGCAAAGGTTTCGTCTATGGATTTTACGACAGCGGCTTGAACTTCAGTGGCTGTCAGGGTAGTGAGACTAGGCTGGTTAGGGGCGTGGCGCGTGAATGTGAAGACCAGACCGACAATGGCAGCGCCTACTAATGGCAAGCCGAAGGCATAGGGGAGATAAGTGTTACGGGCAGACATAGGAGTTTGGTTATGGATGGCAGCTTGTACCTGTTGCTCTAGTTCCTTGCGAAAACCGGGGCGTTGGGGAGCTGGGGTGTGGAGAAAAGTCATAAGGGTTTCGAGACAAGGTTAGTTAACTGGTGGGTCGCTTTGCTCAGCGCCGCGGATACCGCAGAGGGTGTAATGGCGAGGAGTTTAGCAATCTCTTTATGAGACAGTTGAGCTTGATAGTGTAGAATCACGATTTCACGTTGTCGTTCCGGGAGTTGATCGATTGCGGTCAGAACCTGTTGATATTGATCTTGCTGATCAATCCGTGTGCCAAGGTTGTGATGATTAGTCTGGTCGCTTACCTCGATGGTTTCTAATTCCACTGTATCGAGACGACGTTTTCGGAAGTGGTCGATTAAGGTGTTGCGCACGATGCTGAATAACCAACTTTTTTGGCTGGCACCTGGGCGCCAGTGGTAGGTATTGGCTGCGGCAACCGCCTTCAGAAAAATCTCTGAAACCAAATCTTCGGTCTCGGGTATGGAACGTAACCGAAAGTAGATGTAATTATAGACACTATCAAAGTGCTGCTGATAAAGTTCCGTACAATTAGCTGCCATAGATTGAATAAACTGTTTAGACCGGTCTGCCTATGATAACGGATGAAGCCGAAAAACGCTGCTTGCACAATTTTACCACAAACAAAAATCCCGTCTTGCGACGGGATTGTTTGTTGATCTTGGGATCAGGTTACGCTAACTGTACGTTTACAGCGCGAGGACCTTTGTCGGAATCTTCTGTTTCGAAAGAAACAGTGTTGCCAACAGCCAATTGATCGAAGGATACGCCGACCAAAGCAGAAGAGTGGAAGAAAATATCTTTCTGGCCTTCAACTGTGATGAAGCCAAATCCCTTCTCGGTCAGAGTTTTGATTGTTCCTGTCATAGAATTGTGACTGAGCTTAATTAGTTTTATGTGTAAAGTTAGGCTGGCTGAAGTTCGACGACGCTTCTTGTAGACTATTTTACGCAGAAGAATACTCTCATAGATTAGGGGAAAAGTCAAGAAGGAGGGGATTGGCATCTTCATGGATCTAGCGAAAAAAAGAGTCAAAAAAGCCAAAAATTAGGAACTTTTAGACATTTTACAAATCTTTATCCACAGCCTATACTGCTGATAATTAATCTTTAGCGAGCTCTATGGAATTCAATCGTCTGCCAAATCAGCGTTTTACCGTACGTAAAGAGGGTGGTCTGCTCTCTAGTTTAGTTGGAGTTCTGGTTGGTCTAGGATTAATTGTGATTGCATCGCCTTTAGCCGTTTGGTATGCGGAATCTCAGCATGCGGCGGATGATTTTGGTAGTGCCCAGCAAGTATCAGCCGATACCACGGTGGATGGCTACATTGCTGTCGAGGGTCCAGCACTTCCTACGGAAACCTTAGCCTGTCCGAATAGCACAGCATTGGAAGCCGAGAGTTGTGCCTATGTCACTGCAAAAGTGGAAGAGTATAAGCGGACGGAAAAAGATCAATGCGGTACCGTTCCAACGAATGCCGAAATTGTGCAGCAACTTGATCCGGAATGTGATCGTGATGGTACGAACTGTTCAAAATGTTATCGCATCGCCGAATATGCTTGGAGCCAGGTCAGTAGTATGGAGGACTACGCAGATTTTACGGTTGGGAGCTATACCATTATTCCGGACGCCGCTCAATGGATTGGGGAACAATCGCTTACGCAATACACAGTTGTGGAGCGGCAATCCAAACCGGAGGTCGGTGATCAACGCACGAGCTATCAGTACTTGCCCGCGAATCAGCGCTTGTTAGTAGCCGGAACGGCAGTGAACGGACGTATCAGTAGTGCTGCTGATGGTAAGCCATATCTCATCTCTAATTTAGATTATGCTGGTACCTTAGCGAACATGGAACAACAAGACGCTACCATGAAATGGGGTTTGCGGATTGTATCATTAGTCTTGATGGTGATCGGGATGGTGTTATTAGCCAGCCCATTAACCTATTTCACCAATATCTTCCGATTCATTCCGTTCTTAGGTAAACATTTGGATCAAGGTTTTGACGCGGTGATCGGTTTTGTGGCTGCGTTGTTAGGAATCATCGCGTGGATCATTTTGTGGGTCACGGTGTTATTGATCAAAAATATTCTTGTCATCTTAGCCTTGCTAGTAGTCATCGGAATTGTGATTGTGGTAGTTGTGCAACGCGGTAAACGTAAAGCTAAAACCCCAAACGCTAGCGCGTAATCAATTTGGATTCTGCATACTCGTGAAGCAGCCCGGAAGGATCAGTTGACCCTTCCGGGCTTTTGGTTCCTCCTACTGTACATCTTCCGGGTGCGGCGAACCACCGCAGATGGCATCGAGCGTGTCGAGAATTCCACGCACATAGGTGTGTGAGTACTGGCAGGCGATCTGCAGGTGCTGCGGCAGCTCCTGTTCCGGAAGATCCAGACGCTGCTGAATCTGGCTCAGCAACTGCAGGTAGTTCGGCTGGGTAATCAATCCCATCCGCGCGCCATGCCGGATGGCGGTACCGGCCGTATCCTTGCCACCCACACAGACGATCCTTCCAGCGACGTCACTGTGAATGTGGATAGAGCCGGGACGCTGCGGACACCGTTCGATCTTGGCCATGATGTTCTCCTGAGTGTTGCACGAGCTAGGGAATCCAGCTGTTGTGCAACCTCCTCAGCTGGCTACACAAAAACCCTCGTGTCACCGAGGGTTAGGTAGCGAATTTCAAAAGCTAAATCCCTCAGGCAGTACTAGAGGAAGTTGAGGATTGCATTGTGGGTAGGTGTTGTTTGTCCATAGCTACGTTCAGCATAGAGCATAGTATATTAGGGTCAAACCTAAGTCTGGTGACTACCACCACAGAGGATGCGCTCATCTGGTAAGCGGAATCATTTTGACACTGCCACAGTAGCGTGATTAAGTAAGCCCGCTACCGTCATCTGGCGGTATGTTCCTCCTAGTTCCCCGAGGCGATAATCATGCCTGACACTGACCCTAAGGCCAACTTGTACGACTGGAACCACCGCGAGCGTATTGCGATCCGTCTGCCTCCCGAGTTCGATGACGAAACGCTGCGGGATGGGCTGCAGAGCCCGTCCGTCGTGCAGCCGCCGATCGAGGACCGGTTGGCCATCCTGCGTTCGCTGGTGCCGCTTGGCATCCACGCCGCAGACATCGGCCTGCCCGGTTCCGGCGTCGATCACTACAATGCATCACTGGCGCTGGCGAGTGCCATCGTCAACGAGCGGCTCCCGATCGACGCGAACTGTGCCTGCCGCACGGTTCCTGCCGAGATCGACAAGGTCGCTGAGGTGCAGCAGGCTACCGGCCGCTCCATCGAAGCGGCCATGTTCCTCGGTGGCTCGCGCATCCGTGGCGTGGTCGAAGGGTGGGATAAGGAGCGTCTGCTCCAGACCACCATCACTGCGGTCGACTGTGCGATCCGTCACGGCTTGCGCGTGATGTTCGTGACCGAAGACACCACGCGGATGCATCCGGACGACATCAGCGCCATCTACCGCGCGGCGGTGGAGCACGGTGCCACGCGGGTCTGCCTGTCCGACACGGTCGGGTACGCCGATCCGTACGGGGCTGCCGAGCTGGTGCGCTATGTGCGTCAGGTGTTGGGTCCGACGATCAAGATCGACTGGCATGGCCACAACGATCGCGGTCTCGCCGTGGCGAACGCACTGGCTGCCTACGCGGCTGGGGCGAACCGTCTCCACGGAACGGCCATGGGGATCGGCGAGCGCTCGGGTAACTGTCCGATGGACACGTTGCTCGTCAACCTGCGGCTGAGTGGCGAGATCAACAACGATCTCAGCACGCTGCCGGCATACGTGCACGGTGCCGCACAGTCATTGGGAGTTCCGGTTCCGATCGGGTTCCCGGTGGTCGGCGCGGACGCTTTCCGTACCGGTACGGGTGTGCATGCGGCCGCCTTGATCAAGGCTCGGCCGTTCGGCAACGCAGTGGTCGATGCCATCTACTCTGGCGTTCCGGCCGCTTGGGTGGGGCGCGAGCAGGAGATCATCATCACCACGCTGTCTGGCCGCAACGGCATTCGGGCCGTGCTGCAGGGCATGGGCCTGCCGCACGACGACGCAACGGTAGAGCGTGTCTTCAACACCGCTAAGGCTGGCGATCGGCGCCTCAACGAAGCGCAGATCCGTCAGGCGGCTGTGAGCGAGTAGTACAACATACCTCGTGTAGGAGGTCGAGCAGAGGAGGAGTCCCAATGACTACACACATTGGCGACTCACTTAAAGACAGCATCATTCCCTGATGGTGTATTTAAGTGATCATGCAACTCAGTGGACTCGCTAGACGATGGCCAGTGTGCGTGTTACAATTTGGTCGATTAATTGCTTATCTTTATTGTATGATTGGAATTACTAAAGTCGTCCCCAGCCTGACCGCAGATGCATATCAGGCAGATCAAACCATCAAAGTGAGTTTGGATCAGTATCGTGGAAAATGGGTAGTGTTGCTATTTTATCCTGCGGATTTTACCTTTGTTTGTCCGACAGAATTACGCGAAGCAGCCAAATATTATCCAGAATTTACGAGTCGAAATGCAGAGATTTTAAGTGTCAGTGTGGATACCGTGTTTGTACACAAAGCTTGGCATGATGAATCTACAGCCATTAAAGGTATTACATTCCCGATGGTGGCAGATGTGAAAAAAGAGTGGTCCCAAGCGTTTGGCACCTTGAATGCAGAAGATGGCTTATCTTTCCGGGCTACCTTTATTATCGATCCTGATGGTGTATTAAAGGTGATGGAATTACACGATAACAGTATTGGTCGTAGCATTAAAGAGATCTTACGCAAATTAAAAGCTGCTCAGTTTACTCGTGAGCATGGTGATCAAGTCTGTCCAGCGTCTTGGGAAGAAGGGGATGCCACCTTGAAACCTGGCATGGATTTAGTTGGTAAGATCTAATGACGCTAGACGATCAACGATTGATCGAACAAGCTCAGGCCGATCCACGGCAGTTCAGTGCGTTATACCAAAAATATGTCGATGAACTCAGAACGTTTATCTTTTATCGCTGTGGTAATCAGGATGAATTAGCAGATGATTTGACCGCCGATATTTTTACCAAAGCGTTTCAGGCCCTACCCAAGTTTCAGTGGCAAGGGCATTCCTATCGTAGTTACCTCTATCAGTTGGCTCGCAATCGTCTGATTGATTATTATCGAGCATATCAACAGCCACCGGTCGAACTTGACCCAGAAACCATTTCATATCGTAGTACAGCTAATACCGATGTGGACATTCGTCTCATGTGGCAGCAAATCCGAACCTTTGGGCCGGATGTAACAGAACTGTTTGAATTGCGTTATCTGCAGGGGCTGTCCTTTGAAGAGATTGCTGATATTATGGGGAAGTCGGCCGGAGCTTTGCGTACCGCAGTTTCTCGTACGATTGATCAGTTACAGGAACATTTTTCTTTATGAAGCACTATACCTCCGAACAATTTGAACAGGCGTTACAACACAGCCAACGCGCAGAGCAGCCGTTGAGCGGTGAGCGTAAGCAAGCTTTCTTGGAAGGTTTGCTTGCAGTACCGCAACCCTGGTATCGACGGTTTTGGAAGTTGTGGTTAGTAGTGCCGCTGGCCGGTGCGGTCGTTGCTGGTGTGATGTGGTACCTCAATGTGCAGCCGCCTACAAATACACAATTGGCAAATACTAACCAGTCCGTCCATACAGTCATCAATGAAGTGGTGTCTAACGACAACGTTAATCTGAACACAAACGCGATTGTGAATGCAGAAACAGATATCAATGCGAATGACAATACCAATGAGGTTGATACAACTACAGAAACGGATCTAATGTTAACGCCACGTTCGAATCAATTAGATGAACGTTTCTACTATGGTCTAGGAGGGGGTGCTGAGTATGACGATCATGCGATTCAATTTACGGATCCAGTCCTGCCGCCGGCGATCAGTGTCGCTAGTGTTAAACAACGCACCGTATTAAGCATGCCGGAAATAGTTGCATTGGCTCAACGATTTGATGTATCAAAGGAACAGCAGTATTTAGAGGAAGCCGCGTATGGCCCAACCGAAACAAGCTGCTCACAACAATTTTTGCAAGCAGCACCGAATAACTGTTTGAATATCAACGGGGCAGGGATGATTCATTATCTTGCCGCAGCTAGTGCTAGTTTGAATTTAACCGATACCGTCCAATTGATTGCGAAGGTGACTGGTTTACCAGCTAATCAGTATGCCACTAAACAATTAGATAACGTTCAAGGTGTGGCAACCTATCAGCATTACCATATCTATTATCCCGATAGTTTGACTGCCGGCTTGGCTTACCGTGATTTGGGCTGGGATGTATATTTGCGCGGTGGGGAATTA
>CAYLOJ010000021.1:0-17720 GCA_964385285.1 uncultured Gammaproteobacteria bacterium
ACGGCAGGTTACAAGTTACTGAACTTACAATCGTTCTTAACCACCGGAGAAGATGAAACTCGGGCCTGGACTATCCCACAAGGCGCCACCGCCCCACAAGCTGCCGGTGTGATTCATACTGATTTTGAAAGTAAGTTTATTCGCGCTGAAGCTATTGCTTGGGATAAACTAATTGAAGCCGGTAGTTGGTCAGCGGCTCGAGATAAGGGCTGGCTACGCATGGAAGGTAAAACCTACATCATGCAAGATGGTGATGTCGTGGAGATCCATCACTCCTAACTAAAAGTGCGCTGGATGAGTGTTGAGTTTAAGCTCGCTTCAAAAACAGAATTTTGCGCACTACGCGTGCGGCACTACGACCATAAAAAATTGGTTCATGCCAAGCTTTGAATCCAGCGGTAGTAATGGCTTTATCTAAAGACAATTCCAACATCTCTTCACCATCTTTCCAAGAGGGTAGCGCTAGTACTAAACGCGCATCAGTTGTAACAATTTTTTCTAAGACAGGAAACATCTTGCTATAGAAGGTCGTCATCTCACGTACAATGTCATCAATATGGCTCAGGGAGACGGGTCCTAGATAACCTTCTGCCACAACGACATTCACCGAATGTGGCGCTAAGGTATCAGTCAGTTTCAAAACATCTTGCTGGTATAAATTCAGATCGTCGGTATTGATGGCAGGCACCTGTTCGATTAACCAGTGAATATTGGCGGTGGTATCTTCAATACATTTTTCAGCGATATCACTACCCGTTACTTTTGTATAACCCAATTGCAAGGCCTCTTGTACAACGGTGCCAGAGCCGCAAAACGGATCCAGGATAGTATCGGTTAATTTGGGTTGGGCAATATTTAACATCATGCGTGCTACTTTAGGGGGGAGCATGCCAGAAAAGGCATCACGCTGTGGGCGCCCAAAATCACGATCAGAAAAGGTTTTGAAATCTTGAACAGCGGTAGTGCGGCCTAGGATAATTTTGTCATGATATAAGGCTAATACGAAATCGGTTTGATCCCGCAATAAGTGTTCGTTCGTGACGATCACTGAAGATAAAGCGACATCATTACTGACGACAAAGCGGACAGAACGGCCAGTGGCTTTCAGTGTTTTTTTCCATTCCAAACCAATGTCTCGTAACCGTTGGGCACATTGTTTAACATCGCCACTACTCACGGTACTATCGGCTGCGTAGACGCTAAACCCAAAGACTAATTTATGATCAGTGGCTACTGCTTCTAAGAGTGCATAGAGTTGATCTAAATCCTTAAGGTTGCGTGACGCTGTCCCGATCAACTCAGCTAATTTTACTGTTCCGCCTAAGCGTGCTAAATCTACCGGTTGATCCGTAAAGGCAATCTGTCCACCTTCATAGGGCACACCTAGTTCAAGGGCTGATAATTCTGGAGTATTTCCTAATACAGCAATGGTCATAGTCGGTTGGTTGTATACCAACTGACGAATTTTTGCAAGCCCTGTTCTAAGGCAGTAGTGGGTTGATAGCCTAATAATTCCTGCGCTTTACTGATATTAGCCAGCGTATGCTGCATTTCACCTGGTTGAATCGGGCTAGGGATGAGATTAGCGATTTTACCAGTAATGCGCTCAGCGGTGGCGATAAACTCATTCAAGGTCACGCTGTGATTGTTTCCAAGATTAATAATTTCAAAAGCGAATGGCTTGGCTAAAGCAGCCATAATTCCAGCCACAATGTCGCCCACATAGGTATAGTCGCGACTACTGGTACCATCACCGTATTTTTTGATCGGTAGGCCTTTGAGAATGGCCTCAGTAAATAAGTAGGGTGCCATGTCTGGGCGGCCGCGTTCTCCATACACAGTGAAGAAACGTAAAATCGTAGTGGGTAACTGTGTGCGATCATGTTCGCTACGCAACAGAGCTTCGGCCGCTAACTTGGTTGCGGCGTACGGGGATAGTGGCACTAAGTCAGTAGCTGTTTCCGAAAATGGCAATGGCGTGCTATGACCATACACGGCAGAAGTGGAGCCAAAGATGAATTGCTTCACCTGATATTGGTTAGCGAGTGCCAATAGATTTTTTGTGCCACCATAGTTGACTGTTTGGTAGAGCTCTGGATTTTGTAGGGAATGACGAACACCGGCGCGTGCACCTAAATGTACAATCGCATCAATTTGGTTTTCTTGAAAAACCTGCTCTAACTTTTGAGCATCACGTACATCAATTTCATAAAACGCATGTGGTTTTAACAAGGCTAGATTTTGTCTCTTGAATGCAGGATCGTAATAGTCATTCACTTCATCCACATTCACGACACTGTGCCCAGCTGCTTGCAACGCTTGAATAAGATGTGAGCCGATAAAGCCGGCTCCGCCAGTCACTAAAATAGTCATAATTGTTCGGAAGCTCCAGTGCGTTGTGATTTAGGTTTGATGATGCCAGCCATCACGCTCAGCGATACGACTAGCCAACTGGCAATCAAAGCCAGAGGCGCTCGCTGATTAGCTAGTAATGTATCTTGATAGTAGGGATCACCCAGGGCCGTATTATCACCAAATGCAGCATAGACTAAGAGGTCGGCACAGATCACCAAGATTGCAACCAAGATCGCGACAAGCAGGGAATAGTAGATCGTTTGACGTGTGCTAGAGAGCATAGATAATGTAGTGATCATTTTCGTAAATGACTGGATAACGGTCCGGGTCTGCATCTATCCAGACCTCGGTGTACACCTTAGATTGCTTAGAGGTCAAGAAGTAATCTAGCTCATCAGTGGCAATCGTTGCAGCTGCTTCAGGAGAATTGGGTTTAGCCACTAGTGTGTAGGAACGGAACAGCCAAGGATAGATTGGATCAGCAGGATTTGTTACAACGTCGGTATAGGGTGATGAGGCTTTGTTAATGACCGCAAACTTTTTAATATCTCGATGGTTCAACGCATACCAGGGATAATAGCGTACCAAACCATCATACCATAATGGTGCTACCAAAATTTCTTGATTCTCAGCACTTTGTACGCCCATGACCGTTGCCGCTGCATCGTAGGTGTTTAACCAGGTTAAGGCCTCTACATACCCATCATGGGGGGTGTAGCGATACGCTAAACCAGACAGATCATCAATCATGAAGAATATGCCATGCGCCACTTGAGCGGTCATGATGATTCCCAATACGACCCCACTCCACCAACCGCCAGCACGGAGTTTGGAGAACAGCATAATCACTAAATAGAGGGCGCCCAACGCTGCCAAAGGGGTCAGGGCTAACCAAGTGAACGGAATAAACCGATTCGGTAATAGGCCTACTCCAAAGATCGTAGCATGACCAAGTAAAGTGGGTACTAATGCAATCACAGCTAGGGTAATGCGTTGCGGGCGTTGAATTTCCCGTTGAAACGGCCACAGACAGAATCCAATTGCTGCTAAAGCCAGAATCAAGTAGCCCCAAATTGCCGGATGATCCCAGATCGGATGATCAAAACCAGCACTAGATCCGTGTAAGAAAAAATCCAGTTTAGCTTCTAACGCAGTTGGCATCCATTGCAACAAGAATTGACTAACGAGCGCGATCAAGCCAAACGCAGTGAGGGTGAGTTGCAACCACCATGGTTTCACTGCGACAGCCAAAAACCAAACCGCGATAATGATCGACATAACGGCAAAGGTAAGCGTGTGTGTGAAGTAGGTAGTGCCCCAGAGCATGACCACAGGTAAAGCATAGAGCCACTGCCTGCGTTGGTTAAAGGCCAGTAAGCAACTAATCACTCCTAACAACAAAACGTAGCCAACCACATTTTGCGGGGTCAGTAACATGGCACGTACTAAGGCGGGAGTAAAAATAGCCAAACCAGCGCCGAAGGCAGCCAACCAGATGCGACGAGATAACTGCCAGGTGATTAACCAGATTAATAAGACTACACCAATATAACTGAACACCGTTAGACTGTGTGCTAAGGTCACATTACTTAAATGTGTTAGGCGCTCAACAACAGCAAAGCCGCGTTGTAATAGTGGATAAGTGTGTGGTTGCCAACACATTTCATAAGTCGTCTGGATAATTGGATAATCGCGCAATTCACCAGTTTTGGCTAAGTAATCACCCGCACAGGCTAAACCTGCGATATCGGGTGTAACCGCAAAGCGATTTAAATACAGTGACCACCAACTCAATGCTCCTGCAATGACGGCTACCAGCAGCAGACTGGTAACCACATGCAGAGCTTTTGGCATCTTAAGCTGCATAACCCATCTGTTGTAGATAGTCCGTTACACCAGCGTTAAATTTCCATTTGGGTTTCCAGCCGAGTTCGCGTTTCGCTTTTGCGCTACTGACGTAGGTATGCATCACTTCACCAGCGCGTACGGGCTTGAGTAGAGGTTGTTTGGCTCTTGGAAAATGTTGAGCGACAGTAGAAAATACTTCACGATCAGCAATTCCTTTGCCATGGCCGAGATTATAGATCGCGTTGCTACCTTTGCGTAGTGCTAAGACATTGGCTTGCACGACATCGGGAATATACACGTAGTCACGTGTTTTATCGCCCTTACCAAAAATATAGGTTGGCTCTTGGCGTTGTAATCGTTGAGCAAAGATAGCGACCACTCCAGCTTCACCATAAGGATCTTGGCGAACACCAAAGACATTGCCATAACGGAAGATGGTGTAATCTAAACCATAGGCACGCTGGTAGTATTGTATCCAGGCCTCACCCAGTTGTTTAGAAGCGGCATAGGCTGAGATGGGTTGTAGGGGAGCAGTTTCTGGGGTAGGCAACTGTTTGGCGTTTCCATAAATCGTGCCACCCGTAGAAGCAAAGATCATTTTTTTTGTACCAACGGTTTGTGCACAATGCAAGAGATTCGCTGTACCAACCACATTCACGTCTAGAGTGGTTTGCGGATCACGCATTGAAGTGACCACTTCGGAGATCGCCGCATGGTGGTTCACAAGTTGAGGTTTAACTTTAGCGAACACCTTGGCTAATTTGGATTGCTCCCGAATATCAACTTGAAAGAGTTGAGCACGCGTATGGACATGAGCTTTAAAACCGTGGTGCATGTTATCGACGACAGCCACAGTATGGCCTGCCTTGATATAGGCATCCACGATATGAGAGGCAATAAAACCGGCTCCACCGGTCACTAAAATACGCATAATAAGTTCAGAATACAGGAGAACAGAGTGGCTTGCAAATCCTGCCGATCTATGTAATAGTAAAGGCCGATTTCTATGATCACAGCGGCCATTATCCCAGCCAGAAATGAGGCAAAACGCATTAAGGCTGTGATTGAACACACCTTGCCGTATGTAGATTTTGTGATCGTGGTCGATGACGGTTCGACAGATGATACCTTCCAAGTCATCGGCAGTATTCCCAATGCCAAGGTGATTCCAGTGCATCACCAGGTGAATTTAGGCAAAGGAGCTGCGTTGAAGACAGGTTGTGATGCCGCGGTCCGTTTGAAGGCGGATGCAATGATCTGCTTAGATGCGGATGGCCAGCATGACCCAAAGAGCATCCCACTGTTTATTGAACAATTACAGAAGGGTAATGTGGATGTGGTCTTCGGAATGCGCACTTTTAACAGTAAGATGCCGATGATGATGTTGATGGGTAACCATCTGTTGTCTAAGTGTATTAGCCAGTTGTTTCATGTCATGATTCATGATACACAATCCGGTTATCGGGCATTTTCAGCAGTAGCCTATCAAAAATTGCGCTGGCATAGTACGGGATACGAAGCTGAGACCGAGATGATTGTACGTGCTGGACAGTATCAATTGCGCTATACTGAAGTGGATATCGATACGATCTATCACGATAGTTACAAAGGTACAACGGTGGTCGATGGCATGAAAATATTTTTACACATTTTACGCTGGAAATTTATATGACCAATATTCAAATTATCGCTTCCATCTTTGGCCTGATCATGATCTATCTGTCGTTCTTGCATTACAAGCGTCATGAGTTTAATCGTTATCAGTTTGTGATCTGGGAATTGTTGTGGGCTGGATTTGTATTAGTTACACTGCTGCCGGATCGTTTTAATACGGTTACCGAGCGGTTGGGAATTGGTCGGGCCTTTGATCTCTTTTCGATTATTGCCTTTGTACTGATTCTCTTCCTGACCTTCCATAATTATTTGTTAATTACTAGATTAGAAAAACGGTTAGAAGATCGCGTGCGCTCCACCGCATTAGATCAATTGCCAAAGTAATCATCCATATGAATAAACCTCGCGCATTAATTATCGGTATCTCCGGCCAAGACGGTTCCTACTTAGCTGAACTATTGATCAGCAAAGGTTATGAAGTGCATGGCACGATTCGTCGAGCTAGTACCTTTAATACTGGTCGCATCGATCATTTATACCAAGATCCTCACGTCAACGGTGTAAATTTATTTTTACATTACAGCGATCTAAGCGACGGTAGTAATCTGACACGCATCATTAATGAAGTGAAACCAGATGAAATTTATAATCTGGGTGCACAGAGTCATGTCCGCGTGAGTTTTGATATTCCAGAATATACAGCGCAGGTGACTGGTGTTGGCACTTTGAAAGTGTTGGACGCGATGCGCGAAGCCAATGTCAAAACTAAATTTTATCAAGCCTCCAGCTCTGAGATGTTTGGATTGGTACAAGCGGTACCGCAAACGGAAACCACTCCATTTTATCCACGTTCTCCCTACGCTGTGGCGAAAGTCTATAGCTATTGGATTACCCGGAATTATCGCGAAGCCTACGGTTTGTTTGCATGCAACGGAATTTTGTTTAACCATGAATCTCCACGCCGCGGTGAGACCTTTGTGACGCGTAAAATCACTCGCGCTTTAGCTAAGATTAAATTGGGCATTGATAGCAAATTATACTTAGGTAATTTAGATTCCAAACGTGATTGGGGTTACGCTAAAGATTATGTAGAAGCGATGTGGTTGATGATGCAACAACCAGAGCCAGATGATTATGTGGTAGCCACCAATGAAACGCATACTGTGCGTGAATTCGTGGAGGAAGCCGCTCGTTGTTTAGGAATGGAGATTAAGTGGCAGGGTAGTGGAGTAAATGAGGTTGGCGTGAATGCAGCTACCGGTGAAACCATGATTGTGATCGATCCAAAATATTTCCGTCCAACGGAAGTTGATCTATTAATTGGCGATTACAGTAAAGCCAAAGCTAAATTAGGTTGGGAGCCCAAAGTAAAATTTAAAGAGCTCGCCAAAATCATGGCAGAAGCCGATTACGCTTATTTTTCGAAAGAAAAAGCGCATTTATCTTAAACTGCACCCTCATGGAATTGAATGCTAAAATCTATGTTGCCGGACACCGTGGCTTAGTAGGTAGTGCTATTGTGCGTCGGCTGCAAAAGGCTGGTCACACCAATATCATCACCCGTACCCATGCAGAGTTAGACCTCATGAGCCAAACAGCAGTGCAGCAGTTTTTTGCTGCTGAACAACCTGAGTATGTCTTCATGGCAGCTGCAAAGGTGGGTGGCATTCAGGCCAATAATATCTACCGAGCGGATTTCATCTACCAGAACTTACAGATTCAAAATAATGTGCTCTACTCGGCCTACCAAGCCAAAGTAAAAAAATTACTCTTCTTGGGCAGTAGTTGTATCTATCCAAAATTAGCTCCGCAGCCGATTAAAGAAGAATATTTGTTAACGGGTTTATTGGAACCCACCAATGAACCTTACGCGATTGCAAAAATTGCCGGTATTAAATTGTGTGAAGCGCTCAACCAACAATATGGCACGAATTTTATCTCGGTTATGCCAACCAACCTGTATGGCCCTGGTGATAACTTTGATCTGAATAATTCGCATGTCTTGCCAGCCCTGATTCGTAAATTTATTGAAGCTAAAGCCGCCAATCAACCCACTGTGACCATCTGGGGTTCCGGTACACCTCGACGTGAATTCTTATATGTTGATGATCTGGCCGATGCTGTAGTGTTCTTGATGAATGGCTATGATGGTTCAGAAATTGTGAACATTGGTGTCGGTGAAGATGTGAGTATCAAAGAATTGGCCGAACTGATTCAAAAGATTGTCGGTTACACCGGTACCTTAGAACTAGACGCCACCAAACCAGATGGCACCCCACGTAAATTGTTAGATGTTAGCCGCTTGAAACAACTGGGTTGGGTCGCTCCTACTCAATTGGAAGCCGGCATTCGTCAGACCGTTGAGTGGTATCAACAACAATGATCACTGGCGCCAAAAAAACCTTCCCGATCTTTTTTGTGGTGGGTGGATTTTGCGCGGTGCTAGATTTAGCTCTCATTTATATCTTCACTGATCTACTTGGGGTGTGGTACCTGTTGAGTGGAGTGCTATCATTTATAGTGACAGCGACGATCAATTTTCTTTTAAATAAAAAGTTGACCTTTCGCAATACAGCACAGAATTATCGTCGTCAGTACACACAGTTTTTAGTGGTGGCTGTATTTGGCTTAGCTATTAATACCGGCCTACTGTATATCTGCACCAGCTTATTTGGTATTTGGTATCTAGCTTCTCGGGTCATCAGTTCCTTAGTAGCGATGGTCTGGAATTATCTGCTTAATTCTAAGTTAGTATTCCGTACATGAAAATTTCGATTATTACACCATCGTATAATCAAGCCCAGTATATTGAGCGCACAATTCAAAGTGTCCTCAATCAAACTGGGGAGTTTGAATTGGAATATATTATTGTGGACGGTGGTTCGACAGATGGTTCTGTAGAGATCATTCAACGGTTTGCTGCGCAGGATCAGCGTATTCATTGGGTGTCGGAACCTGATAAGGGGCAATCGGATGCTATCAATAAAGGTTTACGTCGGGCGAGCGGTGAGGTGGTGGCCTTCTTAAATTCAGATGATATCTATTATCCCGGAACATTACAGTCCGTGGCTCAAGCTTTCCAGCAACCCACTGTACAGTGGGCATATGGCCGTTGCCGCATCATCAATGAGCAGGATCAAGAAATTGCTCAAGGCATTACCCGATATAAAAATTTACTCCTAGGTCGGTATCGTTATTGGTTATTGCTAATCGTGAATTATATTTCTCAACCTGCGACCTTTTGGCGTCGTTCGGTTTTAACTGAAGTGGGTTATTTAAATGAGGCTGAGCACCTGGTGATGGATTATGAATATTGGTGTCGGTTAGGTCAGCGACATCCCGCTACGGTTTTACCGGGCTACCTAGCTGGTTTTCGCTTGTATGCTACTTCCAAAAGTGGTCAGCGCTATCGGCAACAGTTTAAAGATGAATACGCTGTGGCCAAACGCTTTACACGGAATCCAATCTTATTAGCATTACATCACCTGCACGCTGGTCTGACAGTGTTGGCTTATCGACTATTACGTTCATGAAACCAGCGCTACTACAAGTCACGCCCTACTATCCACCAGATTATGCGTTTGGTGGCCCAGTGCGGTTAGTTGCTGAATTGAGTCAGCGTTTAACTACCCAGGCTGCTGTAACCGTAATGACTTATCAGCATGACGCAGCTGCCGTATCGCAAGATACGCCAGGAGTTACCGTGAGGCGTTATCGGCCCTGGCATCGCGGATTAGCCCGGAGTGCGAACGTCTATGGTTCCTTTGGTTTACAAAGTGATCTCAAACGGATCATTCCGAAGATGCAATTAGTCCACACGCATGATTATCGGTCGTTCCATAATCTGACGGTGGCTAAAGTGTGTCGCCAAACCAAGGTGCCGTTGATTTTATCCAGTTATAAAAGTATTACTCCAACCACTGGCAACGCCGCCATGAAGCAATGGTTTGATCGTTTGGGTGGTCATGCGATTTTGAAATCCGTATCGCATTTTGTGGCAGTGAACAAATTCGAGGTAGGGGATCTGATGGCCTATGGTATTGCGGAATCAAAAATTATGGTCATTCCCAATGCAACAGGCGTTCCGGTGGTAAACGCAAATCCAGCAGCATTTCGCGCTAAACACAATATTCAACCCAATCAACCGGTAATCTTATTTTACTCTCGACTGCACCAGTATAAACGACCAGATCTAGCCGTAGCTGCTTTGCCAATCGTATTAGAAAAAATACCTAATGCTGTTCTGGTCTTGTATGGGCCAGATCATGGCGCGTTAGCTGCTCTAGAACAGCAGATCACGCAATTAAATCTGACTAAGCAGGTACGAGTTATAGCAGAAACGGCCCACGGTCAAGATCATGATGCCTACATGGCGGCGGATCTACTCGTATTGCCATCACCGCACAATGAATTTCCCTTAGTACTGATCGAGGCGTTGGGTCATGGGTTACCCGTGGTCACCTGTGAACGCAGCATTGAACAGCTGATTCATCAGCAATGTGGTCTAGTGGCCCAACCCACGGCAGCTGCTATTGGAGAGGCGATGATCACCATCCTGACACAACCTGAGCTCGTTAAACAGTTCCGTGCTCAAGCGCGGCAGACCTACGAAGCCCATTTTTCCTTTTCACAATACGTTAAACAGATTTGGCAGTTGTATCAGCGATACATAACTGCTTAAGCTCGTCTAAAGCGTTGGTTGTAAAGTGATAGCCAGCGTCTAATAGTTTTTGTGGGTTAGCTTGAGCGGCCATGATTTCATTAGGGCGCAGTGCTACTTTACCTAATTGCAACTCAGATTCTGATTGACAATATTCCTTCATGTGTCGGACGATCTCTTTGATTGGGTACGATTTGCCCATGCCTAAATCAAACTCTTCATAGCCAGCTGGAAAAGTAGACCGATGTTCAAGAATAAAAAGCATCATGCTCACTACCTCACGCATTGAGATAATATCGTACAGCTGTTCCCCGGTAGTCATGGGTACTGGCTCGTTCTTGTTTAATTTGGCAATGGTCGCCGGAAAAAACTTTGCTTGGCTATCACCCGCACCGAAGATGTGAAAAAAGCGCAGGTTATAGAGTTGCATGCCATCGACAACCTGGTGTTTCAGCAGCTGTTTAATCACTCCTTTTGTGTAAGCATACAGATTGATCTGTTTGTCCAAATCGCAGTCACGATTCCAGAACGAATCAATATTCCAATATTGTTTTACACCGAATTGTTTGGCTGTCTCCACAATGCGCAAGGGGAGGATAACATTGGTTTCCACTACCCGGCTCATTGGTGTGCCGGGGCGGCCGTACTCAGTGGTCAAATTGATGACGATTTCGATTTGATGCTTACTAAAAATGTCTGACCATTTTACTTCATCACTATTATAAACCGTAAACTGTGCTAGTAGATCTTGAATAGTCGTGGTGTTGGACGTTGACCGTTTTACTCCAACCACTGGATAGCCATTAGCAAGCAGGGCTCGCAGCAATTGACTGCCCGCGAACCCTGTAATACCCAACAATAGAATCGTTGGTTGCATTGAGATCGTATTAAAGACCTTTGCTTTTGAAGAAGCCAGTGAAGAGGTCTTGAATATACTGGACATCTTCTTGGGTCATGCCATGGTTGGCACCAAACAAGAAGGCGCGACGCAGCATGGCGTTACCAGCGGGATAATCTGGGCGACGTACACCAGGAACATTTTTGAAGCCAGGATGACGCAGAATATTGCCCGCCCACACCGGACGTGTTTGCACACCATTGTTTTCTAAATGCATCACAATTTCTTGGCGTTTGAATGGGGCGTCTTCACGGACCGTTAAGGTGAAAGCCAGCCAGGCAGTCTTCACATCTTCCCGCTGTTTGGGCAAGATGAACCATTTCTCATAAGGTTTGAAGAATTCATAGAAAGCATTCCAGTTGCGGTTGCGTGTGGCAGTGAAGGTTGGGAGTTTATCTAGCTGGGCCAATCCAAAGGCGCAGCACATTTCATTGGGTAACATGTTATAAGCCACCCGTTCGAAGATGAATTTAGAGTCATGCTGCTCACCATCTAAATCGTAGTTCATGCGATCTTCTAGCGATTCATTTTCATCAGCCGCAGAGGAACGACCCCAACCACGCAGGACGCGTAATTTACGAGCCCAGTCATCATTGTTCACAGCAATCATACCGCCATTACCACCCGCGGTAATAATATGAGAACCGTAGAAACTAGTGATGGAGATATCAGTAAAGGTACCGGTGGGTTGGCCTTGGATGGTAGCACCTAAACAATCACATGAATCTTCGATTAATACCAAGTTATGTTTCTTAGCAATCTGTTGTAAACGAGGATAATCTGGAACGTTACCGACCAAAGAGGGGATCAACAAAACTTTGGTTTTGTCCGTAATCATCTCTTCTACCTGATCAATGTTCACTTGGTAAGTGCCTTCTTCTGCATCCACGAATACTGGAGTTAAGCGTTTCTGTAAAATCGGAGCGACTGTGGTCGAGAAGGTCATGACAGGAGTAATGATCTCTGAACCCTCAGGGAGATCTAACATCTCTAAAGCTAAGAGGATAGCAGAGGAACCAGAGTTTACGGCGATACCATGTTTCTTACCAAATAAGCCAGCTACGCGCTCTTCAAATTTAGCGGTGCGCTTGCCCATGATTGTTTCATGTTTGTTTAAAACATCGGCGACGGCATCAAACTCTTCCTGGCCGTGTAAGGCAACGGCGTAACTAATTTTTCTCATAGTGAGGATCGTTTAGAACTAATTTTTTTAAAGTAATCTTGGTACCAAGCAATGGTTTCTGTTAGCGCGGCATCAAATGGTGTGGTTGCCTGCCAATCAAACCACTGTTTAGCTTTCGTATAATCCAAATGCTGAGCCGGAATTTCATTCTTAGCAATATTCAAAATATTGACTGGAATTTTACTACCATAGGCGGCCATCACTTGTTCAATCACTTGCAGCACGCTCAACACATTACTACTACCAAAGTTAAAGGCCTCACCTTTACATTTCTCAATTTGGTTCGCCAACATCACATAGCCTTTAGCGACATCTTTCACATAGAGATACTCACGCACCATTTTGCCATCACTGCGCACATCAAATGGTTGATGATGCACTAAAGCCTTGATTAAACCCGGAATAATGCGGTTAAAGTTATCGTCGCCAGGACCAAAGATATTGCCAAAACGGGTTACAACTACTGGCAAACCGTACGTTTTATAATACGCCCGTGCTAATAAGTCAGTCGCTGATTTGGAGGCATCGTAGGGATGTAGACCTTCCAATTTTGTATCTTCTTTATAAGGCAGTACATCAGAAGCCCCATAGGCTTTATCCGAAGAGGCGACCACTACCGCTTTGACTTGGCCACTTAAACGCGCCACCTCCAAAATATTGGCCGTGCCATTCACGTTGCTACTGATTACTTCACGAGGGAAGCGGTAGGCGGAATGTACAATTGGTTGAGCAGCTAAATGAAAGATGATATCAATTTCATGTTTGGTAACAATGTCGGCCATTCGTTCATAGTCGCGGATGTCGCCGTATGCCATCACAACCTGATCTTCTAAACCGCGCATGGTGAAATACGAAAACGGATCACGTGTGCGGACGGTGGTGACAATTTTGTGTGGTTGTTCGTGAATGAGAGCTTCGACTAAGTGTGAGCCAGCTAAACCAGTTCCACCTGTCACTAAAACGTTACTGCCAGTAATGAGGCTCATGATATGAATTGATCGTAATTAATCCCAAATTTTCCAAACTGGGTTGGTCTTCCACATGGCGTTTAAATCTTGCACATCTTTATAGGTGTCCATGGAATGCCAGAAGCCATCATGTTTATAGACCCCTAATTGACCAGCTTGGGTCATGCGGGCTAATCCATCTTCTAGCATTTCCCCAGGGCGCAAGTGTTCTAAAGCATTTTTCTCAAACACCATGAAACCCCCGTTGATATAGTCATGTAATTGTGGTTTCTCTTGGAATTTTTCTACTTTGCCAGCTGCATCAAATTGCAATAAACCATATTTAGTGGAGGGATGCACACCGGAGATCGTTGCAACTCGGTTAGCGCGCTGCTGATTATGTGTTTCCAATAGTGCGGTAATATTCACGTCAGAGACACCATCGCCATACGTCACCATAAATTGCTCATTGCCAACGTACTTACTCGCAGCAATCAATACGCGTTCACCGGATAATGTATCTTCACCGGTATCGGCAAAGGTGATTTTATAATCAATTTTATGGTGCTCGCTTAGGTAACTGACTTTGTTCTGTTCGAAATCGTATTCAAAATCCTTAGAGTAATCAGATAGGGTCAAAAAGTAGTTCTTAATGACATCAGCCTTGTAACCCAAACATAATACGAATTCCTTGAATCCATAATGTGCGTAGCCTTTCATGATATGAAGGAGAATCGGAGCGTCTCCAACAGTGACCATTGGCTTAGGCTTATATTCTGTTTCTTCGCGTAAGCGAGTCCCTTTTCCGCCGCATAAAATAAGCACTTTCATGGCAGTGATTGTAAAAGAAAACGGCAAAAAATGCAAGGCTGGCCCTTAAACTGACCATCCTTTACAAAACTAAATAAAAGTGGCAGAATCAAGCAGAATTATGGAGAAAATGTCTGGTCAGTTTATCCGCTTTGTGATTGTTGGTGCGGTCTGCACAATCATTAACTATGCAGTCTTTTTCTCTCTCCATAGCCTCTTACAGGTTAATTACACCTTGGCGAGTGCGATCGGTTACTGTGTGGGCCTGGTGTTTGGGTATCTATTGAATCGTAACTGGACCTTTAAGCTGCAGCGCTCGGAACAAGATCGTCACAAGGAGATGATTGCATACCTTGTAGTTTATACGATTACCTTACTCATTAGCTTGGCCTTTTTACGTTTGCTCGTAGAATGGTTGCAGGTGAATGTATTGTTGGCTAACTTTTTTACGATTGGACTATCAACGATCTGCAATTTTACGGGTTTAAAATTAGTTGTCTTTAAAGGATTCAAACAATCATGAAGCTGCCAATGCCTTGGTTACGGAATATTCACTGGAAAACCATTTTGTTGAATCCATGGTTCTTAGCCATTGCGGTCATTAAGTTGAGTGTTGGTACCATTTTGGGTTCAGATTATTTGGTGGATGGTTTTATTCCGTTTGTAAACTACTTCGCCACCCAGGGTGGTTTTCATGCCTATGATTATTTTCTGAGCATTGGTCATCCAGAATCCTTTCCATATCCGCCATTGATGCTATTACTCTTAGGAGTCGTGCGCTGGGTATTCAGTCCGGTGTTATCGGGTGATTGGCAAGTGGTGACATTAGCGCATTTATTTGTGATGCGTCTGCCAATGTTTATAGCCGATCTTGGTCTCTACATTATTTTATGCAAATGGTTAGAAACCAAGGAACGGTCAGTACTGTGGCTGTATTGGGCCTCGCCAGTGCTCTTTTTCATTACTTATATTCATGGTCAGTTGGATGTGATTCCGATGGCAATTCTATTTGCGGCTTTAGTGATGTTGTTTAATAAGCACCCGAACAAAGCAGCACTACTGTTGGGATTAGGGATCGCTACTAAAACGCATTTACTCATTGCTTTACCATTCTTCTTCATCTATTGGAAGGTAAACCGCTACGGTTGGCAGCGCACCTTCATTTTCACTGGGCTTACCGTCATTACGTGCCTATTGGTGATCTTACCATTACTCAGCTCACCTGGATTTTTATCTAGTGTTTTTGGTACGGAAGAGGCATACAAATTATATCTAGTACATATTCCGTATCTCACCTACACACAGCCGCCTGTTCAGTTGATGTTGTTATTAGCACCATTAGCACTAGTAGTGTTGTTCCTAAATTTCTTTGCATACAAAAAACTAAATAAGGATGCCTTCTTATTGATTCTGGGTTTAGTCTTTGCGATCTTCTTAATGTTAGTGCCGCCCATGCCAGGTTGGTTTTTTTGGTCAATTCCATTTATCGTTTATTTCTTTGCCAAGTATCGAGAAATTCCGCGTTTCAGTTTTTGGCTGATGAATCTCATGTACATTTTGTATATGATCCTGAGTGTTGATTCGACGGTGATCTCAAGTTTGCAGGTCATTGCACCCCAGTTAGCTGCCTCTACTCCTAATGTGTATGCTATCTTATCTAGTATCGGCTTCAATGCGCCGTTGTTAGTGAATTTAGTCTTTACTTTGTTGGTGGCGTCCGTCGGTGTGAACGCTTGGTGGATCTACCGCATTGGAGTGCGCAGCAATTTAGAATATAAGTTAGATGATTCTCCATTAGTCATCGGTATTGGCGGTGATTCCGGAGCGGGAAAAAATACCTTAGTGAATACCCTGGTGTTATTGTTAGGTCAGCAGCATACGGTTACCATGGAAGGGGATGATGCACATAAATGGGAACGTAATGATGAACATTGGCAGCAGTATACGCATCTAGACCCCAAGAGTAACAAACTGCATAGTGAGTTATTGCAGACCCTCGGTTTAAAATCTGGCCAAAGTATCGAGCGCTCGATGTACGATCATTCGACTGGTCGCTTCACCGATGCGAACACAGTCGATGCGCGCAAGAATGTCATCTACGTTGGTTTACATCCGTTTTATCTCAGCAAGATGCGCCAGCTATTTGATATAAAAATTTATGTGGAACCAGAAGAGTCCTTGCGCCGTCACTGGAAAATTATGCGTGATGTCCAACAACGCGGCAAGAATAAAGCCGAAGTGTTGAAACAGATGGAGCAGCGTGCAGGCGATGCCGCTAAATACATTCGCCCCCAACGTCAATTTGCTGATTTGATTGTTACTTTTGTTCCCAATGGTGAGCTGATTGAAGGGCAGCCGCCGAAAGTGAAATTACGCCTGACCGTGGATAACTCTTTACCGCTAGATCCGATTTTATCTGGTTTGGCTCGTACTCCCACGATGCACGTTGAACATTGGTATGATGAAGATCTAGAACGACAGACGGTTGAATTGGATGGTATGATCTCGGCTGAGGAAGTGCGTCAGCTGGCCTATCAATTGATTCCCAATGTCGACGAATTATTAGAACATGTGCCGACTTGGCAAACCGATTACGATGGTTTAACGCAACTCTTGGTTGCCTATCATCTGAGTGAATCACAAAAAAGCCATGACATCCGTCGCTGAGCTCATCTCGCTATCCCATGCAATTGGTGAACAGTTGGAACTGATTCAAGGTGGCGGTGGCAATACTTCGATTAAAGCCGATGGAGTGATGTACATCAAAGCCTCTGGCACGCCACTGAAAGCAATGTCGGAAACGAAAGGCTGGATTGCGCTTGATCTTACGGGTAAAGTTGTTGGTGAAGATACTGGTGTAAAAGCCTCAATGGAATGGCCGATGCATCTGTTGTTGCCACGGGTCGTGGCACACGCGCATGCTGTCTATAGTAATGTTTGGTTGTGTCAGGTGGGTGGTTTGCACAAGTTAGCCGAACGCCTACAACAGTATCAACCCATTCGCATTCCCTATATCACTCCCGGCCATGCATTAGCCGAAGTGATTAAAGAACAGATTGCTGGCAAACAACCAGGCCTGTTGTTATTAGAAAATCATGGCGTGATTGTCTGTGGAGAAGAGGTGACTGAGGTTGTACAAATGATCAATGACATCAATGCTTTGCTAAAAGCTGACTTACCAGAGTTTAAAGTTGAAGCGAATCCGCCGATCTTGCCGAGTGTGTTTCCAGACGCCGCCGTATTTACGGGCACCACAGCGCTGACCGATGGCGTGCGTGAAATTTTATCGGCTAATCACTATTTACATACCACCATTACAGCGATGGGTGGTGTGGTGCAACCGTTGCCAGTTAATGAAGGTGATAAGTTGCGAAATATGGAAACTGAGCAGTATCGGATGCAACA
>CAYLOJ010000022.1:0-16832 GCA_964385285.1 uncultured Gammaproteobacteria bacterium
CTGGAAGTATTCAGACTTGTCTAGTCCGCTGGGGTAGATGACAGTCACTACCGCACCGTTAACGAAAGTAGGCCCAGGGACACTGATTGTGTCTGGAGCAAACCTGAATACTGGAACCACCACTGTGTTGGCAGGGACATTTAAATACGGTGCAGCCAATGTGATTCTTACCGGTGCTTTGACCGTGACGAACGGAACACTAGATTTAAATAGTTATTCCGATAGTGTTGGTACAGTCACATTAACCAATGGTGGTCAGATTATTGACTCGGCTGGTACGACCGGTGTGTTAACGAGCACAGCTACGTATGCGTTGCAGAGTGGCAAAGTGAGTGCCAAGCTAGGCAGTGCAGTCGCGGCGGGTATCTCAAAGACGACTACCGATCGCGTTATTTTATCTGGTGACAATACCTTTACTAGCACCTCGATTGCGCTGAGTGCTGGTAAGTTGAATTTGCAAAGTAATAATGCGCTAGGAGCCTCAGGCACTTCGCTTACTTTAACGGTCACATCTGGGGCTGTGTTAGAAACTCAAAATAACATTACTGTACCCAGTACAAAAGTATTTACAGTGAATGGAACTGGTGTGAATGCCAATGGTGCAATTCGTAATGTTGCGGACTCCAATACATTAGCTGGTGCCATTACGTTGGGCGCAACCGGAGTCCGTATTAATTCTTACAGTGGAACATTAACCTGCAGCGGTGCCATGTCTGGCGCAACCTTTGCCGTGACGTTTGGTGGAGCTGGGAACATCACCTACGGTGGGGCGATTGGCACAACCACTGGAACCGTAACAAAAGATGGCACTGGGACACTTACTTTAGCTGTTGCCAATACTTACACCGGAGCAACAACAGTCAGTGCTGGAGCCATTAATGTACAAAATGCCACGGGTACGGGTACAACCGCTGGTGGTGTGACCGTAGCGGATGGTGCCGCCCTGCAATTGCAAGGTAATATCACTGTCGGCGCTGAGGCATTAACCCTCAACGGCACGGGTGTTTCTTCGGACGGCGCTTTGCGTAATATTAGTGGCAACAATACCTGGCAAGGAGCAGTGACTTTAAATACGACAAGCGCCATTGGTTCTGATGCGGACACGCTTGCTGTCACCGGAACAATTACTGGCTCTGGTTCCGTTGGCCTAACAAAGGTCGGAGCGGGAACAGTATCAACTGCAACAACCAACGTGGGAGGAGATTTGATCATTACTGAGGGCACCTTGTCTGCAGCAGGTAACTATACTGTCGGGGGAAACTGGAGTAATAGTGGAACGTTCACTGCCGGCAGTTCTACAGTCACACTGAACGGTTCAACGCAACAAACCGTTTCGGGCTACCTCACTGGCGGTTCAGCATTTAATGCATTGACCATTACCAATGCGTCTGGGAGTGATCCTGACACTTCACCATCTGTAATTTTTCTAATTGATGCAGACGCTACCACCTTTACGGCGGTAACAGCGAATACGAAAATTCGCTTCAATGCCGGCTCAACTTATACGTTCACTAACATCTCGTTTAATGGTCAGGCTTCTGGCACAAAAGTCTATCTGCGGTCTTCATCTGGTGGGTCGGCCTGGAATTTAACTGCCAGTGGAACACGGTCAGTTTCATATACTGATGTGAAAGATTCTGATGCCACGCTGTCGGGCACGTCAATTGATGCAACTGATGGCACGAATACGGATAGTACCGGCAATACAAACTGGGTATTTGTCATCACCGGCATCACTATTTCTGGCAGCTGCAAAGCTTTTGACCAAACTACCGACTGCACGGATATTGGCACAGTAAAAGTAGCAGTGGACGGCAGTGTCCAAGCTCAAGAAGATACTACCATTGCTGGCACCTGGGATATCACCAGTGTGAATGTCTCGACTGGACAAATTGTAACTGTGTGGATTGATGCTGCAGGCAGTATAGGTGACCGAGCTGGTGCAGTGGCGAAATATGATGGTAGTGGTGATATGACGGGCCTGCTCCTTTATACAGAGCATCTCACCATCGGTAGCGCGGATGATCAAACACTTACTAACGCTAATCTGGGTGTCTATGATAATTCTGTAGCCGGAGGTGATGATGATGTGTTTTGGGATGTCAGTGCCGGAAATGATTTAACGCTAGATGCCGAAGCGCAATCGACTCAAGAAGAGTTGTATATTGCCACTGGTGATACCTTCCGTCCAGCATCTGGTGGGGGAGCTGATGTGGCTACTACGCATGTGGAGAATGCAGGTACCTGGACAGCGGATAATAATGCAATCAACGTCTCAGGAAATTGGGTGAACACTGGAACATTTGCGGCGGACACGTCGACGCTCACTATGAGCGCAGCTGATACTGATAATAGCATTGAGCCAGGTACATCGTCGTTTAACAACCTAACATTCGAAGGGTCAGATGGTTCGGGTACATGGATCATACAAACAAATAGCCCGACAGTGTCCGGCACCCTGGATGTTGATACCAGTGATATTGTTTCCATTGATTCAGGGATGACTCTTAGTCATACCGGTTCCGCCTTCACGTTAGACGGAACCATTTCAGGAGGTGGTATATTGCGCATGACTGATACATCAAGTGGCCCTGGTGCAAGTGGTACGCTATCTTCTTTAGTGCGCTATGATGCCAGTGCTGCCAATATCACAAACACAACCTTTGATGCACGCACCTATAATGGACCAGTGGAATTGTACGCGAATAGTGGAACGGCAAAATCGATTACCGCAGCTGCCGGGACATATACATTTGCGTCGACACTGGCTACAACTGCTGGAGGCGTTGGCACGGTTACAGCTGATCTCAGTGCGGCCACTGGCACGACTACCGTTACTGGCACACTGACGATTGGGGCCACAACCACCTTGTCCGCTCCCTCCGCATTAAGTCTTGGTGGTAACTATACTAATAGTGGAACCTTCACAGATAATTCTGGAACAGTCACATTGGCTGGCAGTGCCCAACAAACCTTGGCAGGCACCATGACTGGCAGTTCAGATTTCAATAACCTAACGATCACAAATAATTCCGGCTCAGATCCAGATAGCTCACCATCGGTTATTTTTTCTACCGCTGCCACTACTGCCGGTACATTGACTGCCACTACTGCCAGCACTAAATTGCGATTCTTAGCAACTGGCACATATACCTTCCAAAACATTGCCTTCAATGGTCAGGCCATTACCAGTCGCGTGGCCTTGCGCAGTTCGAGTGGTGGTTCAGCCTGGAATCTAAATGTTGCCGGTACACGTTCTGTGTATAATACAGATGCGAAAGATTCAAATGCTTGTGGACAGGCACCGAATATTGATGCGTCCCAGGTATCCAACCTAGATTCTACAGGAAATACTTGCTGGGATTTTGCCGCCTTAACCTTTAGTATCTCAGATACGACGGTTGGTTTTGGTGATCTGCTTTCCAGTAGTGCGCGCTATGCCACTGGAGATCTGGTCGGTACAACTAGTTTTGGCACGGCCGCTCATACACTGTCCATATTCAGTAGTGCTGCCAGTGGGTACGCGATTACTTACGTCGGTTCTACTTTAACAAACGGTGGTAATACGATAGACGCTGCTACCATTACAAATGATAACGACGGCACTCCAGGCAGTGAACAGTTTGCCTTAGGTGCCACAACTAACGGCGATGGAACTATCGTTAGTGACTATAATGCAAATAGCGCAGCAGAATACAAATTCGTTCCCGGTACCACCACACCATTTTTCAGTGAGTCCGGGGCAACGGCAGCGGAAATCATTAGTATGTATTACATTGCTAATATTTCAGATGCCACCCAATCAGGTAGTTATAGTACAGACATTACCTACATCGCTACGGGTACATTTTAGCAATGTTTTACGGTTAAAAATTTGCGTAAAGCGATTTTTTTTGTTATAATAAATCTCTTCTGTTTCGTTATTTAGCTTACCTTGCCATTGTGACCAAGAATATCAACGATAAGCATGTTCGGATTTGGTCAATCATTAAGTACATCACCGGTGTATTGTTTTTTATCTTTTTATTGCAATTATTGGCCTTAGTATGCGTACGGATAGTTGCCGGTGAAGCTGAAGTACAGATTAGAGCTATCATACAGAATGATCTTGAGCAGTTAACTAAAACAGGCGAGGATCTCGCAGTATTACCTGATTTAGTTTCCGCCCTTGAGGATAATAATGTTGAGCAGCTATCAACACTCATCATTAGTGAAGGTGCAAAAAGAGATATTGAACAAATCACTGTCACCAACGTTGAGGGAGTTGTGATTGCAGATTCGTATGATCAGTCCAGAGTGGGGGGAAATATATATTTAAGTTCTCCCGAGGGCAGACAACTGTTAGATGGTCAGCAGAGTACAATGATTGGCGCGAGTAGCTTTGATCCTAAGCAGATGCACATGACAACGAGTAGGTTGGTTTCTGCCGGAGATCAAATCATCGGCGGTATCATTATCCGCAAGGATATCAATAATCGGTATGCACGTGCTATCAAAGCTCAATTTCCTAACCTAAATCCGGAAATTTTCTTTTATACAAAAGCAGATGGTATCACAGCCGACACAATCAATTCTCATGCAATACAACCATTGATTCTGACCTATTTTCATACCACGTCAGATTGGATCAGTCAGGGGAAAAGTGATGAATATTTAAGTATCGATGGTCATGGATATTTCTTAGTAAATAATCTGTTCGATCAATCTGATCAGTCAGGATCTGGCATGATCGTATTCATACCACTAAAAACAATGATAGTGGTTGACAGTATATTGTCATTAGCTATTTGTTTAGCGATTGGTTTGATCACTATTCTACGACAGAGGGAACTACGGAAGAAGAAAACATTTGCGCAGCAAGCTATGGTTATATGCGTGATGTTGGCCATGATGAGTATGGTGCTAGTCTTCCGTTATCTTATTGAGATAGATACTACGACAATTCAAAGAGCGAGCTATGAGATCTATAATGCTACTATGCGATTACAGCCAGAAGCTAACGTTTTTGATGTTGCGGCTGAGCAAACTATTCGCTTAAAAGTAGACACGGGCGGCGAAGTGATCAACACGGTAGGGGCGGTAGTAGGCTACAATCCAGACTTAATTGAGGTAAAAGAGATACGAACCGACCACTCACTCTGTACTTTTTTTGCCGAGAAAAAAATTGATCAAGATCAAGGTTTGGTCACTGTTTCGTGTGGTCTTCCAACACCTGGTTTCACTGGGCAAGGTGGTACCATTGCTGAATTAGTGATCCAACCCAAACAGACCGGTCAGTTTTGGCTGCGTTATCAGGAAGATAGCGTTGTCCTAGCCAATGATGGCTTAGGAACAGATGTACTACGCAAAGTGACGAATGGTAGTTATCTGGCAGAAGATTTTGATACGATTACAGACCCTGCTAATCAACAGGTGATTGTCTATTCAGCAAGTCATCCGAATTCGGAACGGTGGTATCGTCAGAATAAAGTTAAAATGGTTTGGCAATCCATTCCTGGGAAGCGCTATGTCTATACGTTTAGTCAGAATCCAGCCGCCGTGCCATCCACCCCAATCTCGAATTATAAAGTCACGGTACCCGCCAGTGGAGATGGAGAATACTACTTTAATATTGCCACGATAGATGGCGGCGTATTAGGCCCTGTGAGTAGTTATCGTGTCAGAATTGATACTACTCCTCCAGAAAACATCCAATTGAAGACGAGCAGTAATACGATCATGGCTGGGGAAGCCGTTCATTTAGAATTTGCAGCTGAGGACATCACCAGCGGTGTTCAGAAAAAATATTATGTCAGCGTCGACGGGAAAATTTTTCTACCGACTCGATCATCTGTCACCATTCCATTTCTAGAGCGTGGTCAGTATAAAATCACGGTCCAGGTCTTTGATAAGGCAGATAACAGTGCACAAACTTCTCAGGTCATTACCGTGCAATAACCAAGTGTACATGCCTCGCAAAGCGGTTGTATGTTTCATTTTTCATTGCTATCCTGAATAGGTCTATGAATAAGATCCTATTCTTATCTGCTATCATCGTTGATATTACATTTGTCTTTGTGGCCGCTCGTCTAGGTCGGGATTGGCTCATGGGCATCATCATTACCAATCTCATGCTGATTGGAGTATTCGGAGTAAAATTAGTGTCCGTACTGGGTTTAGTGACTAATGTAGGCAATGCATTTTATGCCTGTGTATTCTTGGCAACCTATTTTCTGATTGAACGTTATGGTCGTGCAGCCGGCATGAAAACCATCTGGTTTGGTGCTAGCTTTGTCATCATATTTACAGTACTTTCTCAGCTGGCTACAAGAAGTGAAGGCTCTGTATTAAGTAGCGAAATCAATAGTACCATTCAGACCTTGTTTTCCTTTTCACCTCGTGTTTTTTTAGCGAGTATTTTAGCATTTGTCTTTGCACAGTATGTGAATATCACCCTGTATGAGTGGGTGAAGGCGCGCACACATGGCAAATGGCCATGGCTGAGAGGGAATTTTGCGAATGGGATTAGTCAATTGTTGGATAGTGTGTTGTTCTTTACCATTGCCTTTTATGACTTGCCCGGATTATCACTCGTCAAAGCCATTCTAGCTGGGTGGGCTATCAAGGTGATTGTAGTATGTATTGGTATGCCGATGTTATCGCTTGATCAATATCTACAGCGTAAAAAATGAAGAGAACGCCTCACACTTGGTTTGACCCACACATGGTGCGTTCCGCCAAAGCATTGTTGTGGAATGCCTTTACAACATTTGGAGTGTTTTTGACGTTATTAGTATTATTTCGACTGGCCGGAACAATCTATGCTTCGCAGATCTCAATACGCGCCACTGAGGCATTTCAAACAGGTTTGGCCCAAGAGCTTGCGTACTTAAAAGAGCAAGGTGATGCAGTGGCAAATAATGACGTGTTGCAAACCTATTTGCTGGCCAAGGACTATACCTCATTGCTAGATCTGCTACAGCAAGAGCGCGATGTTCGTTCGATCGGATTGATGGGCGTGACCAATGAGTCAGGTGCGATTGTTAGTCGTACCAAAACGGTCGCCAAAAGTGGTGACAATGTGTTCTTGACTGCGCCAGCCGGTCGTATTGTAGCAAAAGGAGAGTCAGTAGAAAGTGTTGAACTAACTGGTTTTAATGGTCAATTATTTTTGACTACCGGCAGACCGATTATGTCTGAAGGTACAATGATCGGTGGTTTGTTTGCAAATTATTTAACAGATCATGACTTTGCTATCCGATTCAGGGATGGCTATTTTCCAGATGGGGTAGAGCTTGCCTTTTATTCTAAGCAGTACGGTATTTACGGTAACAGTTTTTCTGATCCAGAGATCCATCAGCTGACGGATGCCTATTTTAATACGGGATCAGAATGGATTAAGAATGGCATGACAGGCAAAACTGTTTATTTGCAAGATGGACGCTACTTCTTGGTAGAAAATGTTATCTTTCCAGGCCTTGAAGAGAGTCCAGGTGGAGTGTTAATTTTTATTCCACGGCAAGATATTTCTGTGGTGGCAAACTTAATTATTGGACTGGTGACGGTGTTCACGTTTTGCATCTTGGCACTACATGATCATCTACGTTCACGTAGAGAAGAAAAGGGATGGCGATATTATCTGTTGCTCGCGATGATGGCATGTCTAGTCGTGGGGTCGATCTATTTTATCTTACGCATTCAGGATACTGGCTTTCTTAAACTTAAGGACCTCCCCTATGCACTAGGGACGGACACGATTGGTTTGAATCCAGAATTTGGTATCTTTGATACTGATGTGGAGCAACGTTTTTCTATCGTAGCGGAAATTGGCGCAGATCACATTAGCCAGGTGAATGTTGGACTGTTATTTAATCCGGATGCCATTGAGGTAACAACCCTCGATACAACGCATTCCCAATGTTCTAGGGTGGTCACGAACACCATTGATACGCAATCAGGTCGGGCTGATTTTTCATGTGCGCTACCGCAATCTCAAGCTGATGTTGGCAGTGTTGTCATTGCTGAAGTTGTTGTTCAGGCACACAATAGTGGCACGGCGACTATTGAATTTGATCAGGCAGTCACACAGCTGATTGCAGCTGACGATCTGAGTTTGAATCATTTGCGCATGGCTCAATCGGGTAGTTATCGTTTTGAAAATTTTCATTATGCTGATGATGCTAGTGCGGAGCCATCTAGTTCTGTAGATCCCTTAGTTGTCTTTTCTCCGACACATCCAAATCTGAGTCGTTGGTATAGTACGCAGACCGCTCGGTTTGTATGGATTGATCATCCAGGAGTGGCTTATCACTATGCGTTTGATAATAAGCCAGATACGGTGCCGTTAGCTACTAACCTTATGGCTGGTTCAACTATCGAACTGCCAGTACCTGGGGACGGAACCTATTATTTTCATTTACAAAGGGTTGGGGAGAATGCCATTGCACATTATCGTATTCAGTCGGATCGCTCTCCACCCACTATTCTATCCATGGCTGTCAGCAGTCAACGTGTGATGGTTGGTGATGTGTTACGGCTGGATTTTAAAGCGGAGGATGCAGGCAGTGGCGTACAACGCAATTACTTTGTTGCAATGAGAGATGATTTATTTCTACCCGTAGGTACACAAATCCTCATCCCGATGTCCGAAGCTGGGCATCAATCGATCACATTTAGAGTATATGATGACGCAGGAAACTACAGCGAACAGTCGACGGCAGTAGACGTAGTAGCCAAGTAACCTCCGGATTAGTTGTATTGGTTGAGTCGAATCTTGGTGATTTGAGCTTTGGTAGCGCCTTTTTTTCCGTTATCCATGAAGAAGCTAACCACAATATTTTTTCCTTTATTGATTTTGACGATCTCTTTCAAGTTGTAGTCCAGATTTTGCCAGCCTCGCTTGTTTGGGTCATAACTAATATCCTTGCGCCAACTATGACCAAATTCTTTACCTGTCACGATGATCGTGAACTGATCATCGTTATAGTGTCTCTGCGTTGAATGAGAAAGTTTGAATTTAAGTTTCAGGTGCAATTTTTTTTTACCTTTTTTTAATTTAACCACCTGAGCAATTGAATCTGTAGAATTCTTCTTGCCAATCCGATAATACTGAGTCACTGACCCTAGATCTTCAAGATCTGATTCGCTCGCTTGATAGACGCAATTATCTGGCTGGCTTTGACACACACCAGTGACAGACCAGTGTTCGGTTTGATTAAAATTGCCATCCAGCAATAGCTGTTTGGCAGACACCAGTGTGGGTAGGCCGATCAGCGCTATCATCCCACCGAAGATTAAGCGTTGGATCATTTAAGTTTTTTTAATTTTTTATGATGTCTGAGCCTTCCATTCACCTCACAATGATCTTCCGAGGGATTGAAGTGGGGACAGCTTTTAATATGACAGTCACCAATGCAGACATCTCGTTTTTTATGAATCATGAAAAAGATGCCTAGCCAAATAGCTAGCAATACAGCCAGAATCGATAGGCCTAGCACTACCCAGGTATAGGCAATAAAGACAGATCCAACCATGAAGCCTGCAATTGGCCATTCCTCAAAAATCGTCAATGTACTGATTGTTTCTGTACGGTTACCGGCTTGATCAAGAGCCTGAACCGTCAAAATGTGTTTGCCAACGGATAGGGGATTCAACGCAAAGGGTCCAAGCTCATCTGGTGTAATGCGTGCAATGCTAGTTTGACCATCAACGAGAACGGCATAGTAAGCAATGCCAGACAGTTTATCTTGGGTATAAAAATTCAATGTGGGCTGCCGGTCTTTCGTCAGGTAATCACTAGGTAAATTGATGAGCAGGGCATCCGGGGCTGTAGCGTCAATGCGTAGTTGATAATGTCCGGTTCCCCCCCAACCAGCGGCGTTACCGGCTTTGACATGCAAATACCAAACTCCATCAGTCACATTTGTAAAATCAGCCGAGGCACTTAGCCCCTCAACCGTGTCATCAGGTACTGTGTCCGTTTGATGATCCAATATCCAACTATACTGAGTGGCTTCGCTCGTAGATGCCCAGCTGAATTTAGGATTATTATCGCTATACCAATTTGTTGAATTCGGATGTGTTGCCGAGATAATCACTGGCGCGGCAGGTGGCTCAAGTTTTGTTTCAGTGGGTTTGTCTGGTTCCGCTGGAGTGGTTTTAATTGGATTAGAATTTGTATTCGTCTGAGTAGATTGAGCGCTAATGTTATAAGTCGCTCCTGCAGCGCCACCATAGACATTCGTTCCGCGACCATCATTGGCTAGAATAGTGCCACCAACAATACTAATCGATGCAGAACCGCTAACCTTAGCCTTAAATGTAATACTAATAATCGTGCCATGTCCTTCATATCCTGGGGAGGGAACACCACCAGAGAACGAAACCGCTCCAGCACTGTTGGAATAACTCGGTTCCGCAGTCCAAAGTGTTAGAATGGAACCTTTAGAAATACTAGTTACCTCAAGCTTGTCCGTTGGAAAGGTAATAGTGGCTTGAACAGAATTAATCGCCTGACCCCCAGTAGTAATCGCTACGGCAACGGTCTTGGTTTCATTGACTGTCATCGTTCCACTAGCAGGGGAGATGCCAAGTGAAGCCGTGGCCTGTGCGGATGAAGGTAACCACCAAAGCAAGCTGACAGAGAATGTCACGGCTAGTAAATAACCAAGATGTTTTGCCATCATATGTAAGTAGTTATCTTAACAAATTTACAGCTTCCTGACTATCGGTGTATATTTGACTTGATTGTGATAATAAAATGTGCTATACTCTTTTCAATTAATAATAGCGGACTTAAATTAAGTTTTGAAATAAAAAATTTATGACAGCGTCTAAACATGCGCTCGTACCGGCTTGGTCAAAAATTGCAATTATTGCGGCTTTTGCTGTCGGTTTTATGTTGCCACGTCATGCAGTACAGGCTGCTGGTTTGACCAACGTAAAAGATATCCTTAGTACCTTAGCTGCTAGTGCTAACGCTAATCACACCATTTCTTTCGTCTCTCCATCTGGTGTGACCAACGGTTCAACCATTGAAATTACCTTCCCAGCGGGCTTTAGTTTGACGGGTGTAGTTGAGGATGACGTTGATATTGCTGGTTCAACAGAAGGTGAGCTTACCACTGCTGCTAATTGTGCTGGCAGTGAAAAGGCGGGTGTTGGGATCTCAGGGCAAGTTGTAACGATCACCCTATGTTCTGGTGATGGTGGAGATTTTACTGGTGCTGAAACAATTACCATCGAAATTGGTGACAATGCTACATCTTCTGGTACTGGCGCAAATAAAATTGATAACTCAACAGCTGGTGGCCAAATTGTATCCATCGCAGGTACGATGACAGATTCAGGTTCATATGCACTATCCATTATTGCTGATGACAGTGTAAATATTACAGCCACTGTGCCAACAGCAATAACCTTCACGATTTCTGATACCACCATTGGTTTTGGCAACTTAGTCACCGCCAACGCTCGTTATGCCTCTGGCGCAGGAACAGGTTCTGACACATCGGTAGCAGCTCATACTTTTACTGTAGCTACCAATGCAACTGGCGGGTACGCTGTTACCTATAATGGTGCAACCTTAACTAGTGGAAGTGATACGATCGATGCCGCAACCATCACCAATGATGATGATGGTACTCCAGGCACTGAACAGTTTGCCTTTGGCGTGACTACAGCTGGAGATGGTACGATCGCTTCTGCTTATAATGCTAACTCTACTGCTGAATATAGTTTTGTTCCTGGTGTAACTACTTCATTTTTCAGTGAAACTGGTCCTACCGACACGGAAACAATTAGTGCCTACTACATTGCTAACATCGGTGGAACAACAGAGGCTGGTAGCTACTCAACGGATATTACCTACATCGCAACCGGTACATTCTAAGCTGACTGCATAAAATTTTGAGAGGATGAAAAAACCATTGCTGATTAAATACTCAATAATCTCGGTGGTTTTTTCGGTTGCATTGGGATTATCTGCTTACGCTCCGTCGGCACACGCTCTGACACTGATTCCACCATCTATTGAGGTAGATCTCAGCCCTGGAGTTACCTACTCAGATAATATTAAGTTGTTTAACGAAACTGATCACGACATTACACTCTATACCGAAATTACCAATTTTACTGCCTCTGAGGATGGATCGAAGCCGCAGTACGAGTTTGGCGTGGAGCTAACGGATGTCGCTACCTGGATTAAAGTCGAGGAGGGCCCGATTGTACTTGCCCCAAAAGAGCGTAAAGAAATCCCCTATACAATTAATCCGCCTGAGAATGCCGAAGCGGGTGGCCATTATGCGATCATCTTTTTTTCTGACAATCCACCCCAAAAAAAGGAAGCTGGCAAAATTCAAATCGGTTCAAAACTGGGCTCACTTATTCTGGCGAAAGTTGCTGGAGAGGTGAACGAAATGGGAGCCATTGAAAGTTTCTCAACTGCCGACAGCAAATCTGTGTTTAATCATCTTCCTGTCGATTTTACGTTAGCGTTCCATAACAGTGGCAATGTGCACCTGCGGCCATCTGGGACGATTGAAATCAAAAATACTTTTGGAAAAACTGTGCGTACCCTCGATATCAATGCTGAAAGCAGTGCAACTTTGCCAGATAGTACAAGAACATACAAAACAACCTGGGAGGAATCTGCCGTGTTGCATACAACTGATAATTGGTTTGGTCGTTTCTGGGAGGAGGTCAAAAATGAACAAGCTAATTTTGCCTTAGGACATTACTCTGCCACAGCTTCGTTATTAGCGGGACAGAATAATCAGATTACTCAACAGGCCACAGTTAGTTTTTGGGTCATTCCTTGGAGATTATTGAGTATTTACTCGATTGCAACCATTATCGTGTTACTTGTATGCGTTCGGATGATCAAGGGTTATAACCGTTGGATCATTAGACGTGGACAGAATAAATAAATTTTCACACTTAGTGAAAATACGCATGATTAGCAGAAGAATATACAAGCTAGTCTTTTTGTTGGGCCTGTTAGCAATGCTTGCTGTTCATCCAAGTAATACCTTGGCAGCTGGTGTCGTGAAATCTGGCAGTATCACCATCTCGGCGACGGTTCCTAATACTACCCCTGAGGAGGCAGTGACGACAATCATTATCACAGGCTTTGCCTACCCAGGAACCGAGGTGACGATCCGACAAAATGGAGAAATCGTTTCCATTGCCCCAGCGGATTCTCGGGGCACCTTCAGTTCAACGATTTCAAACATTGACCCGGCTATTTATACCTATGCGATACGAGGGGAAGATAGCGAAGGTCGCCAAGGGCCTACCTCAAATATCACCGTGGCCGTCAGTGAAGGAGTGACTACGACCATCTCTGGAATCTATTTAGGCCCAACGATTGATTTTACAGATTCAAAAATTAAGCTCGATGAAACGACCACACTACAGGGAGTCAGTGTTTCTGACAGTGCCGTCACACTGTATATTACTGCAGCCAATGATCGTCAAACCATTTACAGTAAATTAGCTAATCCACAAGGAGTGTACACAAAATCCATCCTTGGCAGCAATCTGGGAGAAGGGAGATACACGGCACATAGTCGAGCAGTAGCAACGGATGGTACTATATCTGATACTAGTGAAACTGTAGTGTTACGTGTTTCTCCTGCCGATGACACTTCAGTCTGTGGCGATGCGTTAGATAGTGATATTAATTGTGACGGAGAGGTAGACTTAGTCGATTTTAGCATTCTATTATTTTGGTGGAATCAAACTAATCCTGATAATGCGCGAGCTGATATCAATGGCGATCGCTTTGTTGATATTATCGATTTTAGTATCATGTTATTTTATTGGACCGCATAACAGAATGAATATGCAATCAGTGACCAAACGGATAGTTGTGTACATGATGGGAAGCGTTTTGTTCTTGATGGCAAAAGTCACGCCAGTGTCAGCAGCGGTCTTGTCATTTCAAACTGCCACAAGTGATTGGCCAATTGGTGCTACTCAAGTTTTGGAATTGAGGTTAGATAGCGCAGGAGAGGTAGTTAATGCGCTGGAAGCAGCCATTACGTATCCTACTGAACTGGTCGATGTTGTTGCGATCACACATGGGGGATCCACATTTACAGTGTGGCCAGACGAGCCACAGTTTGATGCCGAAGCGGGCCTCATTACCTTTACTGCAGGAATTCCTAACGGCAGTTATATTGATGCTGGGCAAGTCTTAACCTTAGTTGTACGCCCGAAAGTGCTCGGCAGTATTCAATTAAAATTTATACCGGATCAAACGGCCATCTATTTAAATGATGGCTTCGCGACCAAAGTACCGTTGTCATTTGACGAACCGATTTATCAATCGGTTGCCGCACCGACGAGTGGCTTGGTGATTACTTCGCCAACACATCCTAATGCTTATAGCTGGTATCAGGCTACTCAATTTACAGCACAATGGCAAAAAAAAGCCGATGCTGCCTACAGCTTTCAAATTGCAGATCAGGTCAGCCAGCCCCTCGATGACACTCCTGATCCGACAGCGCAAACCTTACTAGGGGAGTATACGACCTCTGATTTAAAAGACGGGGTACATTATTTCATGATCAAAGAAAAGCTGTCTGAAGAATCGGGTTGGAGTGAACCCACTATTCGTACAGTGATGGTAGACAGCACGCCACCGATTGCATTCACAGTGAGTTTGCAGCAGACAGAACAGGAATTTGCTGGTGCTCACTTTCTAGTGTTTAACACCACTGATCTCACTTCAGGAGTTGATCATTATGAGGTTGTTGAAGGTGAGACGCATACCACAGTATCGCACGGACCATTTAAATTAATTCATCCAAATATTGCAGGCTTAGTAGAGGTGCGGGCAGTTGATGCTGCTGGAAATGTAATGGTGAGTTCCGTTGAGAATAGTGCTCTAACAGTATCCAACAATTGGGTGTGGGCAATGGTGGGAATACTAATTTTGGTACTGTCGTTCTTGGTAATAATCGTAGTAACACGTCAATATTTGCGCTTTCGTCTACACAAAACTTGACGCGAGGCTTTTTTTGTGATACACTATGGTCAATAACTGGGGATAAAAATTGATCACCCGCAGTCAAAATGTCTACGCTACTCAAAAAACAGATTGCATACACAGAACAGATGCAGAATGCCTCTATCTTAATGAAGATGTGGTTATTGTTTCTTCATGTTGTTCTGGGCATTTCCCATGTGATGGCGATGTTGTTTTTGCCATCTAGCACTAGTTTCCAAAAAGTCCATGATTTAACGGACAAGGGTTACAAAGTATCCTATTTAGATCATTGTCGGATGCAACACAATGTCCGGTTTGGTACATTGGCCTATTCTCTGGTTTTGGTAGTGGCATTAACCTTGGTCCGTACAACGGTAGAAATTATTTACCCTGAGCAATTTGGTCAAGCAGCTTATGCCGCTAATTTAGTGGTCACGAAGGCGGCAGATACCGATGATGGAGTTTGTGATGCGGATTGTTCATTACGTGAGGCTATTAATAATGCCGCCAGTAATGACACCATCACCTTCAATAATAACTACACCATCATTCTTGGTAGTGGCATTAACTATCCGGGTGGTCGGAATAATATTACAGTAGACGGTGGAGTGAATACCATTATTATTGATGGTAATAATGCAGTTGGCGTCTGCATGCAATGGAATGGCAGTGGCAATATTCTAAAAAAAGTAACGGTTCGCAACTGCACGCAATCCGCAGTGATGATTAATGGCAGTACTGGAGCGGTGCTTGATCAAGTGACATTGCTCGGCTCTGCCGGAGCAGCTAATTCTCCTCTGATTGCAGGTACTAGTATGGAGTTGTCGAACTCAACAGTGAATGGCGGCGGCACAAAAGATTGTATCAATGTCAACGGAAACAATTTAAATATCCATCACAATACGATTACGAATGGTCTGAATGGTATTTTTACAGCCAATGGCACCACCGGTATCTTTAGTAATAACACATTTTCTAAACTGCAAAGCTTTGCTGTCCGTATCAACTTAAATGGTGGAGGACATAACATTAGTAATAATACATTCGGTATTGCCGGTGCAGGCAATCAAGTGAATGGTGGTGTTTACATCGGTAACAACAGCACAGGAAATACCATTTCCAATAATACCTTAGCGTTCCAGAATGGTGGCAACAACGGCATTTATATTTTTGGAAGTACGGTTGGTGCAGGAACAAACAACACCATTAGCAACAATACCATTTCTAGTAGTGTGGTAGGGACCGGAATTAGAATTGAAAATAGTGCTCGTAATTCCATTACGGGTAATACCATTAATGATAGTTCTTTAAACGGCATTCAAATTACCTCCAATTCTTCAAACAATACGGTGAGTAATAATACGATTACCAGTGTTCCAAATGGAATTGTCGTAGAAATTAATAGTTTGAACGCTACGATTACTAACAACAGTGTTACGCCGGATGCTGGTCCTGGATCAAATATCGTATTAAAAAATGTATCGAATGGCACTGTCTCGAATAATACGGTGGTCGCCGGTGGTGTTGGTGGAAGTAATCCGCTAATTGAGTTAAATGCAACTTCCAACACATTGGTCACTAATAATGTGTTGTCTACTCCAGCCAGTCTGAATGCAGGTCTGCCGATGCAAGCTATTCGATTGAGTGCTGGTTCTTCCAATAATACGATCAGTAGTAATAACATTACCCTAAATGCCTTAGGTGCCGTGGGGGTGTCCGTTGATAATAGTAGTAGTAATACCGTCACCGGCAATACCGTGCAAGCTGTAAATTCTGGAGCTGCTGGTATCAACTTTAATAATTCCAACGGAGTGAAAGTCTACGGTAACACTATCTCTGGTATATCTGGTGTTGGGATTGG
>CAYLOJ010000023.1:0-15054 GCA_964385285.1 uncultured Gammaproteobacteria bacterium
TCAATGCGCACATAGGCTGGTACCTGTGCTTTGATATCAGCTAATAACTCCGTCAGTACTTCCTGCGGATAGGTATGATATCGGCCCGCTTTCCAATGACGATACAATGGAGCAGACTTCACCACTAGACACGGATAAATTTTAATATGATCGGGCTGATACCCAGGGTCAGAAAAAATTGTCTTAATATCTTGCAAATCACTACTCGGTACTGAGCCTGGCAAGTTCTGCATCATATGATAGGTAATCTTCAAGCCAGCTTCCTTCAATAATTTAGTAGCAGCTTGCACCCGTTCATTCGTTTGATCACGCAGATTTAAAGCCAATACATGTTTGTTTAAACTCTGTACACCAATTTGGACACGCGTGGCTCCAAACATCCGTAAGCGTTTCACCTCCGCTTCATCAATATGATCAGGACGAGTTTCTAAGGTACAACCAATGACACGATACTTGGCAGTTTCGTTCAACCGTTTTGCCTCCTCTAAGGTTTCAGCTCCTTCGGGGCGTTCATCTAAATTGAACCCATCATAGCAACGTTTCATGAACCACTCTTGGTAATCTTTCGGATACACTGTCCATGTTCCTCCTAACACAATCAGTTCACATTTCTCTGGTACATGGCCATTGCGTTCCAGGGCTTCAATCCGCTTCGTGACCTGTTGGTAGGGATCAAACCGTAATCGCAAAGCACGCATCGCACCCGGTTCGGTATCGATGTAGCTTTTGGGCATATTCGATTCTGTCGGACAATAGATACAGCGCCCAGGGCACTGATAAGGCTTGGTCAACACAGTAATGGGAGCAATGCCAGATAATGTACGTACGCTCCGCACCTGCAAAATATGCCAGAGGGTTTGATCCATCTCCAAGTCACCCATCTCCACTAACTCCTTATACTTACGCATGATCTCTGCGTTGGTAGGCATCTGAATACCGTGCCGTTTGGAAATCTCAGCTTTTACTGTACGCAAAGCCTGGGCATCATCAATATTGCGTTCAATGGCAAGGTTAATAATATCGCGCAGAGCATCGGCCATAAGGATTCCAAGCCTACCACTTTTTCTGAAAAAATCAAGTCCCCACCGATGTCCCTTGGCTGCCTTGACAATCTCTGAAAAATCCGTACACTGTGGCCGCCTCACTTGATCTCCAAGTGGTGTGCAACCAGCTGAGGACAGCAGAACATGGGTCCAATTATCCCCCTTCCGACACCTGATCCCGCAGTCGAAGATCCGGGCACTCAGGATGAAGACGCCATCGAGTGCGCCGACGCTGACGACTTGGACACCGATGACCCGGTGTCCGACAAGCCAGCCAGCGTGACGATTCCGTAGGAGGAAGTGGACTTCGCTCTCCCCTGAGTGAAGTCCCGTCCCCTATCCACTGGAACTGTTCCAGATGAGAGGAGACGTGTATGATATTGCTATGGAAACCAAACAAGCGAATCAGGTCATCCAACAATTAGAAGTGGATTATAATCAGATCGCTGAACATTTTTCGAGTACCCGCCATGATGCTTGGCCAGAATTTGAATTACTCAAGACACTGATTACATCCTTAGAGACAACTTCGGAGTTATCCCTCCTTGATCTAGGTTGTGGAAATGGAAGGTTAGCCGCAGCGTTGCCACATTTGAACTATACCGGTTTGGATTTATCAGCACAGCTCTTAACGATAGCCAGACAAAAATTCCCAGATTACACATTCGTGCATGGCTCGATGTTGCAACTGCCATTTACGGATGCGCAATTTGATCTCGTAGCTTGCGTAGCGGCATTACAACACATCCCATCTGTGAACTATCGCCAACAAGCGGTAAAAGAAATGTATCGTGTCTTGAAGCCGGGTGGCACAGTATTCATGTTGAACTGGAATCTAGCCGAACAGCCACAGTATCAAGCCTATCTTGCTAGCCCACAAGCTGGCTATGACACCGGTGACTACCTAATTCCTTGGAAGACGGACCAAGGGACCATTCAAGCCAACCGTTACTATCATGGCTTTACCACTCCTGAGATCGCAGAATTACTGGAACAGGCCGCGTTTATCATCTCCAAAAATGAACTTGGGGCTGACCGGCGCAATCTGCTCACCATCGCACAAAAGAGATAATGGAATTTGTTCTCGGAATATTTGGTGTATTGTATCTATGCTCTCCAGTGTTTGTGTGGGCCTTGGTCCATTGGCACTGGCGGAAACTAGGTAAAGATCCTGTAGCCGCTCATCCTACAATCATTCCCCAGTACGAAGCCTTTCAAAATTTACCGCCTGCTTTAATTGGCGTAGTCTATGATACACGCGCGAACGATTACGACATCACTGCCACTCTATTAGATTTCGTGGCGCGTAAAATCATTCAAATTGAAAACCATTCAAAAGTCGAGGAACGCTGGAATGGCAAAATTCAGATTTATCATACAGTCGATTACCAACTCACTTTATTACAAACGAACACGCTCACTGATACAGAATTACGGCCCTATGAACAGCTAATAATAAAAGCAGTCTTCGCCAGCGACACGACATGCAATCTCGCAACTGCCATTCAGCGATTACAAAATAACTTACGACCGATTCGTCAACAACTTTATCATGATGCTGTGACTGCCGGATTATTTACAGTCGCAGCAGATCTCTGGCGTCAACGCTACGATGTGACCAGTCGCTGGTTAATTGGCATTGGTTTTGTAACTGGTTTATTTGGCGTAGGTGTGCCCGTCTTACTCTACGGCATCGTCTTACGCATCTACAGCCGTTGGATGGCGCAACGCACCGCCCTAGGCATAGAAGCGGTGCAGTGGTGCGAAGGGTTTAAACTCTATTTATATCGAGCCGAGCGCTTCCACACCCAGCGCATGGCACTGGAAACTGCCGAGAAAATTTTGCCCTATATCATTGTCTTGCATCTACAAATACCCGCATGGCAATTGGAGTTTTCAACAGGTACCGGCGCTTTGGCTCACACAAAAATTTAAAGAATTTTCTGCCTTGCTGATTACCCCATTTTGCGGTATAGTACGACAGTCATTTTTAATTCTAAAAACGTTCACATGAAACAAAGATTGACTCAATCCTTACCGCTCCTCGGCACATTTCTAGCACTGATTATTGGCGGTGCTGTGTTGTTCAAGTTCACCCCTGCCGATGCTGTATTAGAAGCTGAAACGAGCACCCCTCCCGTAGAGACTGTAGTTAGCGATCCGACAATCAGCGAAACAGATGCTGTGCCAGTCTTGTTTGATGAAACGAGTGATGATAGCGCAACTGTTGATCCACAGGTCATCATGGAAACCACTACTGATACTGACACCACTACTGACTATGCAAAAACAGTCAGTGGTATTTATGCAGAAGCCAATGAAGCAGTAACACTGTCCGACCACTATCTAAATGATGTCTATGTCGCTGGCAGTACGATTACGATTACCGGCACAGTTGAAGGTGATGTTTTTGCTGCCGGTGAAACGATTACAATTGATGGGACAGTGAAAGGCAGCATTCGCGCCGCTGGTAGCTCTGTAACCATTAATGGTGCAATCGGTCGAAATGTGATGGTAGCTGCAGGTGATGTACAAATCAGTCAGCGCGCTCATGTTGGAGCAGATGTCATGATTTACTCGAGCGATGCAAAAATAGAAGCCATGGTGATGGGTAATGTGACTGGTGCAATGCAAGAGTTATTTATTAACTCCATCGTTGAAGGTGAGGTCAATTTGCACGGCGTGGAAACACTACACTTCGGTCCAAACAGTTATGTGATGGGCCCTGTAAGTTATACCTCCAAGCAGCCTGCACTCATGGATGAAGCAGCCACTGTATTAGGTGAGGTAAATTATACCGAGCAAGTCACTAAACAACGATCCGTTCAGACTGAAATGGCAGGAAAAGTTGTAGACATGGTATTGCGCATAGTTCTGACTGGATTAGGTTGGATTGGTTTATTGATCTTTGGCATTGTCCTGATCAAATTAGCCCCGCAAATGACTGCAAATGTAGTAAACATGATGCGGGAAAAGGGTGGAAAAAGTTTAGGCTATGGAATCTTAGCCATGTTCATAGCACCTGTAGCTCTCGTCGTGATTGCCGTGACGATCGTTGGTTTACCGTTAGCTTTTGCCGGCACACTATCATACATCCTCATGCTGATGGCAGCTAAGATTTACGTCGGGTTAACCCTGGGTAAAATGATGTTGAAGCACAGTAAAGGAATGGTTGGTCCATTCATCCTTGGTTTTAGTCTTTTCTATTTAATCGTTGAAATGATCAGTTGGCTGGGCTTCTTAGGAATGTGTGTGAGCTTCGTAATCAATGGATTACTAGTAGCCTGGGCATTAGGCGCTACACTTACTAGTTGCAAACAAAGATAATGGGCGAAATCTTTAAGGCCTATGATATTCGCGGTATCTACGGGTCAGAACTTACAGAGGATATCGCGTACAAAACCGCACGTTCATTAGCACAATTAATTGCTAAGGAACAAGGAGGTCGTCAATTACGCTTAGTCGTCGGTGCTGACATGCGCTTATCTTCACCAAGTTTGAAACAGTCAGTCATCCAAGGTTTGTTGGATGAAGGTCAGCAAGTTATCGATATTGGTTTAGTTTCCACACCAGCGTTTTACTACGGTGTGGCAAAATTTGGCTATGATGGAGGCCTAATGGTATCCGCCTCACATAACCCTCCCCAATACAATGGCTTAAAGATGGTTCGGGCTGGGGGTGTGCCGGTTAGTGCTGATACTGGAATCCTGACACTGCGTGATGCCGTGGCAGCCAACACCGATTACGGTTATAAAAAAACTACGGGCAGTTTAGAAACACGTGATGATATCGTGAGTGGTGATGTTGCCGAAGCGATTGCGTTTGCAACCACCACTCAGATCAAGCCCTTCAAAATTGTGGCTGACGCCGCTAATGCAATGGGAGCTACTTATCTCCGTGAATTATTTAAACACCTGCCCTGTGAACTGATTGAACTCAATTTTGAATTGGATGGAAACTTCCCTGCCCACGAAGCTGATCCGTTTAAGGAAGAAAACAACCAACAACTGATGCAGGCTGTGCTTGAACACAAAGCTGACCTCGGTATCGCTACCGATGGAGATGGTGATCGTATCTTCTTTATCGATAATGAAGGCAAGTTAATTGAGCCGGCTATGGTGCGCGGTTTATTGGCCCAGGTATTTTTAGAACAGTTCCCGGGCAGTACGATTTGCTACGACATCCGTCCAGGTCGTATTACGCGCGACATGATTGAACAGTTTGGCGGCAAACCCGCTGTCACTAAGGTTGGTCATTCTTTGATTAAAGAGCAGGCATTAAAACTGGGCGCTGTCTTTGCAGGAGAATCTTCTGGTCATTTCTTTGTGAAGCTACCCCATGGCACCTTCGAGGCACCCTGCATTGTAACGCTGAAGCTCTTACAACTCTTCAGTCGCAGTACAGCTACGATCGCTGATCAGGTACGACCACTACGTAAATACTTTCATTCTGGTGAGATCAATTCTACAGTGGCAGATAAGGCAGCAGTCATGACCAAAATCAAAACACTGTATGCACCAACCGCTAGTGAAGTATCAGAACTGGATGGTATTAGTATTGAATATCCAGAATATTGGTTTAACGTGCGGGCATCCAATACTGAATCCTTACTGCGTTTAAACCTCGAAGCTAAAACGGCAGAGTTATGCCAAACCAAAACGCAAGAATTATTAACTTTGATTCGCGCATGAAAGCCAAACGCCCAGTCATGTTTATTATTTTAGATGGTTGGGGCATCGGTACAGATGATGCGCACAATGCCATTTTCTTGGCTAAAACACCCACCATCGATCACTTCCTAGCCAACTATCCCAATAAACCCATTGGGGCTGCTGGTCCGCATATTGGTTTACCGCAAGGTCATCCCGGCTCTACTGAAATGGGTCATCTCATTATGGGAGCGGGTCGCGATCTGTTATTACCACAGATGCAACTGTTAGGTGCTATTCAAACTGGAGAACTTCGAAAAAACCCTGTGCTGACGGAGGCGATCTCACAGGCTGCCCGTGGCAATGGGCGCTTGCACTTGATCGGTTTATTATCGGATGGTGGCGTACACACCTATGATGCAGCTTGTCATGAACTATTAGCGATGGCTAAGGCGGGAGGAGTAAAAGAACTCTTTGTACATGTGATCACAGACGGACGTGATGTCCCTCCAAAATCTGCTCAAGGTTATTTGCACATGCTAAATAATAAAATGAGTGCCAACGGTTTGGGTAAAGTTGCCAGCGTACAAGGTCGCTGGTGGGTTATGGATCGTGATCATCGCTGGGAACGCATTGAATCAGCTTATAAGCTATTGGTCTTAGGCGAAGGTTTACATACCGCTGCTACGGCTGAAACTGCTATCAATGATGCTTATGCCCGTGGTGAGACCGATGAATTCATTCAACCCACCTTGATTGATGCAAACGGCACAATGCAAGAAGGCGATACAGTGATTAACTATAACTTCCGCGTAGACCGAGAGATTGAGATTACTCAAGCCTTGATCGATCCTGAATTTAAACATTTTGAACGCCGCCACTTCCCTAGATTGAACTATGTGGGCATGAGCACCTACTATCGAGAAATGGCCGCTCCAGCTGCATTAGATCGCGTAGAATTAGCTGCTAAAAATATTCTAGGTGAAGTGTTAAGTGACCGTGGGTATCATCAACTCCGCCTGACAGAGACTGAAAAATGGGTCTATGTTACCAAGATCTTTAATGTCATGCGCGAAGATCCATTTCCAGGCGAAGAACGTATCCTTATTCCCTCAGATAAAATTGCAACCTACGATCTCAAGCCTGAAATGCAAGCTGAAGCGATTGCTCAAGAGGCAGTCAAACAACTGCAAAATAAAGCCTTTGATGTTTATATCATGAATTTCCCCAATGCTGACATGCTTGGACACACTGGGAATAAAGCGGCTGCCATTTTAGGAGTAGAGGCCGTAGATCGTGCCCTGGCGTTAATCTACGCGGAATTGCAACGACAGAATGGTGCCATGCTCATTACTGCTGATCATGGTGATGCAGAAGTCATGTGGGATAAGAATTATGATTGTCCACACACTTTTCATACAGATTCTTTTGTACCGTTTATTTTGGTCGATGACGAACATAAAGATTCTAAATTAAGAGACAACGGCACCTTGAAAGATTGCGCCGCCACGATTTTGGATGTATTGGGCGAGCCAAAGCCTAAGGAGATGACTGGTGACAGTCTCATCATTCAGAGTTAAACTGTCGATATGATTGGAATCTACGATTCAGGCATTGGCGGACTAGGCATCTTCAATGCCATCAAACAGGTGCTACCCACCGAAAGCATTACCTATTTTGGGGATAACCACTATTTTCCATTCGGTGATCGCGAAGGATCTGATATTCGTCGTATTACTACCGAAGGTTTAAGCAAGTTAGCCAAAACCTGTAATATTATTGTTATCGCTTGTAATACAGCCTCAGTGAATGATCTGGATTACTACCGTCAACACGTTCCAGTTCCTATTATTGGCGTTGTGCCAGTCATCAAAACTGCTGCAGCACTGACCAGAAATGGACATATCGCCTTGCTATCGACTACGGTAACGGCAGAAGCAGAATACACAGATACGTTAATTAAGGAATTTGCCAAAGATAAGCAGGTCGCGAAAATTGCCTGCCCTGGGTTAGCCTCTGCAATTGAGTTTGATACGCTCACCGATGATCAACTCGATCGTTATCTACTCACCGTCAAACCAGCTGATATTGTGGTATTAGGTTGCACTCATTACACCTTAATCAAAGGTCTCATCCAACGTCGTGTTGGTCCGGATGTTAAAGTTATTGATTCGAATGAAGCTGTCGCCCGACAAACTTTACGTGTCATGCAGCAACATCACATCACCAGCGGCAATGACCAACCCAGTTATATCTTTGAATGTAGTGGCGATCGTGTAAAATTCTTAGAACAGATCAAACAGTACGCCCATCTTTAATATGAGCTCCCCTGCTCTACCTAGGCTGCTTTTTATTCACGGCGCCTGGGTGAACGCGCAATGTTGGAATCCCATCATCGCTGAGTTAACGGCACACGGTTATCACTGCACTGCCCCCAACTGGCCACACAAAGATCAACCCAGTGATCCGGAGTTAGCCAATATTGGAATTGCAGAAATCCTTGAACACTACAAAAAGATTATTGAAAGTTACGATGCACCACCGATATTAATCGGCCACTCGTTCGGTGGTTTATTCACACAACTCTTATTGAATCAGGGATACGGCGCGGCTGGTATCGTATTAAACTCAGCACCAACTAAAGAATTATTACCATTATATTTATCCGTCTGGCAAACGAACTTACCGGTAATACGACAGTTTTTATTTTCCGGTTTAATGCGGCTAACCCCAAAACAATTTGGCTACTCGTTTGCCAACCTATCCAACCACACCGAGCAACAACGCATTTATGATACGTACGTGCTAAACGAAACTCCACGTATTTTTCGTCAGGCGCTCACTGCTCCGTTCCATGACCTAACCAAAGTGGATTACTCTAAACCAGCCAAACCGTTACTGTTTTTAGCTGGTGAAAAAGATCTGCTGTGCCCAGCGCAACAAAATCAAATCAATGCGGCCCATTATTGTAACGCTTTAGTGACTTGTGAAGTATTGCCAAACCGCAACCATGGAATGTTATTTCAGTCTGATTACGAAGTAGTTGGTCAACACATGATCAGCTGGCTGCAACGCTACAACACACCTACTGCATCGCACTAGCTTCCAAAGTGGGAAGGGAGGGTCATGTGCAACGACCCTCCCTGTATGCGCGTGCTTACCGCCGCCGGATGGACTGTACCCCGATGAAGATGATGCAGGGTACAGGTGCCACTAGCATCGTACCGACGTAAGCCGTGATGAGCAGCAGGTTGAACGCCTGCTGCCGTAGCGAAGCTCGTTGTTCACCTCGGGGTGATAGCATGCGACCTCCTAATTCTGGGTTTACCACTAATTATATTTCCTCACAAGCCAAATAGTCGTATCGATTGGTCCACTGACCATTGATTACGTGGCCTATGCATTTCTAGATCAATAAGGATTTTATCAATCCTTAGCGTAAGGCACGCACAGACTGCACAAACTGCCTGCCGCGCTCAAACTCATTCATCACCGGCAACCATGTCACTCCTGGTGATAATAAAATCACATCTCCTGGTTTGGATAGATTCCAAGCGGTATCGACCGCTTGTTGCATCGTACTGACTTCTATCCCCTTTGGAAATTCATGTAACGTATTGCCTGGTAGCAAAATTAGGTGCTTTACCCGCTGTGGAATCAGTCGCTTTAGTGCTGTGAGTGACAAACGTTTAGTATTGCCCCCAGCAATCAGAATGACTTTCCTTTTAAAGGATAGCAGAGCGGCAATGGTCGCATCGGGTGTAGTGGCAGTAGTATCATTGATAAACGTCCGATCTTTGTAAGCCCGAATCGTTTCTAAGCGGTTAGCTAACGGCGCGAATGCACGAATGGCGGCTTTTAACTCAGCATCGGTTAGACCAAACAACTTTCCTACTTGCCAAGCAGCACCGATGTTAAAACGATTATGTTCACCTAAGAGCTGCGTCCCCGTCACCGTTTTTGGACCAAACTGTATTACCTGAGCCTTGGTGCGTTTTGCCATGCGTTGTACCCGTCGATCAGCTCGATTTACTATTGCATAGTGTGCGTCCGTCTGACCCAAAAAAATACGTTCTTTATCTTTTTGGTAGAGCGCCATATTTGAGTAGTAATTCATATGATCCCTCAGTAAATTTGTCACCACTGCCACATCAAGAGCTGTCTGTTGCATATCACGCAATAACCAGCTAGATAACTCCAATACTACGATGTCGCCACGCTTGATCTTGGATAGAAAAAACAAAGGCGACATTCCAATGTTGCCACCAATATGCACGCGCTTGCTTCCATATTTAGCTTTGAGAATATGCCCAATTAATGCCGTAGTCGTACTTTTCCCACGTGTACCTGTAATGCCAATTAACTTCACTTGATCTCCATAGAGTTCATGCACAGTCCGAATAAAGATATCAACATCATTCGTAGTAGGTTTATTGAATTCGGTCGCCACACCTGGATTCCGGACCACTAGATCTGCCCGCTGGATATCTTGCTGACGATGTTTACCAAGTACCAACCGAACATTGCGATAACGTTTGAGCTGACGCACAGTTTTGGGATTTAATTGTTCGGCTGTTTTGCGATCGGTGACCACCACGTGGTAGCCAAGTTTTGCATAAAATAATGCCGCTGCCGTACCACTACCAGTGGCATATGCCCCTAGTCCGTAGATGAGTACATGTGGCAACTTAGCGGATGCCAAGCTTTTCTTTAACATCATGTAAAGTTTGATCAGCTATTTGTTCTGCCCGCTCGGCTCCGTGTACTAAAATGCGCTGCAGCATCGGGATGTCGTTCATCAGTTCGTGATAATTGCTTTGAATCGGCCTCAAAAATTCTATCACTGCGTCAGCCAATCCTTGTTTAAACCGTCCGTATCCTTGATTCAAGTACTCATGTTCAATCACTGTTACATCCTTGTTTGTCACTGCTGAAAATATCGTCAGTAAATTCGTAACCGCTGGTTTATCTTGGCCTGCTTTCACTTCGCTTCCAGAATCCGTAACCGCCTTTTTTAATTTTTTCAAAATAATCTCAGGAGTATCTGTTAAAGCAATGTATCCCAGTTCCGTCGTGGCTGACTTACTCATTTTTTTCGAGGGATCGTCTAAACTCATAATACGAGCACCCTGTGGTGCTTTAAAATAATCTGGCACTAAAAAAGTGTCTCCATACCGACTATTGAAGCGCTCAGCAATTTCCCGCGTAAGTTCAATATGTTGTTTTTGATCTTCGCCTACTGGTACGTACTTTGGTTGATAGAGCAAAATATCAGCGGCCATTAACAGTGGATAGGTAAACAGGCCAACATTATTATTGGTTTTATGTTGTTTGGCTTTGTCTTTGTACTGCGTCATTCGTTCCAACTCACCCATGTACGCCAGCGTATTAAAGATCCAAGCCAACTCCGTATGAGCGGACACATCAGATTGTCGGAAGAGTGTGACCTTTAAGGGATCCAGACCAACCGCAATATAGGTAGCCGCTAGGCTCAAGGTATTATGAAATAACGTATCGGGATCCTGCTTAGTAGTGATGGCGTGGTAATCCACAATACAAAAATAGGAATCGTACTGCGTTTGCAGTTCAACCCATTGGCGCAAAGCTCCAATATAATTACCTAGATGTACGGCACCCGACGGTTGGATGCCTGACAGAATCCGATCCATAACTGCCTAATTATAGCACAAGTTAAACGATGACGTGATGTTGGCTGTTATAGCGCAATTGTAGTGTAATCGCTAATAACAAGACGAACACAGTCAGACTGCTAGTGACTAGAAAAATCCAAGTTGCTAAGGATAAATTTTGGTCAGCCTGCACTGTGAAATATGCCACTGGCTCCGATTTGCCCATCCCACTACCGTCTTCATCGGCCGCTGCCACATAAGCATAGTAATTTCCAGCAGTCAGATCACTTGTTGGTATATCAATATTCCACTGACCACTTGCATCCACTGTATTCGTCTGAGAGACTTTAGCTTCTGGAATGGTCACCATCACGGTTGCATCCGGTGTAGCGGATACACCAGTGAAATCAATCGAAGTAGTGACAGGTTGCGTAGAGGCGTCCAGGCCAATGTATTCGATCTGTTTAACAATAGTAGCATCGTTTACGAGCGCCTCAATCACCTGACCATTCTGTTTTGCCACAACAGTAACCGTACCCGCAGTCGCTGCCACTAAGCTCACGGGAGCTAACAAAATCACCATGCTCACTATCCAGCGCCGCATCATACAGTTAAATCTGCAGCTTGATTAGCCCGTTTGTGACGTAAATGAATGAAGATGGCGGCAAGCAAAGCAATGAGAGCAATGACAGCATTAATAATGACTAGCCAAGCAGTATTCGATAATTTACGTTCTTGCTTGATGACAAACTTGGCCACCTCCACTTGATCAGATTGTGTACCATTCACATCCACTGAGGCAAACGCGGTATGTTCTCCTGCTGTTAGTAGTTCAGCAGGGACAGTCATGGCCCATTGGCCATTAGCATCCACTTGAGCAATTTTGACAGTGGGTGTTGAGAAAAATGTCACAATCACATACGCAGGTTGGCCCTGGAGATTAGCTTCCAAATCTACTTCGCCCTGTACCAATACGAACGTATCATCACTACTCGTGCCCGCTTCGCCATTCAACCAATCAAATAGAGATAATTGGGTGGTACGGGTCACTACAGTCACATCACCTTTACTAACGACAGTTTCTGCACCAGCTACATAGTCTACAACCGTGGCAGTACGGATACTATTGTTCAAATTACTCTTAAAATTTGAATCCACAGCTACCACTTTGGTCGTCAGGTTAGGATATTCCGTAGTTTCAGTGCCAGTGGTTTGATAAATCGCGCGAGCTTTATCTTGTAGATATGCTTCCAAACCGCTTAAATTTTGCCACACATTATCTGCGCTGGTGCAAGCCGTACCGGCCAACGCTTCAGTGAGATCATCAATTCCATCACCATCTGTATCTGCTTTCAATGGATCACACTCACGCTTAATTTCATCACCATCTAAAATCCGATCATTGTCCGTATCTGCATCTAACGGCAAGGTTTGGTATTCAGCCAATTCACTGTCAGATAATCCATCATCATCACTATCGGCATCAGCAGGATTTGTTTGTGATGTCACTTCAGTTCCATCTAAAACACTATCATCATCACTGTCAGCGTCACGGGGATCCGTTTTTAAAGTATATTCTTGTGAATCTGTTAAGCCATCTTCATCTTCATCGGCTAATAGTGGATCACTACCAAAGTCAATCTCATCCCCATCGGCCAAGGCATCACCGTCCGTATCTGCATTATTCGGATCCGTTAGGTAGAGATCAATCTCTTCGGTGGTGGTTAGGCCATCCCGATCTGCATCTACAATGACTCCTTCTGAATTCGTATTAGCATTGCTATTCGTATTCTCGTTGCTTCCACTATTGGTATTCTCATTCGTCGGGGTATTAGTGTTGGTATTTACATCAGTGTTCGTATTCTCAGAATCGTTCGTATTGGTATTACCGGTATTTGTGTTTGAGTTATTGACGCTGTTGGTATTCGTATCGGAATTGGTATTGGTTGTGGAAGTAACCACGGTTGCAACAGCCGGCGCAGTGATCGTAAAGGTATAACTAACACGGCGTGACGGTAAATTTACACGATTGCGATTCATTAGGGTAATCACATAAGTACCTGGCTGGGTATACCAATTTGCTAAATCAATCACGCGGCCACCGGCATCATAGTTTGTCCGTACTAACCGTACACCATCACTGTTAAATAATTCCAAGATATGATCACCTGTGGTTGGGCCTACAATCTGAATTTGTGGCGCTGTCGGTGCGCTACTGCCATCCACCGGGGCGATGACTGCTGGGGCAACTGCTCTCGAACTACGATAAATGGTATAGGTATTACTATTTACAATAGTGCCATCGGGTTGACGCTCCACAACAGTAACGTTTGTTTCTCCAATTGGTAAACTGGTTAATGTCAGATGTAAAGACCAAGTGATTCCAGAACGATCCGCTACGATCGGTCCATCAATTTGAGGCACATAAACCTCTACAGTATTGTCTGCTCCTGCGATGCCAACAAATGTCGGCTGTCCACCCAAGATCACACGATCATAAAAGTGTTCAGAACGATCATCCAGATTAATCACGTCACCTCCAGCCAAAGCTGTCAGCAACAAAGGAATACTAACTGTTCCGCCGCGTGCATCTACTAAACGCACTGTATAGGTACCACGCCCTGCAGGATAAAATGGAGGTCGGCAAGAACCCATGCCTGCCACCATGGTCGCTGTGCAATGAAAAATCTCTTCACCATCTGCATCATCTAAGTAAACGGTTACACTCGGCGCTTTAGAAGCAACGACAAACTCTTCTGGCATACCGATAAACACATGGTCACGAATCGACAAGGCTGGATACAAAATTTGTGGAGCATCTTGTAATGTAAAGGTAAATCGCTCGCTTAGACCAGTGCTATTTTTATAATTGCCATTAGCATCCACAATACCAGTGGATACCACGTACTTCTTTTCAATATCTAGCAAGGACTGTTTTACCTCAAACGATACTTTACCCTGAGCGTCAAAAGCTTTTTTACGATTCACGATCCATTGTTGATTCTGTCGGGCAGCTGCAATCACTAGTTGCATGCGATCGCCTACAAAACGGCGGCGGTAGTCATTAAACGCAAAGGTTAAATTACTGCCGGTCGTCGCAGGTAGATCTACATGGCTACCAGCGCCACCGATCGCAGTGTAATTATAAGCATCTCCAACGACAACGGCCTGCGCAACACGATCTCCATAGTTTTCTTGCACCAACTGTTTAGCAGTAGTGAAGGTGGCGTCTGTAGTCTCCACACTATTATCGGAAGCATCTACACTGCGGACACTGTAATGATAGGTTGTGTTTGGAGTTAACTGATCCAGAGTTAATTCATGATTTGTCGTGATTGTGTCATTACTCTTTGTATCACCATAACTTGATGTTAGGCCATAATTGATCGCACTAGTTGCAGCCTCATCTGTTGTCCAGGTGATAGTCGCGCTGTCTGTAGTAATGCTAGAGATATGCACATCAGAGATTACTGGAGCAGTTGTATCATCAACGACAACGGCATCAGTGGTAAATGTGCCAAGCACAGAAGCAAAGTTAAAATCTGTAACCGTATCACTCGATGCCACGCCGTAATTATAGGTGGTATCTGATAATAAATTAGTGAAGGTCACTGTATGGTTAATGTTGTCATCATTTGGCTGGGCGATCGCTTGATCATTATCAGTTGTACCAGCCGTACCTACGGTTGCTTTACTATCGCCTGGTATGTTTGTTGTCCAGGTAATGGTCAC
>CAYLOJ010000024.1:0-14744 GCA_964385285.1 uncultured Gammaproteobacteria bacterium
CTCATCGTTAATGCTGTGGTTGGGTTAGTAATGTCAATTTGTAATGTAATGGCAGTTGTAGTGGTGTAATTTCTATCTGTCGAAGCGGTAGACCCGGTATACTGCAATGTTCCCGTACCAGTATTGGAAACGATGTTGGCTGCAGCATTAGTAGCAGCGCCTAAGTTGCCTGCCACACCACCATTACCAATGGTACCAACACTAAGTGTACCACCACTGATGGTGGTAATACCGGTATAGGTATTGGTACCAGATAATGTCACTGTACCTGAGGTCGTCTTTGTGAGGTTCACCGCACCAGCCAATATGGCACTGATGCTACCACTGGCAACAGCGTAGGATGTCCCGGTCAATACACCAGTTGAACCACTTATTGCGCCACTGGTAAGCGTGACCGTTGCGACTGTATCAGAATACGTTTGAATATCTAATGTACCACCCGCCAAGGTAATCGAAGCGGCATTAGCAATCACATCGCTCGCGAGATACTGCACCGTACCAGCATTGATCGTTAAGGTGCCAGTATCAGTAAAGGATTTGTTTGCTGTCAGTGTATCACCAGTACTTTTCGTCATCGCAATCGATGTTCCACCGAGCACAGCACTAATCGCTCCACCATAAAAGGTATATGAAGAACCACTCAGTGCTCCAGGGGCACCATTGCTATCGGTCAGTGTTCCACTAATCATGGTAACGGCACCAATCGTATCTGTCACACCATTAATATCAAAAGTACCGCCAGCCACGGTGACCGGCGCAACAGCTAGAGTTGTAGCGGCACTAATTTTTAACGTACCACCATTCACACGATACAAACCAGTAGTTGGATTCGTACCACTGAACGTTAAGGTACCTGCATCCCACTTTGTCACTGTAGCAGTAGTGGCACTAGCGCCAAATGCACCCGAGACAGTGGTATTCCCCGTTCCGCCAACGCCAAGGTTAATAGTGTTTGCAATAGTCACTGTGCCTGTGAAAGTGATTGTTCCAGAGCCTGAATTCACCACACGTGCATTTGCAGCAATCGTAGTGGCACCAAAACTGTTTCCAGATGAAGCAGTACTAATTAATGCCCCTCCGTTTTTAATACCTGTACCACTCAAATTTAAAGTTTCCCACGTAGCCGCCCCACCGACGACATAGGTGCTGAGATCTAATACCGCTCCAGCGGAAACAGTCACGCCACCCGCAATGGTACCGAGCGGAGTATTGGCCGCGCCACCATTCGCTGCTACCTGCAGTGTGCCTGTACTCACTGTCATCGAACCGGTCATGCTGTTTTGGCCAGCCAGTGTCACAGTACCTGACCCTTCTTTGACTAATGTTCCGGATCCAGACCAAACACTACTGCTCGTTTGGGCAATGGTGCCGGGCGTTGCTACTAGTGTCAGCGCAAAGTTACCGGAGATATTGCCGCTAAGAGAGAATGTGCCACTACCATAATTAGTGATACGCGTAGCTGTAGCCAAAGTGATGGCTCCAGAATAGCTGGTAGCACTACTGGAATTGGTTGTTAATGGACCAGAGCTTGCAATACCGGTTCCATTTAATGTTAGTGGTTCAGCTATTCCCAGTGTATAACCATTTAGATCTAAGAATCCATTAGTAACAACGGTATTACCTGCCGATGTACCAAGTGGAGTATTCGTTGCCCCTCCAGCAGCACCAAGCTTCAATACGCCATTCGAAACGGTTGTACTACCTGTAAAATTACTATCGCCCGATATTGTCCATGTCCCTAAATCATTTTTAACTAATGTACCGGCAGCACCAGTATTAATCTGCGTTGCAATAGAACCATTACCGGCTCCACGCAATGTTAATGCAAAGCCTGTACCGGTCATTGATCCGGTATTTGAAATTGCAATATCACCGTAATCCGATTGAATCGTCGCCGCCGCATTTAGGGTAATTAAACCGCTATAGGTAACGGCAGTTGAGCTGGTATTTAACAATGCGCCTTTCGTACTGACACCTGTACCGTTGATGGCTAAGGGTTCAGTTGTTCCAAGTGTATAGCCATTTAAATCGAGTGCTGCTCCGGAACTAACGGATGTTTGACCAGCGACTGTTCCGAGTGGTGTATTCGTCACACCACCAGCGGCACCCAATTTTAATGTTCCTGTACTGATCGTTGTTGAACCGGTGTACGTATTATCACCGGCAAATACCAACACGCCGGTACCGGTACTCTTCGTCACGGTAAAGCCACCGCTGATGACGGCGGAAATATTCATATCGTCTTCTACCAGACCATCACCAACGTTGAATATACGGTTAGCTCCCAATGCCAGATTACCGGTAATTTTTGAAGTGAGGTTCGCATTGGCAACGGATGTTACATCGGTACCGAGCGTGAGTGTGCCAGCACCGGTTTGAGTTGTACCGCCATTGGAGGACAAACCATTGATCGTATCGGAATTACCATTGAGATCTAAAGTGCCGAGCACTAAGTTAACTGTGCTGGCCGCTAATACGTTACTAGCACCGTAAGTGTACGTCGCTTTATTCACATAGGTGACACCAGTGTAAAGATTCGTACCACTAAACGTCACATTACCTGTACCACTTAGTGTCATTAAGCCAGTGGTTGCTGTGCCGATGGCTGCTGAAATAGTTCCATTGGCAGTGGCAAGAATTGGCAATTCAAAAGTGGTAATGCCAAGCGTGGTATTCGCACCCGCAATGGTGTTGGCGGTGTCGATTAATATATTTCCAGCCAATGCTGCTGAAGCCATTGGTATGGTAGTTGCTCCACCCGGATTCGTAATACCGTATCCATTTAATATGAGCGAATTGGTATTAGTAGCCGCTGCTGCAGTGTCGGCTGTTAATTTTACATTGGCATTGGCAGTCGCTAAATCTGCCGCATACTCTCCGGAAAAACCTGCACCATTGAGCAAACGCAGCCCATTCGTATTACCAGTATTGTAGGTCACCATGTCAGTGCCAGTCCCGGTTAATGAGTCGTCACCAAAGGCACCCTTAATTATACTTATCGTTGTAGAGTTAGCTGCACCAGCAGCACCAGTTAAGGTTGGTGCGTTTGCAAATATCAAAGTGGAAACATTCGCAGCAGGGGTTGATCCAAAACTTGTCCCGCGGAACAGCACTGTGGCACCCGCTGTGCGGTTGAGTCCTGGGTTGTTCGTAAAAGTCAGAGTTGTAGACCCACCAGCTCCGGGAGTAACCGTCACTATATTATGGCCAGTTGCAAATGCTAATTGTCCAATCGTCTCGGAAGCGGCCGCAGCTGAGTTTCCTTTATAATTAAAATTTCCACCATTCATTGTTAGTACAATCGTATCTAGCAAACGGCTGGCAACTGCAGTGGTAGAATTATCCAATGTCAGCGTGGCACTTGGGTTGATCGTTACTGCAGTCACACTCACGGCAGACCCACTACCACTAATTTCGAACGTACCGGCATTGATCGTTAGTGTGCTTGAAATCGTAGATACACTCGATAAGACAACGGTACCAGCTGTATTTTTCGTCACCGCAACGGCTCCGGCAATAATACCGCTAATCGTCCCACTCTCGAGTGTGTAGCCCGTGGAAGTCAGCACACCAGTCGATCCGGTAAATGTACCATCTGTCATGGTGACTGCACCGACTGTATCCGTAAATGTGGCGATGTTATAAGTACCACCATTGATTACCAAGGCACCCGATGACAATGCGTTATTGATGCCAGCAGCCACTGTTCCAGCGTTCACGATCGTAGAACCAGTGAGCCCATTGGCGGCAGTGAGGTTGAGTGTACCGGCCCCATCTTTAAGTAACGAACTAGCAGTTGCAGCAATTGCAGCTGAGATGGTAATGTCGCCAGCCCCACCATAGCGTGATTCAAAGGCGCCGCTTTGGACACCACTTAACGTCAGCAAACCAGCGCCGGAATTTGTGGTACGCGCATCCGATCCGAGAGCGCGTGTACCCGCATAGGTGACACCACTGCCGGAGTTGTTGACGACTGCCCCTCCATTATCAATACCAAAACCATTAAACGTAAGGCCTTCTGCCACCGCACTCATGCTATAGCTGTTCAAATCTAGTACACCTCCACTTAATACGGTTGTGCCTGCAGCAGAAGTACCTAGTGGACTTGCCGTACCACTCGCACTGGCGCCAAGCTTAAGAGTGCCTTGATAAATGGTGGTTGCGCCAGTGAACGTATTTAAACCGGATAATGTCCAAGTGCCTGTATCTAGCTTAGTGATTGTGCCTGAGGTCGTACCAATAATACTTGTAATCGTTCCAGTGCTGGTTCCGCCCAGAGTGAGGCCAAACGTTGCTCCAGAAATAGTGCCGGCATTCGAAAAACTGATTGCTCCCGAATTCGCTTTAATTGTTGCAGCAGAACCCAGTGTCAGCAAACCACTATAGGTCACTGATGAAGCAGATGTGTTCACTAATGCACCAGCCGCAAAATCGCCAGTACCGGAACCCGTGCCATTCAGTGTTAAGCCTTCAGCAGCGCCGAGCGTGTAGCCATTCAAATCAATAGTGGCACCAGAGGCTATGGTAGTACCAGCACCAGTCGTGCCTAATGGTGTATTGGTGGCACCACCATTCGCGCCCAGTTTAAGAGTGCCCGAGCTAATTGTTGTAGCGCCAGTATACGTATTATCGCCAGACGGAGTATACGTTCCAAAACCATCTTTGGTCACTGTTCCAGTGGTCGTACCGATCACACCAGTAATATCAATGTCACCAAACCCACCGACGGTCAGTGGTAAAGTAGCACCAGAAATGGTTCCAGAAATTGTGATCTTTCCGTAATCGGCGCCAATACGGCCAGAGGTGCTAATGGTTAACGCACCACTGTATGTTGCTGCAGTTGGAGAATTATTGACGATGGCACCTTGCAACGCTATCCCCGTGCCACGAAAGTTTAATGCTTCGGCTGTACCTAATGTATAGCCGTTTAAATCCAACATGGCACCGTTGGAAACCGTGACGCCACCAGCTGATGTTCCAAGTGGTGTATTTGTGGCATCGCCACTTGCTCCCAGCTCCAATACCCCTGAGGAAACAGTAATCGCTCCAGTATAGGTATTGTTACGACTAAGCGTTGTGACTGCATCAGCCCGCTCATTGGTATTTGCGATCGTTACTGTACCGCTACCACCGATGATTGCGCTGATTGTAGCAGAACGCAGTGCATAAGATGTAGCCGTGAGTACACCGGTACTTCCAGTGATCGTGGCGCCCTGAACGGTCACCGCACCAACGGTATCCGAGTACGTCGCAATATCAAGCGTTGCATCATTCACTGTGACTGCACCAGAACTTATTGCATTGTCGATGCCATATAACAATGTGCCTGCATTCACACTTGTTAAGCCGGTATAACTGTTAGCTCGACTAAATGTAAGGATGTCTGACCCACTTTTGCTCAGCCCGCCCGTGCCGGTAATCAATGAAGAAATATTGAGTGGCTGCGGAGTTCGGACCGTAAATTCAACTGCACCAGCTGCTATCGTTGTATTGGCACCGGCAATCGAACCACTGGCATTCAGGTTTAAAATATTGCCTGACATGAATGTCATGGTCTGAGATGATCCAGCATCAGTGATGCTCGCACTGGAACCGAGAATGAGTGAGTTGATTTGTCCTGTTGCAGCCGCCGTGCCTGCCGACAACTTGACATTCGCATTCGTCATCGTCAGATCGGTTGTGTACTCTCCACTAAAACCAGCACCATTCAGTAAACGCACGCCGTTATTGTTGCCACGACCATACGTCACCATATCTGTTCCGGTACCAGATGTAGAATCGTCCCCAAATATACCTTGGATAATACTAACGGTAGGCGTTCCAGCCACACCATCATCGCCCAATAATGTTGGCGCTGTTGTAAATAGTAGTGTCGCCACATTTGCGGCCGGTGTTGCACCCAAGCTTGGTCCGCGGAATAAGCCAGTGGCGCCGGCTGTGCGTGTTAACGAAGCGAAGCGCAAAATCGAATAGCCGCCGGTACCGGCAAATACCGTAATTGTATTCTGACCGCTAGCCAGTGTTAACGCACCTGCAGTAGCAATGGTATCGGAGCTCGCATTGCCATAAAAATCCAAATCCCCGCCATTCATGGTAACGGCAATCGCATCACCAATACGGTCAGTGATAATCGATGAATTGTCCAAAACTAACTTACCGCCGGATTTAATATCTACTGATGCGGATGTTGCGATAGAACCACTTCCGCTCAGCACTAGGTTGCCACGATTGACTGTTGTAGCGCCAGTAAACGGATTGTAAGCACTCAATGTTACTGTACCCACGCCATTCTTAGTCAACGTACCGGTGGTAGTAGCAATCGGTGCACTAATGGCTGCATCGCCATCACCATCCATCGTTAAAGCAAAAGCTCCAGTCAGACCTTTATTAGCAATGGTTAGCGTGGTACCACTGTCCATTTTAATCATACTGGCAGCTGCCATTGTGATTAACCCAGTAATGGTGTTATCACCAGTGGTATTCACTATCGCACCAACATTGATTAAGCCCAAACCAGACATTGTAATGAATTCCGGAACGGTTAGGCCATTGCCATCAATCTGCAACGTAGCGCCCGAAGTAATGGTAGTGGTACCATCAATAGTACCTAAAGCATCACCATCTTGAATCTTTAATGTGCCAACCGAAACAGTCGTAGCACCCGTATAGAGGTTAGGGCGAGTGAGAGTAACTGTCCCAAAGGTAGATTTAGTCAGTGTGCCAGCATCACCAGCGATAATGGCACTAATGGTACCGGCATACACTGTGTAGGCTGCACTACTCAATACTCCGGTTGAACCGGTAATTGTGCCAGTACCACCAGCGAGTGTGCCCAGTGTGACTGTACCAACCATATCGGAATAGGTTGCGATATCAACAGTTCCACCATTCACGGTAATACCACCAGACAGGATGGCATTATCAACCCCATAGGTCAGAGTTCCTGCATTGACCACTGTTGTACCGGTATAGGTATTTGGGAAATTATAGGTCACCGTACCGGAGCCATTTTTCGTCACCGTACCGGTAGAGGTGGCAATTGGTGCTTTAGCAAAGGTGATATTTCCGGCTCCATCAAGGTTAAGTGGAATCGTACCAGTGACACCACCATTCAAAGTCAACGTTCCAGAATCTGAATTTATTTCCGCCACACCAGCAATGGTAATTAACCCATCAAAACTGTTGTCATTGGAAACGTTACGCAATGCACCAGCGTTTGACACACCATATCCACGGAGTGTTAATGGTTCACGCCCAATAGCAACTGTGCCTTGTAGTTCAAGAGCGGCGTTACCAACGACTTCTGTACCAAGAGCAATAGTTCCAAGAGCCGTACTATGACGCGCACTAAGTACACCACCGTTAATTTTAACTGTCCCGCCATAGGTGTTGCCGCCGGACAACACTAACGTACCAACACCTTCTTTCGTTAAACCACCGGCACCAGCAATGGTTCCACTAATGGTTAATGTCTCAGCGGTATTTGTGACGGTGATCCAACGCGTAGCATCAACCCGCAAATTTAGACTGATCGTGTTACCACCAGATGTCGCATTATCGGTAATGCCGGCTAAACCCTGACCCAGAATGATAGTGTTCCCGGACAAGGTATACCCATCATCATCAAATGTGATGGAACTAATCAAAAAGTTCTCACCAAGATCGTTCGTATTGGAATAATTGGCAGCACCGGCTGGAAACACTAAGTTATCACCTGCCTGTGGTATGGAACCCGTAGACCAGTTTGCGCCATCAGACCATAACGCACTCGAGCTGCCGTCCCAGGTCACTGCGCTGGCTGCATCTGAAGCAATCTGCCATTGTCGCCCTTCCTGCCAAGTCGTACCATCGGTTGCAGTCAATTTCAGTGGGCCAAGCATGAAGAGTTCCGGACTAATATCAGGAGCATCAAATTTGTAACTCAGTTGATAGGTTTCACCAGCCGTCCAATCCACATTCCACATCATGGCTCCACTACTCATGGTGGCATCGCCTTGATCAGAGATGACAAAGTTAGCTGGGAAGAATTCCTGCACAGTACCCGAAAAATCTGCACGTGGCGTGACGCTGAATTCTACTGTGTAGGGCGCAATCGGCCAGATACGGGTTGGTCCAGTGCGTTCTACAATGAAGTCTGGCGTAGAGACAACATCATACGCATCGGTAATTACATATTCACCATTTGCCGTGGTGGCTGTAAGCCGGAGCTCAAATCGGCCTGTCTCTAATCCGTTGTCGAAATAGGCATAGTAATCAGGCAGGGTAACTACTGAATCTCCAGCACATTCGCCACTGTAGACAATGCTTTCATCATCCGTCGATAATGTGGTGAGCACACCTGCAGGAGTGGTAATCTCTAATTGCAAATCGGCATCACATAAGGTATGCCCAGTTTCATCCAACACGCCCATTTGAATATAGGCTTGCTCGTCGGGTGCAAAGGTCGCTTGGTTGATATTCAAAGTCAGCACACCCCAACTAAAGTCACGTGTGATTGTTCTGGTCTCGCCATCTTCTACTACCGTCAATGTTAGCGTGTAGCGACCAGGTTGCGTAAAGTTATCGGTATTGAGCGTATACTCAGCTACCGCCAAGCCACCTTCAGTACTCTCTTCCAGATCATATTGCAGATCGAGCGCAGAACCATCTGGTCCTGATAATTCGATTTTCTGCACAGTCCGCTCTTCACTATTAAAACCCAGCTTACCCCATAGGGACTCCTCTTCAATACCGGCTACAGTAATCACTGGTGCTTCATCGGATTTGAAATCAGACGCCGGTAAGGTAACAGATTCATCTAACGATTTAATTTGGGGGCGCTCAAATTCCAGTTCCACCACCACGCCATCCAACAAAGCAGTAGTGGCTTGCTCGGCTGGAACAGCATCGTACTCTGCGCGTACTTTTAAATGACTTAGTGTCTTTTGTAGATCATCTGCCTGCACTGGCAAGGCGTATCGCCAATACCCACCATGCGTTGCATTATCAATGGTTTCTACAAACGCAAATGAATCGAGTGACACCCATTTACCATCCTCTGCCTGCACCGATAACGACACTACATCCGCATTCGTTTTGTTACCATCTAAAGCTAGTGAAAAGATTAAGTTACCGTTTTTTAGAATTTGATCTTTGGGTACTGCGTTCGGCCAAGCAAAGTTAGAGCAGATGATGCTGGGATCAGCCGTGGTACTACTGGGCGTTTCAGAACCATCGCTGGCCGGTGCGTTATGAAAGACAGCAGAATTTTGCTCAGAAAATTCTTTCCGCTGATCGCTTCCCAATAGATCAATCGCTTGGGCTTGAGCGGCATTTTCCCAACCCACACAATTACTCGGTTGGAGATTCAGAAAGACATGATCGCTCTCTTCGGCTTGAGCTAATGGCACTAATGTCCAGCCTAGCATTAAGATCACAAAAAAAGCCATTAAACGAATGGTTTTTTCCATTTTCAAGAATTTAGCCCAACTGGCAATTTTTGGCTGCTTCACCGCTATATTAAAACAGATTAAGCTGCATTTTTCAAGTATCTACTGCAGCCGAAATAATGTATGTCCACTATCACAAATAGACACGTGCTTGTCACACGTGTCTATCGTTCAATCGAAAGCTTTGCGTTGTCCTTAAACCTCAATCACCACCGGCAGAATCATGGGTCTGCGTTGGGTTTTTTGGAAGAGGAATTGGCCAAGGTCATCGCGCAACTTGTTCTTCAACAATTGTGCATTGACAGAAGCTGCTTCGGGATGTTTTTGAGCACAGATGCGTTTAACTTTATCGCGCGCTTCATCAATCAGATGTTTGGCATCTTTCATGTAGACAAATCCGCGTGAGATAATATCAGGAGTGCCGATCACTTCACCAGTTTGTGTCTTAATAGTGACAATGACTACACACATTCCATCTTCACTCATTAACTGACGATCACGCAACACCACTTCCTGGACATCACCAACCCCCAGCCCGTCTACCATCACGTAGTCCGTTGGGATTTTTTCTTTAGTGAGGTGACCTTCTCCACCTGAGAATTCCATAATCTGTCCGTTCGTTGTGACGAAGACATGCTCATCAGGCCACTTCATTGCCATAGCCACTTCTTTATTGGCTTCCAACAAGAAGCGATTACCTTCAACCGGGATAATATATTTCGGATTCAATAAACGATAGAGTAATTTAAGATCTTCGGCTTTCGCATGGCCACCTGCATGGACATCCATCATTTCATAATGGATCACTTTAGCACCCTCTTTCAACAACGTATCTTTCAATCGTTGTACTGTACGTTCATTACCAGGAATAACGGATGAGGAGAAGATGACAGTGTCACCACGTTCAATCCGGAAGAAACGATGTTCGCGGGTGGCGATGCGCATTAAGGCAGCATTACTTTCGCCTTGGGCACCCGTACACATAATCGTGAGTTTGTTGGGAGGCAAACGCAATCCTTCTTGTGGAGTGATAATCGTTTTGGCATCCACTTTCAAGTAACCTAATTGCTTAGCAATTTCGATATTACTTTTCATGCTGAAACCTTCGATTACAATTTTACGACCGTATTTCTCTGATACCCAGATGACCTGTTGCAAACGATTCAGCAGTGAAGCAAAGGTACCAACGACAATGCGGCCAGTAGATTTACGGAAGATCTCGTCTAAGGTCTGACCAATGACACTTTCTGACATCTGGTGACCTGGCGCTGGAGCATTAGTAGAATCTGACATTAATGCCAAGACACCTTGCTGACCCAAGATAGCGATTTTCGCAAAGTCAGTGACTTCATCCATAATCGGCATTAAGTCGAATTTGAAATCGCCAGTGTGCACTAAGGTGCCTTCTGGAGTGTGGACGATGATCCCAACACAATCAGGAATGTTATGGTTCACACGGAAAAATTCCAATTTGAAGATACCCAATTGAATGGCTTGATCAGGATTAATTTCACGCAGATCTAACTTACCTTTGTCTGGGAAATCTTCCTGACGCTTCATGATAATACCGTTCGTCAGTTTAGTACCGTAAATTGGCGGATGAAACAACACTGGTGACACATGCGGAATGCCTCCGATATGATCATAGTGACCATGAGTAATGATAATTCCTTTTACGTCGCGCTCACGGCCCTTAAGATAAGAGACATTCGGAATGATGTAATCAATACCAGGTTGATCTTCTTCTGGAAATTGCAAACCACAATCAATCAAAATGATATCTTTACCATATTCGATCATGGTCATGTTGCGACCGACTTCTTCGGCGCCGCCAACAATGGCAACACGTAATTTGTGCTTACCGACACCTAATGCTTGTGGCATCGCCATCGGCTTGTTGATAATTTTTGCTCCATTCGCACGACTGACGGTGCGCTGAATGGTACGAGGTTTCCGCTTAAACTGGAAACGTGAGTTGGACTGTGGCTGGCTAGACTGTGAGTGGTGCTGTTGCATCATAAACGACTTAATTGTTAACCCGATCGGTCTTGAGATGCCAATTTAAAATATCGGCAAAACGATCCGACGGAAGAGTAATATATTGTGAAGAGACGCCTTTGACGTCTGTATTCATTGCATACGTATAGTAAGGGTTGTACAGGAAAATAGCTGGAGTTTCTTCCGCTAAAATATTCTGGAAGTTAAAGTATTTTAAACGACGTTGTTCAGCATCACTTGTTTGGCGCGCAGTTTCTAAAAGATCATCAATATTCTTTTGGTAAAACACAGCTAGCGCTAAACCAGGATGTTCCATTTGAGTAGAATGCCAGAAAGCATACGGGTCTGGATCGCTACCAATAATGGCACCGAACAAGAGCGCTTCATAATCACGCTCTTTGATAATGCTAGTCTGAATATCTGAAGCCTCATAGACATTCACATTCACTTTCACGCCCATGGCCTCCCAGTTGGCTTGCAACACTTGTAACGTAGCCAAGAACTCTGGTTGATTCACAGTTGCAATTCCAAACTCGAGCACTTGATCACCTTTTTTGCGGTACTGTTCGCCTTCTGGAATTACCCAGCCAGCTTCTTCTAATAAACGATTGCCTTCTACAAGATCAAACCGATATTTTTCGACTTCAGCATTATAGCCCAGGTAACCCGGTAAAATCGGAGTATAAATAGGTTCGCCTTCCCCATCTAACGCGTCATTGATGATGGTCGTACGATCTACTCCAAACACTAAGGCGCGGCGGATCGTATCATTGGCTAAAATATCTGAATGCCGTTGATTAAAAAAGATGGCGGTATATTGTGGCAATTGTAGGCGATTGTAATTTAAGTTATCGGTGTCTTCCTGCAGTGCGGTTTTTTGTTCTGGAGTGATGAACGCTAAGGCATTCACTTTCTTCTGCTGCAAAGCAGTTTTCGCCGTATCTAAATCTGTATAAAAATTGAAGGAGACTTTGTCTAAATAAGGATGTTGGCCATAGTAATCTGCAAATGGCACTAAGGTATAGGATTTCATGACACCATCCGCACCTTTCACCAAGGAATCAAACATGAATGGGCCAGAGCCAACCGGTCGGACATTATATTCAGACAATGTAATGTTTTGTGCGGACACTTTATAGGCATCAAACCAGATATGTTGAGGTAAAATTCCAAAGGTCAGGTTAGATAAGAATGGTGCAAATGGATCTTTTAAGGTCAGTTTGATGGTGTAATCATCCACCTGTTCTGCCTTCACGCCACGCAAACTGGATTCCAAAGGACTTTGGTAGTTAGGATCTTGGATCGCCTGAATCGTAAAGATGACATCAGCTGCGGTCAGCGCTTCTCCATCATGCCATTTTGCATCACGCCGCAAATAGAACGTATAGGTCAGCTGATCTTCGGAGATATTATAGTCTGTCACTAAGTCATTCTCTAATTGTTGATCCTTAGTACGACGAAATAAACCAGAAAATAATAAACGGCTCAGATCACTATCCACATCATTGGTTTGGGACAAGATTGGGTTGATATATTGAGGGTGACCGACGAGCGCTTCCGTATATTCCCCACCGTGAGCAGGAACCAGATGCGTAGTACTGAGATGATGATAGATACCAATAAATGCGACGGCAGCGATTAGCAAAATAGAACTGCCTAACACAATCATCCGCTCTCGAACCGTGAGCAGGCTATTAATATAACGCAGTTGTGCAGAGGTCGGCAGTTTGCGCCGGGCAACGCCCAGCACCAACCGCGATTGACGATCTTCAGCCATAATTTACTAAATAATTCTGAGTCTGTTTACCGAATTGCTTATTGCAATAGGAAAGCGGCGATACTTAACCCTAGAAATAGGGCGGATAGGATTATTGTTGCATTAAATACTATTTTTTCAGGACCACGACGGGTTGTAAACACACTATCACCACCACCGAAACTAGAACCGAGACCAACCCCTTTTTGTTGCAATAAAATTGTAGCGATCAACATCAGTACAACGACAATTTGTGAAACAGAGAGAATCAAAGAAAGATCCATAGATAGCGTGGGTATACTACTTTATTTGAACTAGAATGTCAATTACACCTTCCCCACTCACTCCGTTCGTCGCCCCTTCCTATCTTAGGAAAGGGGCTATTTACAGAGATCAAGATAGTTAAACCCCTTTCCTGAATAGGAATGAATAGGAAGGGGTGGACCGAGTGGAGCGAGGGCCGGGGAAGGTGTCTTCGTAGTCTATCCCTATTTGACATCATTTTTTAAATATAATGGCTAATGTTAGTAACATAATAAGATTCCTGCATAAAAAAATATAATTGCATTTGACCACGTTTCGGCCTGATCGTAGGATAAACCCCATGAATCAACAGTGCGTACAGTGTAGTAAAACTTTCCGGATCGAACCCAATGATCAGGTGTTTTACGATAAAATCAAAGTGCCAGCGCCAACCCATTGTCCGGATTGTAGAATGCAACGCCGATTAGCGTGGCGTAATGAGCGGTTTTACTATGCCCGTAAGTGCGATAAAACCGGGGAACCGATGATTTCGATTTATGCCCCCGATAGCTCGATCAAACGGGTGTATAACAATCGAGCCTGGTTCAGTGAGGATTGGGATGGATTAACTTATGGTCGCGATTTCGATTTTTCACGTCCTTTCTTTGAACAGTTTGCTGAGCTCATGCGAGAAGTTCCTCACATTAATTTGTGGACCTTCGAGAATGAAAATGCAGACTATAACCACTGCTGCTACCGTCTGAAAAATTCGTACATGAACTCATCTACCGATAAATCTGAAGAGTCATATTACACCTACCTGAGCATAAATAATCGTTCAGTGGTTGACTGTACGGCGGTTGAAAATTCTGAATTAGCAATTCAGTGCATAGATAGTGACAACCTCTATCACTGTGCCTATTGTCAGCAGTGTCGGAATTGTTTGGATACTTATCTGTCGTTTGATTGCAATAATTGTAAATATGTCTTTGGTTGTGTGGGTTTGCGCAATAAAGAATACTACTTGTTCAATAAACAAGTCAGCAAAGCGGAGTGGGAAGAACAAGTACCTAAACTGATGGCCAGTGATTCAGCCCTCCAATCCAGCCTTACAACCATGCATAACCTTGGCTTATCGACACCACGACTCTATAACGCCGTATACAATTCTGAAGATTGTACCGGCAACTACATTTGGAATAGTCACAATTGCAAGATGAGTTTCGATATTCGCGGTTCTGAAAATTTAAAGTACGTTACTTATGTGCCTTGGGATGCTAAAGACAGCATGGATTGTTATGCTTTTGGTGGGGGCTGTG
>CAYLOJ010000025.1:0-14726 GCA_964385285.1 uncultured Gammaproteobacteria bacterium
GCTGTTGCAATTTGATAATCCAAATCCTTGCTCATCACCCGGTGCGTTTTGTTTGCGGCTAAGTTTGCATCTACCACCATGAGATAATCAGAATCTACCTGGCGCAGAGAACCATCCCAACCGGTTTCACCCACCAGTTTCTGGACATCAGCCTTATCAGAGTAGATCAAAATATGCTTTTCTTCCAAATTCGTCAGCATCATATCTAGCAAACTCCCCCACTGTGAACGCGGTAAGTTCATCACACGAGCGACTAACTCTTTAGCTAACTTATCAATCACATCTTTACGTGATGCATCACTAATCCCTTCTTGGTAATACGCGATCTCCACTTGATACTGCAACTCCTCCGTAAAGTTATCCACGGTATATTCATCACCATCAATCGTAATTGGTCCGGTTACACCTAACAGATCATGAATTACTTCAGGAGTAACAGCAATCACACCGTCAATATTCAGTTGTGAACCAGACTCGCGCAGATAAAAATCTTCAGCCTTGCGCGCTGTGGATGGAAAATCTGGATCCCAGTTCACGTCGCGCAAAAAGAACGGCGCATCGTTTAGGTATTTCAACATTGGCGCCGGTTTTACCTCCGGCCATGTAAATTTAACTTTATTATCCACGTTATAGATATTGTCGGTCTTGAATTCAGCAATATCGCCATCTTTTAATTTGAGGATTCCATAAGTACCAATAAACCCACCAGTTGGACGCAACTCTGTATTGTTTTGTAATAAGAAAAGATACGTTTTAGTTTCTGGATAGCCGGCAATCTCTGGAGCAACAGTCAAAAACGGCAAACCTTTTTCTACGGCCGCCTCAATATTTGGTAAGTTGGTCTGGATGGTGTTGACAATCACTGCTAACGGCGCAGCTACCCCGCGGGTTGGAAGGTCTTTTAATGCAACTACGGCGGCTTGCAAATCTGCCTGCGCAGCGGTTAACGTTTCTGGCGATTCACTAATTGTCTTTAACAAGGCTTGGCGTTCCTCCTTGCCAATCTTACTAACCGTTACTGAATCATTGTCTACTAAACCGTTCACTTCCTGCAAAATAGTGAGCAACGGGTCTCCGGCCTTACCGATATGCTCTCCTGCGATTAATAATTGATCCAATACAACAAACTGGGTGTGAACATACGGCAACCATTTGATCGGCCACAATGCTTTTGAGGCCGCATGCGCCACCGCAATTTGCTCTGTCCCTTTTGCCAATTCAACCTTAGCTTCTTTATAGTGGTTAAGTTCCACATTAGTTTGTACTGCCGTAAAATGGGTTTTGGCAGACAAACCAGCGGTGTACAAACGTTTCGCCTGATAGCCACAATATAATCCGATCACCAGCAAGACAGCCACAACCACAGCAAATACCTGCCATAATCGTTTATGTTTCCAAGCGCGCTTGGTCCGTCGGCTGGTCGGCTTACTCGGACGAATCACAGATGCCGGAGTATCAACCGCTTTGGCACGTACCGGTTGAACCACTGGCTTTTTAGGTTGATCGTTAATATTTGGAATCAGAGGCATAACCGTGTTTTGAAATCTTTAAATATGTGCGCCAATCTTTTAGATGAATGCGCGTCGTATAGTTTAAAACGCTGCCCATCCCTCCCCAGAACGACCGCTGCGCAGATTCACGACGGTGATAATGGACAATATGGACGTCTGGATAGTATACCACTTTGTAGCCATGAAATCGAATGCGATCGCATAATTCAAAATCTGCAAAATAGAGAAAGAACTTCTCATTAAATGCACCAATCTGCTCAATTACGGATTTGCGCATCACCAAAGCTGCTCCTAACAACCAATCCACCTCACGGGTCGAACGGTGATCAAAATCCACCATCAGGTGATTCGCGAGATCACGTTGCGCCGCCCCTAGCTTACCTAATGGGGTGCGTCGATAGATCGGAGTGAGCATGCTATAGGGACGAAAGCAAGAATGTTGAACGCTATCATCGGCATTCCGTAACTGTGGACCTAATAACGCAACATCGGGATGTTCATCCATGTAATTCGCCAAATGCGTGAGATCATCACGATTCAAAAAGATGACATCACTATTCATGACGATCAAGTATTCACCAGTGGCTTTAGCAATACCTAAATTATTACCCTTGGCATGGCCAGTATTCTCCGGGCTGCGAATCAACGTCACTTCTGGATAGTGTTCGGCTACCATCTCTGCGCTGCCATCGTTAGAAGCGTTGTCTACTACAATAATTTCATACGACAAGGTCAGGTTTAAACGCTGCAGATTTTGCAACACTAAACGCAAGAGATGTTTAGTTTTGTAGTTTAAGATGATAAAGGATAATTTAGGCATGGTCATGACGTTTACGTAACATACGTGGAAATCCAGCAATGGTCTGTGGAATGATGCGCAGAGTTGACCATTCACACACTAAAGCATAGCCGAGTTTAGCACATTCATACGGCAACAGCCAGGGCAAACGTTTTAACCATTCTGCTGCAGATAAGTTTTTAACCAGGGTCCACCAATGATTACGATAAGACATAGCACGAATTAATGGAGATTTCTGCTGCCGTCCTTGTAAGGTCGTATGTTGAATAGAGCGCGCATGATAGATCAGTGCATCGGGATCGTACCACACCTCCCAACCCGCTCGTTGCAAACGCCAACTGAGATCCACATCTTCTTTGTATGCCACAAAATCCTCGTCAAAGTAGCCACCTAAGTAATCCGAGCTACGATGTTTCACTTGCTCCAAGGCGTTGCGTCGTAATAACATTCCTGCACCGGTAATACCAAAAATGCGTTCAGCTTGCTGATATTGCCCTGTGTCCACCTCCTGCTCACCGCGATTTATGGCCTGACCACTACGTCTCAAGACTAAACCCGCACTATCAATGATGGTGCTGGGTTGACCATCAATCAACTTCAGCATCTTACCGCCAACTAAACCAATCTGTTCAGATTGCTGAATGCGCTGAACTAGTTTTTGTAGACACTGAGCATCGAGCACAATATCATCATTGCAGATATAAACCAGTTCTCCGTGAGCCGCCTTGATCCCCTGATTATTAGCTTCATCAAACCAGACATTCTTAGCATTCAAGATCAATTGATCAATCTTGCGCACAGTTTGAGTTTGTAGCCACGACACCGTTTGATCAGTTGAAGCATTGTCCACCACAATCAATTCAATCGCCGGATAACTTTGAGCAGCGATGGATGCAAATAATGCCGGCAAATGCCGAGCACTATTATAGGTGAGAACAATAATACTAACGGTTGGTGTCATAGATTGCAGCAATAGTCGTGGCTAAGATCATCCAGCCGAGCCCTAAGGGATGATTAAGATAAGGTGTTAAGAAATGAATCGTGCTAACCGCTACCAAGCCAAATGCTGCCGTTAATAACACCACCTGATTAACAATCAATGTCGTCTGTCTGGCTTGCACAAACAAGCGCGTAATTAACCCCATAAGGATGAATAGATAGATCACTGTTCCAAATAAACCCAATTTCAGCCATAAATCTAGATAGCCCCATTCAAACGCATAGGTCGTGTACAAACCCGTGGTATTAGTTGCTAATGCCCGGGGATCTTTCGTGGCATAGGTAACAGTCGTGCCAAAGCCAGAACCTAATAATGGATGCTGTACACTAGCCTGCGCTAGTGGTTTTAATAACGCCATCCGTGAACCGCCGCCCACATCCGTTGTTAAATTACTGGTACGATCGGTTAAGAGTGCTGATGCATCCACATTAGAACCGGCGCTAAACAATGGCAGATTAATAATCGCTAGGGTGGATACAAAACCGACTATTCCACCACCGATTACTAGCAACAGATATTTCCAAAATTGCTTGCCAGCCAAGACTGCTAGCAGCATGATCATGCCTAACGTAGCCACCCAGAAACTACGCGAGTAGCTAATCAAAATTAAAGTTAGGGTTGCACTGAGTAAGGGCAAAATCCACCGTTGTCTCCAACCCTTAATATAAGCAACACTCGCAAAGATAAAGGCTAAGACAATATATAAATGACTTTGGAAAAATACCCGCGTAAACTGATTAGCCTGGACAGTAATTTCCGCTAAGCGAAAATCTCGTAGCCAACGATATAAATCTGGCAGGTAATAATTGAAAGCGGTGGGATGTGAAAAAACGAACAACACTAAGGCCGTCTGCAGAATTAATATCACCACACCAGCTAACCAGACAGCGATCATTTTGTAGAGATCCTGTTTAGTACGTAAGGCTTGTGTGAACGGTAAAATCATCGCCAGAAATAGATACCCATTGGCATCTAAAAATATGGTTTTGGGATCGTTACCATACAGCAACGCGGTTATCGTCGCGATCACTAAGACACACACTAAAGCTAAATACCATTTCCAATAATGCGTATGGAACAATTGAATGTGCCGCTCACGGATCATTGAAACAACTGTGGCAAACATAATCACCGCAAACAAACCTAATCGCAGAGATACAGTGGGACTGGTGATTCCTAGCAGATAACCCTGTGAACCCACCACCAATTCAGCGATGACAACGGCCACGCCCCAGTGTAAGCGGTAACATGCCAATACCAATACGATACCTAGCACGACCAACGTAATGCCGGTGCGTAATTCTGGATAACCATAAGATAGCCACGAGACTAATTCGAGGCCAACTAGAGTGATTAAACTACGAACGAACCACTGGCGAGGCATGCTGAACAAGATACTGATTAAGGTAGGCTAACCCCATACTAACAGGATGCAGGGAGAGAAACCAGAGATAGGCTAACCAACCATGGTGTTTGCGCATATAGGTGCGTAAACTACGATTAAACATGCGTTGCGCGGCTGGACGTGCGACTTGTTGGAAACTTTGGCCTTTTGCATGTATACACGTAACACTAGCTTCATACCGCACCATGTAGTCATCCTGCTGCAGACGCCGTTGCAGATCCACCTCTTCAAACCAAACAAAGTAATCTTCATCAAACCCACCATACTGTTTGGCTAGCTCCATCGGCATGAACATGAACGCTCCCATGACTTGGGGTACATTGGCGGATTGAGTGTAATCAAAATCGGTCATCAGATAACGTTTAATCAGGTTTGGGAAAACATGATGCAACTTTAATTGTATTACCGTTTGATCCAGTATTCCTGGCCATGCTCGAACGGATTCCTGGGTTGAGCCATCGGTGTTCAATAAGTGCACGCCCAACATTCCCAATTTGGGATCTTGAAATTGAGCCGCTAGAGTTGGCAACACATCTCCCGTAAATACACAATCATCATTCAAAAATAAAACGTATTCCCCGGTCGCTAATTCTAGCGCTTGGTTATTGGCGGCACCAAAACCACGATTGGTATTGTTGGCAATTAACTGCACATCCGGAAATTCTTTGGCTACCATCTCAGCAGAATGATCTTTGGAAGCATTATCCACCACAAACACCTCTGTATCCGCTGCACAGTATTGCTGAATGGATTGCAAACAAGTACGCAGTTGATCACGGACATTCCAGGAGACAATGATAATGGATATTTTGCTTGGCATAAGCACTACTGTAGCATAGATTTTAGTTGCTCGGCACGCTGTTGCCAGGTTTGCTGTTTACTCCAAGCAAGGGCTGCTTGTTCTAAGCCTTGGCGATAAGCGACATCTGTTAATAAGCGTTTGATCTGTTCAACAAAGGCCTGCAGATTAGTAGGGTCCACCAATACTCCCGTCACACCGTCTTGGATCGCATCCGGCATTCCTCCGGCTTTGCCACCAATGACAGTTTTTCCAAATTGATTCGCCTCTAATACTACTATCCCAAATCCCTCCACATCACCATTCGGCAGCTGGCGCGATGGTAATGCCAGCAGGATACACTGCTGATACAAATACGCTAATTGCTGATCAGTTAAATCATTGAGAATATGCACACGATCACCTACCCCAACTTGGGTGGCCAGCTGGCGTAAACGATCTTCATCTTGACCTGAGCCTGCGATCACGTAATGCACATCTGGTAATTGTGCCAATGCTTGAACCACTAAATCAAAGCCTTTACGTTCTACTAACCGACCCACCGATAATACATAAGACTCCGGTAAATCCGGAATCACTTCACTAGGTAGTGTAGTCATCATAGAAGTGACGGCTGGATGCAATACATTCACCTGGGTAAGTTTTGGGTCGAAGCGTTGTAACTGTGCAGCAGTAAAATGTGAGCTAGCGGTAATGACACTTGCACCACGCAATATGCGGTGCAGTAGCCAGCGCTTACGCCAAGAACGTTGGGGCAACAAAATATCCATGCCATGTGTGAACACTAGGTATGGTGTGCGTGTAAACAAACTCACGATCCATGCGACCGTTCCCAGTGGTAGTACCTGACCAACTAGAATATGAGTATATTGCTCAGACTTCACTTTGCGATACAACCATGGAATCATCTTGATCCAGGAGGTTGGAAATTGTTCTGTGGTCGCTACTGTGCACGAAAAAACCTGTGTCGCGACTAAGGCACCGTAATACCGAGCAACTCCACCGACTTGGGGTGGATACTCTAAGGTGATTAAGAGCGTTTTAAGACGCGACGCCATAGGGTTTTGAGATCGCTAATTTTAACCGCACGCACTAATACGGTAGCTATCAAATACGAAGCTCCGCCGGCAGCCGTGATGAGTGCAAATGAAGCGGTGGATGGCGTGAACATGGTTTGTAACCACCAAACCACTACCCCCATGATTAAGGCAGCGATGAGCAATAAGAACGCTTTTTTGAGTAATAAGCTTGCCCGAAAACCGGTTAGTTGATAGACATGCGGCAAACCCAATAACACCAAGGTAACCGCACTGAGTGTGGCAGCAACCGCAGCGCCGATATACGTATAGTTCGGAATCAGCAAGATATTGAGTACCACATTAATGGTTAAAGCGATGCCCATATTCATCGTATTCAATAATTGCTTATTGGCCGCATTCAAGGCATTCCCAATCGGATAGTTTACGAACAAGAATACGATACTGGTCATAAACCACTGCAGTGCGGGAATTGTGGCTGGAAAATCTTCGAACGCCACCGCAATAATAGTAGGAGCGAGCACGGCAGTACCAACTGCAATCGGGATACTCATGAACAATAATAATATAGTGGACTGTTCATAGATATCACGAAATGCCTCTTTGGATTTTGCCAATGCCTGGCTCATCGCTGGAAAAAATGCTGTCGCAAACGCACCTGGAATGACGGTTAGAGTAACAGTCAATTTGAGCGCGATATTGTACCAGGCTACGTAGCGATCTCCTGCCAAGTAGGCTAACATCACCGTATCAATAGAACTGTTCAATTTGAAAAAAATATCTGCCAACGCAAATGGTGCAGCCGTCAAAAATAATTTCCACATCACTCCTCCATTCCAATTCCAACCTAAACGAATATCCGTTTTGCGATACAAAATATATAAACTGTAAATTAAGTACAAAACACTAGCACAATTAATCGCAATAATTAATCCGCCAGCCTTGTAACCATAGGCGAAAAAAATTGCGCCAACGCCAACGACAATCACCTGATAGAAAAATTGACCGACCGCTTCATAATGCATTTTTTGCTGCGCGCGGAGAACACCAAAGATAATTGCGCGGAACGTATCAAAGACGATAATGCCGATCGCCAGATAGACCAACATGATCGTATACTCCGGCATCGGCTTCGATAAATTCAAAAGGTAGAAGACAGCTAGCAAGATCACGACACTGATGACCGTGAGTACAACTTTCAAGGAAATTGCATTTTTAAATTGACGTTGGAGATCCTCCGGATGTTTTGCACCTTCACGCGTTAACACAGGGATCAACCCAAAATTCATCAGAATCACAAAAATACTGGTGTACGTTACCGCGAAGGTATACTTACCCAGTAGATCTGCTTGTAGCTGACTAGCCACATAGGTGAACCACCAAAATGCCAGCGCTTTTTGAGCAAGCGAAGACAAAGTGAGATAGGTGGTATTTTTGGCTAAGACGCTCGGTAGCGTCATAGAAGTATGGCTAACGTTTCGACCACTGTGGGGATCGGCGAGCACGCTTCAAACCAGGTTTCTTCCGTTCCTTCTTGCGGGAATCCCGAGTTAAATAGCCGGCTGATTTCAGAGTTGTGCGAGTAGTAGCATCTAATTGCAATAGCAACCGTGAGATGGCTAGACGCAGAGCAATCGATTGTGATGGTTTACCGCCGCCTTGTACTTTGGCAGTAATCGACATGCCTTTCAAACCATCGTTGATATGGGTCAAGGGTGACAAAATATCTTTATGAAGAGAGGTTTGGAAATATTGAGTATATGGCTTGTCATTTACAGTAATCTCGCCATCCCCTTTTTTGTGTAAGCGCACACGAGCCACAGCCGTTTTGCGACGACCGACAGCATACAGATAAGTGCGTTTGGTTTTTGAATCTGTCATGGCTATTCGATAGTTAAACGCTTAAGCATGCGATCACGCAGTTTGTTTTTGGGCAACATCGTACTAATGGATTTCCGCAATAATTCAGCTGGAGTGAAATCCTTAGACAACTTGGTCTTTAAACCACCAGGATGCAAGGTATGATGTTTATGTTCAGTCACGGCCAATTTCTTGGGATCCATTTTCATTTCAGCTACGTTCACCACAGTCACCATATCACCACAATCCGTGTACGGTAAGTATTCTGGTTTATGCTTGCCCATCAATAAACCCGCCACTTTGGTCGCCACGCGGCCGAGAGTGATTGAGGTAGCATCCACAGTATGATTATTTCTTTGCATATATTACTTGGCTTTAGCTACAGTTTCTTTAGCCTTGGTCGTCTTTTTGGCTTTCTTACTGGCCGGAGTTTTTGCAGCTGATTCTTTTGGAGCATCTACTAACTGCAGTAGAACGAGCTCAGCAGCATCTCCTTTACGGAAACCAAGTTTAGTAATGCGTGTGTAACCACCTTTGCGTTCAAGCGCGGCCGGAGCAATATTATTCACTAAACGATTCACGGATTCCACATGGTTCAAGCGAGTGAAGAGATAGCGCCGAGTAGCCTCAGTATTGTTTTTGGCACGATGGATCAAACGTTCGGCAAAAGCTTGTGTGACCTTAGCCTTAGCTTTGGTAGTTTGAATATGACCGCGTAACACCAAACTGATGGTCTGAGTGCGAAGCAAAGCTTTGCGGCCAGCGTGGTTACGATCTAGAGATTTAACAGAGTTGTGATGACGCATAACAATTAATTGGATTCAGAAGCAAACGAATTACCGATCTGTGAGAAGTGCTCAACCAACAACTGACAAGCTTGATTCATTGCTTCTTCTGGAGTCAACGTGCCATCGGTAGTGACATCCATCAATAATTTATCAAAGTTGGTCATTTGTTCAACACGCACATGTTCCGTCTTGAAGTTCACATTGCGCACTGGAGTGTACACGGCATCTAACGCCATGAAACCGACATCCAGTTTTTCGTTCTCACGAGATTCCACTGGAACATATCCACGACCTTTCTGAGCAATGACCGTGATTTCTAGTTTTGAAGCAGCATCGGTCAAAGTGGCGATGTGTACATCTGGTGTCATCACTTCCACATCAGAATTCTTTTCGAAATCTTTGGCAGTGACTTTCTTCTTACCATTCACAGTTAAGGTGACTTGTACAGCTTCGTCCGAATAGACTTTCAGACGCACTTGCTTGAGGTTCAACAAAATATCGACGACGTCTTCTTTAACATTTTCGATCGTTGAAAATTCATGATCGACTCCTTTAATTTTAACTGCAGTAATCGCGCCACCTGGTAAAGAAGATAACAAGACACGACGTAAAGCGTTGCCTAAGGTTGTACCATAACCAGGATAGCAAGGAGAGATCGTGAACATTGTATGGTTTGTACCAACAGCTTGCGCTTGAATTTGACTAGGCAATTGAATATCCATAGGACGTTCGTTTTGATTATTAGCGCGAATAAAATTCAACAATCATGTTCACTGCAATGCTGTTTTCAGCATCCTTAGCTGTCGGTAAGGACAACACCTGGGCAGTAAAACGAGATTTGTCTACTTGGATCCAATGTGGAGCTTCATGCATCTTCAGACCAGCGGCAGCAAGATTTTCAGAATATTTGGATTTAGTCATTGCATCTTTGAAAGCCACGACATCTCCAACTTTCACTTGGCGAGAAGGAATATTACATTTGCGACCATTCACAGTGACATGTCCGTGTGTAACTAATTGACGAGCCTGGCGACGGGTAGCACCAAAACCAGCGCGATAGACGACGTTATCTAAGCGACGCTCCAATAACTGCAGCAACTGTTCAGCCGTGTTACCGACTTTACGACTAGCTTCTGTATAGTAGTTAGCAAATTGACGCTCTAAAATACCATATAAAGCTTTAGCTTTTTGCTTTTCACGCAACTGAGTTCCGTACTGACTAAGACGTTGTTTACGTTTTAAGCCATGTTGTCCAGGAGCATAGTTGCGCTTGATTAACGCGCATTTCGCGGAACCACAGACGCTTTCTCCGAAGCGGCGACAGGCTTTACAACGTGCTTTGAGGTTTCTTGCCATAAATATTCAATATCTATTTCAATCTATTCAATGAGTCTGGTTAAACGCGACGTGCTTTCTTTGGACGGCAACCATTGTGTGGAATAGGAGTGACGTCTTTAATATCCAAAATCTGTAGACCGGCACCAGTGATTGCACGTAACGCACCATCACGACCACTGCCGATTCCTTTCACGAATACAGACACTTCTTTCAATCCAGTCTCTTTCACTTTTTCTAATGTTTCTTTCAATACTACACCAGCTGCATAAGGAGTAGATTTCTTTGGACCTTTGAAACCATATTGACCAGCGCTACCCTGAGCAACAGTATTTCCGGCAGTATCAGTAATATTAACAATCGTATTGTTATAAGTTGATAAAACGTGAATAGCTCCTTTAGTAAGGGACTTCTTCTTTTTGCGTTTCTTTTTAGCGGCGGCTTCAGCCATAGGGATATTGAGGAGTAGTTAGTGAAAGATTTTAATTATTTCTGAGCGGCGATCTTACGACCAGAACCCATCGTGCGACGTTTATTTCCACGCACCGTACGATTGTTGGTTTTTGTAGATTGGCCACGCACTGGCAATTTCTTGATATGGCGAGTTCCACGGTAACTACCAATTTCTTTCAAACGTTTAATATTTGCAAAAATCTCGCGACGTAGATCCCCTTCAATTGGGATATTCATCTTATCGATGGTGGTCTTAATTGCATTCACTTCTGCTTCTGTGAGGTCTTTGGCCCGAGTATTCGGATCAATTTTGGCAGCCTTTAAGATTTTTTTACCCAATGGGATACCAACTCCATATAAGTAAGATAAAGCGACTTCAATGCGCTTTTCGTTGGGTAGGGTAACACCGGAGATACGTGCAGACATAGTTGATACTTATTCTTTAACCTTGACGTTGTTTATGTTTAGCTACTTTGCAAATCACATGAACACGGCCCTTACGACGGACTACTTTGCAGACACTGCAGATCGGTTTGACGGATGCTCGAACTTTCATGACGATTGATACTTAATCTATTGATATTAGTGGCGGTAGATTACTCTACCCTTGGTGAGATCGTACGGTGTCATTTCGACAGTCACGCGATCTCCTGGTAATACTTTGATCTTATGCATACGCATCTTCCCTGCCAAAATGCCTAGAATTTCATGTCCGCTATCAAGGGTGACGCGGAACATCGCATTCGGAAGCATCTCGGTCACTTCCCCTTGCATCTCGATGAAACCTTTCTTAGTGGCTCGCGGAGCGCCGCTGCCAGGGAGAGGTTGCACTTGAGGACGTGGGGGTTGTGGATGGGGTCGACGGTTTTGCATTAAAAAAATGGTACTGCTCACGAAGGTTTTGTGCTTACTTAATTCAGCAACGTGGGCAGACCTTAATATTACTTAACTTGTCAATTTCTTGCCCTAATTCGAGTGGTGCGACAAGCCGAAGTACTATAAGACAAAGCGCGATGACTGTCAATTTAGATACTCAAATAGCTGTGGATAAGTCAATCACTAGCGCTTAATATTTTGCTCGTAGAACTTAATCCACTCCTCTACCGTGATTTTACTGACGACCGTAGCAATGAGATCATAGGGAATCTGATCCATTTTTTTGTAACGAAAACAACTTTTACCGCTGTCAGCTTTACGGCCCATCTGTTTCTGATACTCAGTCGTAAACCACTTGTGCAATTTAGGATTGCCATATAAGCCCATGTGGTAAAAGGCCACAAATTGCTTTTGTGATGCGATGCTAATAAATGGTAGTGGGTCAGTCGGCTTACAATGATAGCCGGCGGGATACAGAGAATGTGGCACTACATAGCTGATCATGCCGTATTGCATTACCTCCTTAAACCCTTTGGGTAAATTGGTTTTAATGACCTTGCGCAATTTGGTCATCGCCACGCGACGATCCGCGGGCAACTCGGCCAGATATTGTGTTGGGGTAAGCGCTTTGGATTGCATGTCCATAGTATAAATGAAAACACTCCCTTTGGGGAGATGAGCGTCTACAAATGATCTTTTTTGAAAGGAGTGAATGGTGACGAGATGGGATGAACCACCTCGCCACCACCGGTCACGGAGCCTTCTCCGCGAGATCTGGTTCCCTCCTGGATCCAGACTTGGTCCTATACCAATTTGAGTTCGATTGCTGACGACTCCCACCCCTGCAACTTGGCTGCAGTCAGTGCTGTCGTCAGCTCTTCATATTCATACGCAGGCATCACCCGACGCAACCGCGGCAGGAGCTCCATCCATTTGGCATGAGACTCACTGTCGACGACGGGATCGCTGATGCCCACCGCGTACAACCGACCATGCTTGCCGCACTTGTGGAAGTACAGCCGCTGATCAAGTTGCACGCCCACATCGAGTGCTACTGCAAACTCGTGCAGAATGAACACAGCTCCTCCATTGGCGCCACCAGTGTAGGGTGTTATAGCGGATTGTCAATCCTGAAATGTATGATGAAGATCGGTAAACTAAAATAACCGCCCAGTGCGGTTATTTTGCTGAATATGTTAGTGTGTGGCTACTTGGTACGCTGCCGGAAACGTAGGTAGCTGATCGTGGCAAGTATCAGCCAAATAGCACCGATAACGAAAAATACCCAATAGAGATTCTCATCATAGTAGCCAAATTTGCGACTATAACCAGAGATCGTCACGTCAAAAAAGTAATGCATGATCAAGCGGACACCAGCAACTAAACTCACAACAGCACCAATACCGATTTGCAAATATTTCATCTGCTTCGCATCGGTGGTCTCTTTGATGGTTATCGGTTTATTATTTTTCTGCACGGGTTGCTCGGTCATACGATTTGCTTAAAATTAATTTCAAATTGATCTATTCTTCCATCTCCCCTGCACTCCCATTGGTAGCGTCAGTAGCTTTCAGTTTGTTTACCGCCACGCAGCGTTGGCATGGTACCACCTGATAATATAAAAATCCAAGCGTGATTAAGCCGAGCGCGGCATAGACTAAATTCACCACTCCGCCTGACGGCAGCTTCCAACCGCCCAAGCCAATCACTACAAAACCCAACATACTGAGCCCAACAATCCAAGAACAGACTGCGCAGACAATACATTTTTTCATACAAGCTTTATCAATGGTAATAGCTTAAGTCTAGCGCAGATATTACAAATTCCAAAATTGAGCGTAGTGCGCAATAGCACGATCATTGGCCAAATCTACATCTGTGTGTGGTACTAAGGTGGCAATTAATGTCTGCTGTTCCGTTGTAAATGTGGAAAGCCAACCGGTTTGGACGGCGGCAGTATAGATTTGATTACGCTGCACCACACTTTCCACAGTATTATCTACCTGTGCACTGCCCAAGGGTTGAAAGGCACGTTCATAATATGGAAAAGTGTACACTTTTAACTTCTCAGCAATAGTGTTCTGATCGGTATTGGTAATAATTTGGAAGAAATCATCTGTCGTGTCAGGGTAGACAATCACCGCATTGGTATTAGCATCTAACAAGACGGCATCGCCTTCGTTGTCCCGTAACGCGACCACTACATGCCCTGGGATCGATGGAGTAACGAAGCCATAAATTTTGGGATCATAGTCAAAAGCCCGTAAGACAAAGGACAAGCGGAGTGCGTAACCATTGCAGCTAGCACTTTTTTTATACACAATCTCAGTGAGATCACGAGCTGGACTATGTTGCGCATAAATTGGTATTGAACCATTCACACGCAATGTCAGGTAGGCCAGCCACTGTTGTTCGGCAGTCAAATCATGAAAATGAGCAACGATCAGGGGTTGCTTTTCTGCATAATCCGCTTCTAATGTCGTACGAACAATTTGCTTCTGTTCTTCATAAGATAACTGACTATACTCTTCGGCCGAGAGATCAAGTAACGGCCCTTCAAACGCTTCATAAAATTGAATCTCTTTTGAGCTTAAGCCGTACACCAGATCATCTTCCGCAAACCGACTGGAATCATGCCAGGACCAAACCGTTAGTAGAATCGACGCCGTCAGAAATGGTACTAAATACAGGTATTTCAGCATAAATAACCACGGCACTTTATCATAGTTGCTGGTTGATTACAACTGAATCCTACGACCATCATTTTGATGGTAAGGCTTGCTGGGAATGTTCCCATAAAAAAGACCAAGCTCGCCGTCACCGAAGTGGGGCGAGCTGTGTGGTCCTCCTGGTGCCAACCAGG
>CAYLOJ010000026.1:0-13084 GCA_964385285.1 uncultured Gammaproteobacteria bacterium
GGGTAGCTCAGTTGGTTAGAGCGTGGGACTCATAAGCCCGAGGTCGAGGGTTCGAATCCCTCTCCTGCTACGTGTCATTGGACACACTATGGTGGGCGTGGCGCAGTGGTAGCGCAGCGGTTTGTGGTACCGTTGGTCGCGGGTTCAAATCCCGTCGCTCACCCCATAAAAAGTAAGATCCCAGCTTGTCTGGGATTTTGCTTTTTATTGAGTTAGTGGTAGAGGGATTTGAAGGGTTGGAAGTGAGATAAACATTAAGTGCAGTCGAACGATCGGGCAAGCTGCCAGCGGCAGGTTGACCGCCAACCCAGGGCATCAAATCCCGTCGCTCACCCCAATCAAAAAAACAGCCTGGTAAATCGGTTATCAGGCTGTTTTAGTATAGTTATACTAATTAGTAGAACGCGAGCAAGAAGCTGCGCTTATTGTTGATACGAGTGCGCATCTTCGGAATTGTCTGGAATTGTGTTCGTCCTTCTGGAGTGGTGACTCGAATACCATAGCCACGATCCTTTTTTAGGTTTGCAAATCTGAATGCACCATCTTCTGATAATATTTTATCATGGATAACCTCACTCCCAGACCGGTTAGTTAGCTCCACAACCGTACCGGCTACTGTGTCACTATCGTCACTATAATTTACGATGTCCCCTTCTATGGAATGTTTTTCATATTGCGCCACTGAAACTTTTTGTAAATACAGTTGGGTTAATTCATTGGCATTATTCTCAACAGTAATGTTGAATTTCAATTGTTTAGTCATGACCTCAGCTGGTAACGTATCCTTCACGGTTTTCCAGTTAGCTCTAGTATCAAGATTGGTGTAGGTCTTTCGGTAATACACCTCGTTGGTATCAACATCTGTTAAAGTTACTGTGACGTTATCAGCGTCTACAGCTGTATCAGTTGATGTTAATTTATATTGGTAAGTTAATACCACTGGTTTTGAGTCGTGGGCTTCAGTAAAATTACCAGTATTAGAATATGTTTCTTGATAGGCTGTTTGCGTCGTATCCACTTCACCTAATACAAAATACGCATCCACGTCTGAGAAATGGCTGCCTTCATACGTATAGTCATAATAAATACAGGTATTGGTAGCATCGGTGGAACCGCAATTGCTGGAAAAATCCCAGTAGTCAAAGACTGCAGCGCTAGCACCACTGCTGGTAACTTCTGGCCAAATTTTCACGCGCATACCATAACTCTCAAACAAAGCTGAATCACTGGCACTATTGTATGTGTAGTTTTCTGGAGTAAAGCTACCAAAGATCCGGGTGTAATAATCTCCAGAGATTAATTCATTGAGTAGGAGGTTATCATAATTTGGATAGGCCGCTTGAACTGCTGTGATGACACCAAAACTAGATATTACTAGACCTAGAATGGCAGTTAAGTTGAGCAATTTTTTCATAGAGTCATTATAAGCAAGTTAAGTTATTTAAAACAATTGAGGAGTCTAACGTGTAAGCCGTATTGAATTAAAGATATGGTCTGCAATATCACGTCGTTCTTCATCCATGATTAAGTATAGCTGAATGTATGACTGACCAGGTTTAACAACAAAGCCCTGGTATTGAAAGCCCATACATGGCCCACTGCCATATCTACCAGTTCCTACAACAACAATAGTTCCGTTACCTAAATCTCGTTCAGATAGTATTTGACCGGAACCAGCTACGCCACGTGGGGATTTGAGATAATTTTCAACAGCCATGACGGTTAGATCTTCACCGGTGAGATTGAAATAATCGGATCGACTGTGAGATGATATTTTTAAATCTGCAGTATACTTAGACTCATCACAATTATTTGTATATTCAGACTCGTTGGTTGATTTTCTACCGAGCAATTGATCAACTAGATTAAATATTTTCACTGACCAGTTATGCCGCATCATTTGTCCTGAGAAATTGTGACCGTCTGCTGTAATGGTGGTCCAACCTGATGGCAGATCAAGATGATAGTTATAGACTTGTTTAGACACCCAAGATGGTGTGGCATCATTCATCACTACAACAACCACCGCACTGGTGAGAACAACAGTTAACCCAATTAATAATACAGACCATTTCAGTTTCGACATATTGTTCAATTATTGATGTTAATTAAAAAAATGCCCCTGTTGGGACACTTCCTAAAAACCACGTAAGTGGGAACCTAAGCCATTCGACCTACGGTTAAGAGCGTTGATTACCGAGAGCTGCCTTGCTCGGCCCCTGTTGTTCCAAGGGATAATTTTTCAATCTGTCACAGCACTTTGCAGGTGACGCAGAATGATAGCAAAAATACAGCTTTTGTCAAGAGTATGTCCCATGACTACCGTCTAACAGTGCAGTGCTAACGTCCTCCACTAGACGCACCCATAGAACATTTACAAAAAAACTCTGTGTTAGTAAAGTCTTTTTGGTTTGAAGTTTTTTGCACAGGGACTAGATGATTAGGCGACTGAACTATCATTACTCAGTTAACCTCAGGTTATACAAAAACCCAAATTTTGGGTACACTTGGTTAATGAATGGTCAAAAATCTAATCCAATACGTTCACTACTGTTGCTTTTACTTGGATTTGCCTTGATTGGCATTGTAATCCTATCGGTAGTATTTTGGGGGCCTGAAAATACATCGAGTATGTTTGCTAAGGATGTCTATGAAGCTGACATGGTACAGTACCGCTCCGTAATAGCAGACGCGATAGCAAATGATGATTTGGAAGCCTGCATTAACTTACCGAAAGTGGTTAATTATAAATACAAGCGCACAAATTTCGACTGTGTACCCGGCTATCACAAAGGTGATTGCACAAAACGTTGGTTCAATCAGTTGGAAACTCTAAGGGCGGATTGTTTAAATGATTTACCAACAACCCATAATGGAGAGGTGTGTGAACTGTTGTATGACATACCTCCTAGTTCAGGCAATGTCAATATTGACCTTACTACGTGCTATAGATCAGCGGGAGCACAAACATCAAATACGGACTTTTGTGAAAACATTGACTCTGTGAGTGATAAATTGTATTGCCGAGCAAACATATCCGACAATATCGATGATTGCTATGAAAACGGACAACCAGTACCAGATGCTACCGGTGAATGTTTATTATCTTTTGCAAACTATAATACAGCAATTCAAAGTACTTGGTCCTTTGAGGATCGCGCAGCAGTCTGTCTGAAAATAAATGGGCCGGCCCTTGGAGTAAACTGGGAAAATTATCAAAATTATTGTCTCTACCTAATGGCTCAAGAAGTGCACGCTAATAGTACGGACTATTTGTGGGTATGTAATTTAATGATTGATCATGATCCAAACTTAAATAGTTGGAAAAATCTGTGTGAAAGAGGTTTTGGCATACAATAATCTTTGAAAATACTCTCGATTACAATTGTTCTAACGTCCCCTGCCTGTGCAGGCAGGTCCACCAGACGACTCCCGGAAATAAAATACAACACGAAGGTTGCGTTTTATTTCCCCTTGATTTTAGTCCATTTTTATGCTAAAATTTTATTAATATGAGCAGCCGGTCGATACAAATCATCTCTGGTGATACAGTGAAAAGTGAGATGACAGAAACGGATTTAAAGACCATGGCAGAGGCCTGGACTGAACATTCACGTGGGCCAGAGAAGAAAGAAGGATGGAGAGAACGGCTCAGCGAAATATTTTCACGAGGAACTAGTGCTAGTGCACAACAGTCTATTGAACGGAAGCAGTTTCAACGCGCTATCCAAGATCACTTTCAAGAAGCAATTGATCATGGAGATATGATTATTGCAAAAGATAAGGGTCGAGTAATCGGCATTGTTCGCATACGCAAACTAGATAAAATTGGTAAAAATTCTCCTGTCCAATCTGACGTATTTGAATTAGGCAAAGCTTTAGTGTTAACTCCTGAACGTGGCAAAGGCGTCTATACAGCATTGCGAGCAGAAGCAATTCGTCATGCTCAAAATAAGTATGGTAATGTGCATCTGTTGTCTGGAACAAAGAATGAACATGTCAAACAACTAAATCGTAATGATGGTTGGGAAGAAATTGGTTTCTCTAACTATATGAGAATCCACGGTTATCCTGAGGCTGTGATTGCCGAGGATGAAGCTCAGTTGAACGCAGAAGGGTGGACGGCTTTCTTACACAAACCAAAATAAAGAGCTTTATCATCCCCCACTTAACAACCCCCAAATACTTTTTTTCTTATAGATCATTTATCTCCACGATCACTCTATCTACATCGATATAATTACTTTTAGACCAACTATCCTAAAGCTCTCGAATGAGTTAAGATGATGGCTGAAGGTGAAACAATAGTTCGAGAGCGAACAACTTGAAATATATTAACTTGAGAACTACTTAGCATGATAAAACATTATAAAAAATTGTTCGGGGTTATTGCATGTTTAGCGTTTGTGACCATACTATTTATTTGGATTGGTTACTCCATTATAAATGCTGCCGGTTTGAGCAATCGGTGTAAGCAATACAGCCAAAAAAATTATAAATATGAAGATATTAAATTTGAAACTGGTCATTCCCAATCGGAGATTGTCAATTTTTTAGATGATACAAAAGTCACTCTTAGACAATTACATATTACTGACCCTAATAAATCTGATCTCTCGCAATATGTTACTGCTGTGCCTGCAGCTAGTGATGCTGCAATAACAGCTGAATCCTTACCGGATCTTATTAAAGACAAGCAGTTACGCTTCTACAATACAATAAGTAGGGCTCAAATTCCTGAAAGGACCATAGAAGATGATGATTTATTATATTCTTCACTACTAAATAATGAGCCCATTATTACTACTCTCAACTTTTCTGAATCTCTATCCTATGACAAGGCATTTAGTATTTATTTAAAATATGACCATGAATTGGGCTGGGTTAAGAATATACCTGGAAAATATAACGCGCCAGTTTCAATTAAATCTTGCTACCAAGATTACTCTCTATAGAGTAATGAGGACGTAGTTCCGCGGCTACTGATGAAAGGCACTATCAATGTTTTGCTTTTTAAACAGTGCCCCAACCCAGAGCGCCGATCATATCACTCACCCATACGATTATAGACAAAAAGACTCTGTGCTTGCAGAGTCTTTTAAGTTCTAACTTATGACTATAGAATCTTTTTTCTCATTAATACTTTATACACTTGAAAACCAGCTTTGTTATCTAATTCTTTGGCTGCTTGGTTCAATCTGACGCTTATATTCCTGTAATTCAATAATAGCCTTGGTTATGGAAACAAGATCTTGTTCAGTGAATTTTCTAATGACATTGGACATTATTGAGTTCTAATTAGCATTTTTGAACTAGTCCTTGCAATGAGACCCTAGTTGTGTAGCCAAGTTTATTCTTTAGACACCTTGATCAAGTTCAGGCTGATCATCGCTAACGCTATAACGCGAAAGCTCGACCATGTTTTTGCAATTCAGCAATAACCTACAAATTATTTTTCAAGAGCAATTTACCTATTCAGACTGCAGAAACACTGGCCGACGGATTTCTGGTTTACCCGCTTCCACAATTAATACCTGCTCTTGGCCACCGCTGCGTTCATGCATTGCTGAGTAATTCGGCTTGACTGAAAATCCTCGACTCTCTTGAACATCCCCTAAATCACGCTCAGCGTTCCAACCTTTTTCACCAAAACCGATTTTGCGTTTCACTACATTCTCTACAATCCGCCGTATCAAAATTGGTTTCACTTTGAGTGTTTCTAGCAGTGTCTGCCCCAGTTCAGCAGGTAAAAAAATGTTTACTATCAATTCATTGTCTGGCCTACCAGCCCAATCCGAAAAATTCCTATCATAATATTTATATGTGATGGCCATAGCTGGCACATCTGATTCTATATCAGACCGTTCAGATATGTCCCCCATCACACCAAACATTCGAGCAGCAATGACTTCATGGACGAGCGGATCTTTTTCTAATACTCTATTTTCGTATTTCGAACGTGTCTGAGGTTCCATGCCTAGGAGAAAATATCCATCACTAGCATATCGACTGTTTAAACCATGGCTATGGAAATTTGATTGCCCACCTTGTGTAGCTACGCCGTAATAATTAGGATCTGATGAACTAGCTGGTACACTAGCCCCAACATTGGCAAGACAATGTTTGATTACATCCTCCACAAGCTCATCTTCAATTGTTTCAGGACTTTTTTCGCCTTGAATGTCGGTTAACAGCCTCTGAGCGGCGGCTACGTCGGCAGCTGGCTGAGCTTCATGATATAAATGATCCAGTAACGTTTCTGTCAGATATAAAGTCTGTTCTGCATTCAAGATATAGGTAGATAGATTTTGATCACTAAATGCTAGCTCCGCAAATTGATCTCCAAGACTGGCTTTAGCATGTTCAACACCTAATCGAATATTGGTTAAGCCGTCCATTAATTCTTTATGTGCATCTAGTGTAATTGGACGCGTCACTGTTTCCAGTGTGTTGGCTAACCAGTTCATCCATGCAACGGTATTGGAATAGTTTGGGTCTGCATCATGCAATTGTTGACTGGCGTGTGCAAGCGTACCTTCGCCATCAAAATCTCTTAACAAGGCAACGGCCTCATGACTTTGGTCCTCAATCGTAGCGCTATGATCAGGTCGAAATAACAAGTCAGCCACTTGATGATACCGGCGCAATGCTGTCGCTTGATCGAGGTCAGCTAACTGATCAAGTTGAACGCGGATCATTGCTAAATCATTGGCCAACTTCATTTGATGATTGTATGGAACGGCATCCAGATTTGAAGTTTGTTGTAATTCCTGAATAATTTCTAGTGCCTCTTCATCATCAAATAAAGCTACTAAATCCTCTGGCAATGGTTGTTCAACTCCACCATGCACCGGGTGTGTCCGTTCAAACTTTTCTGGTGATGACATAGTGAAATGGTTATGAATTTATTAAGGTAGATCCATCACAGTAGCCACCATGATTATACAACATGATAGCTACTGTGATCGAGGCCTTAAACCTCTTAAAAAACCTCCTGGTTGCACAAAAGAACGACTACTCCTTCTTCTCGATGACTAAAGCCGATGAGAAGAATGGGACCATGGCGAGCCCAATCATTACCATCACTGTCCCGACCGTGATGAGTTCACCGACTAGCTCTTCCGACATTAAAACTGTTGATGGCGTTTACACACATCACCACGCCGTAGACTGTCACTCCTAGCCACCAAACCTGTTTCGAACTCATTCTAACCTCTGTTCCGGTGAAAACAGCTTGTGTGCATCACAAGCTGTAAGCCGGTGTATAGGATAGATCACTTACATCATGCGCAGCGACTTACAAAGCCGTAAACCAAAAAGTGCCCTGATTAGGACACTTCCAGAAAACCTCTTCGTCAGAGGGAACAACAATCATCATCTGCTGATCTTTTGTTTTGAGCGTTGATGACGGAGAACTTCCTTGCTCCGATCTACAAGTCGTTGACGCATAGATTTTTTTTTACAAAGTGCGCCAATACTGTGTAGCAAATAATCGTTTTTGTCAATGCAGAATTGCATATGCAATAGGAAATTGACCGCAATGCTGAGTAGACTATCTACATAATCTGTTCGGCGTTGTGGGTGATCGGAGCGGCTGGGAAGCTGCTCAACGATCACCCTGCCTCCTCCTGAGAGACGTGCTACGGGATTTTCACCCGGTTGGTTACTGCGATCGCGTAGTCGACCCAGTAACAGTACTCGTGGATCGCCATCAGGGAGGCGTGGCGGCGTCTATCCACGTGCTGGATGATGGGATAGTGCAACTGGCCCCACTTCAGGACGCGCCGCTGACGACAGCACCCCATCACGTTGAGTTCGGTGCGCTTGAAGGTGTCGAACAGCGTCTCGATCTCGGCGCGGTTGGGGTGGTCGAAGCCCTGGCTGTCGATGACGCTCAGCACCTCGTAGAGTTTAGCGTCCCCCACTTCCAGCAGCCGGCACGAAACGCGCCAGCGACCCGGCAACACCGGCAGGTGTTCCACCACGAACTCCGGGTTGCAGCTGTGGTAGCGGCCAGGATCGATCTCCTTCCAACGAGGATCGTCTCCGTCGACCTCGATCACAAACGTCGTAGCACTGTCGATGGACATGAGCTTACCTATCTCTACCACTACGAGGCCAAGCACTCGCTATGCACTACAAGGGGCTAATCCCCTTGTTCGAGCAGCACTTGATCATTCGTAGCCGAGAACATAGAACAACTTTCTATACTCTAGGTTACGAACAAACAAAAAACAGCGACATTCTTAAACCTTGCCAACGCATTGTGATGGCAAGAGAACATGCTGTGTTTCTGGGTGCTTTACTCGTGTAGTGAGATGGAGACCCAAGTATCCTTTTGGATTGTTTTTGGAAAGAGCTGTCTCTATGAATGACAACGGACAAATTTAACAAAATCAGCGGTATTGTCAAGGGTAGAGTTATGATGGAAATGGTGGGGTTCTAATGTCCTTCACTAAATTAATTATCCCATGAAAAAATCCGCTCGCAAGGGCTGGTTTTTGCCTTATTAAAAAAGGGATTTGAAAGGTATCTGAAGAAAGTGGCAGCGTCGCTTCGTCGCTATCTAGGATCTAGGCAGCACGCTATTAAAGAAATATTTGACGGGAAACCAAGCAGTAATTACTTAACTCTGGGAAAGAGAAATTTCTCGGAGTACACCTCAAATATTTTTTTCATTTATGTGATATACTATTTTCATATGAAAAAAATACTCCTTCAATGTATAGTTGGATTAGTAATGGTAGGCTGCAGCCGTACCAGTTCTGTTATAGACCTAAGCTCTTTGGATTGTGCATCTACAGACAACGCTCAGTGCAAGCGCATGTGCACAGACGCTGGAGGTCAATTGTCAGTTGGTTCCATGACTATAACGGGACCGACTAACTTTTACTGTGAGTTTCCAGCGAGTGATGCCGGAACGAAGTGTACAAAATCTGACCAGTGTACAGTATTTTGTGCCCTAACCGAAACACAGCTAGACGCATTAGATATTCCGCATACTGATGGGAAAAACATATTTAGAATGAATGGTGACTTTATTACCAATCAAGTTGATGGTGAAGTTCAATCAACACATGCAAGTAAAATGATAAAGTTACCAGAAACTATGGAACAAACTGGTCTTTGTCAGGATTATGCCATCGAATCTTTTGTTGGAGCATATGAGATCAATAATGGAACTGCGACATTATTAAAGGGCAGTCAGGCTATAAATTAATTCATGTATTAAAATTTATTGACTCGCATTGTATTTGGTTTAGTTTTTTTACTTTCTGCATTAAGATATCTATCAAAACAAAATCCGGATGTAAGTCCGGATTTTGTTTTTTGATTAGAGTCTAGTGGGTAGGTTTACAGAGATTCAATTACAATGATAAACACGATTTGAGCACAACTAGGTTATTCTTCAAGCAAACCTTTAACATGGCTCGTCAACGCATCCGGTTCAAGCGCCTTCAATGTATCTACAACATCAGCATAGCGCCGGTATCTGACCATCTCGGCTCTATTACCAGGTTCGGGTTGATTTGGAACGCTTGCTTCGAGACGTGGTAAAAGAGTTGCTTTGGCTTCGTTTAAGAGAGCCGCAATTTTTGCATATCGCTCTGCTGTGGCTGTGACAGTAGCTCGAAACCGATTTTCAAGATCAGGTGGCAAGTTCTGTGTTTCAAATGGAGCCGCTGCTTTGAACTTGCCCTTACTTTCAAAAATGTATCTCCTCATATCCTCCGCCACACTCCTATCAGCTTGCATGTCTTCTATCATTAAAGTACGCAGTTGTTCGACGAATAGGTAGTCAGGGTCATTACCTCTTAACTTTTTCCAAGCCAATTTAATTTCATCCGTGATTTTCCGATCATGGTAACTGAACTCATGTTCTGGTGCACTTTTCATGGCAGAAAAAGCATCATAAACCAATGACCAAAATTGAGCCATCCTTGGATCAGCGTGCTGCGGGTCACTTAGAAATTTTGCCTGTTCTAACAGTTTGCGTTCATAGGCTGTCGTTGGCACCTGATCGTGGGTCACCTTGGCTAAACTCCAGCGTCCGCTCTCTGGCCGATTATTGTGCACAAAAACACCGACTCCCTCAGCTGTACCAAACATCATGTCGCTACCAACTCCTTTTACCAAGAGCTCTGAGTCACCAGATCGAGCTGCTCTTGTAATATGATCCCAGCTCAAGGCTGATTCCGGTGACAATCCAGCCACGGCAGTTGCCATTTCATCAGTATAGTTGATGGCTGGTAATTCCCGTCCGTGTTCAGCTGCAGTCACAGCTAGCTCCAAAGAATAGGGTCTTAATTCATCGATCCGCAAATCAAAGGGAGCTATCGTGCCCTCATGATTCAACGTCATTAAACGTACCACGCCTACCTCAGGCAGAATTTGAATACCGCGAGCTCTGCCGACTGCTGGTAAAAAATCAGAGCGTTGCGACCGTAAGAACGCCTCCATGGCCTGCGGTAACCAAGCAAAATCTGCCCCGCCTTTTTGTTGCAAAATGAATTCACGAATTGCGTGCAGTCGTCTTTGATTAGCGCGCTCTACTCCTAATCTTGAATTGTCACCTTCATCTAGCCCGGGTATGGTTTCAGGCAGTTCAAGGGTAATGCCAGCTTTGAGATCTAGGGGAGATTCACCATGCTGAACTAGGGCTTCGGATTCAGATCGAGCCAGGCCTGTTTCAGGCCTTTCTACTTTTTTTATTGGATCTTTTGGCTCACTCATAGAGATGATAATTATGCCTAATATTACCAAAAAATATCGACTTTGTCAATGCAGAAACACGCAATTATCATTGTAAACGTGAATATCCCCTACAAACAATCCGGAGCCATCATATTTGGTCGCAATGCTGAGTAGACTATCTGCATAATCTGTTCAGCGTTGTGGGTGATCGGAGCGGCTTGTGGCTGCTCAACGATCACCCTTCCTCCTCCTGAGAAGCTACAGCAGTCGCACTCGGACACTCACACGGCGGCGACGCACAACGGCGATCCACACGTGCAGCTCCATCGACGTGTCGACGAGGTAGTTATTGTGAATCACCGTCCGCCTGCCGTTCGGTCTGAGGCTCTGGGTGGTGGCCATAGGGTATTGCTGGTTCCTCATCCCTTTGTACATCCACAGGCTGCAGATGCCGGTGACGCCCACCTCAAGCGGGTTCAGGTAGACCCACTCGTCGAGAATCGTCTCGATCGTCGCACGGTCAGGCAACTTGAGGTTGCGCCGAGCAATATCCGCCAGAACGTCACCAAACGTAGACTGCGCACCGTAGGTCAACAGCACGTACTCCACCAGCCACTTGCCGCGACGGGAGCGCCAGAGCTTGGGGTTGGGCTCCTCGCGACCCCACCGCTCCTTGGGGAGAAACACTTTCCAGCGAGGGTGATCTCCGTTGACTACCACCTTGTGGACCTTGAGCCCGTCCACAATGGGCTTCTTCTTTGCCTCCATAACTACTTCCAATATGGCGAACCATAGGAACTACGAGGCCAAGCACCACTACTCAGGATTCCTCCCAAGTTTAAAGTGTACTTGATCATTCGCAGCCAGATAGACAGAACTACTGTTCCACGTATATGGCTGCAAACAATATTACGTCGTTCAGAGATCCAAGTTTTTGGTCAGTGATGCATAAAGAACGTTTGGACAATGTATTAACACGTTAAAACAGAATCGTCAAGGCTAAAGGGTGAATGGGATTACAAACGCGCTTTTGCTATTTCGAACGCGCTAGAAAAAACATCCCAACCGCTAACAAAGCAGTCAACGGAGTGAATATCATTTTTTCCCAATAGGAAGCAGAAGCTAAGTTACCAACCGTGTTCAGTAGAAACACTACACTCAGCAGATAGAGCAAAATTGTTACCATGCCAGGCTTGAAGATGTGAAGACGTCCCAACCGATGCAATACAATCATAATGATACCGCTATTCACTACCAGCGAAACCAGTTCAAACGCTACCATTTGGGCTGTGCTATTGAGTCTGCCACCCCAGACGATTGAATATGGGATCACTCCCCCTAATACTAGTGAATGGAATAACAGTACTCCCAGTAATAGGAAAACGACTAATCGACCAATGTGTTGAGAGATGTGATGAGAGATCATAGATACATAGTAGCACACCATGTGAGTGTTGTTTGAACGCTGATCACAGCAAGATGGACTTATTGTACGGTCAGGTTTGATATCATCGCATCGTTCGGTTACACTAGTACTATGTCAAAATCAATTTTATGGCTCACCCTGGGTGCATGCGCACTCATGTTAGCAGGTTGCAATGCTGCACCAACAGCATCCAATAATCAACCTAACAGTGCAGAGACAACCACTTCAGACGTTCAACCAGTGCTCTATAATTTAGGCGGAGTAGATTTAACAAATGATGTTGAATTTAATCAATACTCACTGGATATTGCTAGTGGCAAAAACGTTGCCGTATTTTTGTTCGGACAACCACTACCTGCGCATCCAGGTGAACCCGTGCGCATCAACCCCAATATTGAATTCGGTGGTTTGAAAGAACCGATCGAATTAGTCGCTGCTATCGATGGCATCGTGACCTTTATTAAAGATCAGCCAGATACGGATGACTACGAAGTATTCTTACAAACTGATGAAAACAGTGAATGGATTATCGGCTACGATCATGTTACTGATCTACAAGTAGCCCGAGGCCAACTGGTATCTGTAGGTGATGTCTTAGGCAAGGCAGCACAAGAAAATAACGGATACTATCGGTATGAGTTGCAAATTAATCGTGAATCCGCCAACGATACTACTATGTACTGTCCAACCGATTTACTAGATGCCTCCGTGCAAGCTGATATTCAGGCTGATCTCGATACATTTGTGGAAAACTGGAATACCCAATACCATGCCGTGTTTGACAATGATGCATATGCCACACAGTCAGGTGGTTGTTTGAAACCCACGGTGACGAATGCAGAATCACAAGGCAACTAGATTAAAACACCTGAGTCAATTAGCGCATTAGGCGGTGCGGTCTTTTGCGATTGTGCTATCATTAACCAATGATTAAAGTATCCAATCGCTTAACGTGGTCGATCC
>CAYLOJ010000027.1:0-12818 GCA_964385285.1 uncultured Gammaproteobacteria bacterium
CTGTTCCTGCCCCTTGCCCCGGCATGATCTTTGATTGTGCCCGGGGCTGCCTTTTTATACGGGAATCTCAATCCCATCGATATTTAGCGCCGTCGCGTGATTTTTTATCCACAAGCAGCTTGTGACCATCAGCACTCATCAAAGTTCTGTTTTTTGAGGGTGCGCCGTCGCGGGAAATGACTTCACAAAGTCTAGGGTTGTTTTATCCTTAAGCAGGTAGCTGCACTAGTGGAAAGGATACGTCCAAGCCTTCCTTTCCCCTGAGGCAACTCAGGCTACTTGTCTTTTGTCCCGGAGCTCTTCGGGGTAGAAGATAGTAGTGACTCTGTACAGGAGAGACCACGATGCGTTCCCGTTCCTTCCACATCCTCATTGCCATGCTGTTCGGCTGCGACACCGGTTCTATCGCCGATACTGCGGAGCTCACCAGTGACGTGCCCTCGACCGAGATCATCCTCAGCGAGAGCACTATCACGGAGTCTGTCACCATCAGTGGCCACGCCACCACGGTCGATGGTGTCAGCCTCTCTGGTGTGTGGATCGCGATCGCCGACAACGAGACGCAGCAGGTGATCGCCGAGACCAGTAGCAACGCGTCCGGTACCTTCAACCTCAAGTTCATCGACGGAGCGGCTGGTGACTACGACCTGCTGGCCTTCTACCTGAACGACGACGTCACGCTCATCGGTCAGCAGGAGTTCAGCCTCAGCGACGAGATGCAGAGCTACCAGGTCGACCTCAGCCTGACCGAACCGCTGGCTGTCGACGAGAACATGGAAGATGGTGCTGCGCCTCCGCCCTATGGCAGCGGTTGTTACCAGGTGTACACCCGCAACTACATGTGCTCGGGGCATGTCTGGTATGTGGCAACCTACTGGACGGGTCCGTGGTACTGCTATGCTTTGAACGGGGGAATCAACTGGGTTGGTGTAGGCTCCTGCTAGACGCAGCGGGTACTTTCCCTGCAGAGTCGTGTGTGTCACTTGCTGAGAAGTAGTGATTCAGGTGGGAAGGTGTATGTCCTGCACTTTCCCACCAACCCCTTTCTTTCTATAATTAAGCAATATTATTAATGTCGAATGTCTATGTCTACATCACCAGCACTTCAAACTGCTTCAGTAAAACACTTTTTAATTGGCCTAGGTATCGGTGTAGGAGCCGAAATTTGTATCAGTTTTTTATTTTCCCTTGTCCCATTACTGATATCTGGTTTCTCTTTGGATCTCTACCTACATACGTTTTATAACAATTCCTCAAACATGTCAGCCTTAGGTCTGGTTATTTTCTTTCTGCGCTGGGTTGTATTGGCTGGCTTATTATTTCTAGTCCATAAAAAATTTAAAAATAAACTTGTTACAGTTGGTGTCGCTAGTGGATGGGTTGTGAGTATGATCCTTGCGACCATTATTATTCCAATTATTTTCAATTAGGCTATCCGCTTGCTATTTTAGCGCCGTCGCGTACCAAAGATATCCACAGATCAATTTAAATATATTTGCCTAAAACTAGGTAAATATATAGCTTTTTACGTTAGCGCCGTCGCGGAGGCCCTATTGCACCTTTTGCTAGGAAGACTAGGGTAAACGTAATTAGAGGAGTATATGGATTTATTAAATTGCCTGAAATATATCTTGCCGCTGACCATTCTATTTGATGCAGTGGTTTCTCTATTGTTAATTCGCAAGAGTGTCCAAGACACAGTGATCAGATATTATTGTCTGGCACTGGGCACGCTTGTGCTCTGGGAAGTATTGTTCTGGTTTAGTATTTTTACAAACTATCAAGCAGCTCAGAATAGTTGGATTGATCGCTTGGCATATATTGCGGCACTGATCGTGCAGTACCTGCTGCTGAAATTCTTATTCAGCTATTTAAAGATTAATTTTTCTCAGCTTCTACAGCGGTTGGTATTTAGTTTAGTGGCGCTGACTAGTTTAGTCATTCTGGTCTTTGGCGTAGGGGAGAGGCAGTATATTGGTTTGGAATCGCATCAATATTTTCTCGGCAGTGGTGTGTACTCGAGTAGCATTCTTACCATCTATTCAGCCATCTCGATTGCATTAACTGCATTCTGTTTTTACACACTGAGTAAAATGTTTACGCCGGAACTATCGGTGTTTGAAATTGCTCGTCGTCGCTTGATGCGCAACAGTATCGGTTTTTCATTGTGTGTGACATTAATTCCCATCCTTAGTTTGCCATTAGTTGTTCTGATGACGGGTGGCCAATGGTCAGAAATGTTAGCTAGTAATTGGTATAGCACGGTCATTGTATTCGCCGCTGTATGTTCAAGCGTGTGGACTGCTACCACCGCCTACGCATTAACACGCTACCGCTTATTTGACGTTACTGTCCGTGTGCAGCGCTCGCTAATATTAATGGCCTGCATTCTTGTGATCACAGTGACTATCACTCTACTGAATCAATATGTGATTAAAACGATTCCGGGAGAGATTGAACCGATGTTCTTGTTTGGGGGGATGTTATGTGTTGGATTGATCGTCGTCGTTTGGCTGACAAAGCAGATAGGTTGGGGAGAGTCATTGTCATTTGCATTGTTGGAACCAATTCAGGCCAGCAGTACCACGCAAGATCTGACACAAAAACTGCAGCGCTATTTGAGGGATGAATTTGGTATTCCTGTGCACGCCACCTATATTTTTGATGTTGCCACGAAACAATTGGCTCATAGTCATACTGGGGAGGTCATCCATCTGTCTCAATCCCAGATGATTGCGTTACAACACAATCAGATTATTTATGAACAGTTACCACTCGCATCGAAACCCGCGGTTGCATTGATCCCACTAGTCTATAATGGTTATTTGGTTGGCGTGACTGCTACAATGCAAACTGTAGATGTGGTCGTGTTGAAGAATTTACAACCGTTTATTGGCCTAATTTATCAGGCGTTGTTTGCTAGTTATTTGAAAATGGTATGAACCGTTTTACCCGCTTACAATTATTACTACTGAATACACTGGCTGTGGCCATCGCTATTATCGTTGCCTATGTCTTGCAACACGTTATTGTTAATTTCACTGAAGTAGGTTCAGCTGTTGCTAATCTTGCCTTTGCGTTTACCTTACCAGTTGGTTTATTGAGCCTGCAAGTAGTCATTCGCAATTTGCATCACGACACCAATTCAATTTTACCTGGTTTTGGTCTCAAACCAAAATTAAATCAGCAGACGATTGTCGCAGTCGAACTATTTCATAAACAATTACTGTCTCAACTAAAGCAATTGTGGGGAATAGAGCAGTGTGACTTGTATGTGTTTGATTGGCAGCGCAATGCCTATTTGGATCTCTGTCCACAAACTGGCAGTGCCAAAAATGATCAACCACATTTTTTGCCTGTTCAGCATGCCTTAGTTAGATACGCTAAAGAATATCATGCCATTTATTTTACAGAGCGGCATTTGCCCAATGAAGATTATGTATCCGATACAGTGCTAGCAGAAATAGTGATATTCATGCGCAGACATAAATATGTGTTGGCTTTGCCCTTGACCACACCAACGGATGTGTATGGTTTTGCGATGTTCACCTTGCCCCAAATCAAAGACACCAAACTGTTTGCACAGAGTAAGTTTGATGATCTAAAGAAGGTTGGGGATGATTTTGGTGGATTGCTGCACAAGATTTTAATTTATGATTCTATCGTTCTTAAGCAAAATGAATAATATGCGCAACATAAAAAAACATATTTTCTTTGGCAGAGGTATCTACATATTGCTAGCAGAGTTTTTAATCCTTGCTTTTTTGACTGCCAAATATTATTTCATGAATGATTTGCACGTTGATGATGGAAAGTCATTTTATAATTTTATATTGGCATTACTAAGTTTAACGGGTGGAATACTTAGTTTAAAGCGCATGATGGACTGGGGTGGATATAAAAGCACGATGGGTAAAATTCTATTATTATATGGATTCGGTTTGTTTGCATGGACAGCTGGTACTGTAATCTGGGCCTACTATTATGTTTTCTTAGGTAATGCCATACCTTACCCATCTTGGGGAGATTTGGCTTATGTATTGATTAATCCATGTTTCATAGTTGGTATAGCATTATTTGGCCACGTGATCGGATTGAAAAAAGGATCTACTAAAAAGCGCGAAGATTTATATTTCTATCTCTTTCCTATTTTAATGGCATTGGTGACGTTTTACTTCGTTTACATTTTGGGCCATCAATTGGAGCTTACAACTAATTCGTGGCTGAAAGTCGTTCTAGACTTTTATTATGCCTTTGGTGATATTGTTCAACTGGTAGTACTGATGGTTGTCAGTGGCACTGCCTTTAATTATTTGGGGATAAGATTACGTTTGCCATTTACAATGATCGTTGCAAGTCTGTTAGTTAGTTATGTAGCTGATACATTGTATGCCTATAGTACCTCAGTAGGTACTTACTACAATGGAGGATATATTGATTTTTTATACTCGCTATTACTTTTATTATTTGGTATTGGGATACATATCTTGCATCCACGTTTATTAGAAGATAATGCGTATGAAACCGAGTAAACTAAAATCTTATCTAATCCTTGTTATCTCGGTCATATTAAGTGGGATTGTTGGATATTACTTGAGTAATTACTTTAGCAGTCCAATCATTCCTATTCTGCTTTCATCTACATTGGCAATTATCTTAGTCCAACTTTTTGAATTATCACTTACCCAGTTGAAGCAAAGAAATTATTTGGTCGATGGTTCTGCGTATAGCCCAGAAACATTGAAGGCGATTGTGCAGTTACAAGAAAAATTGCTGTTCATCAATAGTTCTGCCAAATTATTTACGTTGCATTGGCCAACTAAACAGTACGTTGCTTTAAATGGGGGAGATGCTTTCTCTATGCAGCATTCATTGGTATATGCATCTCAAGAAATGCAGAAACCAATTCATCTCAATGATACACAGTATTTTGCCCGCTTGCCTGAAGTGGTGGCGCTTGACATCCAAAGTTTGCTGAAAGTGCAGAACGTGAATTGCGTTATTCCGTTAGGTACAAGCAATAGTACATATGGATTTGTGTTGCTGAGTACTAACAATATTGCAGAAGATGAACAGATTAATCGGTTAACGGATCACGCAAGTAAAATTCTTGGACAGTTATTGCAACATGATGCTATTGTCACAAGTTCCAAATTATTGAATTCAGAATCAAAGAAATCTGCTCATTTAGTTACATGGCATAGTATAGTCGTCTTAATAATATTTTTCGTTTTAAGTATTTTTTGGATTTTAACAGCGTTGTTTCCTAATGTATTTCCGCTCTGGTCATTAATAGATTTTGGAAACGTTTATGGTTTAATGGCACTATGGGGAGGGATATGCGGTATTGTAGTTGCGAGACAATTTAGAGAACAAAAAAATATGAGTCGATCATTCTTCATGTTTGCACTCGGATTATTGTTCCAAGAATTTGGCCAATTAAGTTATGCTACCTATTCATATTTATGGGGAACAGTCATTCCTTATCCCTCAGTAGGAGATATTGGTTTTTTTGGCAGTGTTCTGTGTTATATCGTTGGAGTATTTTTTCTAGCTAGAGCAACTGGCATTACTTTAAAAATGCGCACCTTTAAAAATCAGGCACTAGCTTTAATTGTGCCTCTATTGATGCTGCTAATTGGTTACCTATTATTTCTACAAGACTATCAGTTGGATTGGAATGAACCACTACGAGTGTTTCTGGATTTTGGTTATCCATTTTTTCAGTCAATTTATGTTTCCATAGCTATTGTAATTTATTTGCTCATTTTCAATACAAGAGGTGTCACTAAGAATCAAATAATATTAATTGTAGTTACCTTAGTTTGGCAATTTATTTGCGACAGTACATTTCTATTCCAAGCCAGTAGGGGAACATGGGAAGTTAATGGATGGAATGATTACATGTATTTTATGAGCTATACCCTAATGTCCTTAAGTTTATTACAGTTTATTCGTAAAATTTCTTCAAAGACTATATCAATCTAAATTTACCATAATTGACAATTTATGCTAGTATTCCATCTGTAATAATTGCTAGATAGTATTTTATTGTTTAAGTAATTAAATTAAGGTACCTTGATAGGGGGTCCATAATTTAAGAGCTATTTAGTTTAATCCCAGTAGCATTCTCAATATGGATTCAATTCCCGCTTTTCCAATCTTTGCACCTGTTGAAGAGGTTGAGCACTCAGATTTAATAAAATACCGTCATTTTTTTGAAGATATATCAGATTATAACTACACTAGTTTAGTGATATGGGGGCATCAAAACCCTTTTTTTGTTTCAAAAATTGGTAATAATTTAATTTTTAAATTTAATGACTATTTAACCGAAGAACTTTTTTATTCCTTTGTTGGGCATGAGGCAGTGAATGAAAGTATTATGTATATTAAAGCTGCTTTATTGCAGGAAGAAGGCAAGATCCAATTTAAACTCATTCCGGAAAAAACTGCAGCTTTGGTAGATAAAAGTAAATACAATGTTTTACTTGATCATGATAATGTTGATCATATCTTTTATTTACCCGATCTAGTAGATTATAAGCAAAAAAAATATAGAGACAAAAGGAAATTAGTTAATAATCTTTACAAAAATTTTTCGCCTAATATCAAAATACTTGATATTAATCGGGATAGCGTGCAGAAGGAAGTAATTAGTCTGTTTGCAAAATGGAAAAGTGATAAATGGTCATCGAAACAGATTCTCTATAGTGATAATGAGTATAAGGCTTTTCAGAAATTGCTATCATCAAATAAAAAAGGCGGCCTTGTAACTATTGGAGCATATATCTTAGGCAAATTAGTTGGGTTTATGATATGTGAAATTGTAGATGAAAAATTTGTAATAGGTCATTTTTGTAAATGTGATGTGTCTGTTTCCTCTGGATTGTATGCATATATTTTTAGTGAAACGGCTAAGTATTTTGTTCAAAGAAATATATTATATTTTAATGCTGAGCAAGATTTAGGTCTGGAAGGCTTGCGTAAATTCAAGAAAAGTTATGGTAGTCTAACCCTACCTAAATATATGTTTGATGTGTAGCGCTATTTACTTTTGCGTTAATATATGATATCATCATAGTCAAATGAGCTACATTATAAAAAATAAAATTCTAATCTTTTCCACAATTCTCTTCGCATTCTTTACTTTGTGGAGAATACAAATAGGTACCCCCGTTACGGATGAAGAGCAAAGTACTTTAATGATATGGTCTGGATCATATCAGTTGTTAGCAATTATCGGTGGTGTATGGGGGCTGAGAGTAGCAATAAAATGGGGTGGATTTAGAAGTTTATTTGGTCGCGTATTGTCTTTCTTTGCGCTTGGTTTGTTTGCTCAGTCATTTGGTCAGAGTTACTACTCAGCCATATATTATCTAGGCAGAGAAGCAGTTTATCCATCTTTAGGTGATGTGGGCTATTTTGGGAGTGTTTTGCTTTACATTTATGCGGCATATTTACTTATAAAGGTGTGCTATATCAAAATTTCTGTAACTAAAAAAATCGATTTGTTGAAAGTTCTATCTATTCCTTCTTTATTGCTCGCGTTATCTTATTGGGTTTTTCTAAGAGATTATGAATTCGACTTTTCAGCTCCAGTAAAAATATTTTTAGATTTTGGGTACCCTTTTGGACAGGCGATCTACGTATCCCTAGCTTTGATTGTAATAATTTTTTCAAGAAAAATATTGGGTGGCTTAATGAAAAAGCCGACAATTTTCCTGCTGTTAGCACTTATCATGCAGTATATATCCGATTATAGCTTTTTATATTTATCTAGTCGTGGTTGGTGGGTTGCCGGTGGAATAAATGACTATATGTATCTTGTTTCGTATTACTTAATGACAGTTGCTTTGGTAAATATTGGATCTGCCCTGCAAGTTAGAAGCAATAAATAAATATGACCATTCTCCAAACGTTGGCCATTAGAATCATTCAGGAACAGGAGCTTATTATTGGTCCGATTGCTTGGGATGAAGCCAAAAAAGTGCAGGGGATGACAGTGGATTACGGCACTCACTCTGTAACATTGCAACAAGATGAACCAGCCACGCTAGATAAATTGGTCGCCCAGTATGAACGCTTATTTGGTCGTGCTTCTCGTGAAGTCTGCAAGGAAGCCGTGCGCGACATTATTAGTGAAGTCCCACAAGATAAATTACCCGCAGCGTTGCGGTAATTTGTAGAAGTTGGTTATGGCTGACGAGCTGCCAACACAAACGGAACAGCCAGCCGATTTGACCGTGAAGATTAACCAGGAGTTGTATAAGCGCAACTTCGAGTTAGCGGTGCGTAACAAAACATTATCGCTGCTGCGAGATCTCTACACCATCACTATTGAAACACTCGCCAGTGATGAGCTGGGTAAACAAGTAGTACGCAGTATTCGTAAAGGACTCAACTTTGAATTGACTGGCCTTTTTATTTTAAACAAAGATGGTAATTTCTTAAGTCCCATTGCGATTTCAACTTCACCACGTGCTAAGGAATCGATGGAAGATCTGGAGGAGAAGTTGATGTCTATGCAGATTCCACTGACTGACCCAACCAATGTAGCCTACCAGTCTATTCAAACAACTCAGCATTTTTCTGCCACGAGTTTACATGATGTCTGGAAACCAGGTGCGGAAGAAGACTATCTCAAAAAGATTCATGAGGCCTGTAATATTCATTCGGCCATGGTTTATCCGTTAGTGAATGATACCGGTGTAATGGGTGTGCTAGTTTTTGCTTTGAACCGCACATATGATGATCTCTCTGAATTTGAACATGAATCTATTCAAAGTATTGTCGACGTCATTACCATCGCTTTAGACAAATCCTTATTGTACGATCAATTGCGAATTGCAAACCAAAAATTGCGTGAACTTGATCAAGCAAAATCTGAGTTCATGAGCATTGCCTCGCATCAATTGCGCACCCCATTAGCGGGTATCGTGGGTTATCTCTCGATGTTGGTAGATGGCGATTACGGCAAGATGGAAGAAGGGCAGACCACAGTAGTGAAGGAGATCTATCGCGCTTCACAACGCTTGGTGCGTTTAGTGAATACCTTTTTGAATGTGACCCGTATTGAAGCCGGTCGCTTTACGATCAACTATGCACCAATGAACATAGTAGAAGCAGTTTCAGCAGAGGTGAAAGAGTTACAACCCACAGCTGATAAGAAAGGCGTCCAATTGATTTACACTGCACCTACCGAGCCGATCATGGCCGATGTCGATAATGACAAGATCCGTGATGTCTTCTTGAACCTAGTGGATAATGCCATCAAATATACCCCAGAGGGAAGTGTTTCCATCTTTATTGAACAAGAGGGGAACGATATCCATTTCCATACGAAAGATACCGGCGTGGGAATCGACTCGAAAGAAGCCGAAGGTCTGTTTCAGAAGTTTGTGCGTGGTAGTGGCATTGCTCGAGTGCAACCGAATGGTTCTGGCTTAGGTTTATATATCGTGAAAAAAATTGTGGAAGCCCATAACGGAAAAGTTTGGGTAGAGAGTGAAGGCTTGGGTAAAGGTTCGAGTTTCCATGTCTTGATTCCAGCCAAAGCTGCCGTGTTAGCTGAAAAGAAATAGGATGTCTGATCCCAGAGTTGAATTTACTGAGCGTACACATGAGTATGTGCTGAGTGATAGCGATCGTCAGTAGATACAGGCATTCGAATTTCGCTTGTCCAATAATTTGCAAACGTTGCGTGATGCAGTAGATTGGGTGCAAGAGTTTCCAGAAGCTAAAACCTTACAGCGCAATATTGCTAATTTAGAGAGCTATTTTCAAAGGCGCATCCAGGCAATTGATCAGACCATACCGGCTTTAACGACAAGTCAGAATCCAGATATCCAAGCAATGGTAACACCCTTGGAACAGGTCCGATCACATTTGGCAGAGATGGTCGGTGCAATGCAAACATTTTTAGCTGCCCCCTCAGTTGCAGCCGGGGACACCTTGAAAACAACGTCCAGAGTAATTTGCTCCCGTATTCGTGGTGCCAGTGTAGCGATTGGCGATAATCCTGTTTATCGTGCTTACCGACATTATATTGATCAGCAGCAATTAGAAGCACAACGCGTGACGATTGAGTTCGATTTGGAGTACGACGAAGCGGTTTAATTCTAGACCGTGTTGAATTTTTAGCGCCGTCGCGTCTTTTTTTATCCACAAGCAGCTTGCTACCATCAGCACTCATCAAAGTGCTGTTTTTTGACGGTGCGCCGTCGCGTAAATCCTCTTGTGCTTTTTGTAGTAACCTTTATGCTGAAAATATGAATTATAAATATGTATTTTTAACTGTTTTATTGGCTCTTCCTTTTAGAACGTTGGCGGTTGATGTCGTTGATGCGGCCTGGGAAGACGTGTCACCTGTACATGGGGATCGCAGTTTATATGATGATCGTTATCAACATCTTTATACCTTCGGTAAGGACGTTTACTTATCTAGATATGAGAGAAGTGTAGGTGGAGACGAGGTGATGACAATGTCTTTAGAACATCTGCAAGCAGATAATACTTGGCGTTATTTGATGAAGCATTATTCCCATGAGGGTGACGATATTGAAGCTGTAAAATATAATCATGGGCTTTACTTTGGATTTGGCTATTCTCTATATCGCATTAATAAGGATAGTGTCTTAAGTCCAATTACATCATGTAGCGGCAATTACACCATGGCTGGGTATGCTTACAAAAAGAGATTATATATCTATTGCAATCAAGCATTACAGGCTTTGGACAGAGGTATTGGTTATCCTTACTTAGTTAAACATACTACCGGTGAAAGCGCGACTTACGATTTTAATTTTTACCCTGACGCTGGAAAAAAGTTTTTAGGTAAATATTATTTATTTGGTGGTGATGGACCCCATGGTGGTAAACTCAAATCTTTTGTAGCTGCAAAAGATGGAAGTCTTGTACAAAATCTTGCAGTGCCGGATATGAATCACTATTTTACATATAGTTCCGTCCATGTGTTTGACGATAAACTATACTGGTTTATTGAAGATACTTCGTATGGAACAACGGACATGTCTAAGTGGGGAACAGGTCATGCTTTCCCCAGAAGGATTAAAGGTACCTATCAGACTGATAACTTACTTTATGCATTGGGTTATAGCCCTAAAAGAAAACATCCGATTGATCTATATTATTATAACTCAACGGATGGCTGGAACAAGGTGATCGCCGGCACGCATATATTTACTGAGGTTATGACTACATATGATTCTTATTTATATGTAGTCTCGAAAGAAGCTGATGAGCAGTACATTGTTATGAGAAGCAGTGATGCGTTATCTTGGTCTCGAGTTGGAAATCAAACTTTTGAATCCGTTGCTGACATTGAAGTGACCTCTGAAGCTGTATATGTTGTTACAGAAGAAAGCCAAGTCTACAAAGCATTCATTGAATAATATATTATTTATCCAAACCCATTATAAGAGTTGAAGGCTAAAATCTATATGAAAAAACAAACACTCATTTCACTCTCAACCCTTGCTGCCAGCTTAATCCTGTTAGCAGGCTGCAGTACAGCGACCAGTAAAGTAAATACTGCTAACACGAATACGACTATAAATACCAACGCCTCGGTTAACGCCAACGCAAATGAAAATACAAATACAGAAGTTAGTAGTGATGTGGATACATCTGATTGGCTGACGTATACCAATGATGAGTACGGTTTTAGTTTTAAATACCCATCATCAATTTCAAATGATAAGAGTTATATTCTTACTTCCAACTTTAATACGACTGATACTTATACATTAGCTCAGTTGAGTCAACAAACTATTTATCCAGGTCAAGTATTTTCAGTAAATGTCACATCAAATGCAGTTGATACTGTAATTGACCAAATCATAAAATCAGACGGTGCAGGCACAAAAACTCAGAGTATAACAACTCTAAATGACAAAAGTGTTCATCAGATAAATATAAATGGAGTAGAAGGAAACAACACACTGTATATTTATACTACCAACGACAAGACTATTTTAGTGTCAGTACCCGACAATAAGGATTTTAATCAAGTGCTAAGTACCTTTACATTCACTAAGTAGAAATTATTTTCATTCAGCAGTTAATATTTTAACTGCTGGGATGAGGATAATTTCCTCAATGTGAGCAATTTTGCTTACATCGCACATTGAAAAGGAGGGCGAATGCCTCTCTTCAAGTCCTTCTGGTTGATGCTGATCAGCATCTTCCTCATGTTCAACATCGAGAACGCCAGGGCCGCTACTTGCGGCACTGGTGAAGTGACTACCTTCGATTACCCGCTGACTGACTGGTCCGAGACGTGTGGCTTCGATGTCACTTGCGCGCATGAACACCACATGGGTATCGACGGTGTGCCTTCTACCCGTACCACTATCGGTGCTTCCGTGGTCGCTCCCTGCAGTGGTCTCGTCAAGGAAGCTCAGCAGCATGACCAGTACGGTGGCATGGTGATCATGGAGTGCTGGACTGGCGACGAATGCGTTTCGCCTTTCATGGCCCACATGTACAGTAGCTCGCTTCAGGTCCACCCGGGCGATCACATCAGCAAGGGTACGGTCGTCGGCTACATTGCTGACACCGCGAACAATGGTGGATGGACTCCCCATGTTCACTTCGGTATCCGGAAGGGCAGTTACAGCTCCTTCAACTACACGGGCTGTTACTATAAGGCTCTGTGGTCGTATGGTGGCTACCCCTACACGTGCTACGGTGAACAGTTGCCGGACATGTATCCTCCCGACGACTTCATCACTGACAACCAGGTCGACTGCGCCAACTACTCCGACTACATCGACGACACCGAAACCGAGTTCGAC
>CAYLOJ010000028.1:0-738 GCA_964385285.1 uncultured Gammaproteobacteria bacterium
TGAAAGTAGATTCTGCCCAAACTGCGCTCGATAACGCTAAAACCGATTATGACGATACGGTGGATCAACAACAGACTGCAGTGGATAACGCTTATCGCACTTTGCTGAATTCAGGCATCAGCGGTGCGACTGGCGCTGCAATGAAGGCTGCTGGCAATAATGATTCTACGGCCAGTATTGTTGTTACCGGTACCTACACTGGCGCTGTGGCAGGTCAGTATAAGCTTACCTTATCCACCACCGAGACGGCAGATGAATATGATTACGAGATTACTGGGCTGGAAAAAGTCACCGGTACAGTTATTGCAGGACGTACCAAAAAATTAGGCAACGACGGTTTATACTTTACCATTTCAGATGATGCTGACTCAGCCGTTCAAAATAACGGTACGTGGAGTTTAACGTTGCCAGATACCCAAGCTAGTAGTTATCTGACCAATTATAATAGTTATCAAACTGCTTTACAGGCTCAAACTAAAGCTGTGAACCAGGCGGAGAATTCTATTGAAACTGCGGAATCTAATTTAGAGCAAGCTCAGGCTGATCTTGAAAAACTGCAAGCAGATGCAACTCCCGCTGAAGTATCAGCTGCAGAAGCACAAGTAGCCACGGCCAATGCTCAGCTGCAAACCGCACAAGATGAATATAATGCTACCACCATTACCGCGCCATTTGGGGGCATTGTTTCCGATATTGCCGGGATTCAACCTTAGCGCGCTTACTCCTTTGTTAATACAG
>CAYLOJ010000028.1:748-11995 GCA_964385285.1 uncultured Gammaproteobacteria bacterium
GTGATTCCAGGAGATCAGGCCTCACCATCCACAGCCGTTGCTACCGTAATTACACAAGATCAAATTGTCACCTTATCGCTGAACGAGGTGGATATCCCGAATATCTCGATCGGTGATAAAGCCACCATTACATTCGATGCCATCGAGAATACGACCTTGACCGGATCTGTTATTAGCATTGATTCAATTGGAATAGTAGATCAAGGCGTGGTGAGCTACAATGTCCAACTCTCTTTAGATGCGCAAGATGATCGCATTAAATCTGGTATGACGGCTAGTGTGGCCATTGTGACAGGTATGGTCAATAACGTTTTAACTTTAGCCAATTCGGCGGTGAAATCAAATACAGATGGTTCCACCTATGTCGAAGCACTCGATGCCAATGGTCAGCCCCAGCAGATGTCAGTAACAGTTGGTATGAGTAATGATACCACTACTGAAATTGTAGATGGGTTAAGTGAAGGGGATGAGGTCGTGACGCAAACAATTTCAACGACCTCCACCAGCACCAGTAATAGTGGCGGTCCAAGCTTTGGTGCGGGTGGATTTAGTGGGAGCGGCCCTAGTTTTGAAGCGGGTGGCGGCCCTAGCGCCATTGGTTTATAAAGTAAAACTTTATGATTGAGTGTACAAATTTGCGCAAGGCCTATGGTACAGATGACCATTTTGTGGAGGTATTACATGGAATCTCATTTTCAATCAGACAAGGCGAATTTGTAGCGATCACTGGTCCGTCGGGTTCGGGCAAATCAACCTTGATGCACATTCTTGGTGCCTTGGATGTCGCCACTAGCGGAACCTATATTTTGAACGGGGAAGATGTCTCCACCCTAAACGATGAAGAGTTAGCGCTGATTCGCCGGAAACATATTGGGTTTGTGTTCCAAGCATTTAATTTACTGCCACGCACAACTGTACTCCGTAATGTGATGTTGCCGCTGTTGTATGCTGAAGTGCCGGAACATGAGCGGGAAGCACGGGCCCATCAGGCCTTACTCGATGCGGGGTTGGAAGAGAAAAAACATTATAACTTATCTAGTCAACTGTCCGGAGGGCAAATGCAGCGAGTGGCCATTGCACGTGCCTTGGTTAATAATCCGGCCTTGATCTTGGCTGATGAACCCACTGGAAATTTAGATAGTAAAACAGGGGATATTGTCTTGAATACGTTCCGACAGCTGCATGCAGCTGGACGGACCATCTTGTTAATTACACACGAGCAGTATGTGGCTAACCATGCAGACAGAATCATTACTATTAAAGATGGCAATATTCTTCATGATCAGTTAACTAATCGGAACGCCGTATGATGGTTTCTGACTTATTTAAAGAAAGCTATAGCGCCTTGGTTGTGAATAAAGCGCGGACCATGTTAACCATGCTTGGCATCATTATTGGTATTGGATCTGTGATTGCCATGGTCGGTATTGGCCAAGGCTCACAAACATCTATACAGGAATCGATCGAATCTATCGGTTCGAATTTACTATCGGTTAGTCCTGGCAGTGCCGGTGGATTAAGTGGCGGGATCAGCCAAGGTCGTGGTAGTGCAGACACGCTTACGCGGGCTGATGCTGAAGCCATTGCCGAGCAAATCACATTAGCAGAAGCTGTTTCTCCCGAGGTTAGCACTCGTATGCAAGTGACTGCAACCGGTACAAATACAAATACCCAGGTCTACGGTGTGACAGACGCCTATACGGTAACCCGGTCTGTGAACATGTCACTCGGATCTTTTATCTCTGGGCAAAACGATAAGGGTCGATCAAAAGTTGCAGTGTTAGGGCCAACCACTCGCGATGATTTATTTGGCGAAGGTGTAGACCCAGTCGGTAAAACCATTCGTATTAATCAATTGCCTTTTACCGTAATTGGTGTAACGGAAAGTAAAGGCAGTAGCGGTTTTAATAATCAGGATGACATCGTGTTTGTACCTCTATCTACTGCCCAGCAATATTTTTCTGGCGCATCCAGTTTGAGCAGTATTAGCGTGAAAGCCAGTAATAGTGATGTCATGGAACAGCTGGAGGCAGAAATGACAAGTTTGCTACTTGCACAACATGGCATTAGCGATCCCGAGCTGGCTGATTTTAGTGTAACGAATCAAGCAGATATTCTATCTACGGCTTCCAGTATCACTAGTACGTTCACAACGCTGTTAGCCGCCATCGCAGCGATCTCGCTATTAGTTGGTGGTATCGGCATCATGAATATGATGCTAACGACCGTTACCGAACGTACGAAGGAAATTGGTTTACGCAAGGCGATTGGTGCACAAGCCTCGGATATTAATCGTCAGTTTTTAACGGAAGCAATCATGATTACGTTCAGTGGTGGCGTATTAGGGGTGTTGCTCGGTTGGGTGTTGTCTATGGGTATCGAGCAATTTAGCAGCACTACCTCTGACATTACAATCAGTTCAGTTGGTCTTGCGCTAGGCGTATCGGTTACGATTGGCATTATCTTTGGGTACTATCCTGCCAAACGCGCATCCCAGTTGCATCCGATCGATGCACTACGGTTTGAATAATTAATACTTTAAATATATATATGGGTAAAACAATCCTGACAGTGATCATCGCGGTAGTGGTAGCGGGTGGCGGGGGATTTTACGGTGGTATGCAGTACCAAAAAAGCCAACCTGCCATTGGCTTCCCAGGCGGAAATTTGTCTAGTTTATCGGCATCTGATCGCCAAGGCTTGTTCGCTCAAGGTGGGGTTCCGCGTGGCGGAAACTTTGCGGTGCAAAACGGTTTTTCAATGGGTGAAGTTGTCTCCATGGAAGAGGGTAGTCTGGTCATTCAATTACCAGGTGATGCGGGAACTAAAATTGTATTTTATTCTGACTCAACGGAGGTTTCTAAGCAGGCTGCAGGCAGCATTGCTGATGTTGCTGTCGGAGATAGTGTTACGGTGATGGGAGAGAGAAATGATGATGGCAGCGTGACTGCTGACACTATTCAATTGATGGCCAAGGAGTAATAAGAAAAATGATGATTCTCTTACATATGGTAAGAAAGTTACTAAAACCGTTCTAGGATTAACGCTATCAGTACGTACAAACCATAGAGGCCGATCAACAGAACACCATAGGCTTTGCCTAATTTTTTACCGGTATACATAAAATGAGTCAGTAGCAGTGTAGCTAACAGTAATAACGGAAGATCCAACTTCCAGAAATTAGTTGCTACAGAGATAGGCGTGATACAGACAGTGATCCCGAGTACCAGTAACACATTAATGATATTGCTACCGATGACATTACCCAGTACGAGATCGTTGGATTTGCGCAGAGAACCAACGATCGAGGTGATAATTTCAGGTAATGATGTGCCTACGGCAACGAGGGTAATACCAATGAATAACTCACTGAGATTAAATAGTCGCGCCACAATGACGGCATTGGTCACAATCATGCGTGCTCCGACGAGTAGTAGAATCAAACCGGCGCCTACCGCCATCAAGGAGATGATTAGATCTTTGTGGCGGGCGATACGAATCGTTGCATTCACTTCATCACTATCGACACGTTCATGCAGATGATAGCGTATGGCTAACCCCAGAAAACCTAAACCACAAACGACCAGCGTTACACCATCCAGCCTACTGAGTGAACCGTCTAAGACCATTAAGTACAGCAACGCAACGGAAAAGATCAGGCTATATAATTCTAGGCGCGATTGCTTGGCTTCGCCGAGGTGAATCGGATAGATCAAAGCACTAATACCTAAAACAATTCCGATATTGGCCATATTACTACCCAAGACATTCCCTAACACTAAATCGTTTTGACCCTCAATGCCGGCTAAAATTCCCACAATCAATTCAGGTAATGATGTGCCAATGGCTACAATCGTTAAGCCAATAATGATCAGGGGCACTCGCCAGTAGCGTGCTAGAGCCGAACTGTGATCTAGGAATAGCGTTGCGCCCTTGTATAGAAAGAAGCTGCCAACAGCGCCGAGTAATAGAGGAATGAAATATTGCATTGTACAGAGTATAGCAAATCAGCGTGAGCGCGTCCTGACCTGTTTTGAACTGTGTTCATGTGGTTCAGCATTTATATTCATTCCGCTCAGCAGAGCAGTTTTTGCTTAAACTCATCTTGACAAAAACGAAAAAATAGCCTAAAGTTAGTCTAATGTACGCTCAATTATCGATTCCAGATAAGTTAAACATCGTCTTGAAAAAACTCTCTTTGCATGATCGTTTACGGTTCATGGAGACGCTAGAACAACACCCAGAATTTTTAGCAGACGTGCTCAAAAATATTGAATTAAAGTCAGGTGACGTGAATAACTCTGCCGCTACAGCCTTTGAGTTTGAGGCGCTCAATCAACTGATTAAATCCACTGGGCAGGAAGACCATAGCTGATTATGGACAGATCCTCGTTTGGCAAAGAGCCTAAGCCTAAATTAGAGCGCCGACCACAAACGACGCATGGTGAGGAACGTGGTTTTTTAGAGCGTATTCGTTCGGCTGGCCTGAGTAGTGCGGCGCGAGAGCAAGCGGTAGCCTTATTGGGCTTATTTATGTTTACGACTGCCGCCTGCGAACAGTCTGAACCGGATACCACGGCAGTAGTTGAAACCAAGCCCACTAAGCCACCCTTGCCACCTGAACTACAAGCCGATGCTAAGCGTTTCCAAGAAGAATTAGTGACCATCGATGGTCATCAAAATCCTATTGATATCAACGGGGTTACAGCGGAAGTGACTGTAACTGGTAGCATTTCGAGTCAGACGCTAGAAAGTATGGTTATAGACTTTCAGGAATTAGAAAAGTCTTTGGATGAGCAAGGTATCTACTTATTAACCAAAGATGCTGATCCTCAAGCATTTCTCAGTAACTATAAAGACCATCCTAAACCGGAGAATCACACATCCACATTTACAGTACCGGGCTACCAGTTATCGGCTAGTTATTCTGCTGAGGATCATTGTCTTGAATTGCGTAATTGGGTTGATGGCACGACGGTGTTGGCTACGGAAGTCCCGAACGATTTAACCAAAACCGGTGAAACGGATTTATCCTTATCACCAACCACTGCAATTGATCTCATGTTTTCTTTACATAATTCAGAGGATGATTGGTTTGATCCCTATGAACGGATGGCGAGCTATGTAGAATATTCGCTAGGTGATCACATTGATCAATTTAAACAATCTGCAAGTGAACCGTACACCATCGATAGCCTTGGCAGGGGCACTCCATTTTTGGAGGCGGTAGCGAAACTGCGTCACGACTATCCAAATAACGAAATTAACCTTGGGGGCTATACCACTAGTTTAAGCATGGAAGGTACTGTCAGTATTGAACGTTTGAAAGCGTTAAATCAAACTATTCATGCCATTGATGCAGTGCTCAAGCACTCAGCTAACACCAGCCATTTATATCCGGATAGTCAGTCCGCGGTGGACGCAATTGCTAGCTTGGCAGTGCCTGATGCAGGTACTAGTGTGCAGATTCCGCGCCACCATATTGCTTACACGCTTGATCAAACGGGTTGGAATCTACAGATGGTGATTACCGACAATGTGACTGGTCAAACCATTGTAGAGACTAAAGTGTATTACAATATTGGCGTAATTGAATATAACGAGGAAGACGATGCACACTTTGCAGCAGAGGATGCTGCTTACCTAGCCGAGGAGGCTGCACATTCTGCGGTAGAACCCAGCGTGCCTGATGCAGAGACCATTGCTGAAGATGCCGCCATTGAAGCTGCCACTATTGTCTTAGAGGACAAGGTTAACACATTTACTGAAACCGTTTCCCGAGCATTGCGTGATGATAAAATTGACATGTATCAAACATTTAAACGGTTACGCGCAACTCGCAGCTATACGACGTACGATCATGATATTCAATTGCCACAAATAGTAGAGGGGGAGGGAATGGAGCGACTGCGTGATTTGCTCACCAAAAACGATTTTCACATTACTTATTCAATGTTGCCGACGAACGGCTTTGATCAAAAAGAAGCAGAAACGAAACTGGGTTTTGAATCTGGATATAACATTGGTGAGTATGGCGGTACTTTGTTTATCGATGGTCAATTAACCAATTTAAAGTTGGAGCGCACAGTGTATTCACATAGTGCCGATTACGCGAAGATGAAACCAGGTGTGAGTATGCAGCGTGATGCCTACGGCAATATGATCTTTCAGGAAGTAGAGTACGATGAACAGAATCAGTGGTTCAATGAATCATTCAATATTATGTTACGGTTACCAGCTGCCTCAGAAAATAATACTGCTGCCGCAGCGGTTTCCATTGATTTATCGGCCTATGCGTTAGGTGATTATCCAGAATTATTAAAACATGTTCCTGATCAAGTAGCGTTAATCTTGAACGACCAAAATGCCGATTACCAAGTCTATTCTCGGGTGAAAGATTTGGAGATCGAAACGTACGAAGATAATCTTAAACAAATTGCTGCTGGCGCTGCTGAAGCAGAAAAGATGTTTGGATTTGAACCGGGTGAGTTAGTACGTAATATCATTGTGATCGATACGTATGATGTGAACGCCCATTATGCGTACGACAAACCAACGAGCATTGTCATTAATGATGAATACCTAAAGCACCAGCCATTAGCCGATCAGTGGAATGTTGGTTTTCACGAAACTGTTCATTTGATTGCACACAAATTTGAATTGGCTGAAGATCCTGCGATGGTTGCGCTGTACGACAGCTTGCAAAGTTCGTATTCGCCAATACTAGAAGATGTCAATGAAAAAACTTGGTTTAAAGAAATTACCATCGGTGGACACGCTCAAGATAATTTAAGTGAATTACTGCCATCCTTAGTACGCTCAACGCTTGATCCTAATCTCGAAGCGTCGCTGCAGAAATTGAGATCCTCATCACGGCGAGACTACATTACTGCTTGTGAAACCTTGGCCTCAACGCTCGAGGCAGCTTACACCAATTATGATACGGGTACTGCTAAACCTACTGTGCATTTGAAATTGCGGGCTGCTGCAGCAACTGCGAAGAAAGCGTTGTAGGTGTATGAACAGCGTAAATTCAAAGCCGTCGCAAGTAGACGGTATGATGGCGTAGTCGATATTGACACAATGTGTTAAGTTTGATTAGGTGTGCCGAGACTCGATTGCGCATTGCCAATTGTCGACAGCAATTACTGCTTATGTGAGCCGTGGTTGCTGTTGGCAAAAAAACTCTGCCATTTTCCCGACAGATCTTAGCTGTCACTAGCTGAGATGCAGAATTGGAGTGCATTTGGATATTATGGAATACGTCGAAAGTCAGCGCGAAGAGATCCAGAATCGCTTGAACTGCGCCGTCAACGCGGGTGGGAATCGAGGAGATGTCGAGCACCTCTTCGGTCAAATCGAGCTGGCCTGGACTGGCATTCTCATGGCCAATCCAGGGATGCAGCAGCTCTTGGGCATCGGTTTCATCCGGGGCTTTCACCCTGGCGACCCCACCTTCTACGTCCGTCAGGCGAAGTTCCTCCTGACGATCGCTGCGAAGAGCGCGATCATCACCGAGCTGGTCAACCTGCTGGGCGACTACTTCCAGCGCTTCCTGGATCTGCGTGAGCGTCAGCCGGAGGTCGCGAAACATTTTTCTCGTGCGGTGTTCTTGCTCTCACCGCAGACGCAGACGATGGACATCGAGTGAACCGCATCCGCGTGACCCAGCTGGGTCGGAACAGACGTGGATGTTCACAACCACCAAGGAGGATCGAGGCCTGTTCCACTCGATCACAGTGCACAGAATGATTGTGTGTAGTGTGATCGCGATACGGATTGCAGACAATTCTACTTACAATTCATGGCAACTGACTTGTAGGTCGCTGTGATTGCTGGTAGCCTATGGACAGATCTTATGAGTGAACGAACTGAGCCCACGCTCAAGCCAATCGAACGGCAATTACCCAAGCGGCTGGAGGTGCATGATATGGCCGGTGCGATGGGGTATGCGGTAGATTTGGAATACAACGTTGAACGGCCGCACGAGGTGAAAGCTATCTATGTGAGCGGACCGGCCGGGCGTATTGATCTGTTGGAATTTACCGGTGTCCGTGGTTATCCAATTTCGATTGTAGAAAATGGCTTTGCTTATGATCAAGTGACACAGGAAATTCAGATCGCGCTACCAGAATCGCCAGCGCAGCTATTTATCAGTCTGCATGAAATTGGTCACGCCGTGCAACACATGCCTGAAGCGCCAGCCGGCCAAGCGTTGGCAAATTATTCAGACCGACGGAAGCAATTTGCTCCCTACTATAGTGATTTTGACGTGATCCTTCCAGTGCTAGAAAAATGCGGTGTCGCAGTAGATAGTGCCATCGGAGCGCGACTAGTAGAACAATCCACTCGGTATCGTGTAGCTTTGCAACAGCAAGAACAAATGCGCAGTCAAGCAGGGGCGATCTACGAACAAGATACGGCATTAACTGATCAGCTGCGGGCAGGTATGTTATCGCGCATGTACCGGTTAATGGATCAGTATCGTGCCGGTGAAGAGATTGATACACAAGAGCTAAATTTGCTGGAGGAATATTTGCTAAAGCAACGAGTACCAGACCGAAATGATCATGATATGCCCTTGTATGCCGGACACTATGTGGATCGGGGTTTGCATCTGTTTGCAACCCGCCCTGATCTGATCACCACTTATATCACACCTTACCAAGACGCCGCTAGGCCATTACGGGAGTTTAAAACTGAACATGATCGGGTGAGTAAGTTAGTTGCGGATGTGGAAGCCGAACTACAAACAGAATTACCTGCCCAGTTTGATGAATTGTGTGTTCGCTTTATCAATAGCTATCTTGAGCGCGATGCCACACAGCGAGCTAAACAGTGGCTTTCTGTACTAGCCGTCAAGACAGGCGGACAGTTTGATTTTGCTACAGTTGCTAACATGAAGGTGATTGAGGCCTTCGTCCATGAAGCGCCGACCGCAACTATTTCCAGTAATATGAATGACTTAAAACTACTGGCTCGTGAAATGATTGATAACCAAAGCTGGACTCCGGATCAGATTGCACAGATCGGACTAGCTAGCTACCGAGCGACAGATGAATATTTCCAAATGGACCTTGCCATTATTAATAATGCATTAGCAGGAGCTCAATAGTCTCGCCGGGCATTGACAAACGCGAATGAGATTGCTAAAACGCAGGCGCTCTATCTGCGTTCAATACTCTTTTTTTGCCACGGAGAATGGCATGATCTTTGAACTGCTGAAGGTAAACGATCTGTTTACCGTGACCGATACTTGGGGGCGTTCGGAGTTCAGTCCGGATACTACCTACATCAAAACTGCCAAACACTTCGCGGTGGCGGCAGTTCGAGTGCAGGGAAGATGGTGCGCCCCGCTCGGCAGTGTGTCCTTTCGGGTCTCGGATGGACACCCTGTCCATCGCGCTACTCAGTAGGGCGCCGTAGGTACATTCACGTGACTCAATCAGGGTCGGAACAGACGTGGGTGTTCACAACCACCAAGGAGGATCGAGGCCTGTTCCACTCGATCACAGTGCACAGAATGATTGTGTGTAGTGTGATCGACTAGTCTCACAGTAATGATAGGTATAATAGGTGTTGACGACAAAGCCAAAACAGTTTTAAATGTTGCCGCAACCCCGGAGAAGTGCCATGCAGCATCGCGTTGTGTTCAGTAGTGACCCGAAGAAAGGCGACCCCGCCGCCGTGGTAGTCGATGGTCGGTTCATCGTCCTTGGCCGGCAGGGCAAGCTGGTCGTCCCCGTCCAGCCCCAGGGTCTCATCACCGAGATCCCGCCGAAGCTGGCGAAGGCCGTGGAGGCCAGCCGCCCGCGCGACTAGCGCACACTCACGTGATCAGCAATGATCGGAACAGACGTGAGTGTTCACGACAACACTCTCACCAAAGGGTAGGAGGATCGAGGCCTGTTCCACTCGATCACAGTGCAGATAAAATTTTGTCTGTAGCGTGATTGAGAAAATGATCGTTTGACAGGGTAGTGACAATACTCTATAACGTTGTGGCCCCAGACACTACAACGGCATTATGCCTTACCGTCTGAGGGCATCCCGAAAGGACATGCCATGCGCTCTGCGCTGCTCGTTCTCGCTCTCACCACGTTCTCAGGCTGCGAGGTCATCCGCGACGCCGCCACTACAGCTGATGATCCCAATGCGGTGCACGTGAGTGTCACCGCTGACGATCTCCCGACCAACGGCGAGATTGTCGTGATCGTCATCTGCGATCCGGCCAAGGGTGTGACCTCTGCCACCTTCTGGGCGTGGGACGTCTTCGATGTCGAGCTCCACAAGTCGGAAGATGACGACGGTGGGGAATACTTCCTCGTTGAGGGCGACGTCCAGCAGCACTACATCGATGGCACCGAAGCCATGGATCAGTGCATCGTGCGCTATGACGTCTACAACGCGCCGTACTATCACGACGACTCCGGCGAGCAGATCGACTACTCGGCCGAACCCTATGCCATTCCCTGGCCGGCAACGGTGCGGGAGGTGGCGGTCGACGTGCATCTCGTCGAAGGGAGCGTCGATGACTGGGAGGGCACCATCACGCTCGACGGAGAGACTGAGCGTTTCTAGTTGATCATCTAGATCAACTTCGGGGTTAGCATCACCCAGGAGGAGATGCTCCCTGCGTATTCATTCAGAGTACGCAGGGTTGTTGTTTTTAGTTGCCAGTGTCTGTTCTCACGGAACAAGCCATGCGTATTCCCATGTTTGACCACTATATTATAGATAGTATGATGATAGTCTATGGATAAGATGGATCGCTGGAAATTACATCCAGAATCTGCTAAATCAGGAATAGTGACGCAACGTCAAGAGTGTGCCGCGCGTCTCGCGGATACATTAGGAGAGCGGTTTACGGCATATTCACCTGCCCAGCGCGCAATCATTGCCAGTTCGGTGAATGTGGTCATTGAACGTGATATACCTGCTCATGATTTTGTGCGGAGACGTAATAATGCAGTATTAAGCATGGTTGATTTTTTGGATCATCACGGCTTACTGAAGCCGATGGTTGAGCGTCCAGGACCATCCATTCGTACCTTAAAAAAAAGTGATTTGTTTCTGTATATCCGCGACACTGTGCCACCAGGCTTAGTCTACAATCATCTGGATGAACTATTGCGTCGACAAAGGGAGTTACATGCCCCTCCAGTTGAACACTTACCGGGAGCCAGATCCTTGTATCACGCCACTCGCGACACCTCCACAGTCAAGATACTAAAAGGTGGTTTTAAA
>CAYLOJ010000029.1:0-10635 GCA_964385285.1 uncultured Gammaproteobacteria bacterium
CCTTACTAATACTGGTGGCCCAACCATTTACGGTTTGTGCACCCGCATCTTCATTGACGGCTATATTTCCTCCCTTCGCAAAAGAAGGTACATCGTTCACGGCATTCGCTGTAATCGTAAAGGTTTGCTGCGAACTATTTGTCCCTCCATTGGTGGTACCGCCGTTATCTGTCAATATTAATGTTACTGTCGAAACGCCACTGTCATTAGGTGCAACAGTAAATGTCAGATTTCCGGTGGCCGGGTCTACAGCTGGCAAGACTGAGTAGAACAGATCATTATCTGTGGTTACTGAAAAACTGACTGTCTGGGCGGATTCATTCGCAGGACCTTTGCTGATACTGGTGGCCCAACCTGGAATCGTGCGAGCGCCAGCATCTTCATTGACTGTCTGATTTGCTCCTTTGGTATAGGTCGGCGCATCATTAACACTATTCACTGTAATGGTGAAATTCTGATCAGCGGATGTATCCACTCCACCATTCGTGATGCCGCCGTTATCCGAAAGATGCACGGTCAAATTTGCTAAACCGTTAGCGTTGGCAGTCGGTGTATAGGATAAATTACCGGTCGCAGCATCGATCGTGGGTTGAGATGAGAATAAACCTGGGTTATCACTATTTACGGTGAAAGTTAGGGTTTGAGCGGCTTCATTGGCTGGCCCCTTACTAATACTGGTGGCCCAACCATTTACGGTTTGTGCACCCGCATCTTCATTCACTGTTTGATTGGTGCCTTTGGTGAAAGATGGCACGTCATTCAGTGAATTAATGGTCACAGTTACGATATTGGATGAAGCTGAGGCACCAGCTCCATCTTGGCAGTTAAATTGAATGGTATCTGTGCCACTGGCGTTAGCTGCCAACGCAAAGTCAACACTCCCATTTGAATTAATCGTCATGGTGCCTAGACCGGCCAAAAAACCGTCACTCGCTGAACAGGTTAATGCCCCATTATCATTAAAGTCGGCATCCGTAATTGCACTATTAATATTAAACACATTCGTTGCACTACCATCCTCGTTCAAGTTCACATCACTAATGGTTCCGGTTAAGATTGGCGCATTGTTTAAAGTAGTGAAACTCGTACAAGTTGAGTAACTGCCCAAACCACCATAATTATCATTATGTCGGACCTTAAATGAATACGCAGTGTGCGATCGCAAAGTAGTTTGCCCTGCCAATGCGTCACCAAATGTACCATTACTAGTATTGACTACGACACTAGTATAATTGCTTGACCCAGTGGCAGCCCAATCTGCAGTGCCGGAGCAATCACCGGATTCGTACAAACGCCAATCTGATGCCTGCTGACTATCACCATCTAAATCCACATAACCCGAAGAGGTTAGAGTTGGATTTTTGCTTATCCCAGTGGCAGCATCACCTGGAACAGTATTGCTTGGTGAGTTCGGGGCTGTGTTTACGTCTGTAGTAAAGCTAATTGACGGAGACCAAACTGATACACCTGCGCCATTCGAATGACGAACGCGGGCGTAATATACTGTATTCGGTGCTAATTTTGTTTTGCCATTCAAGGCACCCTGAAATGCACCATTGGTATCGTTGACTACAAGGCTAGTCTGATTACTGGAGTTCAACGAACAAAATACTACGTGTACAGAGCTGCAATCAATATCGGAAAACGTGTTGTCGTCACTAATTTGCCACCCAGAAGTAGTGTGCATTGCGCCATCCGATGCATACGCAGAGGAGGTTAGCGTCAGGTTGCGAGATTGATTTGTAGCTCCGTCTGTAGGTGTAGTCACAGATGGAGTACTGGGGACAGCAAATACTTTAGTATTTACTGAGCCAGCTCCGCCGGGATCCGGAGTGCCGGTTGCTCCTGCGGCACCACCTCCAGCAGTGTTATTGGCGGTATTATAGCCACTTAAACTACCATATTCGTAGGCAACGCGACCTCCACCACCTCCACCACCATTAAGCACTCCATTACCCCCAACGACAGACGAGCTGCCTGTGCCAGCTAACACTCCAACCGACACATACACAGAGCCGCCCGAACCACCGCCCGAACCACCGCTGCCAGTACCACCTTGCCCCCCATTCGCATTGATCTGGCCATTCAAAGTCAATGTGCCCACGACAGTAACGCGCACTTTACCACCGCCTGTGCCGCCACTTTCATTTGAACCCGAACCACCGGAACCTCCTGATCCAAACATAACCGGAGCCGTTGCGGACCCATACGTGGTAGTTTGTCCATTGGCAGACGCCTGGGCTTTTCCACCCGGACCACCAAAGGCTGCTCCACCGCGCGAGTTCTTGCCGTATCCACTAATTGTTTGGGCACATATCCCAGTAGTAGTATTTGGGCCAAAGCCGTTATTTGCGGCACCAATACCAACTGGCCCACCAGAGCAACCTCGTGCAGAGGCGTTAATTTTTGAAGCGGCATCGATACTTAAGCTCTTTAAATTGAACCAATTTACACTGGAATTAATATTGGAGTTTACCAACGTCACATTGATATTTTTGTCGAGGGTCAGCACACCGCCATTCTGAGATGCCCCACCAGCAGCTCCACCAAAGTAATTAAAGTTGCTAAAGGTCACATCATTGCCAATATCAAACGTTGCTACGGCACCGGCCTTATCAAAGTTCACCGTGGTCGTATTACTCATTGTTAAACTCCCAGCGGTTAAATTCCAGGCATCAACTGTGCTACATTTCATGTTCATCCCATTGCTAGTGAATGTGCCAGTAGCCGTGGTATTCAATGTTGCAAATGTGCCACAGGTAAGCTGTGCATTATTATCGATTGTAATATTTGTTCTTGTGTAATCGCTACCATTTTGGAAATCTAGGCCAGAGGTAATACGTAAATCACCCACTCCATCATCAACTCTGCGGTTAAGGATAAACGTACTACCCGTACCTCCATTACCCGGGGTTCCTGTGCTACCCTTTAATCCGCCCAGGGCAGAAATATTTCCTAACGGGTACCCGCTCAGGGTGTCGTAATAGACGGCAACACGGCCGCCAGAGCCACCGCCACCTACAAGGTTTCCATTGCCACCATTCGCACTTATATTGGCACCACCAGCTAACGTTGCCGCAGTAATGTAGATAGAACCACCGGATCCACCACCCGCACCGCTACTGCCATTTCCTCCAGCAATGCCTCCAGCGGTGATTGCTCCATTGAGCGTCAATGTACCTGTTGTATTGATACGTACGCGACCACCCCCGTTACCTCCGGCTTCGCCTGCATTAGGTCCACCAGCACCACCAGAACCGTATGTGGAAGGTTGCGAATCTGATCCATATACTGTGGTTTGTGGATTAACAGCACCGTTGGCGTTCCCACCTACATTACTATGCGAAGCACCACCACGGGCATTCTTGCCATATCCGCCAGCGCTTTGAGCACAAATACTTGAACCATTTTGACCATACCCATCTGCTGCAACACCGGCACCGATAGGCCCACCTGTACACCCTTTTCCATTGGCATTAATGCTGGAAGAAGCATCAATGCTCAGGGACAATAAATTCGTCAAATTGACATTGGCATTAATATTAGAACTGGTTAGCGATAAGTTGATAGCATTCGCTAGACTGAGTATGCCTCCATCCGCACTGCTAGTGCCAGCATTGCCACCGGTATAAGTAAAATTGCTTAGTGCAAGGTCGTTACTAATGTTCCAGGTGGTAGTTGCACCGGCTTTTGCGATGCTCATACTATTCGTGCCGCTATTCGTCCAAGTACTCGCAGTGATTGTGACGGCGTCAACCGTATCACAACTCATGGTCATGCCATTCGTGGTCAACGTACCTGTCGCCCCAATAGCCAAGCTCGCAAACGAAGCACATGTAATATTGGAACCATTATCAATGGTAATATTCGTACGTGTATAATCGCCTCCGCTTTGAAAGTCCTCTCCTGATGTGATACGCAAATCTCCGCTCCCATCATCAACGCGTCGATTCAACAAAAACGTACTGCCATTTGCGCCCACACCGGAGTTTCCCAATCCCCCTCTAGCGCCGCCAGTGGCCGTAACGTTGGTCAGTGAGTAACCAGATAGTGTATCGTAATACACTGCTACACGACCACCACCGCCGCCACCACCACCAATTGTGCCTGCGCCCCCATTAGCGCTAATTGTTGCACTACCTGTGATAGTTCCGGCGGTGATATATACTGACCCACCAGCGCCACCACCGGCACCACTACTGCCGCTACCTGCATTACCTCCATTTGCACGAATAGCACCATTCACGGTGAGTGTACCTGCCACATCCAAACGAATCACTCCACCACCGGCACCACCAGTTTCTCCGCTATTGGTACCACCGGCACCACCCGCTCCATTTAATACTGGGGCCGTGTCAGAATCTAATATAGTTTTCTGACTATTTACAGCTGCGTTTGCATTTCCACCACTACCACCATGCGCAGCTCCACCTCTAGCACTCTTTCCATAATTTCCAGTAGAGATCACGCAGTTACCGCCACCATCTGTACCATAACCGTCAGCGGCGGCACCGGCACCGACAGCACCACCGGAACAACCATTCTTACTTTGATCGATCATTCCCGTTCCCCCAACCAGTACGTTTTGGGCAGTTATCTTTACTCCAGTCGTATCGCCAGCATTTGACAATACCGTCCCGTTAATGGTGACCATGTCATTCGAATCGGTCAACGTTAACGCACCGTTCAATTTAGCCTTCACAGTATTATCAACATAAAAAGTACCACTCCCGATCAAGTCAATCGAGCCAGAAAATGTAATGGTTGAATCCCCTGTAATGTGGATATCCTGGCAGTTGTTGTTATTGATGTAGATCTGATCTACGGAAGTGTTCGTATTGATGTTGCAAGTAGCTGCATATACCGGTTGCACGTTTGTCACTAACGTATTCACAAACACGCTCAATGCGATCGTAATCGCAAATGATGTTGCAGAAATTAAACGAATGCGCTGCTTGCGCCGCATGAAATCAGTATAGGATGTTGTATAGCCTTGTTTAGCCGTGGGTTCATACAATAACAAAAACGCATCGTGATTAGTGCCAAACAGTAAGGCTAAACTATGCACAACCGCAATAGTCAAATACAATGCCAGAATGATTGGAAAGGTTACTACACGCAAAGTGCGCGAAGCAGAACCTTGGATTTTTTGTTCCAAACGACGCAGTACACGCTGAGCTCCTCCTTGAACCTGACTCAACATAGTTCTCTGTAGTCTACAGTATTTTAGGATATAGAACAATTATTTTTACTGTGATATAATTCTCGCATGACACATCGCATTTTTGTTGGCTTACAATTGCCAGACCATTTACATCAACAGCTAGCGAATTGGCGAATGCAACATGCAGATTGGCCAGTGCGTTGGAGTCGCGCTGGAGATTTACATCTCACCCTAGTTGCTCCATGGGAAGTAGAGTCGCTTCAGCCGGCCATTAACGCCTTTCAGACGCTCAACGGATTTTTTAAAGCCCAAACCGTTGCTTTTGATAGCGTGCGGTTTCTCCATCCCACTGAACCGCGCATGTTATGGTTAGAAGGACCAAGTAATGCTGAGCTCACGGATATGAAAGAACGTTTAGCTACAGTATTTGAACGACCAGCCGAAGAACAGGCGTTTCGCCCGCATATTACGTTGGCGCGTTGTTGGCCAGATCAAGTACGTGCCATTCAAGACACGGTAGAAACAGTGCAGTGGCCGATTAGCTTTGAAGCATTGGTACTTTACGAATCGAAACGTGATCAGTTTGGCTCTCGTTACAAAACGTTAGCCACTGTAACCGCTTAATTATTTACATACATCTCCTATGATATGGAAAAGACTTGTCCAGTTCGTTAGCGCCCTGGCTGTATTTTCGATTCCTAGTTTAACCATGGCAGCTACTACTTCAGATCTAGTGCGACTCACCAGTGGCACGGCCACTAGTCGTTTGGGTCGCTCCGTGATCGCTGCAGACTTGGATAATGATGGCTACGAAGATTTAGTTGGCGGCGCTCCAAACAATGCAACTGGATTCATTTCTATTGTCTATGGTGGAGCGGCATTACCCACTGCAGCCACGCTGTCTTCCAGTAACAGCGTTACCATTACGGGTAACGGCAGTACCGATTTTTTTGGAGTGCGTTTAGCCACCGGTGATTTTAACGGTGATGGCTATGCAGATTTAGCCGTGTCTGCAACTGGTGATACAACTGGTGGGGCTTCCAACTCGGGGGCAATTTATCTACTATATGGTGGAGCTACTCGATTTACAGATAGTGCTGTTGCCAGTGTTACCAACAGTGCTAAGTTTTACAGCGGGCCTGGATTTGTGTTTGGCGGAGCGATCGCCAGTGGAGATCTAAACAATGATGGCTATGATGATGTAGTAGTCAGTTCGGTGAATGATGCTACCGTCGGCGGATCGGCATCCATTATCTATGGACGCTCCACGATGTATTCTGGTTCAACCAGCGTCAATGGCACTGGCGGTAAATTTACCGGTGAAGATAGTGGCAATAACTTTAGTTCAGGTATTGGTGTAGGTGATGTAAATGGCGATGGTTATGATGATGTATTCATTGGTGCCATGCAACGTAATAGTAACGGCAGCGCTTCAGGTTCAGCCTACCTCTTTTATGGACAAAGTGCCCAGCACACCACATCTGTTAGTGCGAGTACAGTAGCGGAATGGACCGGCGAGGCAGCCAGTGATAATGCAGGCGCAACTGTTACTGTGGGTGATATTACAGGTGATGGTTTAGCGGACATGGTCGTAGCCGCTACTGGTAGTGATGCGGGAGCCAATAACGCTGGTGCTGTTTACGTCATTCCCGGGAGCACAACTACAACTACAAGCGGGACTATTGATTTGTCTACCGTCACTCGTTACACGGGTATTAATGCAAGTGACGCGGTGGGTAGCTTGTCGACCGGTGATATGAACGGTGATACGATACGCGAACTGTTAATCGGCGCTAACGCTCTAAGTAGCAGTAGTGGTGGAGTGTATATTTTGACTGGCGATCATGCTTCTGGCAGCTTGTCTACTGCGGATACGGTCATTACAGCAACGACTGTAGAAAACCTCGGTATTGCTCTGGGTAGCGGCGATTTAAATGGTGATGGTTTTGCTGAATTACTAATTGGTGCGAACAGTTATAGCAGTAACACGGGTGCGATGTATATTGGCGCCATGCTAACTGATAGTGATTTAGATGGAACGGCTGGGGGAGGTTTAAGTACTACCCTCTTCACTGCAATGACAACAGACTGTAACGACAGTGATAGTACAGTAGCAACGAATCAAACGTACTACATTGATAATGATGCCGACGGATTAGGGGTTAACAGTATCACTACTAGTGTATGCAGCAGTAGTGCACCAGCTGGTTATACCGATAACGATGATGACACAAACGATACCATTGCAAACAATGGCGTTGAAATCGACGGTGATGGTGTGGATAATGATGAAGACGGCACTGTGGATGAGCATAATACTGTCACAGACAATGATGCACACCCTTACTACGGCACTCTTTCTCCTAATGCAGATGCCACAGATAATATCACCGCCGTGGAAGGAACTAGTGATGGCGCAATCAGCGTGACCTTTACTGATGGTTCAATCTATGACTACACGGTGTACAGCTCAGATTCTGCACGCAACACTACAGTAGCCCAATACAACGACACTGGTTATGCATTAGTGCTGCATCGTGGCGCTAAGAAGGCATACCTGGTTAATCTCTATGATGGCTCAGTATCAGACCGTCAAAATTTAGCAAATACCTCCATTACTGATAATGCCCTGAAATTGAAGGATTTACGGGGAGACGGCAAAACGGATGCCGTGGTAATTACAAAGCACAAGGCGAAAGTTAAGGTGTACGTGATTAAGGTGAAAGCGAGTGATGGAACTTTAAGTATGCCTGACAGCATCAACTTAGAAAATAAAAAAATTGATCCGGGTCATACCAAAGTAAAATCTCGCCAAATTTTACTCCGCTCAGACAGCGGCAAGAACCTGGAGTCATTAGATGTCAGTAGTAAGTATCAATTAGATCTGGCTGCTTAGCCAGAAGATAAACAAAAAATAGAGCCGTCTCACAACGGCCCTATTTTTTTGTGATCTTATTTAATCTCCTTATGTGGAGTGTGCTTCTTGCAATGTGGGCAATGTTTGGATAATTCCAATTTACCAGCTTGATGCAATTTCTTTTTATTCTTTTGGGTATAATAGTTCACCTCTTTGCAAATGGTGCACTCTAGTTTTGTGAGACGTTCTTGAGACATATAATAACTTTACTTGTTGTGTTTACTTATGCAGATAAATTGGAGCCGGGAACAGGATTTGAACCCGCGACCCACAGTTTACAAAACTGTTGCTCTACCAGCTGAGCTATCCCGGCAGTTGATTGGATGATGTTAGCTGCCGCTCGACGATTTCAGCATACAATCTGTGCCAGAGATGACTGATAAAACTTTGACTCATGCCTCTCACAATGAAAGCAACAGTCAACATTAGCAGTAGTCCGACTAAGATCAGCAAGCCGATGGCTAGCCAAGCCTGGCTACTATACGCGAAGTATCCAAAAATGACAAGGGGTACACTAATCACCCCAAGGGCGGCCAACAGAATAACACCCACTATGATCTGACTGACCACAATTAATAGGTAAATTAACACCGTGTCTTTCCAGTGCAGTCGCCAGCGTGCCCAGGCCAATTTTAGGCTTGGCCAGATCCCTAGCCGCTCTAAAATAATGCCTTGGAGCGCAAAGCTAAACACTGTCGTGGTGATCCAACCCAACGGCAGCATGATGACGATCAGAGCCAAGAATAATGGAATGGCAAACACCAGACCGACAATGGTAATCGCCAGTAACACAATCACTATGCCGATACAGATCAACGGAATAATGAGCATTAAACGGAGTAAAATTGCCAAACCTACAGTGCGCCAAAATCCGACTGTGCCAGCCCGACACATGGTTGTAAACCGTACGGGTTGCTGCAATCTCGCCGCCGCCGCACCTTGATATAATCCACCGATTGCAATGAAATGACAGACATAAGCCACAATCATCAGTAGCACAAGACAAGAGATCAATAAGACCACTAGAATCCAATATTCCTGCATGGTCTCACCCAGTTGATCCAGTAGGAGTTGTGTTTCGTAATCCGTCGAGGTGCTAGAATCCGGTATCGCATTTGCCGCAGCATTGAAGAAGTTTCCGCCGTTACAACCGCCCAGCACAGCCATCCCTAACAACCACATCGCGCGATAGCGCCACGTAGCTTGCCAGGCTCCTTTAATAATTGCCCCGTAATTCATAAGTAACTTGTCCGATTTAATATATGTGCTAGTATTACGGTCGCCTTTGAAAAAGTCAAGGCAATTCCCGTCCGGGCAGGTGGCGGAGCGGTCAATCGCACTTGACTGTAAATCAAGCAGCCTCAGGCTTTCGGGGGTTCGAATCCCTCCCTGCCCACTAAGCAAAAACGCTCCCAATCACTGGGAGCGTTTTTATTGCCATGCCTTGGCTTATTGCCAATCATTATTGAGTGGTAATTTTTTTATTAAGCTTAGACGTGTTTGAATGAGATCAATACCAATCATCTGCTCTAATTCGCTAGAATTTTTTTGCGCTAAGGTGATGATGTTTGCAGCTTGAGGATCATCCGAACCAAAGGTTTCGGCCATATATCCCAAACTGTTATTCTGATCGACCAGGACCAAGATACGGCCATGCAGGCTAATTTGCTGCGCTGTAGTTAGCGCATCACTATTCACATACGTCGCCATACTGGGTGTGCGCTGCACAGTGAGCAGAATACGACGGAAGGAATCACCGTCTGGTAAACGGGTACGACGTCCATTCGCTACCCAAAAGAGCTTTCCGTTCGCTTGATAGAAACCATCTGGCAAATAGCGCACGATGCTTGGTAGACCATCTCCATCGTTCACTTGATACATTTCTCCAGCGTGTTCAGCACGAAAGATAATATGTCCTGCCAAGCGAGCTAATAATGGATCACATAACATGCCACTGACTTCGGATGACACTGCAGTGTCGGGCGCATCTACAGAATTCATATAACAATGTGAGGTTCTGAGCTCTTGGAAGTTTGCTTCGCTAACTCCAATAGCCTCTGGATCTAAATCGATCACACGAGCTGAACTGACTGCTGGGAGTAATACGGCAGCAGTGATTAGGCTTAGGACGGCTGGGTAGAAACGCATAAATAATTGTAAATAGTTATCTTACCTTAGATAACGTAGCCGTGATTAAAATGTTACAGACTCACCAGCTCATAGTCAGCAAACTGCTGCCCAGTAACGGTAGCGTCGACATATAGATCTAAAGCCATGCCAGTGTCTAGATCGACCGCGCGGACATAATACACTGGTAACAGAGCTAATTGATGATCGTTAAACCCAAAGGCGTATTCCAAGGTGACGTCTTGTAAGGTTAGTGTTGGCCGACTATTAGCACGCATCAAATCATCTAAGTACATCCGACTAAATTGAAGATCTGTGTTGTCAGGAAAAACTGTAGTTATCCGTTGTATGGCTGTATCAGGGGTAATCAATTGAACGGAATTACTGGATTCCATCTGTGGCAGAACATAACCACGCAGCGAGTGTA
>CAYLOJ010000030.1:0-9600 GCA_964385285.1 uncultured Gammaproteobacteria bacterium
TAGTATAATGGATAATACGCCGGTCTTCGGAACCGGATATCTAGGTTCGATTCCTAACGAGGGCACAGGCAGTAAGCCAAATAGTTTATATACGCCTTCGTAGCTCAGTTGGTTAGAGCAACCGCCTCTTAAGCGGTGGGTCACTGGTTCGAACCCAGTCGAGGGCACAGTGAAAGAACGCGTTATCAAAAACTACCCTCCGTGTGGAGGGTAGTTTTGTTTTTGTCTTTACTCAGTTTTAGTATTGGCCTTAAGCGTATCTTTCAAAGCTTTACCAGCTTTGAACTTTGGCACCAATATAGCTGGCATCTGAATTTTCTGTGTTGGGTTAAGCGGATCAACTCCGAGGCGAGCTGAACGTAGGCGAGAAGAAAAACGACCAAAGCCAGTCAAGGTAACTTCTTCGCCATTCTTAATCTGCTCAGTGATTGTGGCTAATAGCGCATCAATCACTTGCTCAGTCATTTTTTTACTGACTCCAGTTGTTTCAGCGATGACACTGATTAAGACGGCTTTATTCATACGGTTAGTATAATCAGCTGGTAAGCACTGTCAAATACACTATGCTGGGATAACGCGATCGACGCGCATTAATTTTACTGTGCGTCGCGTATTTGGATCAATTTCAATATAGACAGAGTTAAACAGCAACTCCCCATCTTCAGCCGGAGCCAAGGCAGTGGGAGCTTGTGTGAGAAAGCGTTGTAACACGCGATCTTTATCCGCACCAATCACAGAATCTGCTGCAGTAACGGATCCAAGATCACAGACGAGGCCAGTGCCACCACTCAGAATGCGCAGGTCAGCAGTAGGCACATGTGTATGGGTTCCCACAACGATCGATGCTCGGCCATTGCAGTGCCAAGCCAAGGCCTGCTTTTCACTGGTCGCCTCGGCGTGAATATCAATCAAGATCGCCGCAAACTCTTCTAAATTGTAACGCTTTAAAATATCGTCAACGCAGTAGAAAGGGTTATCGGCTTGCTGTGGCATAAATACTTGGCCGGCCACATTGATCAACAAGACTTTTTTGGTACCAATCTCAATCACCATATGTCCTTTGCCAGGGTTTACACGGGGGAAGTTGGCAGGACGCAACACCTTGCTGTCGGAACGACGTAGATACTCTACTCCTTCACGATTATCAAAGATATGATTACCGGATGTAAAGTAATTTACACCAGCCGATAACATCTCATTCACTGTATCGGTAGTGATGCCGTTACCGTGGGCCATGTTTTCGGCATTCATGAAGACAGCATCTAGTTTTAACTCTGAACGCAAACCGGGCACAAGTGCTTTCACAGCACTGCGCCCAGCTTTACCGACTACATCTCCGATATAGAGTAGACGGAGTGGTTCCATGATTAACGAGCGTATTCGATAATACGAGTTTCGCGAATTACAGTAACACGAATCTCACCTGGATATTTCAATTCTTGTTCGATCTTCAGGGCAATATCGCGAGCTAATTTATTCGCGTTATAATCATCGACCTGGTCTGGACGGACAAACACGCGTACCTCACGACCAGCTTGAATTGCATAAACTTTATCAATGCCTTGGAAAGTTAGGGCAACATTCTCTAACTCCTCTAAACGTTTGATGTAATTTTCGTAGGTATCTTTACGAGCACCAGGACGGGAACCAGAGATGGCGTCAGCAGCCTTCACGATTACTGCTTCCAAGGTTGGTGGATAGTCATCATGATGGTTTAAGATCGGAGCAATAATGGCATCAGACAAGCCAAATTTCTTGGCGATGTCACGACCAATTTCAGGGTGAGTACCTTGCACTTCATGGTCAACAGATTTACCAATGTCATGGAGCAAACCGCCCTTACGTGCAACGTTCACATCTGCCCCTAAGTTTTCTGCCAGCATAGCAGCCAAAAATGCAACTTCAATGGAGTGGCGAAGTACATTCTGACCATAGGAGGTGCGATACTTTAGGCGGCCAAGGATCGAGACCAACTTAGGATCAAAACCAGTAACGCCAACTTCATATAGAGCGTCTTCGCCGGCCTTCTTAATATCAATGGCCAAATCTCGCTTGGCGCGTTCTACGCAGTCTTCAATACGGGCTGGGTGAATACGGCCGTCTTCCATTAACATCTCCAAGGCTCGCTTGGCTAAATGGCGACGAATCGGTGAGAAACCAGAAACGACAATGGTTTGCGGTGTATCATCGATCAAAATCTCAACGCCCGTTAGTTCCTCAATGCGTTTAATGTTGCGACCCTCTTTACCAATAATACGACCCTTCATATCATCGCTGGTGAGGTGCACATTGGTAGTAGTAGTTTCAGCAGCATGGCTGGTGGAACAACGCTGGATAACCACAGCCATTAACTCATTAGCTTTGCGTTCCAATTCTTCACTACCCTGTTCTTCAAGTTTGCGCATGCGTGAGAGTAAGGCATCCTTTGATTGTTCTTCCACACGTTGTTCCAACAACTTGACCGCATCATTGCGATCCATGGCGGCCACTTTTTCCAAACGTGCCAACTGCTCTAGTTTAATCTGCTGAATATCCTCTTTTAGTTTTTCAAGATCTTTGGCTTTTTCTTGCAGCTTCACTTGCTTGTTTTCGAGGTCCAGCAATTTTTCGTCAAACATGCTTTCCCGTTTCTCTAAACGGCGTTGAGCGGCGGTGGTTTCTTGGCGACGTTGGGCATCTTCTTGTTTAGCGTCTTCGATCATCTTTAAGCCCTTGTCTTTTGCTTCTAACAAAAAAGCTTGGGCGCGCGACTTTGCGTCGAGCACGATCTGTTCGGCCTTGGCTTCGGCGGAGCCAGTAGTTTTAGCTGCGGCTTGTTTGCGGTACCAATAGCCAATCAGGCTGCCCGCTACAACGCCAACTACCAAAACGACAAGCGCCAACACTAGGTAGGAAATCATAAAATATGAAGTGTAGGAAACTACAGCGTAGACAACAATAATGGCCGCTTCGCGAAACTAAGTGGGGATTCTTGAAAATAAGCCATTTAAATATTTGCCTAACGTTGGTGTCGAATTAAGAAATATCGTCGCCACTGCTCTAAATTCTATACAGGCGTCGATATGGCTACGTTAGCACCTATCCGATGATTTTGTCAACGATGCCGTATTTCTTGGCCTCTTCGGCAGACATGAATTTATCACGATCGGTATCCAGTTCGATACGCTTCAGATCTTGTTTAGTATGTTTGGCTAAAATCTTATTTAAACGCTCCCGTGTGCGTAAAATGTGCTCAGCACGAATTTTAATATCAGAAGCCTGACCTTCAGCACCACCTAAGGGTTGGTGGATCATCACTTCGGCGTTGGGCAATGCAAAGCGCTTGCCACTAGCTCCGCCCGCCAACAACAAGGCTGCCATAGAGGCCGCACTGCCGATGACTACTGTGGAAACGTCGCATTTTACATACTGCATGGTGTCGTAGATCGCTAAACCGGCAGTCACGTACCCTCCTGGAGAGTGAATGTATAATGTAATGTCGCTTTTGGCATCCTGAGATTCTAAGAAGAGTAGCTGGGCAATCACACTATTGGCTACTAAGTCATCGACCGCGGTTCCTAAAAAGATGATGCGATCTTTGAGTAGACGGGAATAGATGTCATATGCCCGCTCACCGTCGAATGATTTCTCAATGACGGTTGGAATCAGGTTCATGGCTCTGGGTTGGGTGGATGTCATAACCGTTTGGAGTAAGTTCTAAAGTACCTTCGATGGTGAAGCCGGCTGCTTTTTTGTGGCCGCCACCATTGTGTAGCTTAGCAAATTCGGTGACGTCGATCAAAGGATTGCGTGTGCGTAAGCTTCCTTTAATGATTCCTGGAGCGGTTTGAGTTAAGACTAAAACGGCCTTGTCCGCAGCTTGATCTAACCCATTGAGAAAGTTGGAGATGCCAGAAACAGCTTCGTCATCGACATTGCAATCATGGATGTCTTCTAATGTCAGTGCAGTAACGATCATGCCGGTTTTAGGATCCTCATGTAGTCGCTCGAGCGCCTTCCCCCACAACCGCAAGGTATTAAACGGGCGGTGTTGTAGCGCGTGTTTAGCAATCGTTGATAAGTTTGCACCTTTAGCAACTAGCTTGGAAGCAACAGACACAGCGCTAGCGGTGGTGGCTAGGTTAGTTAGGTTACCGGTATCAGTAATGAGTCCAGTAAGCAGACAGGTTGCAATGGTGTGATCCACAGCATTGGCACTATCGAGTAAGTGATAGACGATTTCGCAGGTAGACGAGGCTTCACTATCTACTAAATTAATCTGACCATATTTTGGATTCGTCACGTGATGATCAATGTTGATCAATGTATACGGCCCAGGCAGTCTGGGTACAAAATCTGCGACACCGGCATAGCGTAAATCACCAGAATCTACCACCACGACAGTATCTACCGTTGAGTTTTCCCATATTTGCTGATGTGGTCCAATTAGGTGTGAATCTGGTAAGAATTGCAGATACTCAGCTGGCGCATCAACGCAGTAGTTGGTCACCTGCTTTCCTAGCCCGAGAGCATAATGGCGCAGTGCTAACCCGGAGCCAATGGTGTCGCCGTCTGGCTTACGATGCGAGATGATCAAAATATGTTTTGCCTGCTGCAAAACACCAATGATCGCAGCATGAATTGCAGTGGTCGAAGGTTTAGACATAACGCGATAGCTTACTCGCTTTGCTTGATGCTGTCAAGGAGTTGCTCTATGCCTTGGGCTTTGCGTTCGGTATCGTCAATCACGAATTTGAAGCGTGGGATGGTACGAAAAGTAATGCGGCCAGCGACCTCTTCAATCAGGTCGTGGGTGTTTTGGCGGATCAGCTGTAAGACAGAACCGGTTTGCGTATCAGGAATGATTGATAAAAAAATGGTGCAGAAGTGTAAGTCGGCTGTGGTGTGTACTTTAGTGATGCTCACGACCACGCCTTGTGGTAATTCAACCATGCGCATTAAAGCGGTGGCGAAGTAGTCTCGCAACTGGGAGTTAATTTGGCGGATACGCTGAGATGGCATGAGGATTAAGCAACTTTTTCCAACTTCCGAACACGATGTTCAGTTTCGTAGACTTCAATTACATCACCGACCTCTGGGGTGGCTTGGGTGTCCAGACGGATACCGCACTCGCTACCGTTAGTCACTTCGCTGGTATCTTTTTTATTGCTTTGCAACTGTGTAATGGTTGCTTCGCCAACAATTTTTCCGGAACGTACGATCTTACAAATGGCTTTGTTTTTAATGCTGCCACTTTGTACGCGGCCACCGACAATGGCGTGCTTAGCATTGACTCGGAAGATAGCCAGTAAGCGAACCTCACCGATTTTGTTGTAGATCACATCAGGTGGTAACAAGGCTTGCAATTGTTCTTCGATGTATTCCAATAATTTATAGATGATTGTAAATGATTCAGCGGTGGTCTGTGTACCGAGAGCATAGTCGGCTGCGGCAGAGGTCATGCCTACATTAAAGCCGATTAACTTGGCTTTGGACGATACTGCTTGATCAATATCCTTTTCAGTAAAGTTACCCAAACCACGTTTGATAATCTCCACTTCGACATCCTTGTATTGCAACTTGTCGATGGAACCAACGAGCGCTTCTAATGAGCCTAGAGTATCAGCCTTCACTACAATCGGTAAGGACAACTTTCCAGATTTTTCAAATTCAGTTTTGTGTTTCAAATAAGCAAAGCTTTGGTAGGATTTTTTCTGTTTCTTCTTCAACGTAGCTTTAGGATCTGTGCTGACTGATAAAATATCTCCAACCACTGGGGCATTGTTCAATCCCAAAAATCGAGCCGGCATCGAAGGAGTGGCTTCTTTAATCGGAGTACCGCGCCAGGAATTCATGGCCTTAATTTTACCGACTACATCCCCTACTTCTACAATATCACCAACGCGGAGAGTGCCAGTTTGTACTAACACTGTGGCCAGGGCGCCCGCGTTTTTATCAATACGGGATTCAATAATAGTACCAACGGCCGTACGATTAGGATTGGCTTGCAATTTGTCTTGATTCAAATCGGCAACCAATAACACCATATCCAATAACTCATCAATATGTTGATTACCCTTTGCTGACACGGGTACACAGATGGTTTTGCCGCCCCAATCTTCAGGAATCAAATTGACTTCAGATAAGCCCTTTTTTACCTTCTCGACATCCGCACCAGGTTTGTCCATCTTGTTGATGGCAACCACAAACGGGAGCTTGGCTTTTTCTAAAATACCAATAGCTTCAATAGTTTGAGGTTTGATTCCATCATCAGCGGCTACCACTAAGATGGCTACATCCGCCACATTCGCACCGCGCGAGCGCATAGCTGTAAAGGCTTCATGACCAGGAGTGTCGATAAATGTAATATTGCGGCGCTTGTATTCAATTTGATAAGCACCAATGGATTGTGTGATTCCACCGGCCTCTTGCCCGGCAATATTCGTTTTGCGGATAGCATCTAACAAAGTAGTTTTACCGTGGTCAACGTGACCCATCACTACAATCACAGGTGGGCGAGGTTTTAAAGCCGCTCCAGTATCCACCGCTAAGGCAGTTTTTAATTGTTCTTCACGTTCTAGTTCTCGACTATCCACCGCTGCCTCTACGCGTTGTGTGCGATAACCTTGATCTTCAGCGATGATCGTAGCAGTTTCAAAATCCAAATTTTCATTGATCGTGGCCATGATCCCATTGCGCAATAGAATGGCGATCAGATCAGTAACAGGTTTACCTAGAAGATCAGCAAATTGTTTCGTGGTGATCGGGTCAGGCACCGACAATATTGGAGCCTCTGTATCAATGATCTCCTTTTTGACTTCGGTCTGCTCATGCGCGAACAAACTCTTGCGTTGCTTCTGTTTGCGGTTTTCTTTGATCGCTTTAATGAGCTTAATAGCTACCTGATCATCCACTTTAATGGCGCGTTCACCAATGTCAAAACCAAGCTCAACAGCCAACGGAAAGAACTCTTCCTTGGTCATTTTTAGTTCGCGGACGATTTCAGTAACGTTCATAACCCGCTTACATTACCGATTTTGGGGCTGCCTGTCAACCCAAAACATTAAATCTTACGCTGCTTGCCAACAATGATCTTGATCGCCTTCGGCTTCACACTGAAAGTAACCGGAGATTTAATGACTGTAGTATCGTCAAGACGAACAGCCACTGCGTGCTCAGGATGGTCAATCGTTACCTTATGAATGGTCACCGTTGTAGGATGTAGACGTTTTGCCTTGCGCAACCAACTACTGGGTGGGGCCTGAGGTTCTAAAACTAGATCCAGCTGCGCCTGTTCTGGCAGGTGGTATTGCACAGTACTCTCTCCTAGACTTCCGAGGTTGGCGATTGTGCAATGTGTATGCTCAGTTTGCGTAATTAGATTCCATTGTTCATTACATCGTAGGTGTGTACCGGCGGGAAAATCGGCAGTCACTTGGGTGAGGAAATAGGTTTGATTCGCCTTGCCTAACGGTAGTTGTTTAGTAATGCGACGCGACAAAGTATTACAACCCTCGAGTGGATCTGTGATGCCAAACACTGCACCAAGTTTGTTATCGCCAATCGGCAAAAAACCTAAAGCGCAATTGTGTTGCGCAACAACTTGGAGGGCGCGTAAAAACGTTTGATCATTACCGACCACGACAACCGTATGGGCTCCGGCCTTGATCCCCTGTTCGATTAACTCTTTGATATTGCGCAAGGCAGTCAGTTTTTCAACCCGACCATTAATTCCAAGCTCAATAATACGACCTTCGATTCGGTCTAGAATCGGTGCATATTTTTTATCAAGTACGAAGGAATCGTACAGATAAAAAAACATATATTAGGCCGTTGTCGCTTCGCTATGAGCGCCTGTGGTGCACTGACCTTTCAATATTGCGCCCGTTTCGACAGACAAAATATTGGTGCTGACATCACCAAAAATTTTTCCAGACGCCATTAACTGAAGTTGTCCGTGACAAGTAACATTGCCATGAATCTCACCTGCAACAGTCAGGTTTTTTGCTTCCACGTCTGCTTCGACGCGAGCCGTGGCTTCGATCATAAGATCATCAGAAGTTTTGAGTGTGCCAATAACTTCACCGCGCACAATTACATTTCCTGTTCCGGTGCATTTGCCTTCTACACGTACGCCATCACCAATAACGGTGGTTGGTTGAGTGGTCATAGATTCCTCCTTGGGGGTATTAAACATTTTAGCCATATGTACATATCTGTATATCTTAAACTTGTTGCGTTGTCTACTCGGGCCAACCCTGTTACAATGCGTCCATGTCTCAGACCACTCATCATCGTCCAATTGCTCCGCATTTGCGCAGTGATCTCGCTATGTTTTTTGGCGTCTTTATGGTTGTGCTTTCAGGAGTGATTGGCTTATACATCTACGATCTTAAGACCAACGCGCTCAGGCAATTTTCTAGCCAGCTGTTCCACTGGTTAGTAAATTAGTGTATCTTTAGTTGTACGACGCATAAATTCATCTAAGATTAGCCTCAGTAGCTCAAAGGATCGAGCAGTCCCGTCCTAAGGGAAAGATGGGGGTTCAATTCCCTCCTGGGGCACGGATCTGTAAATCATTGGCTATTTGATCTTTTTTTCGGCATAGGATATAGTTCTTTTCGCTCACTGTTGAATGGAAGATTGCCAAACAACACTAGGGCCCTTAGCTCAGTTGGTAGAGCGCTCCCATGGCATGGGAGAGGTCAGGAGTTCGAATCTCCTAGGGTCCACAGTTAGTTTGTTAAGAAATTTATGGTATGAAGCGTAGTATTGAAAGTATTTGGCTAATAGTGTGCCTATTTTTTTTGTCGGGTTGCATCCAGCACGAATTGCCAGCCACTGTCTTAACAGAACGCTCTCTATCAAGTGTTGAATCTCCATCTGGTCAGTATCTGTTGCATAATCTAATTGATAATAACGAGAAGCAACTCTCTTTTTATATATCTAATGTAATCACTAAGGAAACTATATTTACTGCTAATGATTACTTTGATTACCGCCACACAACCTATATTATGTGGGGAGATACGCTTGATGAAGTTTGGATCTACTCAGGCGACGTAGGCACGTTTGTTTGGAGATTAGACACATTAGGACGGTGGGAGAAGCAGCCACTCAATAAAAGTATTGATATGGTGCCTAAGTATATTTTGAATACAAAGGGTGAGTTATTGAATCTTAAGTAGTTCCACGTGGAACAATTCAGAAGTAGGTAGTTTCCATTCCAAAGGCAAATAGCGTATAGTTTATATATGGCGCAATCAGAAACTTACCGTGTAATGGCTGTTACAAAGCATTTTTCAATGTCGCAAATTTTGCCTATAATTAGCCAAAAAAACATTACATTGATTGGCGAGAGTAGGTGGCAGGAAGCTAAAGAGAAGTTACCGTTATTTCCCGCAGGCATTGAGAGGCATTTTATTGGCCACCTACAGAGCAATAAAGCCAAAGAAGTAGTAGCTGCGTTTGATGCTGTAGAATCAGTTGATAGTTTAAAGTTAGCTGAAGCGCTTAATCAGGCTGCTCAACTCTATGGCAAGGCTCTGCCTATTTTTCTACAAGTGAATATAAGTAATGACCCTGCAAAATATGGGTTTATACCAGAAGCCTTGCCAGATG
>CAYLOJ010000031.1:0-7118 GCA_964385285.1 uncultured Gammaproteobacteria bacterium
GGCACCACCACTGGAGTAATTTCCGCAATCACGATTTGGAATATTATACAGCACTAACGTAGGGACAGCATGGTCAGCGCGCGCAGCAGTGACATAAGTGTCGACTGCAGTAGTAATGTCGGTATTCCAATCACCGAACCATTGAGCGCTGGGTTGATCAGCGATGGCGCGTAGTGCGCGTGCGTGATTCGGTTGACTATCACTCCAAAGCGCAATTTGGTTTGCGGCTGAAGAGTCCGGATTCAGGTATAAACTCGCTCCGACTAATAGAATACTGGTCAGCAACATGATCAAAAGTTTAGCGTTAAAATTATACAATCCCTCGGAAACATAGTAGCATATGACTATGCATAAAACGAATTATCTCATCACCATTCCCGGCGGCTTAAGCGTAGTGTATCTGTTGGTCGTATTAGCCTGGAGGCAAGGTTGGAATTTACCACTCCTGTTGGCAGCGGCCGCTGTGTTTGGCATTGCCTTAGCGATGATTTTTATCTTAACGTACCAGATGTGGCAAGCCATTCAAGATGGCCATGCACGCATGACACCGCGCCAAGCTGTGCTCTATAACTTTATTCCAGGATTCAATTTCTATTGGTTATTTCAATGCATCTGGGGATTCGCCAAAGATGGCAATGCTTATATCCAACGTCATCATCTCTCAATCCCATTATTATCCGAGCGCATGTTCTTTGCGTATGTGGCTCTTTGGTTTCTATCGCCGTTACCGTATGTCGGCTTAGTGACTGTGCCGATTTGTATTGTCTTAGTGACGAAGATTGTGGGAAGTAGTATTGATCTGATTACGGCAGCGCGTCAGGTGAGATAACTATGTGGCTGAAGCGGTTACAGTATGCGTATATCACCGGGCTGGCACTCTGGCCAGGATTAGCGGTGCTCGGATTGCAATTTGTACCTGCTAGTCAAGAAGTTTGGGTCGCACGCTTACCGGGTACGTTGATCTTTTTAGGTTGCTTAGTCTTGTTAGCCGCTGTCGCTATTTATCTATCGTTTATTACTGAGGTATTACCGTTTCCGGCGCGTTGGCCAGAAGCGATTCTGACTACCATGCTATTACCGGCGTATTTGCTGTTATCCTTAGTGACAACGCCACAATCGATTTGGGAGGTAGTCGTGAGTGGTTATCTAGTAGAATGTGGGATTCTATTAGCTACCATTGTCGTACTGGTCGTACAAAAAGTCAGTCGGCGTCACTGGAATACCTTTGCCATTGTCGTCTTACTCGGAACAGCCGGATTAATGTTATCCGCCATGATTCCATTATTTATCCGCATGGCCGATCAGAGTGGGTTAGTGTATCTATGGGCAATAGGGGCTGTGGTTAGTGGCACGATTCAAAATGCCCGTTATTATCATGCGCCGGCACGGCCAAAACTACCGGCCGAGCTATTTATTCTGATCGGAATTGTTGCGCTCATCATCTTGCCGTTTGCTGGAGCGTTGGTGAGATCGCTTTAGTCTAAGATTGCGTTGGTGAGATCGTGAATGCCAATACGTTGCTTGGTAGAAAAGGGGATGATCGGATGATGGCGTCCGACTAAATCTTGTACCTCTTGTAGACGTTGTACGTAATCAGGTTTACGAATCTTATCAACTTTGTTGGCAACGATAATGATATCTTTTTCGTGTTCTTCGAGGCGTTGGATCATCTCCAGATCTTTATCGGTTGGGCCAACATTAGCATCCAGTACCAGGACAATTTTTTTCTGTTTATATTCAGACCGAAATAGATACCAGATAATCACTTTTTGTAACCATTCTTGATCACTCTTGGATACCTTGGCAAAACCATAACCGGGCAGATCGAGAAAATAGGTATTATGGTTAATGAAGAATAGATTAATTTCTTGTGTGCGTCCGGGCATTGAGCTGGTACGGGCCAATCCCTTTTGATTCGTCAATGAATTGATTAAGCTAGATTTTCCAGCATTGGAACGACCAATAAAGGCGATCTGTGGGTAAAGATCATCTAAAATATCATCGGTGCCGACGATCCCTTTAATGAATTTGGCGGATTTAATCTGAGCCATAGGCGTATCATAACAGGTTGGTACTAAAATAGCGATTCTGGCTCGCAACTCTAATTAGAAGCTACTTCTAATTACAGGGGCGAGGGCGAGCGACATCCGAAGACGTGCTCACCCGTGTCGTCCTCCACGACGACTCGCTACATCCGCGGGGCGTATTCCGCGACGATCGAGGCCACGTCCATGTACCCTGGCGGGTGGATGTGCTCGATGTAGGTGCGGCCGAGGCCCGGGATGTGCACCAGCGCGGTGCACACTTCCCAGTCCTCGAAGACGCCAGCGTCGAGGTCCGTGCCGTCGAAGTCCTCGAAGCCCGGAGGCGGGCCGTCGCTGAGGGCGGTGCCGCCACCGTAGTCGGCGCCGTCCCAGTTGAGGTCGGCCCAGGGCTCGCTGTAGAGGTCATCTTCGTCGGTCGTGAAGAACGGATCCGCGAAGTAGAGCTCCATGAAGATCTCGGGGTAGAGCATCATGGCGATCTCCAGGTCCATCAGCTCCATGATGATCCCGTCCTTCGTGTACAAGCAGATCAGAATCATGACTGTATCACTCCGAGGATTAACGCACCTCAAGGCGCCGGGTTTACGCTGAACGCTACCGGGGGTGAATACTAAGCACGAATGGTCATGCTTACTAGCACCCTCGGTAGTGGTTGCAGAATGTAGCTAAGTTCAAAAAGAGCTTAATCTTTTGTGTATATTTACAGACACAAAAGACGCGCCATTATAAGCGTTTTTTTGAATTTGTCAAGCCTAATGATCAGCGTTGCTTGATCCGTAACAACATGGCTAAACCAGCTGCACACAAAGCGAAAATACTGCCGACTAAAAAGGCTAAATGATAACCCGCTACTAAATCAGTCACAGCTGTAGAACCAGCGGTGCGTGCCGACGCTACGCTGGCTAATACTGCTAAGCCTAACGCTCCACCCATCATGAAGGCCGTGTTCGCAATGCCAGAAGCTAAACCAGATTCATGTTCTGTGACATCATGCATGGCTGCAAGCAATACCGGATTCAATGCCATGCCAGCGCCAATACCTAGCAGCGCCATACTTGGAAACACATCTATCCAGAAGTGGCCATCTAACGGGGCGCGGGCGAAGAGCGCTAAACCAATGGCTACCAATAGCATTCCAAAGCCTAGTGGTTTTTTAATCCCAAACCGGTTCACAATTTTGGCCGATACTCCTAACGAGAACATCGCCATAATGATGTTGGCCGGCAAGAAACTAACTCCCACTTGAAATGGACTGTAACCTAGTCCTAATTGTAGGTATAGCGCAGATAAAAAGAACCATGCAAACATCCCGGCCGACCATAGAATGCCGATTACATTGGCCACTGCTAAATTGCGTAAGCGCAATAATCGTAATGGCACCAAGGGATTCTTCACGCGTTGCTCAATCAATAGGAATAATCCGAGCACCACTGCAGAGGCAATTAACATTCCAATGGTTTGCGCAGAATTCCAACCCACTGTATTACCATTCACGATGGCGTAGACTGCCAGTAATAATCCCAAGGTAACACTAGCGGCTCCCGCTACATCTAAGCGTTGCTTGGTAGTGGCTAGTTGATCCGCTCGCACATATTTCCAAGTTAGTAGAGCGACTACTACGCCCACTGGAATATTCACTAAGAAAATATAGTGCCAATTGAGACTTGTCAGAATTCCACCCAAAAAAACGCCAAGTGAACCACCGCCAGCCGTTACAAACCCATAGACACCCATCGCTTTAGCGCGCTCAGCATCGCCCGGGAACAGATTCATAATTAACGACAACGCCACAGCGGACACAATTGCGCCTCCCAACCCTTGTAGTGCGCGGGAGGTAATCAGTAACCACTGCGATTGGGATAACCCGCAAAGCAGGGAGGCACCAGTGAAGATCAATAAACCGATCAGAAATAATTTGCGTGGTCCGAATAAATCACCTAAGCGACCACCTAGTAGCATGCAACCACCAAACACTAACATGTAAGCGTTCACTACCCAGGCTAAGGATGATTCTGAAAAACCTAAATCAGTACGAATTGATGGTAGTGCCACATTTACAATGGTAGTATCGAGCACAATCATTAATGCACCCAGACATAATACAATAAGCGCAGTCCAGCGCTGATCTTTTGGTGTTGTTGTCATGATCCGTTTTATTTTACCTTTGGTCCTTTTAATAAGGCTACAATCGCCATGGCATGACCATGGCCTAGTTGAAAATCTGTTTTTAACCAGTTCACGATTTCCATTACTTTATGTTCCGGATTCAGTTTACCATTTTTTGTAAACCCTTTTTGCGCTGCCAGCTTTTTGAAATCGGCTGGTGATTTTCCAGTCTTGGCTTGAATGTTATCTAGGTAGGCTTGAAACGACATGCGAGTAATAGGTGCTAGGCTTGTAATATGATTTGGCGGAGGATGTGAGATTCGAACTCACGGGCCCTTTGAGGGGCCGACAGTTTAGTAAACTGTTGATTTAAACCGCTCATCCAATCCTCCCAGTAGCCGGATTAGCTAACTGTACGGCGATCATAACGCAAAATTTGCAACCTGGCTAGAGGTCGGCTTCGGCCTTTAGCAGGAGCTGTTTTCTGCGCTTGCCCCAGTGGTAATGGCCAATGCCACCGCTGGCTGGCACAACGCGATGACAGGGGATGAAATAACTAATCGGGTTACGACCGACTGCAGTTCCAACTGCTCGATAAGCTTTGGGATAACCGATCTGTTTGGCAAGGGAGCCGTAGGTGATCGTATGACCACGTGGAATCGTTAATAATTCCCGCCACACCTTTAATTGAAATGGTGTTCCTCGGAGATTTAATTTCAGTTTGATTGATCGCTGTGCCTTTATAGCAGTGAGGGCTTGCTTCAGCAGTGGGGTAGTTTGTTCTACATAAGCCGTTGCCGGAACAGTAGCGCGTAGATTGTTCAGACCAGCAGTTTTACTCGTATCAAATCCTAAATAACATATCCCCTTATTTGTGGCCGCAATCAAAACTTTGCCCAGTGGAGTAGGGCTATAGAGATAGGAGACAGTGACTACGGGCTTAAGCGTTTTCAACGTGTTTCTTGAAATTGTTCAAGATGCTCTGCCAGCCACTGCGTTGCATTTCGATCGTGTTCTGACTTTCAGCCGCAAAGGTTTCCATTACTTTAACGGTATTGCCTTGGGTTACAAAGGTAATATCAACAGTGCGATCATCAGCTAACTTGTAAGAGATTTTGTGTTGAGGTTCGACTAAGGTATATACACCACCAAAATCAAAACCATGACGACCATCTTTAGATTCCATACGATAACTAAACTTGCCACCCACTTTTAAATCGTTGGTCGCAGTTGGGCAACACCAATCATGTGAGGCAAAGTTCCATTTGGTGATATGAGCGGGTTGAGTTAAATAATCCCAGACTTTTTCGATTGGAGCTTGTACGGTGGTTTCGACGGTAACGTAATTTTTCTTGATGTCCATATAGTTTAAACAGAGTTATTACTTTTGATTATTTAATTTGTAGTGGCTGCTGGATTGGCTGGGAGATTGGCAGTATCCATATAACACACCTCCCATTGATGACCATCTAAATCTTCAAAGCTGCGGGTATACATCCAACCATAATCTTCGGCTGGACGAGTTTCAGCACCACCATTAGCCAAAGCTGCGGTCATGATTTGATCCACCTCAGCGCGACTATCTACACCTAAGCAATTAATAGCTTCGGTGGATGTTCTTGAATCCACTAACTCTTTTTTCGTAAAGCGGGTGAAGAACGTTGGCAGCAGCAACATGGCGTAGATATTTTCTCCGAGCACTAGTGCGGCGGCATTTTGATCCGTGAATTGCGGATTAAAGGTGAAACCAAGTTTGGTCCAAAAAGTTTTTGTAGCTTCAAGATCTTTAACGATGAGATTAACAAAAATTTGTTTAACCATGAATATGAAATGCCATTAGTTGATTTGATCTTGATGATAACAAAAAACATTCGTTTCTGCGAATGCAACAGTATATAGAGATTTGGACGTGGGTGCGGGGAGAGTGTGTGGTCATCTCCCCGCGCCGCTTGTCCTCCTGGTCTTCCTAGATCCCGTCCGGCACGTATTCCGGGTTCACCTCGAAGAGGTAATGCCACGGCGTACGATGCTGGGGAGGAACGACGTGTACACAGCCGCCCTGCCGGTTGAACATTGGGTCCTCGTGGGGGCAGTAGAACTTCCGATCAGGCTGCAGAAGCAGCGGCTTTCCGTTCGGTCCACAGATGAGGAAGGTGCCGCGATGCTGCACTTCATCCGCACTCTCCATATCCTCGCGCGGACACTCCTCGATATGCACCGGGGCGACCACCACCAGGTTCTGCCAGTTGTTCTGGTAGTTCCGGAAGTAGGTCTCCGCGACCGGGCGGTCGGTGAGATGCAGCGGACAGCCTTCGCGCGCCAGCTCACGGTAGAGCCGCGAAGCGTCGATGTGGCGTCCACGCATGCCGATCTCGCCCAGACGGACGTTGACCACGACGATCGTATCAGAGTGGCGATCGTGGCGGTTCGGGAGACGTGCCATCGAGGAGCCGGTCGACACGTAGGAGTAGTCGCGCCGGTTGATCCTCTGCCAGCGCGGTTCCTCACCGGGCTTGGGCAGGCGAGTGTAGCGGTCGGTTGGAATGTTGCGCAGCAGCCTGTGCGTCTGGCTCATGATATCTCCAATCTGCCAATGCAGTACTGGGGAAGGCTGTAAGGCTGACCTTTTTGTCTAGGACCAATTCCTTCGACTATTAGGCTCGTCACTCACAGCTCATTACTTACCATTACTTAATAAGCAAATAGCTGTAAACGAAAACAGCCCACACTTTAGGCAATCCGAAGAGGTCTGTCAAACGTTATTGTTCACTACTTTATGTTTCATGTTAACGCTGTCCGGAACGCAAGCCGGGTTAGTAGCTTTCTTCTATTTCTGTTCTTTTATTTGGTAGCGTTGGGGGATTTGGATGATATGGCGGAGAGAGAGGGATTCGAACCCTCGATACCGGTAAAGGTATACCGCCTTTCCAAGGCGGCGCACTAGACCAACTATGCGATCTCTCCAAA
>CAYLOJ010000032.1:0-6896 GCA_964385285.1 uncultured Gammaproteobacteria bacterium
TAGAGCGCGTCATTCGCATTGACGAGGTAAGCGGTTCGAGTCCGCTCAGGTCCACTTAACTAAGGCAGTGTTTTCCAGAGCAACTTAAATAGTGAAAGTAAAGAAGCCGAAACCGCTTGGTCTTGAATGCTAATAGCATAAGGATTTGAACCGGACGAAACAATGATCGTTAAGTCTCCAATCACCATAAAGTCTTGATCATATAGATCGGTTCCTGTAGGCAGTAATTTCTTTTGATAATTACGATTGGCTTGAGCATGCTCTAAGCTTACTCTGTTTGAGGGCAGTAATTCCATTATCTTCCATTGATTCTTAACGGCAAAGAGGTCAAATTCGGCTATAACTTTTGGTATAACTCGCTGTAAGTCGCGCATGGACGCGGCAATATAGAGGGTTTCATTGTTATTGAGGTGGGGGAAGAGTGTGCGGTATAAGCTGCTAATCTGAGTCACCCCTTCATAATAGCGAATAGTGGGCTTTGTTCCACGTGGAACATTCTGCAAAGCCTGTAAAGAGGGTAGTGCTTCGAAATAGTTTTGCTGTTGTTTGTGAATGAGCAGCTTAATTGCATCGATGGAGGTAATAGAGTAGTGCTTCTTGTGATCAGCTACTTGAGTGACCAATCCTTTATTAATCAGTGTTTTGACAGTGTTATATAGGGTAGGGCGCTTCAGACCAGTAAATTGAGAAATCTCTAGGATACTGGAGCTACCTAATTGAAGAATACCAGTGTAGGTGAGTGACTCATGCTCACTGAATCCAAGTTGAGCTAATAATGATTTGATTTGTTCCACGTGGAACATTATCTCCAATTGTTTATTAAATGTCAAATATTCTGACTAATATTAAATAGATATTTATATTTAAATATAGGTAAAGAATAAAATTTAGAGAATAAATGTCAATTTTAATATAAAATTATCATTAATTCCAACCCTATGCTAGAATCATCTAATGAGAATAATGGCCGTAACGAAGACTGTTCCAATCGAAAAAATTCTCCCAGTACTTGCTGAACAGAAGATTACTTTGATTGGAGAGAGTCGTTGGCAGGAGGCAAAAGATAAGCTACCGCACTTGCCTGCCTCCATCGAAAAACACTTTATCGGACACCTGCAAAGCAACAAGGCTAAAGAGGTAGTTGCTGCGTTTGATGCTATAGAGACAATCGATAGTGAGCGGCTGCTACTGATTGTTGCTACTGAGGCGCATCGCCAAGGTAAGGTAATGCCGATTTTTTTGCAGGTGAATGTAAGTGGAGATCCGGCTAAATTTGGCTTTTCCCCTGATAGACAGCTGGCTGAGGCAATATCAAAAGCACGTACATTGCCTTCAATCAAGCTAGTTGGTCTGATGACCATAACCGCAAAAGAATCTGAAGCCGCCGTACGAGCTGACTACAAATTCATAAAACAACTGCAGCAGCAGTACGAGTTAACAGAACTTTCCATGGGCATGTCAGGGGACTGGCAAATCGCCGCGGAAGAGGGTGCGACCATTGTGCGCTTGGGCCAGGCCTTGTTTGGTGAGCGATTTCCTGCTACAATTCCAAGCCAACCATGATGACAATCCTTATTCTATCCATACTAGTATTTCTGTCGGGTTTATTTTCCGCGTTAGAGATCGCTTTTTTTTCGATTCCAGAATCGAAGTTACGTAGTTTGGTAGATCGTAAAGGGCAAATAAGCAAACAAGCGAAACTCGTTTTGCGAATTAAAGAGAATCCGCAGAAATTGTTGGCAACCGTTGTGGTGGCAGACAACATCGTAGATATTGCGGCATCATCTTTAGCAACGGCTGTGGCTATTCAGTGGTTTGGAAACCTAGGAGTGGGAATTGCCACTGGAATGATGACCTTTATTATTTTGATTGTTGGTGAGATTGTACCCAAGGCGTTTGCACAAAAAAATGCAGATCGTATAGCGCGGTGGTTCGGGCCATTTACGCTTGGCCTGCTATTTGTGATGACTCCACTCACCTATTTTTTTGAGTTGATTGCGCGCGGTGTGCACCGCCTTACGGGTGATGGATATCAGCAGACTGTATCAAAAGAAGAGGTCAAGGCAATGGTGTATATGGGTGCAGAGGCGGGTAGCCTAGCAGTAGAGGAGCAGGAGATGGTAGAAAACATTTTTTCGTTAGACAAGGTTACTGTCGAGGATATCATGACCCACATTAATGATGCGGTCGCACTGAGCGTTTCAGAGCCAGCCGAAGAGCTCGTGAAAATAATGACGAATACAGGATTTTCGCGTTTTCCTGCCTATAGTGGGAATATTGATAATATCGTTGGAATTATCTATTCAAAGGATGTGATGGAGGCATTGGTGGAGGCGAATGGTAATGCGGATGAGATTGAAATCAAAAAATTGTTATTGCGGCCAGTATTTGTTCCTGAGGAGAAAAATGTTTTATCGTTACTGCGGGAATTTCAAAACCAGCACAGACACATTGCGGTAGTTGTTAATGAGTTTGGTGAGACACGTGGGATTATCACCCTGGAAGATGTGCTGGAAGAAATTGTGGGCGATATTGTTGATGAACAAGATACTGCTCAGCACCATATTAAACGAGTGAATACAAAGACAGTGATTGTGGATGCAGACACAACGGTGGAAGAAATTGAAAATGCAATTGATGCTCGGGTGTATGACGATGATCACAAGACAATTGCTTGGGTTATTTTGAAGCAACTAGGTCGCGTGCCGAGCAAAGGGGATGAAATTTCACTACCGAAAGCAAAGGCAATTATTGAAGAAGCTGAAGAGCAAAAGATCAAACGAGTCAAATTGATCAAAACTCGATAAAGTGCTAAAATTTTTGAACTGATATTGACTCTTACCCACATGGAGCAAACAGTGGGTTGTCTATCTAAGTAACATAATTATCAACCATTTATGGCACAAGTATTTACAGATGCCTCCTTCGACCAAGAAGTTTTAAAATCCGACGTTCCAGTGTTAGTGGATTTTTGGGCGGAATGGTGTGGACCATGCAAATTGCTGGGACCGATTGTAGAAGAACTGGCTCAAGAATATCAGGGTAAAGCAATCAAAATCGGCAAGATGGAAGTGGATGAAAATGAGCAGACGCCCGCTCAATATCAAGTAATGAGCATTCCAACATTAATCTTTTTTAAGAACGGCCAACCTGTTCAACAGATGGTCGGTATGCAAACCAAAGCAGACCTCAAAGCTGCCTTGGATGCATTAATGGCTTAGTTCAGATGAAGCGTTACGATGTTGTCATTGTCGGCGGTGGTCCTTCGGGGCTAACCGCCGCTTTGTATACCGCGCGTCGCCAACTCAGCACGCTGATCGTCTCTAAGGATATTGGCGGCCAAGCTGCCACGACGAGTGTGATTGAAAATTATCCCGGAGTTGGTGCGATTGATGGATTTGAATTGATGCAGAAATTTAAGGAGCAGGCGTTATCATTTGGCGCAGAGTTTGTACTCGGTGACGTTCATGGAATTACTGCACAAGCTGATGACAGCTTTGTTGTGCAATATAATACTGAGCAAGTGGAGGCCCGTAGTATTATCTTAGCTTTCGGATTAACCCCACGCAGTTTAGGCGTAGCTGGTGAAGCAGAATATGTTGGCAAAGGGGTAACTTATACAGCGGCTGCAGTAGCTAGTGAATTGCAGAATAAAACCGTTGCAGTAATTGGTGGTGGTAATTCCGCGATTGAATCAGTGAATGTGCTCTCGGCCGTTGCGAAGCAGGTATACCTCGTGCATCGCCGCGATCGTTTCCGTGCTGAAGCAGTACTCATCGAAAAAATGGAAAGTCGTAGCAATGTCACCAAGGTGTTGAATGCAGAAACAAAATCAATTCAAGGAAGCGACCGGGTAACGAGTTTGACGGTACTACAAGGACCGGAAAAAACGGAGCGTATTTTAGAAGTGGATGCTGTCTGTATCAATGCTGGGTTTATGTCTAAAACAGGTTTCCTAGAAGGATTAGTTGAGATGAATGAAAAGCATGAGGTCATCATTACTACGGATTGTCATACCACGCGAACCGGTATTTTTGCGGCCGGTGATATCACAACCAGTAGCTATAAGCAAGTGGTTGTATCTGCTGGCGAGGGTTGCAAAGCTGCTTTGGCATGCTATACCTATCTAGGTCTTAAAGATGGAAAAGATGTTTCGATCGATCAAGACTGGCAAGTCAAAACAACCGAGCATCATTTTATTCGATCTTAATTAATTTATTACTCGTTCAACTACTGACAGACAGTGCAATACATATCTATAACTATGAAAACCCCAAACATCTCAAAACGCGCGCTAAACTTACAAGCCTCACCATTACGTAAACTTGCTGCCACAGCTGAGGCCCGTAAGAAAAAAGGTGTCAAAGTCTATCATCTCAACATCGGGCAGCCAGACTTACCAACACATCCTGATTTTTTCAAAGGTGTAAAAAACTTTTCTGAAAAAACGTTAGCCTATGCTCCATCCAATGGCATTCAAAGTGCGCTAGATGCTTGGAGTGTGTATTACAAAAAAAATAATATTCCATTAGAGAGTAACGAAATCATTATCACTTCCGGTGGTTCTGAAGGAATTATCTTTGCACTTGAAGCCGTCTGTGATCCAGGTGATGAAGTGATTGTGTTTGAACCGTTCTACACGAACTACAATAGTTTTGCTGATCTTGCTAACGTCAAATTAAAACCAGTCACGCTCGATATTAAAACCGGTTTTCATTTGCCAAGTGAAGCGGCTATTAAGAAAGTAATTTCTAAACGTACCAAAGCGATTTTGATCTGCAACCCATCGAATCCAACGGGAACAATTTTCTCTCATAAAGAATTGGCCACTTTGGTGAAGATCGCTAAGCAGTACGGCTTGTTTATTTTGTCTGATGAAGTGTACCGTGAGTTTGCCTTCGAACGTCCTGTGCAATCCATCATGGCCTTCAAAGAAATTCATCAGCAAGCCATCGTATTAGACAGTGCCTCCAAACGGTTCAATGTTTGCGGTGCGCGCGTCGGAACCGTTGCTTCGAAAAATAAAGATGTGATCGCTTCTGTGCTAAAAATGTGTATGGCTCGCTTGTCTGTAGCTACCATCGATCAGTTGGCGCTGATTCCCATGTTGAAGAATCCAAAGAAGTACACTAGCATCATGACCAAAGAATTCAAGAAACGTCGCGAGGTCGTGTACAGTGGGCTAAAAGAAATTCCGAACCTAACTTTCTCGAAACCGGAGGGTGCATTCTACATCATTATCGGTTTACCTGTGGATGATGCCGATCGTTTTGCCACCTGGATGATCAACGATTTTCAGGACAAACAAGAGACTGTGCTATTAGCACCGGCTGCTGGCTTTTATGCCACTCCAGGTAAAGGTAAAAAAGAGGTACGTCTAGCATTTATGTTGAATGCTAAAGATTTACGCCGGTCACTCGAGCTCTTGAAACTAGCTCTTGCTGAATACAATAGTTAGGCTATACTACGGCCATCCTTAATTAAGTAACTTCCCCTTATGGCGAAAGTCAATCCATTTAAATCTGCTCAGCAACAGCTGGACAAAGCAGCCAAATTGATGGGCCTCGACCCAACAGTATACGCTCGTCTAAAGATGCCAAAGCGCGAAATCCATTTCTCGATTCCTGTGCGCATGGACGATGGCACTGTGAACGTGTATGAAGGCTATCGCGTACAATATGATAATTCTCGTGGTCCAAACAAAGGTGGTATTCGTTTCCATCCGGACACAGATATTAATGAAGTGAAGGCGTTGTCATTCTGGATGACCTTCAAATGCGCTACAGTCGGCATCCCATTGGGTGGTGGTAAAGGTGGCGTCACAGTTGATCCTAAAAAATTATCTAAACGTGAACTCGAACGTTTATCACGTGGCTTCATTCGTGGCTTACGTGGTGATGTTGGACCAACTATCGATATTCCAGCTCCAGATGTGTATACCACTCCTGAGATCATGGCTTGGATGATGGATGAGTACAACACGTTGCACGGTGAGCAAACTCCTGGCGTGATCACTGGTAAACCATTAGCAGTTGGTGGTTCAGAAGGTCGTGGTTATTCTACCGCTCAAGGTGGTGTCTACGTGACCTTGGAACTCGCCAAAAAAATGAAGTTAAAGAAAGGTGCTAGTGTAGTGATTCAAGGCTTTGGTAACGCCGGTTCCTACATGGCAAAAATCTTGACCAAGAAAGGTTACAAGATTGTAGGTTTATCCGATTCTCGTGGTGGTATCGTGAACCAAAAAGGTTTGGATCCAGTGGCTGTAGAGAAACACAAAGCCAGCACAGGAACTGTTCAGAACTTCCCTGGTGCCAAGAATGTGACCAACGAACAGATTCTTACTACGGAATGCGACATCTTAGTTCCAGCTGCGTTAGAAAACCAAATTTTGGCCGAGAACGCTGGCAAACTAAAATGTAAAGCAGTGGTAGAATTGGCCAATGGACCAACCACTCCAGAAGCAGATGAGAAATTATTCAAGAAAGGCATTATCGTCGTGCCAGACATTTTGGCCAACGCTGGTGGTGTAACTGTTTCTTACTTTGAACAAGTACAGAATGCTTACAACTACTACTGGTCTGAAAAAGAAGTATTAGCGAAATTAGAACCTATTATGATTGATTCTTTCAATGCCGTTTGGGCAGCGATGGAAAAACATAACTGCGATATGCGTACAGGAGCGTACATTCACGCTGCTAAACGTATTGAACAGGCGATGTTAGCTAAAGGAATTGCTAACGGCTAGTTAGCAGTCTGCGTACCGCGGTACGCATCTTCTCGTCATAACCTTAACCCTGCACCAGGAGTGCAGGGTTTTTGGTTTTAGTCATTTTTTTATTTATCATACTTTTGTCATACCAAGTAAACCATTCCTTCGGTATCTTGGTTGCACCCAA
>CAYLOJ010000033.1:0-5443 GCA_964385285.1 uncultured Gammaproteobacteria bacterium
TTTGGCCTTGTAAGCGAAACGAATCCGCACTGCTTGCGTCGTATGAAACGTATTCACAATCTGATTCGTACTAGCATCTTCAAATCGGATACTGGTGACTTTGATGCGACCACTGCCTTGACGATCTACCCGAGCAGCCAAATCGATATGGGCCGAAGTACTGGAGATATCTTGTAAGTAAGCATGAATCGCTGAATCCACTTGGGCGTCGGCAATCACCTGACCATTTCGCATCACTACAGCGCGTTGGCACAACTTTTGAATCGCGCCTAAATTGTGGCTCACAAAGATAATCGTGCGGCCATCACGTTGGGTCACCTCGCTCATTTTCCCTAAACATTTTTTCTGGAACGCAATGTCTCCTACCGCCAATACCTCATCCACTAATAAAATTTCAGGTTCTAGATGTGCTGCGACGGCAAAGGCTAAACGCACATACATGCCGGAAGAATACCGTTTCACTGGAGTGTCTAAGAATTTATTGATTTCAGCGAACTCAACGATATCATCAAATTTGCGACTGATCTCGCGTTTGGTCATTCCCAAAATCACGCCGTTTAAATAGATATTCTCGCGACCCGTTAATTCTGGATGGAAACCCGTACCGACCTCTAACAAACTAGCAACGCGTCCGTGTAAGGTGACTCGGCCAGAAGTGGGTGGTGTAATGCGTGACAAAATTTTTAAAAGCGTACTTTTACCAGCGCCATTGCGACCAATTAAACCTACTACTTCACCTTGCTTCACTTCAAACGAGACGTCATTTAAAGCATTGAATTCAGTGGTTGGTCTGGCCTTTCCCCATTGCCGTGGATTTAAAGAACGCGCCAAGACATCGCGCAACGTTAAGAGAGAGCTGTCTTCCCCCAGTTGGTATTGCTTGCTAACATTGGCGACTTGAATCATCGGTTGGCTCATATGACATCAGCAAAATAACGTTCTGTTTTTCTAAAATAGAGGAAGCCGACAATACAGAAAAAGATACTAACACCCAAGGCAAACCAGATGGCATCATAAGGAACAGCTTGGTGAAAAAACACTGCTCTACTTCCCTCAATAATACCTGTCATCGGGTTCATGTACAGAATCCAACGATATTGTTCAGAGATAATCGTCACCGGATAAATCACCGGAGTTAAGAACAATAATAGTTGTAAGGCAAAGGTCACCACATAACGCACATCGCGATACTTCACATTCACTGCTGCTAGCAAGGTACCGATACCGAGCGAGGTCAAATAGGTCATCGCTACAAAACCAAGCAATGCTAACACTTCCAAAAATCCAGGAATGTAATGGTAATAAACCATTAAACCAATTAAAACAATGACGCCCATGAAGAAATCAATGGCAGACACCGCTAACGCGGCAGCGGGTAACAGCACTTTCGGGAAATAGATCTTCTTAATAATATCTTGACTGACGACTAAACTGTTACTAGCATTGGTTACCGATTGAGAAAAAAAGTTCCAGAATAAGACACCTAAAAATACAAAGGCTGGGTATGGTACACCGTTGGAATCAATCTTCGCAAAGTAACCAAACAAAACAGTAAAAATCAACATGGTAATCACTGGCACTAACAAAGCCCACAACACACCAATCGCAGTTTGTTTATAGCGCACCTTAACATCCCGCCAGGTCAAATAATAAAACAGATCCTTGTAGCGGAGTAGTTCAGCAAAATTGGGATGCCACCAACGCTGTTTAGCGTCGATTACAGTCTTAATGGTAGTGCTCATTTTATTATTATAGGGCTATGTACGGAATGCCCAAGCGTTTGGCCGCTCCACCATCGCGTTCGGCTGAATCACCGACTAACACGACCTCCCGTTTTGTCACGCCCAATTTCTTTAAGGCTAAGCGCAACATACGAGGGTTGGGCTTTTCGACACCAGCCTCTTCCGAAGTGACTAGATAATCGATATAAGCCTCAATCCGAAGCCACCGTATTTTACTGATTTGGATGTCAGTAGTCAAGTCAGACACAACCGCAATTTTGATCGCGTTGCTTTGTAAATAGCGTAGTAAGGCTAATACTCCAGGGCGCAGTTTCATCTTTTGAAAGTAGGCTTTCCAAAAGATTCGCTCTGCTCGTTGTGCTACTGTGGGTAAACTCCCTCCAGTAATTTGCTCAATAGCGCGATGATAATAGAGTAAACGTGAATGCGAAGCCGCCTGACCAGCGAGATCCTGATGTAAGGCTTTACGAGCTGATCGCACTGCCTGCTCAATGTGAGCGACCGTACAACCTAGTTGCTTAGCTAAATAACGATAAGCCGCTTGTTGGCCTGCCACATTACAAGGCTCATAGGCATACAACGTATTATCTAAATCAAACAAAACCGCTTTAAGCATAGGCCTCCCATCGTTTAGCATAAGGTAAGGCTGTCATTACTGCATCGGGTTTAAAGTTAAGTGTTTGCATCTGTTGAATGTAGTTGGCAATATCTTGTGGTCGGCCCCAGCGTTCAGGGCAGACTAGACAAGTTTTATAACCTTGCAGTTGCTGAATCACGTTCGCGTCTAATGGTAGTTTGGTATTCGTATCTACCCAGACCCAATCTACTAACCCTTTATAGTTCAAAACAGTTTCGATCGATTCGTCTTCCGAATAACGCACAGCGATTTGCTTATTACCAGCCCGAGCGGCACGATACAGATACGGAAATTCTACATCTAGTAACCAATACTCTTTCACACCATACTGAGCACATAAATCTAATGCTCGCTGCTCAATCCCCGCTTCTTTCACATTCAGAATAATGCCGGCGTGATGAAACGCTTTCAGATATTCTTCAAAATCTTCACCGCCCGCAAATGGTTCATGATTCAACACTAAGCGATCCCCTTCAGCGCGCAGATCTAGCTCTACTCCATATTTGGAATCAACCTCTCTAAGCTGAGCAACGGTATTAATGCGGTGAATATAAATTTGCATAGCTCTATTGTTTCACACTTTGGCGTAAAGCGAAAATATACTTAATCGTGCGTAAGACAGTTTTATATTTTGAAGCAAAGCTAAAGGCCCATTTGGATTCCCCGTGAATCCGATCCGGAAAGCGTACCGGAATCGTCACAATTTTATAACCTAACCGCTTCGCCATGTATAACAGGTACAGATCCAAGGAAAAATCGTTTGGCGGAGACTTCAGCTGATTGAATAAAGCGCGTGAAAATAATTTCGGTTGAGCATTGATATCATACAGTGGTTTCATTAACACTACACTGGCGATCAACGACATGCCAAAGGTAAAGCCCCATTGGCCAAAGCTCCGGTTGATCCGTTTGCCTTTAATGATGACTTTCCCCGTAGCACTTAATTTTTGAAATTGCTTAAAAGCTGTAATTACATCACCGGGATCCGTTTGCATATCGGCATGAGTCCAGGCCAACACTTCCCCACTCGCTGCGTTTAAACCACTCACAATGCCAAACCCATAGCCCTGATTCTGTTCAACATTCACTACCTTCACAAATGGGTAAGCGTTGTTGGCTAACTGATCTTGAAACACTTGAGCGGATTCATCTTTGGAACCATTATTCACTAATAGCACTTCGATACCTGGTTCTTTTACAACCGCCGCAAACCGCTCCAAAATTAATGGAATATTTTTGGCTTCGTTATAACACGGTACGACGACCGATAATTTAATCACAGTGTTAATCTCGCTCATAGACAATGAAGTCATCAGTTTCATAGATCTGGCTATAGTGGTAATGCGTTCCTTGGTCATCAAAGCCAGTGGTAATAAGCGTGCTAAAGAAAATCCGCTCATCTTGAATACCAGGAAAACTACTCCAAGAACCCACTACTGCATCTGACGCTGTAAACCCATAATTCTTTTCGATTAATAGGATGGTCGGCTGATAGCCAGTGATATAGGTAGCGGTTAAATTTCCCCAAATGGTTGCCACGGCTAAATTGCGATCTGCAAACGGCGTGACATCAAAATAAATATATGGCGATTTGAGGATTGTAATATTGGCATAAGTCTGTGTGGCTAGCCAATCGGTGAATTGGGTATTCGCAGTACGTTTGGCTTGAAAGGTGGGCTGCGCTTCGCGTTGCATAAACTCTGCATAGCGCGATTGAATATTCTGAAAATTGAACGCTAACAGAGCGATGATGATCACGCTATACCAAATGATCACGTAAGGTAATTTCGACAATTTGAATTTCGTATAATCTATCAGCATCGGCAGAATACCCAACAAAGACAAGCCAGGAAACAGATACCAAGCCCATAACTTCTTCACACTCAACATGATATAACCGACATAGAGCACTCCGGCACCTAGGATTACAAAAATAAATTTGGCCTGACGCCGCTGTTGGTAAATCAGCACCAGTGCAGCTAAGCCGATCAATATTAGGTACCAGACTGGGAAAAAAATTGGCACCACTACAGAGGTTAACCAAGCCTGAAATCCTAAACCCACGGTTGAACCACCGTGATTGGTAGCATTACTGACTAGATTCTGTCGAATGGCGGAAAGGTAGATATTTGCCCCTGCACGTCGCATCAGTAGAATATACGGATTAGCGATAAAAAAACCCAAGGCGGTAAAAGCTGCACTGTACGATAGGACTTTGACGGCCTGGAGCAGTTGCGTTGTACGTTCTTGCCAGATGAAACCTATGGCAATAATCGGTAAAAAAACAATCGCAGACACTTTAAGGCCAATCGCTATGCCAAACAAAACCGCTGCCCAGTAACACCAGCGACGGTTATGCGTTTGCAGATAGACAAGAAAACTATAGAGCGTGCCTAAACAAAGTGCTAAATGCAAAAACTCAGCACTGAAGGGTTTGTCGTAAAAATAAAATCCCGGCAGTACCAGCACAACTAAGGCGGCAAATCGCGCTGGCCAATATTGGCCACGCATCAGATAAACAATTTTATACAACAACCACATACTCACACCTAACCAGACCGCCGAAAAAATCCGATAGGTTAAAATTTCAGCCGTGAACGAACCGAAGAAATGTGGAATCACTCCGACTGCTCCATAGAGATACCAAAAAATTGAACCATAACCAAATGGATCATGGAGGGCTGCGATCAGCGTAGGATCAAATGGTGATAATGCAGCATAGAAGGCCCAGTTCAAAAAATCTGTATACGCCCACTCATCCAACGACAAGATATTCAGCATAGCCTGATCAGAACTAATCGCTTGGAACGCTACCCAATTCACGCCCACAGCCAACAATACACAACCTAGCAAGGTGAGTAGGTCGACCCGGTGTTTACGGATGAGGTTGGCTAAAGTAGTCTTTCCAATATTCATAAACTTTCAAATCGTTAGGGGTTCCCCAGCAAATATACTGATCAATCTCGAAGGCTTTCACCTTCAAACCTAACCCTACCGCATTATTGATCGATTCGTCTACATAGAACTCATTATTGATACGTGTGTTCTTTTGAATCATCTCTTC
>CAYLOJ010000034.1:0-4492 GCA_964385285.1 uncultured Gammaproteobacteria bacterium
TGACGGAGTTATTAGCTGATATCAAAGCACAGGTACCAGCCTATGTGCGCATTGAGCGCTTGGTTCGTGATATTCCAGAAAATTCGATCATCGATGGCAACACTGTAACTAACTTACGCCAAATCATGCAGCAAAAAGGGGTAAAGTGTGTTTGTATTCGTTGTCGTGAACCGCGTACCGATACGAAGGGTATCGAGGAGGCAGTGTTAGTGACTCGTCAGTATGATTCGGCCGATGGTCAGGAATATTTCTTATCGTATGAAGACCCCAAGCAAGAAAAATTATTTGGCTTTGTGCGCTTACGCTTACAAAAGCGTGACCAACATTGGTACGAAGAGTTACAAGATGCTGCCATCATTCGGGAACTGCATGTGTATGGCCAGTTAGTGCCAGTAGCGGAAGATAGTAAAGCTGTGCAACACAAGGGGATGGGCCGAAAGATGATGGAAGAAGCGGAACACATTGCCCGTGAGGCTGGCTTTAAAAAGATTGCCGTGATCGCCGGTGTCGGTGTCCGCAAATATTACGAAAAATTAGGTTACCAACTCGATCAAGAGTACATGGTGAAGGCGTTGTAGGGGGCAAACAGCACTTGATTTCATTGGATTTTTTTGATAAACTTATGCTTTATGGCTAGTTTATTAGCACAGTATTCGCAACTACCAGCCCAACAGCAGCAGTGCATCCGTTTTATGTTGGTATGGTTATATCGTCAGCCATTAGGCGAACACATTTCTTCGCGCATTGCTGAGCAGGTGAATGACTTCAGTCGTGATCTAATGATTGAAGGTGAGTTGGAGCATTTTATTGAAACTGGCGAAGATACTTATGCCTGTTGGCCGCAAATCGAGAAGGCACTGAACACGCTTCCAGAATTGAAAGACTTTCCAGATCTCTTAGGGCGTTTTATGCAGCGTCATCGTGAGATGGGTGAAGGTAATACAGATCATCTTTTGCAACACGAGCGTCAGGTAGTGGCCACAGAATTAACTGCATTGATGAAAGTGGCATTTAAGGAGGATTACATGGCGATCATGCAAGAAGCTCAGCGGCGAAGCGTACTTAGCGAAGCACGGCCCCGTTTTCGTGAGCCAGGCTTAGCATAGGGGTGGTAATCACCACCACACATTAGGCAGGTTTTAAATGGCTGTGTTAAACTAGTGACAGTTAAACCTTAAGTTTCAAATCCATGCTCGATACGCTCCGCCAACAAGATCCCGAGGTAGCCGGTTACATTCACGATGAATTGGAGCGGCAGCGGCATAATATTGAGCTGATTCCCTCTGAAAACTTTGTGTCACCAGCCGTGTTAGAGGCGCTGGGTAGTATCTGCACTAATAAATATTCTGAAGGGTATCCAGGTAAACGGTATTACGGTGGCAATGAAAATATTGATAAGATCGAGCAGTTGGCCATTGATCGTGCCAAGCAAATTTTTGGTGCTGAGCATGTAAACGTCCAGCCGTTATCGGGCGCACCAGCTAACTTGGCGGCTTATGTAGCGTTATTGCAGCCTGGCGATACAGTGTTGGGCATGGATCTATCTCATGGTGGTCATTTGACGCATGGACATCCAGTAACATTCATGTCGAAGGTCTACAATTTCATTCGGTATAAAACGGATCCTAAAACTGGTTTGATCGATTTTGATAACTTGCGTGCGATGGCGTTAGAGCACAAGCCAAAATTAATCTTGGCTGGCTTCTCCGCTTACTCACGTGATTTAGACTATAAAAAATTCAAAGAGATTGCTGATGAAGTTGGCGCTATGACGATGGCCGACATTGCCCATATTGCCGGTTTAATTGCAGCCGGCGAATTGAATAATCCAGTACCGCTATTTGATATTGTCACAACCACTACCCACAAAACATTACGTGGCCCTCGTGGTGGCATGATTATGTGCAAAGCGAAACATGCCAAAGCAGTAGACAAAGCCGTCTTCCCAGGCTTACAAGGCGGTCCACACGAACACCAGATTGCTGCCCTTGCTGTTACATTAGGCGAGGCGATGAAACCAGAATTCAAAACTTATGCCAAACAAGTGCGTGCTAATGCTAAAGTATTGTGTGAAGAACTGAAAGCTGGTGGATTGGCGATTGCTCATGGCGGCATCACTGATAATCATCTGATTGTGGCAGACGTCACTCCATTGGGCATCACCGGTAAAATTGCTCAGACCGTATTGGATGAAGTGAACATTACCTTGAACATGAATACCATCCCAGATGATCCACGTGGTCCAATGGATCCATCGGGCATCCGCTGTGGTACACCGCCTATGACTACTCGTGGTATGAAGGAGACAGAAATGAAAGAGATTGCTGCGCTGGTATTGAAGACTTTGAAGAATCACGATAACGCTGCCGTGAAAGCGGAAGTCAAAGCAGCTGTAGTTGCCTTAACAGATCGTTTCCCACTGTATCCAGAGTTTTAATAGATTAGCCTGCTGGCCTACTTGATTTGGCTTAGTTCATCGGCCGTAGTTGGGAAGCGTAGACCTTGTTGGGCCAATACAGGGTAAACGATATTAAACACTTGTCTTAATTGACCTACTGTAAGAGAGCGAGTTTTAGCATAATCCGAGGGGTTAATTGGTGGGGTAATGCGTTCCAAAGCAGGTGCGATCGTATTTAGTACATCCACTGTTAATATCTTCCCCACCTGATGTCCTAACATTGCTTCTCTAACACCATTTGGATCAACTCGCTGGACTTCGATAGCCGGTATGATGGCTTGAATAAACGTGCCGGTTAATTGCTGCGCCAAAATTGGATACGCCATTTGTTTATCGAATCGATTCACTTTATCAAATACAAAACGGCGGAATTGTGCACTCATTGGTTCCATGACAAATGGCTTTTCAGGAAAATGCGTTTCTACTGCGTGTTGAGATTTACGTTCTGTACTGTAAGCCACATTAGTATGTGAGGCACCTAATTTTACCAGTACTCGAATATCTGGATGCCCCGTTTTTCCTAACCGTTGCTTGGCCCACTGTTGAAAGCTGGTATCACCTAAGCGTTTTTGCAAATTTTCAACCATCAATTTTTCGCGGGCAACCTGCCGATTCGCATAGCTAACAAATGTATGCATGGTTAGGTTGGCCGCTCGATCCGTTTGTCCTGCTAGTAGTTCTCCCAAAGCAAATCTGTGAAAGTAGTCTTCTTTATACTGTTCCTCTAGCAGTTCTTTATAGTAATATTGGTCAATCGCCATGACTAGCTTGTGACTATTGGCCAACATCTGCAGTTCTTGCGCCATATGCGCGCCATTATTGAGTGGTTCGTCTTTATCAGCCAAGGCCTGCGCAGGTGTTAGTGTTCCATCGGACACCTTCTGTAATCTCTCTAACTGCTTTGCGGTATATCCTAACACTTCCGGCACAAATACGTCTGCTTGATCAAACTGAGGACGCATGGCTTCAGCATCGTGTGCAGTGCTGTGGCGACTAAACCAAAAATCAATTTTGACAGATGGTGCGGGTTCACGCTCGGTATTCTGCTTGCCCGGACCTTTGTCTGGACCACCGCGTAGTCGATTTCTTAACCGTTCAGTATAAGATCCCATAGAATTCATTATGATTGTACCGTCTGTTGATCAGACGGTCCAGGGTTATTCATTTACTAACTTTGTATTATCAAGCTAATACGTTGACTTTTTGGGGCCAGGTTGTACAGTAGTCCCGCGTGTAACGCATTGTATTCCTCCGTCGCCGATTAAATCGGCATCTTGGTAACACATGGACAGAGCAGAGTTGTTAGCGTACTTTCGGGCGAGGGTAATCGCCCCAAATTCAGCCCTGGAGCTGAGGCGCATTGATGAGGTGGTCGCCACCTCTGATCATTGGGAGCATCTGGAGCGCTCGTTGGCGCACAGTGTGATGAGTTGGTTAGTGGCGCGTTTGCAGACGCTTCAGCAGAGCCACTCCTATCGCCCTGATGAACTCTATGTGCGCTTTGGACGGTTGACACGCATCTCCGGCCGCCTGCAGCCTGGGCACGTTCGCGGCCTTCGGCCCGAGGACGTTCCCATCAAGCCGAAGTGGTCGGAGGATGCTGCTGGATGGCAGCGCTGGGTCTTGGATCCGTTGCCGCTCGAGTAGGAGGAGAGTGGGCAGTCGTTTTCGGACGATAGCCCCATCCTTATGTAAATGATAGATGGTTGGCACAACATCATTTTCAGAAGAATGTTAGCGAATGCAACAAGAGGGCCGGCCGCGCAGCGATAAACGCGCGCAACCGACCCTCATTCCTCCGGCACTGTCTACTCCGGCATTGGTCTTGCTTTGATTCCTCGAATCCGGTAGGCTACTGCCATGAGTTTACAAATTGGAATCGTTGGCCTACCCAACGTCGGAAAATCTACCTTATTTAAAGCCCTGACTAAAATTCAGGTGGATGCTAGCAATTATCCATTTTGTACCATTGATCCGAATGTGGGTGTGGTGCCAGTGCCTGATGAGCGTTTACAGAAATTAGCCGTGTTTTCT
>CAYLOJ010000034.1:4502-5151 GCA_964385285.1 uncultured Gammaproteobacteria bacterium
AAAATTGTTCCGGCTGTGATTGAATTTGTCGACATTGCTGGCTTAGTGGCAGGAGCGCATAAAGGTGAAGGTTTGGGCAATAAGTTTTTGACCAATATTCGTGAGGTGGATGCCATTGTGCAAGTAGTGCGTGAATTTACGGACAACAATGTCATTCATGTGCATGGTAAAGTTGATCCGAAAAATGATGTCGATGTGATTAATCTGGAATTGATCATGGCGGATCTACAACAGATCCAGAACGCGTCTGAAAAACTGGGTAAGAAAGTCCGAGCACAAGATAAAGCCGCGGTGGCTGAACTGGCGGTGCTAGATAAAATTAAAGTAGCCTTGGAAGCAGGTCAACTAGCAAATACTGTACAACTAGATTCTGAAAAAGAAGAACCGCTCATCAAACATCATAGTCTGCTGACACGCAAACCTATGCTCTATGTTGTGAATGTAGACGAGGGCAAAACGACCGCAGATGTGATGCCTAATGCGGTGGTGATCTCCGCAAAAATTGAAGCTGAATTATCTGAATTACCTGATGAAGATGCCAAAGTGATGCTACAAGAATTGGGCATGCACGAAACCGGTCTACAAAAACTAATCACGGCAGGTTACAAGTTACTGAACTTACAATCGTTCTTAACCACCGGAGAAGATG
>CAYLOJ010000035.1:0-4422 GCA_964385285.1 uncultured Gammaproteobacteria bacterium
GTGCTCAAGTACATATTTCACAATCGCTTTGATCAACGCCTCTTGTACATCCATATTACCAACATAATCCACGAAGGCCATTTCAGCATCCATCATCCAGAATTCAGTTAAATGACGACGGGTTTTGGATTTCTCAGCCCGGAAGACAGGACCAAAGTCAAACACCCGACCATGTGAAAAAATCGCAGCTTCAATATAGAGCTGGCCACTTTGCGTAAGGTACGCTTTGCCTAGATCGAAGTAATCCATCTGAAATAATTCCGTCACACTTTCACAAGAGTTCGGAGTCAAAATTGGAGAATCAATTTTGATGAAGTTATTGTTATTCAAATGCTGGTAAGTCGCATTGATGACAGAGTTACGAATCCGCTGAATCGCCCACTGCTTCGGAGTGCGCAACCAGAGATGACGATGTTCTAACAAAAAGTCAGGACCGTGTTCTTTATTACCAATTGGATATTCGGTACTTGGAATTTGTACCGGGCTTACTTGTGTAACTTGCAATTCGTATTCGTCTTTTTTCGGATGCTTCGAAACCGTGCCGGTGAGCACAACCGAAGATTCCAACGCTAAACTAGAGGCTAGCGTCCAGACGGCTTCCCCAACTGAGGCTTGGTTAACAATAGCCTGGGTAAACCCACTGCCATCGCGCACTTGTAAAAACATGATCTTTCCAGACGAGCGCAGGTTATGCACCCAGCCTTGGATTGTAACTTCCTGCCCGACGTGTGTTACGAAATCTTTAATATATGTAGCCATAGATGGGTACCAGTATAGCAAAGTAGGTGGATCTGAAAAGGGGCTGGCGAGGGCGTGGCTGATCGAAGGAAATTCCGACCAAACCACGCCGTCGCGCTCCTCCTACTGGAACGCGGGTTCACCCGGATGCGGCATCATCCTGCCACCACGACCCTTGAGTTGGGCCGACGAATCGACGGAGATGACCACCGACGGCACCACCAGCTGCTGCAGCAGGTAGCGCAGCTTGTTCTGGTCGCCCGCCAAGGCTTCATCCAGGGCCTTGGTCAGGGCACTGAACTTTCGCCCCCCGTCAGCGTTGATGGCCACCAGGGCAGACTGCTGCAGGCTGATGTTGCAGGCCAGCAGCGCGCAGATGATCTGCATCAGCGTGATACGGCCAGAGAGGTTGACGGTGTCAGCTCGCCGCTTGATGTCGTTGGCGACATCCAAGGGAGCACGAGACTCCACGTCGAAATTGAGGGCTTCGCCATCCCGCAGGACAGTGCAGCGAGCGCTGCTCGGAGAGAGGGAGAGGATGAGGACTTGATTGAGACGCACGGTCAGCATCGTGTGATGCTCCAGGGTGAACAGAATGGTCGCTACACTCTGTAAGTGAAAGAACCACGAGCGTTGAATAGCTCGAGCGACGCGTAGCGTTGTACGTGAAAATTACGAGGCTGTCAAGCGGTTAGGTACGCTTGCGGAAAGCATGTAAAAAAAGGTATTTGCAAAATTCAATAATGATGATTTCAATCACAATCATTCCTAAGACCAATCCCCAATCTTCTAAATTCAATGCCACGGTACCAAAATAGGTTTGCAAAGTCGGTACGTAGATGGGAACAGCCTGAGCGATAATACCAACAATTAACGATAAGACTAGCCAAGGATTACCAAAGATATTGGTTTGGTAAAGCATTTTGCGCAATGAACGAATGCTAAACATAATAAACAGGGAATCGATACCAATCGATAAGAACACCATGGTGCGAGCATACTCTAGAGTGCCACCAGAATTTAAAATGAACGAGAATAACGCGACATTGAATAGCCCGGTAATCAGACTCACGATGACAATGAGCGTGTTTACCTCAGCATCCAAGATGACATTTTTGCGGCCACGTGGCTTCTCCAACATACTAGATGGCTCTTTGGGTTCTTGGGTCATCGCTAAACTAGGAAAACTGTCATTCACAATATTCACCCACAAAATCATGGCAGCAGTTACGGGCACAGGCAGACCAAGGACTAAACATACCACCACTAACAAAACCTCGGTGAAACTATCAGACAATAAATATAAAACGGTTTTTTTGATATTATCAAAAATTCCACGTCCCTCTTCGACGGCAGCTACGATCGTACTAAAGTCATCATCTAAAATCACCATATCAGCTGTCTCTTTGGCTACATCCGTACCAGAACCTAACGCCACGCCAATATCAGCGGCTTTAATGGCTGGAGCATCGTTAATGCCATCCCCTGTCATCGCTACGACCATGCCATGACTTTGCCATGCTTGTACGATGCGCAATTTATGTTGTGGCGTAACACGTGCGTAGACATTAATATTTTGTACTACTTGTTTCAATTCATGCTGCGATAAACGATCCAGTTCCTTGCCTTCCATTATGCTGTTTGGTGATTCAACGTCTAAACCCAATTCTTTACCAATCGCTTTAGCGGTTAGCTGATGATCACCTGTAATCATTACTAGTTTAATCCCGGCTTGTTTGCATTCGGCAACGGTCCGTTTTGCAGCTGCCCGTAATGGATCTTTAATGCCTACATACCCAACGAGGACTAAATTATCCAATCCTACCTCTTCGACAGTTTTTGCTTTGGCATCATGCTTATAAGCTAATGCAATAATACGTAAACCTTTTTCCGACAACGCCCGAAATTTACGATCAAACTGTTTACGCATCTCAGAGGTAAATGGGACAGCCTTGCCACCCTCCATGATATGACTGCATTTTGCTTCAACAATCTCTGGCGCACCTTTGACATATAACATGCGGCCTTGGGCTTCACGATGTAACGATGCCATGTATTTAATACTGGAATCGAAGGGAATAGCATCAATACGCGGGGCAGTTTTTTGTAATTGTTTGTAATGCAAGCCAGCTTGTGTACCTGCCAATAACAACGCTCGCTCTGTTAAGTTACCACTAATCACCCACTCATCCACCATGTCGTCGGGATTGTTCACTTTGGCATCATTGCAGAGCATCCCCAAGCGTAAAGCAAACATTAAATCACGTGCCTCTTTATCTTCATGACGTTTGCTTCCATCCACTGCAAACGCAGATTCCCACGTGACTACATCGGTCACCTGCATATTCCCTTCTGTCAGTGTTCCAGTTTTATCCGTACAGATCACATTCGTGGAGCCCAGTGTTTCGGCAGCTACTAATCGACGTACTAATGCTTTACGTTTCAAAATCCGTTGCATGCCAGCAGCTAAAATGACCGTTACAGCGATTGCCAACCCTTCTGGAATGGCTGACACAGCTACTGCTACAGACACAGTGAACATTTCAACTACATTGCCTAACACAAAATACCCAAAAGCAAAGATCGCCAGCGCGATCATCACTACGACTACACTCATCTTTTTTGCAAAACTCGCTAACTGATTTTGCAATGGTGTGGCTTCGTCTTCTGTCTCTTTAATTAAACGTGCAATCCCACCCATCTCCGTATTTAATCCGGTACGAATGACGACAGCCTTGGCAGAACCTTTGGTTGAAACTGTACCAGAAAATGCGAGATTTATCCGATCGCCCACCGGCGCATCTGAGGCCACAGTGGTATGCGGATCTTTGCGAATCGGCTCGGATTCGCCTGTCAGTGCCGCTTCATTCACCTCGTAATCCGCACACTCTAATAAGCGCACATCGGCTGGTAATTTATCGCCTGCCTGTAGTACCACAATATCCCCTGGCACTAGTTCATGCGCATCAATCACCTCTTCATTACCATCGCGCAATACCCGGGCTGATAATCCAATGACAGATTGTAATGCTGACAAACTATTCTGAGCTTTATACTCTTGGATAAAACCGACAATGACTTGTATGAGCACTGCCATGGCAATGACAATGGCATCAATCTGTTCGTGTAATACTAAACTAATGACAGAGGCAACTAATAACACCGCCACTAATGGGCTCTTAAATTGTTCCCATAATACTTGGTACCATGGATTAATTTTGGCGGACGGCAATGCGTTAGCGCCATATCGTCCTAAACGGATCTTGACTTGCTCAGTAGTTAAGCCAACTTCTTTAGCGTCTAAGTTAGTGAGCGTTTCTGGAATCGTTAAGATATGAAATTGTTCAGAACCATCCATAGAGAGTACCTACGATAAAAATAATACTAAATACAAACATTAAAGCGATACAACTGATTGCTCCAATCGCACCCACTGATAACGCTTGGCTAAACTTTTGTAAATATGGGCCTGTCTCCTCTACTAAGGGGTTGCCATGAAATTGGCGTTTCACCCAGCGAAGTAAGAATTGTTGAATGTAGTTCAGCATACAATTAGTATAGCATACAAAAATCCCTCTCCAGAGGGAGAGGGATTTTGTTGGTGGGACGTGCTGGATTTGAACCAGCGACCATTTGCTTAAAAGGCAACTGCTCTACCCCTGAGCTAACGTCCCAAAAAATGCT
>CAYLOJ010000036.1:0-3375 GCA_964385285.1 uncultured Gammaproteobacteria bacterium
AACGCACACCGGAGCTAGAAGATTTTTCTGGCAAGGTTGCGGCCGGTACAGATTCCAAAGTCAATTGAGCCATCGGTTTAGAGGTAAACCGCTGGATCCGACGGAACATATCAGATTGATCCATGGTCACTAACGAGATGGCTTTACCAGAACGACCAGCGCGGCCAACCCGACCAATGCGATGTACGTAATCTTCGGCCTGTTCAGGCAAATCAAAGTTGATGACTAAATCTAAGTGTTTAATATCAATGCCACGGGCTGCAATATCTGTGGCCACTAACACACTCGAGCGTTTACTCTGCATCGCTGCTAACGCTTGTTTACGCTGAAATAATGAGCGGTTGGAATGCAACTCTTCAGCGCGCCAACCCTTCTCACGTAACTTTTGCGTCAACCGTTTGGCACCATGTTTGGTGCGACTAAAAATTAATGCCGAGGTAGATTTGTCCGCTAATAATTCAAAGACCGCATCATTCTTATGCGCTGCATCGGCCACCACAATAAATTCTTGTTCTACATTTTCTGCTGTAGTACCACTTGGAGCAACTTCAATTGACACCGGAGTTTTCATGTTGCTCTTGGCCAGCGCTTCAATACTGGTCGGCATAGTTGCCGAGAACAATAAGGTCTGACGTTGATCCACTGGCGGAACGTGTTTGAGAATGTCACGAATCTGTGGAGCAAATCCCATATCGAACATGCGATCCGCCTCATCAAGAATGGCAACTTTAACTTGATCTAACCGTACTGTGCGTTGGCGCAAATGATCAAGTAAACGACCAGGAGTAGCAATAATACAACGTGGTTGGCGTTTTAATGCCTGGATCTGTGGACCCATGGCTGCACCGCCAATAATCACGGCGAATGGCAATTTCATCTCCCGCTCAAACCATTGCCAGACATCTGCCACTTGCTGTGCTAATTCACGCGTTGGCACGACAATCATCGCCATGCCAGGTGTCTTGGATAATTTAATGACGGTAGGCAAAACGAAGGCTAAGGTTTTACCGGTTCCAGTTTGAGCTAATCCAACGACATCTTGGCCAGCCATCACTGGTGGAATAGCCTGATGTTGAATTGGGGTTGGGATAGTAATGTGGCGTTGTTGCAGGATCTTTAATGGGATCTGAGCAATGCCAAGATCAGCAAACGTTGCTGGTGATGTAGGTACAGACATAGTACTTTTTGTAGTGTTAGCGTTACCGATGCTCCAGAATAATGCTTCAACACTACCAGAGTACCGATCTGAATTAATAACCGGCTAAGAATACCCGAACTAGACCACCTTGTCAAGTCTAATTGACCTGTGCGATCTGATCTTCGATGACTTCAATCCCTTCTTCAGTCTCGCGTAACTCTTCCAACAAAACTTTAGTTCGCTCTAACGAGATGCGTTTTGCTGGTTCTTTACGCACTAATTGTTTGGCAATCTCGGCCAGTTCGCGCAGTGGATAGGATAAACTCGGCATCAACTCTTGCATCGACTCTTCCTTTCTAAACCGTGCCTGTCCGAAGACTAAACGCTGAATCGTACGACCTAAGGAATAGCGATCACGCGCTTTACTCGCAATCTCTTTATCCGGAGCATAGACAGGCGATGCCAGTAACGCGGATTCTTGAGCGTAAATCGGTGGCGGAACTATAAACTCTCCGCTGTTTGTTTGCACCATCCGCCCACTTTGCAGTTCTGGTATTACGGCAGCGCCAAAATCGATTAATTTCACTCGACCGTCTTTGCTTACCATCACATTGGCTGGTTTTATATCGCTATGAATGACTCCGGCCCGATGCGCAGTTTCCAAACCAACGGTCAGTTGTTGAATGGCGTCTACTGTAGTTGAGGGATCGGATTGATGCGCATTAGCAAATTGATCCAGGGTTTGGCCGTCCACAAGTTCCATCACCAAAACAGCCATGCGCTGGTTAGCATCACGCGGATCGGGCATAAATTGCGCGTCAATAAATTCAGGACTAGGGTTCTGTTCACCTAACTTTTTTAAGCGATGTAACGTCGCTACTTCCATAATTAATGCGCGCGGAATAACTGCAGATGCGAACTGTTGTTCGACTGGCGTGTCAGCGTTAAAATACATCTTACGCCGATCAAATGGTTGTGATAGTTTCACGACGCGCTGCACACCAGTTGCATCTTTCGCAACAAACGCTGAACCAAAACTACCCTGACCTAAGACCTTTTCAATGGTATAGTGTTGCTGATCGCCTAAATCCAATACCCTACCAATCACCGCTTCCTTTGCAGCCGCAGCTACTGCTTTATCTGGTGAAAATAACTGTTGCGCTAAATCGTGCCACTCAGCCCGTTGCGCACGCAAAGCTTGCAATTCGAGTGAAATGGTTTTTTTAGCTGGCTCCGGTTGCTCCGGCACCACAGTTTCAGCAGTGCTGAAACGCTCCATGATGGGGGCAACATATGCCTTGGCCCGTTCCCAGACTTTGGCGTACCATTTCTTGGCTTCAGGAGCTGCTTCTGGGACAGCGGGAGCATCATCTAAACGATAGGTTGTTTCCGCCCTACCTAACTCTTGTCCCCCTTCGGTTTGCTTCAAAACCACCATCTCTTCAACAGGAACACCTGGCATGATTCGTTGGGGTTTTTCCGGCACTGCATCCGGAATACGCACTGGAATTGGCGACGCATGCGCTTCAAATTGTGCTGGAGCGGCGGATCTGTTTTGCGCTGCCAATTTTTTTTCTAGTAACGGTGATACCGGCACGGCTTCAACTGGCTGCTTGGGCATGATGACCAAATCTGATCGTGTATCATTATCATCCACTACCACAGCAGAAGCCTCCGCAGCTTCATTCATGGCGCGATTTGCGGCAATCCGTTTTTTTACAGCTTCTACATCTGGTGCATCTAATGGTGATATTTCAAATTTACGCATGGCTACATATTAGAACATTTTTTCACTTTTGTCAAGCTACTGGCTGATCCGAATAGCGCACATAAACTAATAACCCCACACTTAGAGTGTGAGGTTATATGGCTGTTACAAAATCGTTAGCTACTTATTTACTGCCAAAGAGACAAAATCACTCCACCCACCAACAAATTGACTAATTGATAACCGGCAGTAATTAACCACAATTTGAACGGTCGCTTGTTGAAGGTAACTTCATTTAATAAGACTAGTCCTACGAACCCTAACCACATAAAGAAACCACCAGTCAAACCTTCCATGAGGGTATCACCTTGGAACGCGTCGATGACATGCGCAAACACGTACGCCTGAATGAGTGCGCAGATAACCATAACGACCATCGCCTTTCCAGCATCTTTCATCTGTTCCATCTTTAGGCCGGCTAACTTCATCCAAGCATTACCAAACATTAATTTGGAATACCACACACTAC
>CAYLOJ010000037.1:0-3150 GCA_964385285.1 uncultured Gammaproteobacteria bacterium
AACAGTAGTGGAAGTGCCACTGTCTCAATTCTTGCTAAAGATAATGGTGGTATTACCAACGGCGGTAATGATACAGCTTTAGTACAAACCTTCACTATTACAGTGACTCCAGTAAATGATGCCCCTACTTTATCGATTATTCCAGATTCATCGGTTGATGAGGGTGATCTGCTTACCATTGATATGACTGCCACAGACCGAGAAGGCGATGCCATTGTCTACAGTTTGGTGGATGTGCAAGGTGATTTTGCTAACCAAGATATAGCGGTGGTCGATTTACTAACAGATCATCATGATGGCACGGCGTCGTTTAATTGGAATCCAGGATCTGCGTTAGTTGGTGTATATAGTATCACCTTTATGGTTACCGATGGTACTGCGAGTAGTAGTGATGATGTAACGATTATCGTTAATGATTCTGATGGCAGCCCGGTCTTTTCTGGCAGCCTGCCAATTGTATCGTTGCTAGCTGGGCAGAGTGCGAGCAACATCTTTAATTTAGATGATTATTTTGTTGATCCTGAAGGCCAAACACTTAGTTACACTAACACTGCCCCACAAACTGTCGCTGTCACCATTGGAACAGATCACTATGTTTCCATTACTGCACCAGCGGATTTTAGTGGTAGTGATGCAGTGACGTTTACAGCCACTGATCCATTGGGTCAAACTACCAACAGTAATATTTTAGATATTGTCCTGTCAGATCAAGGTGAAGATGATAACATTGATCTGGCACAAATCTCACATGTCCGTGGAACGCAGGTTGGCGCGGGTAATGTGGTCATTATCGGACAAGATGGCCAGGTGCTGGCAGACTGGCAAGCCTACCCTGTTGGTGGTGTGATTCCGCGCATCGGGTTAGCCAGTAGCGAAGTTTACATCTACACCGTCAAAAATCGTTCGGGTAGTACTATATCTGTGTATACGTTGGGTGGGACACTGCAACGCAAAAAACGTATCTCACCCAAAGTACACTGGCGCAAACTGGCCGTCGGAAACTTAAGAGGCGATCGTCAGACCGATGAGATTGTGTCCGCTACCAGCCGTGATCATAAGATCTACTTTAAAGTCTATAGTTACCATCCACGCACACGCGTAATGAAATTAGAAAAACGTGCCATCTTTGGAACAATTCGTAATCCCGATTACTCAGTCACGATTGCACAAAAAGCAGTGCATGTAGTGAACACGAACGGGAAGACCGTCTTCGATTGGAAACCCTACTAAACTGTTTTAGCACGATAATACAATCGCAATTGACGCAGTGTGTTATTTATGCTAACCTTTTGCTATTATGAGCCAATTGGAGCGCTATAAGTATCCAGTGCGCGGTTTAGAGGAACCACCTAAATCTACGGATCAAACAGGGGAGAAGGCAGCTCCCGTTGTTAACGAGCAATTAACTCCAAACGATGTCGCAGTATCTTTGGATTCAGGAGAAACTCTATTGTCCAAAGCTGATTTATTGAAAGAGGCGGGGATACGTGATGGTAGGCCAGCTGTGGTTGATATTGGAAGAGGAGTATTAGCTTATCATCTACCATATTCCAGTACGCCACAAGAATTACGCATTTGGAAAGTGCCGGAGCGGGTCAGAACTTTATACCCACAGGCTACTGAACCACCTGATCACCCAAATGTCTACCAGGTAGAACCAACCCGTCTGGATCCATTGAAACAACAGGTGGAATCGGAAGCGCGCTTTGTTAGAGTTAAAGGTGCCGTGCGCTTAAAACAAGAACTTCATCTCACTGCAGACGGTCATGTGGCAGGTATAATGGACGTTGAACATGATGCCGAAACGGGGTTCCCGATTACATCAATCTTGAAGGTGGATGGGCGGATTCGTAAAGTTGTCCGTAATATGTTTGAAGATGATGGCCGCCTCATTAGCCAAACTGTCTCTGAGTATGATGCCCAGGGTGGTGAGGTAGCGTCTGAAATTTCGACGTACCAGTACCTCACTGGTGATAATGGAAATACTTATGAAGTCCATCACGAAACGACTCGAATCAAGGGAAGAGGTGATGATCAGGCCACTGAACAGTTGGACGGGACAAGTATTTATGATCGACGATTTGGTTTTCGATCTTCAACAGGAATAGGTGGTCTAGGTTCACTTTACGCTCAGATCTAAAGGGCTTGTTTATCACACAGTGATCTGTGGATAAGTTTATTATTTTACTTGACCCTAACGTTACGTCATAGTTTAGACTGAACTTATGGGGTACACCATACAACAATTAGCCACCTTAGCTGGTGTTAGCGTGCGCACGCTACACCACTACGACGCCATCGGTTTGCTCAAACCGTCGCGTCTATTATCTAATGGCTATCGTCAATACGAAGAACCAGAATTGTTGAGACTTCAACAAATTCTGTTCTTTCGAGAATTGGAATTTCCGCTGGTGGAAATTAAACGCATAATGCATGCGCCTAACTACAGTGCTATCGCCGCATTGCAAGAGCAGAAACGTTTATTAAAACACAAACAGCGACGCTACGATCAGCTGATTCAATCATTAACTAAAACTATAAAATCTATGCAACAGCAAGACCAGATTCAACCAGAACAACTCTACGATGTTTGGAAAGACAATGATGCGAAGCAATATCAAGAAGAGGTGAAAGACCGTTGGGGTAACACTGAAGCCTACAAGCAAAGTCAGCAGCGGGTGAGTCAGCTAACCAAGCAGCAGATGGAGCAATTGAAGGCTGATAGTAAACGTCACCTGCAGGCATTAGCCGATGCGATGCCAAAGGGGATTGCGCATCCTGACGTTCAAGTGCTGATTGCAAACAGTCATGCCAGTGTGAATTTTTTCTACGATTGCAGTCTTGAGATGTTCCGCAATCTGGGTAAGATGTATGTAGAAGATCCACGGTTTACCGCGACCTATGATGCCTATGCGCCTGGCTTAGCTCAGTTTGTGCATGAAGCGATCGATTATTATTGCGACCATCAGGGTAAACCATAGGATTTGAACTTTTTTGATTGCTGGTTCAGGCTCCATTCACAACCGTGGATGCGAGCCTGTTGCCTTTGATTAAAATACTTTATAATAATCGGATGCAAATACAACACGCTACTTTTGCAGGAGGCTGTTTCTGGTGTTTACAGGGTCCGTTTGATGCTGAGCCTGGTGT
>CAYLOJ010000038.1:0-2606 GCA_964385285.1 uncultured Gammaproteobacteria bacterium
CTTCTAGTTCATTTGCTGTCGGTGCGGCTACTTCTAATTCAGCTCTGAGTAACGGTCCGCGTTTCTTGACCTTTCACTCAAGTCAGTTTAATGTTCAGCCCACCTTTAGTCAGGCTTCGTACTGGGTAGCGGTCTGGCAGCGATCTTCCAATTTTGCTGCTCAAGCCTCGTGGATGGGTCATCGTATGGGAACGTCGAATCAGATATCAGGTACGTGGGGCGTATCAGCTGCAACTGCTAATAGTTTCAAATGGTTTCCTTATTGGGGGCACTATGGTACTTCTTTTTCTACCGCTATGCCCGCAAGCATCACGAAGGCACAGATTGTCGGCGCCAGCGCTTGGGCCGGGTTTTCACCATATATTTTATTTAATGATTACGAAACCAATTTCTAACTCATGTCTACAGTACCAATCAAAAATTTGGCCGCAGAACGTGGCGGTATCCTCAACGACGTGGGGACCGCTACTATCATTCAGGGGAACAGCTACAAGGATGTTTCGACAGTTATTATTATCCCGACACGCGGTATGATTCATTGTAAAGTCGTGTCTGCCTGGTGGTCATTGATTACGCCCATGAATCAGAAAAGTACCAAAGTCTTTGCTGTTGGTATGGAAGTAGGAGATGCCTACAATAATATGATCACTCAGATTTTGGCTAATCCAGAATTATCGAAATGGAAATATATCCTGACTATGGAGGAAGATAATTTGCCACCACCGGATGGTTTGTTGAAACTCTATGAGTCAATGAATGATTACGATGTTGTCGGTGGTTTGTATTGGACCAAGGGTGAGCATGGTCAGCCCATGATTTATGGAGAAGGTAAAGACGATGATCTTCATTTTCGTCCTCAACCACCACGTGATGAAATTCAGCGTTGCGATGGATTAGGTATGGGTTTTACTTTATTTAAGATGGATATATTCAAAGATCCGCGCCTACCCAAACCGTGGTTTCGGACGTTGAACGAGTATGATCCTCAGACGGGGATAAAGATGTACACTCAGGATCTGTATTTTTTTGAAAATATTCGCAAACTCGGGTACAAAGTGGCTTGTGATACACGCGTCAAAGTGGGCCATCTCGATCCGCAATCGGAGGTTGTATGGTGAGGTGGAAAGCAGTAGGCGTCCTTATTATTGTAGTGGCTGCTGTTGTAAGCTTCAGTACTTTTTTGGCGGTCAGAAAATTTATCCCGCCATCAAAACAGGTAGTTGTGCAGGAACAACATCCAGACCAAACTTTGTTAAATCCTACTGTGATAAGCAAACAAGCTAGTCACTTTATTATTAATTTTCAGCCTCTTCGCAGTCAGTATGATGAGATTCAAAAGAAATATCCGCAACAAACCTATATATATTTTTCTTATCTCAATAACGGCGCGTGGGTCGGGGTGAACGAACGGGAGTTATTTACTGGTGCTAGTACTGTGAAGGTGCCTCTGGCTATGACACTTCTGCGGTCGGTGGAGCAAGGTCTGATTGATCTGGGCACTACCTATAGTCTGGAGCAGCAGGATTTAAATAAGGATTTCGGAGATCTCTATAAAGTCGGGGCTGGTAAGAATTATTCATTGGAGGAATTAATGACGTATATGTTGCAGGACTCAGATAATACCGCTGCTAACGGTGTTATGAAGTCTCTCAATCGGATCGGTCTTAGTAGTCCTTTAGATGATGTCTATCAGGCTATGGGTTGGGACCACAATGTATTTGGTGAACAGCCGAAGTACGACAAGATTACTGTCAAACTGTTGTCAAATATGTTTTTAGCCCTATATAACGCCACCTTTATTAACCCTGAACATTCGCAGATGATTCTTGATAAATTGACTCATACCAGATTCAATGAAAAGATAGTCGCCGGTATTCCAGACGGCATTGTGGTGGCACATAAAGTTGGTATCGCTCCCAATCAGGAAACATTTGTTGACTGTGGAATTGTCTATGCGCCACAAAGGCCGTATATCATGTGTCTTGGGTCCAATGGTGGAGATGAAGAGAAAGCAACTGCCTTTATGAAAGAGATCTCTGCGGCAACTTATCAGTATGTAATCAATAACTAAAATATGGGTATTAAGCTTGATATTGCCTGCGGGCAGAACAAACGACCGGGATTCAAAGGGGTGGATATAGTTCCTGGACCAGAGGTGGATTTCGTCTGGGATTTGGAGAAATTCCCATGGGAGCCTTTTGCTGATAATTTAGTTGAGGAAGCCTACGCAGCACATTATGTCGAACACACCAAAGATCTGATGAAGTTCATGGATGAGGTGTGGCGTATCTGCCAGCACGGCGCTAAGGTTACTTTTTTGGCACCGTATTACACTTCAATGCGTGCCACAGGAGATCCTACACATACCCGCAGCATATCAGAATCCACCTGGCTCTATTATCAAAAGACTTGGCGTGAGCGGGAAAAGCTAGATCATTATCCTATCAAGTGTAATTTTGAGGTGACTAATATGACAGCTTATTTTAACGATCCCTGGGACAAAAAATCAGAAGAAGCTCGCCGGTTTGCCCAGCAACACTATTGGAACGTGGTTTCTGATATTGTAGTTGAGCTCAAAGTTATCAAAGATGCCAAATAAAAATGTG